>DEHO01000002.1 GCA_002351955.1 Flavobacteriales bacterium UBA2798
CTGCTCTACCAACTGAGCTACCCCGGCTAATCTATTCTGTATCAGAGGCTAGCATCAATAAAGAAAGCAGACCTCTTTCCAAAAAGGTCTGCAAATGTATAAAACATTCAAGATGAAGCAAAAAAATCAACACCTTTTTTTTGAAAACAAAAGGCGTAGCGGGGATTTATGGCACGCTAACCGGGTATTTACCGGCACTTATAGTTTACCAAGGGTCTTACCCTTGTACTTTTCCATCTGGTTCTTAAGGGCTTCCACTGAAAGGTCGACAGCTTCTTCAAATGACTTGCATTGACGGCTTGCGAACAATTCTTTACCAGGCACTTTCATTTTGATCTCAGCAACCTTGTTCTCATTCGTTGTATCCTTATCGAGGCGAAGAAAGATTTCTGTAGTGGTAATTTTTTCGTGAACGGTAGAAAGCTTCTCCATTTTCTTGTGGCAAAAATCGATCAGTTTCTGGTCAGCATCAAAGTGAATGGAATGAATCTGGATTTGCATAAGAATTTCTTTTTTTGGATCAGCCTGCAAGAGGGTGAGCCTGGTTATAAATCGATTTCAATTTCTCAATAGTATTGTGCGTGTACACCTGTGTGGCAGCCAAACTGGAGTGACCGAGTAACTCTTTGATGGCATTTAAATCAGCCCCCTGATTGAGCAAATGGGTAGCAAATGTATGCCGAAGTACGTGCGGACTCCGCTTTTCCAAACTGGTGACTTGCTGAAGGTAATAATTTACTTTTTTGTAAACAAATTCCGGACTGATATTATTGCCTTTATCATCCAATAAAAGTATTTCAGATTCTTTTCCCTGTGAAATTTCTGTACGCACTGGCAAATACTGTGTGATTAACTCTTTTAAAGGAACAGTGATGGGAATAATTCGCTCCTTATTTCGTTTTCCCAAAACACGAATTGCATCGCCACGCACATCCCCTATTTTTAGTCCAACCAGTTCCGCCCTTCGCATTCCTGTTCCATAAAGCAGCTCCATGATGAGACGGTCACGAATTCCAACATTGGTATCAGGGAAAATGGTAGCGGAAAAAAGCGATTCTATTCTCGACTCTTCTACAAATACCGGAAGACGCTTTGCAATTTTGGGGCTTACCACTTTTCGAACCGGGTTCGAGGATACTTTACCTGTGGTCATTAAAAAGCGGAACCAGGCATTAAGGCAGCTTAACTTCCTTCGGATTGTGCGGGGATTTTTTCCTTCCTGCATCAATTCAACTACCCAGGACCGCACAATTTGATGATCAGACACGGATGGGTCTTCGATCTCAAATACACGCTTGCAGAAGGCTGAAAATTCATTGAGGTCATCTCTGTATGCACGCACTGTGTGTTGCGAGTACCGTTTCTCGTCGGAAAGATAGGCGATGAATGATGAATCGGTCATAAATACGAAAAGGGAATCCGAATGGAATTCCCTTTACGAGTATGATAGAAAAAAGTTTCTTACTCTTCTGCAAGACGCATACGCAGCCTGTACTTGGCGCGGATGATTTCCTGACGACGGTTGATCGAGGGCTTTGTGAACGATTGACGCTCGCGAAGTTGCTTAACAACACCAACTTTTTCGTACTTCTTTTTGTACTTCTTCAGCGCCTTTTCAATTGACTCGCCTTCTTTTACTGGAATGATTAACATAATCGTGTGTTCGTTTTAATGGGTCGCAAAAATAAGGAATTTTCCTGAAATCCAATCAAGCCTTTAAAATTTCGCGAGATATCACAAGTTTCTGAATTTCAGAGNNCACAATTTGGAGTCGCGATAGAACTTTTCAACGGGAAAATCTTTGGTATAACCATATCCTCCGAAGATCTGAACAGCCTCCGTAGAAACCCTTACACTCACCTCTGATGCATAATATTTTGCCATGGCCCCCTCACGGGTAACTTTTTGCTTGCGGTTTTTCAAATCTGCCGCCTGGTAAAGCAATAATTCAGCTGCCTGGATTTCGGTAGCCATATCCGCCAGTTTGAATCCAATAGCCTGAAAATTGGCAATAGGCTGACCAAACTGCTGACGTTCTTTGGAATATTTCAAAGATGCTTCATAGGCCCCTTTTGCAATACCTAATGCAAGGGCACCGATGGAAATACGTCCACCATCAAGAATTTTCATCGCCTGAACGAATCCCATGCCCACTTCACCTAAAATCTGGCTTTTGTGGACACGGCAATTATCAAAAATCAGTTCTGCGGTTTCAGAACAACGCATACCGAGTTTATTCTCCTTTTTTCCACCACTGAAGCCGGGAGTTCCGCGTTCGATTACGAAAGCAGTGATTCCCTTTGAATCAAGTAACTCACCTGTGCGAACAAGAACCACTGCAACTTCTGCAGAAATTCCGTGCGTAATCCAGTTCTTCGTTCCGTTGATCACCCAATGATCTCCATCTTGCTTACCAACACACTTCATCCGCATTGCGTCGGAACCTGTGTTCGCTTCCGTTAGGCCCCATGCACCGATCCATTCGCCGGATGCAAGTTTTGGTAAATACTTTTTCTTCTGCTCTTCATTGCCAAACTCAAGAATGTGGTTGGTACAAAGTGAATTGTGAGCAGCAACAGAAAGTCCAACAGAACCACAAACCTTTGCTACTTCTTCAATTACACTTATGTATTCGAAGTAACTCAATCCCGAACCACCGTATTCCTGCGGTACAAGAACTCCCATAATACCGAGTTCACCTGCCTTACGGAAGAGCTCACGAGGAAAAGTTTGGGATTCATCCCAGTCCATCACATTCGGACGAATTTCTTTTTCGGCAAAATCACGCACCATTTGTGCGATCATGTTTTGGTTTTCTGTCTTGGCAAATTCCATGATAAATCAGTAAGCTACGAGATTAACAATATTTTTCGTGTATGGTTCAAGGCGTTCACGCCCATTGAGAAATTCAAGTTCTACCAGAAATGCAAATGCCTCCACATTTCCCCCTTGCATTTTAACGAGTTCAGCAGCAGCAGTAGCAGTTCCTCCGGTAGCAAGCAGGTCATCGTGAATGAGAACTTTCCATCCTGCCTTAATCGAATCGATGTGCATTTCCACTTCTGCGCTTCCGTATTCTAGATCGTACTTGTAGGAAATGGTCTGATAAGGCAGCTTGCCTTTTTTGCGAACAGAAACGAAAGGAACCTGCATCTGAATTGCAAGCGCCATTCCGAAGAGAAATCCTCTGCTTTCAACTCCGACAACAGCGTTGATTCCCTGAGAGGAAAAAACCGAAGCAAAATGCTTCACAATATCTGCAGAGAGCTCAGGATCTTCCAGAACAGGCATTATATCCTTGAACAGGATTCCCGGTTTGGGAAAATCCTTAACATCACGGATGCTTGCTCGAATTCTGTCCTGAAGTTGGCTCACTTTACAAAAAAATAGGGTGCAATTTTAGCGTATAATTCTGCATCCACCAAATCAGTATTCAACAGGTCTTCTATGCGCTTATACGAACCATGCTTTTCCCTATAGTTGATTATACCTCTGGCGACCACCGGTTTAAGGTACGGAAAGCACAGTAATTGATCCAGAGTACATGTATTGAGATCAGTTGGAGAAAGCAAGGTTTTTACCTCCAATTTATCTTTAATGGCATTCCACTTTTCGTCTGTAATTCCATAAACTTCAAGCAACTGGACAGCAGAATGGAAACCACCTAGTCGTTCCCGATAAGCGACAATTCGTTTGGCAAATGCTGGTCCAATTCCGGGCAATGCAATCCACTCACTGGTATCGGCAGCATTGATGTCTACCTTTTTCACTTCTGAAATCACTTTCTTTTCTTCATTTAGGACCGGAGAATCAGGTAAAGCGATTCCGGGTGCTATTCTTTCGAAAAGAGAATCAGATAAGCCTTTCAGTTTTGCAACATCCTGTTTGAAATGAAAAACTTTGCCAGATTTCCTCCATGCGATTAACCGTCCTGCTAGTTCTTTGGTAAAACCCGCTTCAATCAATTCTTTAAAATTTGCTTGATTGGGATCCATCCTGAAATCGCCCTGATTTTTCTTCCGTGAAAAAGATTTTTTATCAGAAAACGAATAGGATGACTGTGATAAATCCTCATTGTTCCTGAGTTCAACTTCACTCAATTTCCATTCTTCAAACTCCTGCAATTGCTCATGAGGAATTGGTTCAGGTGGATTTAGGAAAGCATCCTTAAACGACAGCAAAGCCATTGAGCCAAGAATGATCAAAGTGAACGCAGTAATTCCATTTCGCTCACGTTCCGGAATGCGGAAAAGATCCTTAAAAAATGATTTCAATGCTCTTTGTTATCGTTATCTGAAAACGAATCAGGTTCTTTCCGAGGAGGGGTTTTCAGAACTTTATAGAAAAAGTAGATTGTAATAGCTGTTACCACAATTTGTGTGGTCAACATCATAGTTAAAGCTGAAGTACTCATGAGGTCATCCTCCCTTCTTTCATTCGTTTACGATAAGCGACAAACACTAAATAACAAATACCTACAAAAACCAGTAAGAGGAAGATTCTTGAAAAGTTCACATAGGTAATGGTGGTGTTCAAGGTATTTATTTCCTCAGGGGAGGCTGCGTCGGCAATCTGCTTATATAGTTTATCATTGGTGATTTTATCCCAAACTCCGGGAAGATTCCAGATAAATACAAACAGAAGCATAACCGGGGTAACAAACTTAATGATGTACTTGAAGACAATCGGAATTCGAATATCTGCACCGGTGTTAATTTCATTCCATCCTTTGGTCATGCCAAATATCCAAGCAAATAAGATCACTTCGAACAAGGCAAAAACAACCAGAGAAAATTCTCCTGCCCAGTAATCATATTCGTCAAATACACCATACTGAAAGAAGAATACTGCTGGCAATCCCATTAGGAAAACGGTTAGACCGAACATCCATGCAGCAGGTTTACGGCGCCAATTGAATTCATCCTGCAAAAAGCCCATCACCGGAGTTCCCATGGCAAGCGAAGAGGTTATACCTGCAAAAAACAACAAACCAAACCAGAATACACCTGCCAAAATTGCCAGCACTCCACCCCACTGATCGAACAAATAGGGTAGCGTTTTAAATCCTAATCCCAATCCGCCATTCTGTGTCATTTCAACTACCCTATCAATTCCGAGGTATCCAACAGAAATCGGAATCAAAATAGAGGCTCCTAAAACAATCTCAACAAATCCGTTCATGAATCCTGCAGAAACTGCGTTTAAGGCGATATCGTCCTTTTTCTTTACATAAGAAGCATAACATTGAATAGATCCCATTCCGAGAGATAAGGTAAAGAAGATCTGTCCAGCGGCAGCCATCCACACTTTCGGGTTCCAGATACTTTCAAAATTTGGTTCCCAGAGGAAATTCAATCCAACTGTTCCATCATTTATCGCACCGTGTTCTCCGGCTTTCAAGGTAATTGCCATATAGGCAAGAATTGCACCGAAGATCAAAAGAAGAGGCATACCAATTTTCGCAGCCTTCTCTACTCCACCGCTCAATCCGCGTGAAAGAATATAGGTATTGAGCACAAGACAAATCAGCCAAAAAAACACCGGCATGTAATTATTATTGGCCATTGTAACATAATCACCAAAGTAATTAGCTACTTCTTCAGGTGAATTGCCATGAAAAACACTCGTCGCGGAATTCCAAACATACGAGAGTGTCCATGATTCGAGGTAGCAGTAATAGGCAGCAACAGCCAGGTTGGTGAAGATTCCAAAAACACCGATATATTTCCAAAAGCGACGACGATCCATCGCGTCGAGGATAAATGGTGTGGAATGATGTCCATGTCGTCCACCAAACCTACCCGAGGCCCATTCCACCCACAAAAGTGGTATTCCCATTAATAGAAAGCAGACCAGATACGGAATGATAAATGCACCGCCACCATTTTGGATAGCCTGAACAGGGAAGCGAAGGAAATTTCCAAGCCCAACAGCATTACCTGCCATCGCAAGAATCAATCCAACCCTCGAACCCCAGGATTCATTATTTGACATTTGCTAAAGTATTGATGATGGGTAAAAATAACCAAGTTTTTAAAAGCACCCAATGCCAGGAGCGATTTAATTCGATAAAAGATCTATATTGTATACTGAAATTCCAATACGGGCTAATAAATCAAGCCTTCACCGAATTGTAAACTCAGGACGTTATAATTGCGATTGAAGAATTGCAAGTCCCTCCTCGAATGAATGGGGATCGTATCCCAATTCAGCAATTGCTTTGTTCAAGACAAAACCCGTGCGCGGCGGACGTTTGGCGGCCTGATTGAGTGTATTGCTTTTAATGGGTTTTACCAAATCAGCATTCAGCTTGAAAAAAACAGCAACACGTTGAACCAGTTCAACAATATTCATGAAGTCTTTCCCCGACAAATGAAAAATCCCCGTAGCACCTTTTTTGAATATTAGGATACATCCTGCAGCAAGATCCTCTGCAAGTGTCGGCATCCGGAACTGATCATCAACAATAGACAGCGGCTCTCCCTTTTCAAGTGCGCCTTTTGCCCAAAGAACAATATTCGTCCTGCTCATGGCCTCTGCTATACCATAAACGATGATGGTTCTTGCAATGGCCCATTTTAACGACGACTGCTGAACAATTTTTTCTGACTCGAATTTTGAAAGTGCGTAATAACTTAAAGGATCCGGCCGATCAGATTCAGTATATGGACCCGCTTCACCATTAAATACGAAATCCGTTGAAAGATGAATAAAATGCGGATCGTATCCCGATTGTTTTTCCTTTAGAGTGGTTAGCACATTTACCATTTGCTGAACCGCAATTACATTCAACTGCCAACATTCCTCCTTTTGCGATTCGCAAGCATCTACATTTGTCATTGCGGCAGTATTGATTACCACATCCGGAAGCGTTTCGAAAAGCGATTTTTCCATTTGCAATGCATCTGTGATATCCAGATTGATATAACGGTAACCTTCCTTTACCGAAATTCTGTTTTCACCTTTGGAGGCCGCAATCAGTTCAACCTGCTTATCGACACGTAAAAGATGAACCAGCTTTTGTCCAAGCAATCCATTTGATCCTGTTATAAAAACTTTCTTTTTCATTCCTGCAGTTTAAAATCTATTCCCAGATTGTAAAAAACAAATGTCCACATATCGGTATATTCATCGATTTGCATTGCCAATGGCTTTCCTGAACCATGTCCTCCACCTGTATCGATACGAACCATTACAGGAGCATCCCCTTTTTGGTTGGACTGCAATTCTGCAATGAACTTGAATGAATGAGCCGGAACAACACGATCATCATGATCGCCGGTTAATACAAGTGTAGCTGGATACTGTGCTGATTTTACGTTATGAACCGGAGAATACCGCAACAAGTATTCAAACTCTTCCTTGTTATCGCTACTACCATAATCACCTTTCCAGGCCCAACCGATGGTGAAACGGTGAAATTTAAGCATATCCAAAACACCAACTTGTGGGATTACACACTTAAAAAGATCGGGGCGCTGCGTTAAACACGCTCCTGCTAGAAGTCCGCCATTTGATCGTCCGTGAATTGCTATTTTGCTTTTGCTGGTATAACCCTTTTCGATTAAAAATTCAGCCGCAGAAATAAAATCATTAAATACATTTTGCTTTTGGAGTTTTGTTCCGGCCTTATGCCAGTTCTGACCAAATTCTCCACCTCCGCGGATATTCGCAACACAGTAAATGCCATTGTTCTCCAGAAAAACAGAACGGTCGACCCGAAACTCAGGAGTATAACTGATATTAAAGCCCCCATATCCAAATAAAAACAAGGGATTGTTTCCATCGTATTTTAATCCCTTTTTGTGAGTGATAAACATCGGGACTTTCGTTCCATCTTTTGAGGTGTACCACACTTGTTTGGTTTCAAAATTTTCAGATTTGAAATCGATTTCAGGTTTAAAATAAAGTGAAGTTTGATAATTCCGCAAATCCACTTTATAAATGCGTGAGGGGAAAGTATAAGAAACCATACTGTAATAGATTACCGGCTCNNACCGGAAACCCCGCTAACCATACCAATCAGTGGCAATTCGATATCACGTTCATAGTTACCTTCCAGCGAGAAGACCTGAAGTTTTGAGCTGACATTCTCAAGGTACTTCACCACCAACTTTCCATTGGCGATCGACACGCTTTCAAGAACCGATTCCCTTTCAGGGATCACTACTACCTGGGAACCAGGCAAAAGATTATTTGGATTTACAGCAATCAATTTTCTGTTTGGAGCACTTGCATTGGTAAGGAACAGCAATTTCCCCTTAACAAAACCAACAGGACTATAATCGTCCGAGAAACCATCTGCTACAACTTTCCATTCTAATTTTCCTCCGGGTTTCCAGTTTTTCGCGTCAGCAACCCGAACACTGTTTCCGCTGGTTCCCTCAGTTGCACTCAAAGCAAGCCAGGTTGAATTCGGAATAAGGCTAACTCCAAAATTCCGAAGTGGTTTATCGTTTTCAGAATAAATCAGCACATCTGCCGACTGATTCGTACCAATTGTATGATAATAAACCTTATGGTATTCATTTCGTACAGAATACTCCGCTCCTTTTGGGGCATCATACCTCGAATAAAAAAAACCATTTTTATACCATGAGATTCCGGAGAACTTCACCCACTTTAAATGATCTTTAAGATCAACTCCGCTTTGAATTTCCTTAATCTTGATTTCACTCCAGTCGGAACCTTTATGAGAAATTGAATAAGCAATGTATTTCGCTTTGGAATCCGGAACTGCGGAATTAAGCGAGGTTGTTCCATCAACAGAAAAAGTATTAGGGTCGAGCAAAACTTTATGCGTTGAATCTTTCTGAGTAAACCAATACAGAACACCATGATTTTGCGTGCCGTTATTCTTATAGATAAAAAACTTATCCGCCTTTTTCGAAGGAGGTGTCATGGATGAAAAACTCCAGATCTTTGCAAGTCGCTTGCGTATTTCATTTCGATAAGTTATCGCCGCAAACCATTTTTGGGTCACCTTATTTTGCTCGATCACCCAGGACCGAACCTCAGCGCATGTGTCACATTCCAACCACCTGTAAGGATCGGCAACTGTAGTTCCATGAAAAATCTCAGAATCAGCTGATTTTCGCGTCTTGGGATAGTCAAATTGGGCAGCGGAAAACAGCGGCAACAAAAGAAAAAGCAAGCAAAGTCGTAAAGACCTGACTTTTCGATTCATATAACAATCAGATTAGTAACTTGCGGAAAGATACAAATGGATCGATTAAGGAGTGCAAAAAATTTCCTCATACCTCGAAAAGTTTCAACTTGTAATAACGGCAGGATTGTTTTTATTCCTGACCTTTAATATGCATTCCCGTGCACCGATATTCTCCTACCACCATGTGTTATGGGCAGATGCTGCGGGATATTATTCATACCTGCCGGCCACATTTGAATTTGGGTGGAAGGCAGAACACTTTCCTGATTCTGCAGATATTCTCACAGGGCAAGGATTCCGGCTGAATTCTGAAACAAATTCGATCGAAACAAAATATACTTACGGAGTGGCATTACTTCAACTCCCGTTTTACCTGACCGGAAGATTGATTGCCAAAATCAGTGGATCTAACGAAAATGGTTTTGGTGTAATTGGTCATCGAATGATTATGCTTGCCGGCGTATTCTATGCCTTGGCAGCGCTCTATTTTTTAAAAAGGATTTTGAAAAAAATGTATGGTGCATTTTCTGCTTCAATGGCTGTGCTCTTTCTTTTTTCATCCACAACGTTATTTTATTATGGGATTGACAAAGCAGGTTTTTCCCATATCTATTTGTTCTTTCTTTTTACTGTACTGATCAACATGGTTGATAGATTAATTTATTCGCCTGATTTTTTTCGATCCCTGATTTTTTTCGCGATTCTTCTTCTTTGTTTTTTAATTCGACCCACATCAGTTTTTGCATTTCCCCTTATCTTTCTTACAGGGGTAAAATCGAAAGCAGATCTGTTCGAACTACTCCATGCTTTAAGGAAAAACAGAAAACATTATTTGCTTCCTGCATGCTTGGCAACACTGGTTTTAATTCCTCAATTCACCTATTGGTATTTTATTAGTGGAAATATATTTTGGTATTCGTATGGCGATGAGGGATTTAGTAATCTGAACAATCCCCACCTATTGGAATTATGGTTTAGTCCCAATAATGGCTTGTTTGTGTATACACCAATTGTTGCTGTTCTGCTGATAATTTCGTTGCTAAAGTTTAATAGAGGAATTGATTCAATTTCTTTTTTAGTGGTGTTTCTGTTCATTTCATGGATGTTTGCTTCCTGGCACGACTGGAGATTCGGGTGTTCTTTCGGAAGCAGAAGTTTTACCGAATACCTTGTATTTCTTGCCTTTCCATTAGCCGGTCTATTAAATCATCTCAAAGAAGGCAGATATCACAAGCTTTTACTTTTCTGTTGTCTTATGATTGGTTATATTGCTTTCGTAAATATCAACACCATTTACACTTACGACGATTGTTTTTATGGAGACACCTGGGATTATGAAAACTTTTTCAAGATCATTCGCTTCTATTGAGCGTTTTTCATTTGGCACGCTGATTTTATTTTTGGGATTTCAGTTATCCTTTTCGGAAGCCAATGCTCAACGCGGAATTAAAGGAAATGTAACTATTTCCACTGCGAATACGATTGTAAACGAATATACAAGGCTCACTGCAAATGCTGTTTCAGGAAGTACAAGTATTACTGTATTGGATAACACCCTGGATTCGGTTGCGGCACGATTTACTACACCCCTGGCTGCGGGAGATTTAATTTTTATTTATCAGGCACAGGGGGCGACAATAAACGGCACATTAAGTGGAGGAATTGGAATTCCGAATGATGCCACCTGGGGAGGGGTTACCAATTATGGGTCATCAGGAAATTATGAATTGGCAGAAGTAGCAAGCGTGAGTGGAGGAACAATTATAAATCTTACTTGCGGCTTGCGGAATGATTATACCACTGCAGGAAGAACCCAGGTCATTCGCGTTCCTCGTTATGAAAATCTGATCATCAATGCAGGATCGGGAATAATTCCGCATGCATGGAACGGAACCATTGGAGGAATTGTTGTTGTTGAAGTAAATACTGCAACAACAATAAACGGAACTATCAATGCCAATGGAAGAGGTTTTAGAGGAGGAGCGCTTGATCCGAATTCGCAATTCAATCCGAACTTCACAACTATACTTGATATTGACGGAGCCATCAAAGGCGAAAGTATTGCAGGTTATCAAACAGATCTCACTCCCAATGGAGGAATGTATTGCATGGCAGCCCCTGCCAATGGTGGTGGAGGCGGAAACGCGCACAACGCAGGTGGCGGAGGCGGTGCTAACGGTGGTGATATTCTATTGTGGGACGGAAGAGGTAATCCTTCAATAACTACTGCCAGCTGGGCAAATGCATGGAATCTTGAAGCACCCGGATTTTCAACACATACATCGTCAGGTGGAGGAAGAGGAGGATATTCCTGGTCGAACAGCAACCAGAATGCAACAACGCTTGCTCCGGGTTCGGCGGCATGGGGTGGAGATAACAGAAAAATTTACGGTGGTTATGGCGGCCGTCCATTAGACTACAGCACAGGGAAAATATTTTTCGGTGGTGGAGGTGGTGCAGGCGATCAGAATGAAAATTTTGGAGGCGCAGGCGGTAACGGTGGAGGAATTATTTTTCTCTACTCACACGGTACGGTTGGTGGAACAGGAACAATCACTGCAAACGGAAATAACGGAAACAGCACGCTTATTCCTGCACCCGGATTTGGTCAGTGCACAGGAAAAGATGGCGCTGGTGGTGCAGGCGGCGGTGGCTGTGTTATTATCAATTCCAATGGTTCAATTGCAGGTATCAGTATTGTTGCAAATGGAGGAAATGGCGGGAATCAGAATCTTTCCTGTAACACATTTACTCCAGCAGGCGATGCCTACGGTACCGGCGCTGGTGGAGGCGGCGGATATATTGCCATTTCAAATGGCGCTATATCCCGTACTACAAATGGCGGTGATAATGGTACCTGTAACGCACCTGCTATGACAGAATTCCCACCTAATGGAGCAACACGTGGTGGCGCCGGTGTAAACAATGCAAGTATTGCCAATCATTTCCTCACTGTAAATCCTGCTAATATCAACATCTGCGCATCTGCAACTGCAACACTCACTGCAACCTTAACAGGAGCTTTACCTTCCGGTGCAAGTATCAACTGGTACGATTCTCAATTTGGAAATACTATTATTGGAACAGGATTAACATTTACAACTCCGGTTCTCACCTCAACTACTACCTATTATGTTGGAATTTGTCCGGGATTTTACAGAATACCTGTAACAGTAACAGTTGGATCAACACCTGTAATTGATATCAGCAATATGTTGATCACCAACGCCACTTGTGGAAATAACAATGGTGCAATTAATAATATCATTGTCACCGGAGCGACATCCTACACCTGGAATGGAGTAAACTCCGCAACACCGGATCTGAGCAATGCAGCACCCGGCTCTTACACACTTATTGCTTCCGGTGGCGGAAGCTGTACAGCAACTGCCGGTCCATTTACCATTTCAACTGGTGGCGGACCAGTAATTAACACAGCGTCCATGGTGATTACACCAACCTCATGCGGAATAAACAACGGCAGCATAACAGGAATAACAGCAACAGGCACTGCACCGCTTTCGTATACGTGGAATGGAGCTGCCAACAATGATGCAGACACCAATCAGCTTGCTGCCGGAAGTTACACCTTGCTGGTAACAGATGGATTAGGTTGCAGCGCTGCAAGCGGACCTCATGCGATTGCAGCATCAACAGCAATGAGTTTTAATTCTTCGGGTATAGTTATTACACCTGCAACATGCGGATCAACCAATGGAAGCATAACAGGAATAATTCTAAATGGAGGATCAGCTCCAATAAGTTTACAATGGAATGGCACTCCAGCGGCAACAACCGATATAAGTGGAATTGGCAGTGGGAACTATACCATCACAGCAACTGATAATGCAGGGTGTACTGCAAGCTCCGGTCCATTTACAGTAACTTCAACAGGTGGTGCAAGTATTAACGATGCCAATATTGTTATCGTTCATACTTCCTGTGGAAACAACAATGGAAGCATTTCCGGAATTCTTGTTAGTGGCGGAACTTCTCCGTATACCTTTGCTTACAATGCAACAAATAATCCAACTGCAGATATTTCAAATTTAACTGCAGGATCGTATACCTTTTCGGTCACCGATGACCAAGGTTGCGTAACTGCCAGCGGACCCTATGTCATTAATCCTTCATCCTCTCCAACAGTTAATGTAACAGGTTCTAACGTTTCGTGTTTTGGTGCAAACGACGGAACAGCAACTGCCAGTGGAAGTGGTGGAACAGGAATTTTAAATTACCAATGGACATCAGGTCCTGCCGGTGCTGTATTTGCAGGAACCGGAGCAGGAACTTTTAGTGTAACTGTAACAGATGCCGCAGGATGTACAGCAACCGGTTCTGTTACCCTTACTGAGCCTGCAGAAATCATTGCTGCTATTAGTGGAACGAACAGCATTTGTAACGGACAAAACACCACATTAACGGCAAGCGGAGGAACAAGTTATTCCTGGTCGAGCGGAGATAATACTGCCGCAACTACCGTTACTCCAACAATTACCACTACCTATACGGTTACCGTTACAGTTGGCTCATGCAGTACTACATCATCTGTTACGGTTACCGTTAACGATGTGCCGGTTGCAAGTATAAGCGGAACAACATCAGTATGTCCCGGTCAGAGTACAACACTTACTGCTTCGGGCGGAAGTACCTATCTTTGGAGCAGTGGAGAAACAACTCCTTCCATTACAATTTCTCCCACTGCAAACGGTCCGTTGAGTGTTACCGCAACAAACGGATGTGGCAGTGATAATGAAACAGTAAATCTCATAGTATTTCCAGCGGCATCTGCTTCTGCCGGCGCGGATGTTACAATTGCGCTCGGGGGATCAACAACACTTTCTGCAAGTGCAGGAACAAGTTATTCATGGTTACCTTCCACCGGATTAAATCAAACAAACACGCAAAGCGTAATTGCCAGTCCTGGATCAACCACCACTTACATTGTTACTATTACCGATTCAAATGGATGTACAGCCAGTGATGATGTAATTGTTTCGATTGATATGCAGATGGTCGTATTTGTACCTGATGCATTTTCACCAAATGGCGATGGAAACAATGATCAATTATTTGTAAGGGNNTTGGGGAGAAAAAGTATTTGAAAGCACCGACCTACAATCCGGTTGGGATGGAAATTACAAAGGAAGTTTGTTGAATTCAGGTGTGTTTGTTTATACTCTTGAAGGAGAATTTATTTCAGGAGAAAAGTTTGACCAGAAAGGTAACGTTACATTATTCCGTTAATCTATGAAACAGTTAACTACCTTAGCAATATTATTATCTGCATTCTCACTTGGTGCGCAGGATATTCACTTTTCACAATATATGGAAAGTCCAATGAATCTTTCACCGGCACTTGCAGGTACAGACGCGAGTTCTGCACGTGCCAATCTGAATTACAGAAACCAGTGGGGAAGCTTCGACAAAGCCTATAGTACAATGGGTGCCAGCTTTGATATCGGACTGATGCGCGATCCCAATAAAAGTGCATTTCTGGGTGCGGGATTATCCATTCTTAATGACAAAGCCGGTACAGGAGGACTTAACAGAATGAGTGTGGCAGGAAACTTGTCATCTGTAATTGAAGTTGGAAATAAAAGTTATTTAAGTGTTGGAATTCAAGGATCATTCAACCAGAGAAGTATTTCTATGGATGCATTTAAATGGGATGCACAATTTCAAAACTTATCTTACAATTCTTCCCTCGCAAGTGGAGAGACAGGTGGTTCGCTGAGCAAAACGTTTTTTGATTTGGGTGCGGGACTCGCATTTGTAAAACATGGCAACTCCAGTAATTTGTCGAACGCTGATGATTTTTCCATGATTGCCGGATTAGCAGCCTACCACATTAATCGCCCGAACCAAGCGTTTCAGGGAAGCGACAAAATGAACATGCGGTACAATGGATTTCTGCAGATGAGTTTTGGTATAGGAGGAAGCAACATGTCGATTCAACCACAACTGGCCTACTGGCGTCAGGGAACCTTGCAGGAAATCAATA
The DNA here is from genome assembly GCA_002351955.1 of Flavobacteriales bacterium UBA2798. Lineage (GTDB taxonomy): Bacteria > Bacteroidota > Bacteroidia > Flavobacteriales_D > UBA2798 > UBA2798. Next base: position 15,174 of record DEHO01000002.1, read on the forward strand.
CCGGAATGATGTTCCGTTATGTATTAAAACCGGAATCGCAACATACAGGATTTGAACGCGGAATAGCCCTCTCCATTGGTGGTTTTTACCGTGTAAAAGACGCATTGTATCCAATGATGTTGCTCGAGTACGGCGATTTCGCATTGGGAATGTCATATGATGTTAATGTTTCTTCTCTTACCCCTTACTCTCAATCAAGAGGAGGATTTGAAATTTCTCTTAGGTACCGTGATTTAAACGGATTGGTATTTGGGAAACCCGGTCAGCGAAGAATGCTGTAATCAGGAAACGATCAGATTCAGAATTTCCTGCTGAACATCCTTGCCTTTGTTTTCTGCATACCATTTGTGCAATCGCTCTTTCATTTCATCTGCCGAAACCGAAGCATCATTTTTTAGGGTCACAACGAGTTCCTGTGCTTTTTCAGGACGCGGTCCCCATGTAAATAATTCTTCGCCTGTTTCACTCAATGCGATCAATTTTGGAATAGATCTTCCACCATTGGTGAGGTACCGATCCATAATGGACGGGTTTTCATCTCTTAGCAAGATCACCAATTCAATTTTGCCTTCAGAATTTCCTGCCATTTTAGAAATAAAAGGCAAAGACTGAGCAGCGTCGCCGCACCATGGCTCAGAAAGAACATACCAGGTTTGTGGTTTTACATTCTTCAGCTCATTGGCACAACCAGGTAATAAGTCCCCTACTTTATTCCATTTTTTCATTCGGTGCAAATTGAGACGGGAATACTCAATCATGGCAGGACTCTGGTCAGGGCCTGTAGTTTTTCCTTCTTCCACCAGTTTTTCTGAAAATGCATAATAGGCATCGTACGACCACTTTGAAGTGGCGGGAAGCAACGCAATTAATTGTTGGATCTCACTCATAGCACAAAGATAGAAAGCAATTGTGGCACGAAACGTGATATATGTCAATTATGCTTATTGGTTTTGCGGATGCCTCCGGAACCCTGCACTGTCAGGTTGAAGGGGGCATACCCATTTGCATGATTTTGTACTTTTACACCCCATTTCAATGATTATGCGATTACTTAATACAACGCTTTTTTTACTGCTATTAGGCAACACTACTTTTTCTCAGGAACACGACACCCTGTTGACTGAAACAGCCCGATATATTGCAGGTATTCCCTGTGAGACGGAGTATTTTAAAACCCTACAGCAAAAATCATTTTATAAAGCACATTCCGACTTCTGCGCAAAAAGCTGGGAAGAATTATCGGATTCAACATTGAATCCGATGGTGAAATGGGCAACAGAAAAAAACATTATTGAAACCTGCGACACCAACACCTGCTTTTATCCTTTTTCGGGTCCTGATATTTTATTCGCTGTTCAGTTTTTCCCCTATTGCAGCAATTATATCATGATGGGGCTTGAACGATTGGGAACAATGCCTGACCTGAAAAAACTAAATGAACAACAACTCTCTGATTATTTAGGGGCATTGCGACAATCGCAGAGGTATTTGTTGAAATCAGGGTACTTTGTGACCTCACATATGAGTCAGGACTTCTCAAAAAGCACATTGAATGGGAACATCCATCTGATGGCTTACTTTTTAATTCGAACAGGTTTTTTATTTAGAAAAATTGAATACGGCGGGCTTGATTCGCGAGGAGATTTTTTCACCTCCAAAAACAATCAGGGCAGCGGATACTTTCAAGGAATGCGCATTGAAGTAGTGCGTAAAAATGAAATGCTAACGAAAACAGTGCATTATTTTTCATTTGATGCAGCTGATTATAAAATATCCGCGAAATCGGAATTCAAACTATTTGTGGAAAAGAAAAAAGGTTTTTGTACCTATATTAAATCAGCATCTTATATTCCGGCTCATAAAAACTTTTCGGTAGTACGTAATTTGATTTTGCAGCATTCAGATAAAATTTTGCAAGACGACACCGGTGTTCCTTATAAAAACATTGTGCCGGAGCAATTCGAAATAAATCTTTGGGGAACCTATACAAAAACGATCAAAGATCTTTCCTGGGGTTATGATCCTGAATTAAGAAAAGCGCTTGAAGCATCCGGAAATAATGCTCCACTTCCATTTAAGATCAGTTATAACGGGAATTATGGAGAAGGAATGATGCTGTATGCGAAAAGGAAAAAGAACTGATCAGTTTTTCAGAAGCGAATTCAATTTTCTGATTTGATCTTTTGTACCCAACACAAACAACTTTGAATTTGGAATAACTTCTGTTTGCGGAGAGGGGTTAACCTCTATTTCGCCTGAAGGTTTTCTGAAACCAATAATTGTACAACCTGTTAGAGAATCGGAATTCAACTGACCAATTGTTTTGTAGTGAAATCCGTCAGGTAAACTGTTAAAGCCAACTTCTTCCAGGTTAACCATATCATCAGCCTGTTGGGATATCATACTGATGAATTCCATTAAATCAGGCTGAACGACCAATTGCGCCAAATATTCTCCTCCAAGGGTATCCGGCATGATGACATGATTGGCTCCTGCATTGCGGATTTTTTTCATGGAAGAGCGATCTGATGCTCTGGACACAATATTTAATGATGGATTGATAGTATGTGCAGAAACAACTACAAATAAATTGTCTGCATCAGAGGGCAATGCAGCAATCAGTGTATGCGCTTTTTCAATCCCTGCTTCTGCCAGAGTCTCGTCCTGTGTTGCGTCTCCCTGAATGATCAGCAAATCATCGCGACGTTCAAATATAATTCCGGAAATGTTTTTTTCGATAACAACAACCTTGTGATTCCCCTTTAGCAAGCGTTCTACAGTTTGCGATCCAACACGACCGTATCCACAAACAATTACATGATCTTTCATAGCGGCTAGAATTTTTCTTTTTTGCTGTTTAAATAAATCCTCTCGGTAATACCCATCCAATACATAGGAACTGATACTTGCAGCAGCAACACCAATAATTACAAAACTGGTTACAATCATACCGCTAACAAATAGACGGCCTTCGGGACTCAATGGTTCAACTTCGCCAAATCCAACTGTAGAAATAGTTATCAATGTCATGTAAAATGCATCTATAATGGAATACCCTTCTAGTGCACATAATCCAACTGTACCTAGTAATACAATCCCTAAGATTGCAAACAAATAATATCTGAATCGGTAAAAAAGTAAAAACCCCATTGAAGGAATTAAATATCCCAGATACTCCGCTTACGGGAGCCGGGTTTGAAGTATCGTTTATTCTCCAGAATAAAGGCCATAATGAGATAAAGAACCAATGGTGAACCTACGGTAATAAATGANNCAAGTTTATGACCCCACCAATTACAAACACCGAAAGCCTGACGTTCAAAATACGCCTGAATTTTATTGATCATACCTGTTTTCAAGCAATTGTTTTCCTATAGTGCAATTTAAGCATTTTTTAGGCCCGCAATACATGTTCCACATCTCAATTTGTGATTGGGTATCCATGGCATTCAGAGCCTTTCTGCCTGCGTGTCTGAACCGGGTTGTTATCCTGTTTTTTTCAGGCATCACTTCTTCAAGTAATTCCAATGCAGATTCAGAATACCGATCCACTCCCTTGTCCCTGCCATAACAAAAAAACAGAGGAACCACCGAATTGATAATTATATTCTGCGATGAATCCAGCCCCATACGTTTGGGGTTCAAACGCGATAATTTCCCAAACCTGTAATGACGCATCCAATAATCGGAAGGTGTTAGCCGGAGCCGCTCGCTCCATTCTTCTGCACCTGTCGATCGCAAAAGCATTGCTTCGAGATTGGTTTCTTCATGCATTAAAATTGCAAACTGTGCCAAGCGAATGGTGGGAAAGTTTACCGGTCTCATTCGGGAAAATTTCCAAACAGGGCGTTCGAATACGGGCAATTGCAAACGTTGCTGCACCAGATCATATCGAATTGTAAGGTTGCGCTGGTATTCATCTGCATCCTCCTGATCCAGGAATCCGGCTTGACCGAACAACAATGACTCCATATACATCCGATCACCGCTTACCTTACGAACGAAGTGATGCGGAGTATTTCGTGCTAACCATTCAAAAGGAAGCGTGTTAACCCTGAAACCAAAATTCCGTGCAAGCGCGCGATAAATGACTTCGTTCCAATTGTTATTGCACTCCGCAATATCACGCCGAATCGGAATTATTTTTCGTTCCAAACGCTCGGCTAATGCCCTGTCAAATTGTGAACGAATAAGCACTTCCGGTAACTCAGAAAATTGTCCGGTACATGAAAAATCACGGCGTCCCCAGATGAATGCCTTGTAACGTTCATACCCTTCAGGATCTATTCGGTTGGATAATTCCATACACAACAATTGTCTGCCACGGGAATTCATCACCTCCTCGTCGTGCTGAAAAACAACATGAAGAATCACATTATCGTAAGCTTCATCAAATTGGTGCCGGTGCTTTCTCCATTCAGAAGCGCGGACATGAATTTCAACATTACCTGCCCATAGAGTTGAACCAATCCGAATGCGCGCATCAAAAAAATCGGGACCAGAATCACTGTTATGCTGACCAGGATGAAGGATGAAAATAGTTTCTCCTGAAGTAGTTTTTAAATCGCCTGAAGTAAACAACCTGTACTTCCAGACATGATGCAGATAATCTTCGGTCATGATGCAATATCTGAATCAAGCAAGAAGACAACAAATCAATAATTATGTGTAGTGAACGGTTCGATTGAAACAATTACAACAACGCTGCCATTTGTTGTTGCATGTTCAATGCTTCTTCACGTGCTTTCTCTGCAAAATCACTTCCTGAGGATGCATATAAAATACTTCGCGATGCATTGACCAAAAGACCACAATCTTTATTCATTCCGAAGCGTGCCACATCTTCAAGACTCCCTCCTTGTGCGCCAACACCGGGTACAAGTAAAAAATGATCAGGAACAATTTGGCGGATTCTCTCAAGCATAGACGCCTGTGTAGCTCCAACGACATACATCATATTCGAAGCATTGCCCCATTGGCCCGAAACTTTTAATACACGTTCAAAAAGCTTTTCTTCTACCTGATCCGCCGGGCCAACATTGAGCGTCTGTAAATCTAGCGCACCTTTGTTACTGGTAAGTGCCAATAGTATCACCCATTTCCCTTCCTTTCCCAAAAAAGGTGTTACACTATCTTCGCCCATATAAGGAGCCACTGTAACAGAATCAAAATTCATTTTGTCGAGGAATGCTTTCGCATACATAGCAGAGGTATTTCCAATATCCCCTCTTTTTGCGTCTGCTATGGTAAAATGATCAGGGTATTTTGTGTTGAGATAATCGATCGTTTTCTCCAAAGCAATCCAACCGGAAACTCCGAGCGATTCATAAAACGCAGTATTTGGTTTATAGGCGACACATAAATCATGTGTTGCATCAATAATTGCTTTATTGAAATTAAAAACCGCGTCTTCATCTTTTGCAAATAACGCAGGAAGTTTTTGCGGATCGGTATCAAGACCAACACAAAGGAATGATCCTTTCCTTCGAATCTGGGTAATAAGTTCGTTTCGGTTCATTTTATTCTTCTAATCCGCTTTTTAATTTTTCCGCATTTTCTGCCATGCGTAATGCATCTATGATCTCTTCAATATCACCCTCCATGATTGCCGCCAAATTGTATAGCGTTAAACCTATGCGATGATCTGTTACTCTGCCTTGTGGGTAGTTATAAGTTCTGATCTTTGCAGATCGGTCGCCTGTACTAACCATAGTCTTTCGTTTCTGCGCACGCTCCTCAAGAGCTTTACTCAATTCTCTATCGTACAACCTTGAACGCAACACTTTTAATGCACGTTCAACGTTTTTGATCTGACTTCTTTCATCCTGGCACTCCACAACCAAACCTGATGGTATATGCGTTAAACGAACAGCAGATTCTGTTCTGTTTACGTGCTGACCACCTGCACCGGATGCACGAAAAACATCTTTTTTGATATCGTTCATGTTTATTTCAACATCCACCTCATCTGCTTCCGGTAGAACAGCAACTGTTGCTGCTGAAGTATGTACCCTTCCCTGCGCTTCTGTTTCGGGAACTCGCTGAACACGATGCACGCCTGATTCGAATTTCAGAAAACCATAAACCTCCTCGCCAGAAACCAGTAATGAAACCTCCTTGTACCCTCCTACTTCACTTTCACTTACTGACATCACTTCTACTTGCCACCCTTTTTTTGCAAAATAACGTGTATACATCCGGTACAAATCGCCAGCAAAAATTGCGGCTTCATCTCCACCTGTACCTGAACGAATCTCAACAACTGCATTCTTCGAATCTTCCGGATCTTTTGGAATGAGCAAAACTTTTATCTCATCTTCCAATTCAGCTTTACGTTGCTGCAAGGAGTCAAGTTCAGCTTTTGCCATTTCACGAAATGCTTCATCCTTTTCTGTACGCAATAAGTCCAGCGTTCCATCAATACCCTCAATAGTCTTTTCGTATTCGTCGCTTGCGCTTACAATTGGACCCAAATCTTTGTATTCCTTATTCAAACGAACATACCTCTTCATATCAGCAATCACTGCCGGATCGGTAATGAGTTCACTCACTTCGCGGTAGCGATCTGCAATGGCAAGTAATTTTGAACGGATATCCACTTATTGAATAATTGTTTCCATTAATAAATGAATTCTCCAAATGGAGAACGAATGGTCAGCTTTTTCTTTTCCGAATCTTCAACGCGTCCAACAACACGAGCATCAACTCCAAATGAACGTGATAATGCTATTAATCCATCTGCAGTTTTTTCATCGGTGTAAATTTCCATACGGTGGCCCATATTGAAAACTTTATACATTTCACTCCACTCTGTACCTGATTGTTCGTGAATCATTTTAAATAATGGTGGAACAGGGAATAAATTATCTTTTATTACATGAACATCATCAACAAAATGTAAGACTTTGGTTTGAGCGCCTCCGCTGCAATGTACCATTCCAAAAATATGATGTCGATATTCAGTAAGCATTGCTTTAATAATTGGCGCATAGGTTCGAGTCGGAGAAAGAACCAGCTTACCGGCAGTCATTTTTTCCCTGGTATTTTCGTCGACTATGATCTCATCAGTAAGATTCAATCCACCTGAATAGGCAAGATCCTCCGGTACAGCAGGATCATACGTTTGTGGGAATTTTTTCGCAATCGATTTATTGAAAACATCGTGACGTGCTGATGTTAATCCGTTGCTACCCATTCCGCCATTGTATTCCTTTTCATAATTGGCTTTACCAAATGAAGAGAGTCCAACAATAACATTTCCCGGAGCAATAGTGTGGTTAGACACAACCGCATCCCGACGCATTCTGCACGTTACTGTTGAATCAACTATAATTGTTCGAACAAGATCACCAACATCAGCCGTTTCTCCGCCAGTTGACCAAATGCCGATGCCATACGAGCGCAATTCTTCAAGTAACTCTTCCGTTCCGTTTATGATGGCGGAAATCACTTCACCAGGAATCAGATGCTTGTTTCTTCCAATGGTGGAAGAGAGTAAAATATTATCGACAGCACCAACACAGAGTAAATCATCAAGGTTCATAACGATTGCGTCCTGCGCAATTCCTTTCCATACGGATAGATCACCTGTCTCTTTCCAGTATGCGTAAGCAAGTGAAGATTTTGTTCCTGCGCCGTCAGCATGCATCACAACACAATGTTCTTCACTACCTGTAAGCAGATCCGGAACTATTTTGCAAAATGCCTTTGGAAACAAGCCTTTATCCAGGTTTGCAATTGCATTATGAACATCTTCCTTGGAGGCCGAAACACCTCGCTGATTGTAGCGATTATCAGACATAGAGTACAAAAATAAGAAAAGCATCCGCTGCGGCGGATGCTTTTCCAAATGAATACATTTCGATTAATCTTCTCTGCGCTTCATCCAGGGAAGGTCGATCCATTGAAGTTTCAAATCAGCTTCAGTGGGAACATAATCGAAGTTAAGGATCTTAAAGTCTGTACGACGGTTCATCTGGTGAGCAGCGTTTTGCTCTTCAACTGAGGTCATTTTCTTGATGAAAGGTTCGCTCAACCAAACAGTATCACGACCTACAACCTTATAAGTTGGTTCCTTTTCACCCATACCTTTTGCCACCAGTCGCTCTTTTGGAATCCCCTTACTTACAAGGAAATCTACGCAAGTTTGAGCACGACGCTGAGAAAGTTTTTCATTATAGGCATCGTTTCCGCGGAAGTCGGTGTGTGAACGAAGCTGTACTTTGATAGTTGGATTTTCAACCATCATATTGTACAGGTAAAGCAGTGAATCCTGAGAGTTTACAGGACGCTTTGTTTCGTTTTCTTTTTTGGTTCCTTCAAGGTCAACAATAAGATCTGCCTTATCGTAAGCATAAACGATCATAGGAAGACGCAATGGCTTACCAACATATTTTTTCATGTAGAATGTGAATTCCCAGTTGGTGGACTTATCAACTCCAACAGTGGTGAATTGTTTCTTAAGCTCCATACTTTTCAGGAAGCCTTTAGGAAGAGTTGCTTCAACTGTGTAATTGGTCGCTTCATTCACATAACGCTTTCCTTCAGCAGCAGTAATAAATGATACTGAACCGGCATCGTTGGTTTTTAAGCTGAACATGGTGTTGTCAGTTCCTGCCAACTTCACTTCAATATCCTTGATCGGTTGTTTTGTTTCTTCATCGAGAACAAAAATCTTCAATTCGTACAACAGCGGAGGCATAACGAAACTATACAGATCATCACGTCCTTTACCACCAACGCGGTTAGAAGTAAAGAACCCTTTATCTTTTCCTTCGAATACAATTCCAAAATCGTGTTGCGGTGAATTCATCGGGTAACCGAGGTTCTTTGGGTTCTCCCACTTTTTCTCAGTTCCCACAGCTTCGGCACGGAACATATCCAAACCTCCCATACCAAGGTGCCCATCTGAAGAGAAATAAAGCGATCCGTCTGAATGAATGAAAGGGAACATTTCATCACCCGGGGTATTGATTTTTGGACCAAGATTTACAGGATCACTCCAGGATTTTGCACGCTTATCATACGTTACCATCCAAAGATCTTTTCCACCTTCTCCACCTGGCATATCAGAAGCAAAAATCAAGGCCATGTCATCTCCAGTAAGAGCAGGGTGCCCTACTGAAATTGAATCGTGTGGCTTGAGGGAAGGTATTTTTGTAGGAGTTCCCCACTTATCACCTTTTCTTTCAACTACAAGAATGTCGCAACCAAGGTTCTTTTTCTTTTCGTTCGGACAGTTTGTGTAATACATTACATCACCTTTACGATCAAGAACTGCAGCTCCTTCGTTATCGTCGGTATTAATTCCTTGCGGAAGAATTTTTGGCTCTCCCCATTTTCCTTTTTTATCACGTTCTGTTACCCAAAGATCAGTTCTACCTCCACCGGTACGCTTTTCTTCAATAGTACCTACACCACCAGGACGAGAAGATGAAAACACCAGAGTGGTATTTTTCTTGTCCATGAACATGGGTGTAAAGTCATAATATTCTGTATTCAGGATAAGTTCATTTTCAATGATGTGGCGAGTTGGTGTTTTTTTCCACTCTTGTGCCAACTTACAGGCCTCAGCACCATTCTTTCCCTGAACATCACCGCTCTTTTGGAAATAGGTGGTGTAGTTCTTTTCCGCTTCTTTGTATTTACCCTGTTCGCGCTGTGCATCTGCAAGGCGAAGGTATACGATGGCATCTTTGTAGTTTCCATCCACACAACGCTGATAAAACTCTTCAGCCTTATCTACGTCGGTAAGGAATCGATAACATTCACCCACACGGAAATAATAGAACATTTTTTTCTCTGGCTTCTTCTCTTTTTCAGCCGCGACCTTATAAAGGTCCTTAGCAGTAAAGAACTGCTCATTCAAATAGGCAGCTTCGGCTTCTTTGCCATGGTTCTTTTGCGCTGACGCACTGAGAGTTAGGACTAATGAGAAGAGAATAACAAGGGATCGGAAGACCTTCATAGATATATCGTTTTTCCGTTCAACTGGGTTTATTTAGTAATTGCGAATGTAACGAAAATCTTTTATTCAGCACGATTTAATGAAATTTGCTAAAAATCAATGCTTTGTGTTAAAAAACAAAAAACGGAGGGCAAACCCTCCGTTTTAAATGATATGAGCAAAAAGTGGTTATCTGATTAAAGTAACAGATCCAATTTTTTCGAATCTTTTTCCGGTTGAAACTGATTTGGTTTTGACTTTCCAGACATAAACATCGTTTTTTACTTTCAATCCTTTATGCGTTCCATCCCAACCATCATCAAGGGAATTTGAAGTGAAGAGCAATTCTCCCCAACGGTTGAATATTTGTAAGGTAAATGCATTGGGATCAATATCGTTTCCATAGACAAAAAACTCTTCATTCAAACCGTTACCATCAGGCGAGAATGCATTTGGTGCGTATAAGACGAAGGCTTCATTGATCACAACATTCAAACAAAATGTATCGACACATGCATTCGCATTCGTTGCAAGCAAACAAACCGGATAAGTACCGGATGTGTCATCAGGAAATTCAAAAGATGGATCAACTAAAACAGAATTCCCGATTCCGGCAAAATCCCACAGGTAGGCAATTGCGCCTGAACTTTGGTTTGTAAATTGAATTACCGTATTGAAAATTGTTGTGGGTTGCGGGCTTGCAATGAATGATGCGTTTACAGGAGGTGGGCCAGTAATGGAAGCTGTTGATGTAGTAGAACAATCATTAACATCACGAACCACTATTGAATAATTTCCAACACATAAGCCAACGAACATCCCGTTTGGTTGGAAAGATGCTCCGCCATCAATTGAAAATAATACGCCATTAGGTGCATTAATAGAAATTGATCCATCACAAAGACCAAAACAGGTTTCATTCACAACTACCACTGAAGAAATTGAAATTTGCGGAGGTTGATTCACTACCCATGAGAGCGTGTCTTCCTGACAACCGTTTGCATCGGTAACAACGAGATTAAATGTTCCTGCACATAATCCAATTGCCTGTGTTGTCGAATTATTAGTTCCCGGAATTCCATTCCAGTTATAGGAATAAGGACCAACTCCCCCGGAAGGAATAACAGTAGCATTACCATCACAACTTCCAAAACAACTTACATCCACAACCATAAATGAAAGAGAAAGATCGGTGGGTTCTGTCACAACATCACAATCCTGTGTTGTACATCCATTGTTATCTGTAACTGTTACACAATAATTTCCTGATGTAATACAATTGGAGGATGCTACCGCAGTAGTCTGGTTACAGTTGTCATTCCACAAATAGGTATATGGCACTGTTCCGCCTGAAGCTGTTGCTGTAAGTGATCCATTTGTTCCACCAAAACAAGTAACATTCTGGATTGATCCGATATTTACAACAAGCGGTGTTGGCTGGCTGATAACAACCTGCATTGAGTTAACACACGATCCAAACCGGACCGCAACATTATAAGTTCCAGCGCAGAGATTGGTCATTACTGAATCAAACGTAAAAGTAATACCATCATCAAAGGAAAATTCTGTTCCCGGTTGTTGAGAGGCGAGTGTTATCGTTCCGTCGCAAACTGCATTACATGAAGCGTTAATATGCGTCTCAGTAAATGCAACCTGACAACAGAGCGGGTTGGTAGATGGAAGAACTGTAACCGTTACCGTTGCTGTATCCGCAGGGCATCCGGCATTTGCCGGTACGATATAAGAGAAAACTCCACCGCTTGTAAATGCAGCCGGATCAAATATTGCTGATGTAGAAGTGAAGGTGGGACTGAACCATGAACCCGAAGCATTGGGATTTCCTCCTATGTAAGGAAACANNACCTGCATTTACGGCAGGATTGATATCAATAAAAACCGAATCCATTTGAGCACATAGTGGATGGCCTTGCTCAAACACTGAAACATAATACCAGGTTGGACTATTTACTGTTGCCATTGGATTTGCAATGTTCGGATTGGATAATCCTGTTGCGGGTGTCCATTGGTAAACCATTGCCAGTCCATTCATACCGGTGTAGATTACCCCCGTTGGTGGGAATGGACCATTGTTTAATACCACTTGTCCATTACAATCTGTAATGACATACGAAACTTCGCTTTCCCAGAAACCTCCGGTATAACTGATTTGTATTGTTGCCCCTGCAGGAATTGAAACAGTATGCGTTATTTGGGTTCCTGTTGCCATGGTGTAATTTGTGGGAACTCCATTAATCGTTACAGTCATGGTTGCACCATTCCAACCATCACCCCAGGAATCAAAAAATTGAAGTGTCCAGTTACATGTTGTACCGGTATTAGGCACTGCAGCATTAAGCTGAATGGGAACATTGGGGCAAGCCACCAAATTTGGTCCTGCATCAGGAAAAATAGGCGGGGTAACTGTTACTGTAATTGTTGTATCGTATGAGCAACCAAAATTATCTGTTGCATAGTAAGTATAAGAATACGTACCCTGTGCAGAAGGTGTTAGACAAATCTGATTACAGTTGCCACTGGTAGAAGTAATGATAGCCTGGCTTTGTGCGTTATCTGCCTGCCAGAAAGTTGAGTCACAATTTTGACCGTAAACGGGTGTAAATTCTGTGATTTCAGGAAAAAGAGCAGGATTAAAATTCAAGGACCAGTCAAAAACCCAACCGTCATCAGCGCCCCAGAGATCGCAAAATTCGAGTGTCCAAACTCCATTGAGAGGGCAACCTACTAAACCTGAAAGCGGATTAAGTGAGCTATACGTTCCGGGAGCCAAAGTTGGAACACCGTTTGGCAAAGTAATTAAGTTAGGCGTAGCACCTGCGTTTCCACACTGCGCCCAGGTTCCCAGAGGAGCATTCGGCGCCCAGCAATAATCGTAACCAACTCCGGGAGGATCGTTTGGACCACTTACGTCGATAGGCTCACCTAATGAATTCCATCCACCACCTTGCTGATACAATACAACCTGTGTTCCGTTAGGGCAATAAATGGAAGCAACCAAATCTCCGATATAGGAGTGCTCCATGTTTACGCAAATGGAAAACAGATCATTGATGTTATTAAGTGTTTGGCCAGGATTGAAAACATTGAAATCTATAGTTGATTCAAAACACTGACCGACGTTATCAGGCAAATAGGTAGGACCGCCAAGATTGTTATAAGGCAAGCCGGTATATGTGGTCGCATTAACAACACCGTTAAGACATACCGATTCTCCAAGGCAAATCGTTTGATTGGGTGTGGTTCCGGTAAATGTAGGTGTAGTTCCCACCAGCACTTTTACAGTAACACGATTTGTTGCAGCACAACCGTTATCATCCAGAAGATATAGATCAACACGGTATTCGCCTGCATTATTGAAAGTGTGTGTTACAATTGGGCCAGTGGTTGAGTCGATCGTACCATCATCAAAACTCCATTTGTATTGTACAATATTAAATCCGGGAGCAGCAAAGGAAGGAGTTCCATTAAAAGTCACCTGATCACCCTGACAGATACCCATTGAGTCAACAGTAGGGGCAGACAATACTGCAATAGGACGTTGGCAAGGTGTAGAGCAAGTAATTGTAGCAGCAAAATTTCCGGTTCCTGCGCTATTTGAATTAAACACCAGCGTTAAACATCCGGATGTGTTAAAAGAAGTACAGGTAACAATTAATCCCTGCAACTGGGTTCCACCATATGTTCCCATTGAAGGAGCAGCAGTAGAGTTTCCGTCATAAACCGAAAAGTTATCTGCATTATTCGCCGGAGGAGTAGCCGTATTCTGATTGGAAAGATTGAAAACAATAAAATCAAGCGTAATTACATCACCAGGAGTATCCGGACAAATAATCACTGTAACATTCTCACCGTTTTGATAACCGACGCCGGAAACACCACCTGAAGCATACAATGTGCCGGAACAAGTATTAAATGTTTGCCCATTAATTGCAGGCGACATAATAACATCGACTTGGGTTTTTCCGTGTAATGCAAATAGCAGAAGTATCAGAAAAAGACCAACTTGGCGGAAAATGGTTTTCATTATGGCAGGTAGTTTAGATATTGATACAATAAACAGACGAAAATAAAGGTCTAAAGTTGCTTAAAATAAAAAAGGTGTCAAAACCGACACCTTTTCACTATTGGTTTCCCAGAGTACTGCTTTATTTAAGAAGTGTAACGTGACCATAGAACTCCTTCTTCTGACCGTTGTACTGCTTCTTAACCTTTAATTTCCAAACATATACATCTTGTTTGCACATTTGCCCCTTGTAGGTTCCATCCCAACCCACTCCGGCATTTTGTGTATAAAAAATTAATTCACCCCAACGGTCGAAAACCATGAATTCATAAGCATTCGGGTCATGACCTGAAACGATTGGCATGAAAACCGTATTTATTGCATCATGGTTAGGATCAGGAGTAAATGCATTGGGGACGTAAACGATGAACTCATCGTAAATCTGAACTATTTTACAAACGGAATCTACACAACCCTCTGTTGTTGAAGCGGTGAGGCAAACTACATAACTTGCCGGGTCATCTTCAGGAAATGAAAAAGATGGATTTGTTTGAACAGAGGTAGCTAATCCGGCAAAATCCCATAAGTAAATTGATGCGCCCTGAGATTGATTGTTGAATTGAACAACCGGACTCAAAACGGTAGCATTTGTAGGAGTAAAGTTAAAATCGGCAATTGGATTTGCGTAAACACATACAAAATTCGGTGACGTAAGTGAGGCAGTACATCCATTGTTATCTGTAGTTACCAAGGCAACATCGTAACAACCTGGAACGGTAAATGTATTGGTATAGGATGCGCATGNNACATTGATCAACCACTGACAAGAAGATCCGGCCGGTAAAGTAGTGTTGGTAAGCGTTGCAGTTAAAGGAGAGCAACCACTTGCATTATCCACAACAAATGAAACAACAGGTAAAGGGTTAACAGTAATAGTTGTAGTGCTGCTCGTTCCACAGGCTCCACCGATGGTATAGGTAATGGTATGAGTACCGACACCGGCTACAGAAGGGTTAAATGTTCCTGTTACTGCACTTGTAATTCCGGTACCGGACCATGTTCCACCCGCGGTTGCAGCTGTTAGGTTAATCTGATTGGCATCGATACAAAATGGACCGGCTGGTGTAATTGCAGAGTTTGCCTGGTTGATTACTACAATAGTAGTCGTACCAACATCACCACATGCGCCACTAATTATATAAGAAATTGTATGTGTTCCTGCACCGGCAACAGATGGATCGAATGTGCCGTTTGTGGCATTGGTAATTCCTGTTCCTGTCCATGTTCCACCCGGCTGAGCTGCTACAAGATTTACAGTAGCATCAACAATACAGAATGGTCCTGCAGGCGTTACTGTTGCATCCGCATCTGCAATAATTTGAATGGTTGTTGTTTCAGTATCAGCACAACTTCCGGCACCAACAGTGTAGGTGATAACATGATTTCCCGGACCAGCAACAGACGGAGAAAATTGTCCTGTTGCAGCATTGGTAATACCAGGGCCACTCCATGTACCTCCGGGAGAAACAGCGGTTAGACTAATTGGCGGATTAGACTCACAAAATGGACCAACGGGTGTAATTGTTGCATCGAAATTTAGACTTACAGTAATAGTTGTGGTAGCAGGGTTAACACAACCTGTTGGAGTATATGTAATCGTATGTGAGCCTACCCCTGCAATAGATGGATCAAAAATTCCGATTGCTGTATTCGTAATACCGGTTCCAGACCACGTTCCGCCTGCCGGAGATCCGGTTAAGGCAATGGCAGGATCAGTACTACAAAATGGACCGGCAGGAGTAATTGATGAGTTTGCAGGACCAACAAATGGACCACCGGAATACGTAATGGGACAACCATTTGCATCCTGAATAGTTACAGAATACATCTGACCATTTGTCAAGCCATTAAATACAATTGTACCTCCATTATTTGCTGTAGTATTTACTAAAGTGGCATTAGCAGGAGTAACGTTTGTTGCAGTAAACTGACTTCCGTTCAATGCAGGCAATCCTCCATTCACAGTAACAGTAACGGATCCAGCTGCACAGTTTTCAACTCCCGTAGCGGTAATTTGAGGCAGATACTGAATAGCAAAAAGCTGCCCCAAATCGTAGCAATAACCCGCATAATTTGTAACGGTATAGTAACCATTAGTAACGTCATACATTGTAATTGGAACAACATAAATGATGTTATTGGTAAACGTACCGGGAGGGAATGCATTAATAATAAACAGATCATTGATATCTGAAAAAGTTGCTGACTGTTCTATAACACCTTCCAGGCAGGGATCGGTAGTAATATCTCCGGAAGTGATTGTTGGAGGACAAGAATATATCATATACCAAATACCGGGATTGTAAGGTATAGTTGGGTCATTGACATTATTCGGATATGTAAAGTTGTTATTGGAAGTAATAGTGATTTGATCCCCAAAACAGAGAACATAATTGTTGGTTGAATTACCTGTAATCGTACCGGTGAATGTTCCTGCCTCTGCCGGACACAAACAGTTTGGTTGCGGGGTAAAATTGATTGTCTGGGTACATCCGGGGTTAGCGGTAAATGTTGCAGTTACTGCACAGGTTGCAAGACCAGTGGTTCCTCCGGGAATTGAATAATTGATGGGAGAAACAAAAGGTGCGTTGAATACTTGCTGCAATCCTTCGCAGGTAGAAATTATCAATTGACCTGTGGATGGAGGACTTGTAAATTGCAGTGTGCCTGTAATGGGATAGGTATTGGTTAAAACGTCACAAACCCCAATGTTTACATCCATGTAATCCATATTACAAGGACACGTTGGTTCAGTAAAGGTTGGACTTGTTATAGTACATGCAGGAGCTGCAGAAAAAGTCGCGGTAATCGAACAATTTGGAGTGCCATCGGCATTGATCCCAGCAATAGAGAAATTTGTAGGCGATGTGAAAGGTGCATTAAATGTTTGCGATCCTCCGCAGCTACTTGTAATCGTTAGTGTTCCACGTGCAGGTGCATTGGTAAACGAAACACTACCCGAAGCTGTATATGTATTTGTAGCAGCAACACAAGCACCAATGTTAATGTTGATGGCTGTAAATGCACAAGGGGATGAACAAGATGGGGCAGTGTAGTTTTGAGTAAGTGTACAAGTTGGATCAGCACTGAATGTGGCGGTAACCGAACAATTTGCACCGTTTGCTGGTATGTTTGGAATTGAATAATTTATTGAAGTGCCAAAGGGAGGATTAATCGTTTGACTCCCGCCGCAGGAATTTGTAATTGTTAATGTTCCGGTAGTCGGTGGATTTTGAACCGTAATAGTTCCGGTCAAGGTAAAAGTATTTGGGCCAGCAACACATGCACCGGGACTAGCAGTTAAACCTGTCATGTCACATAGAATAGCACAGTTGGTTGTGCCATCAACACCTGCAGCATTTCCTGCTGTTGCAGTAATATTTGTTGGCTGATTTGAGAAGTTTGTAATTAGTAACATATACCACTCCCCTGCAACTGCAGAGGGAATATCAACTTGCTCGTTGGCGGCTGTAGAGTAGCTACAGTCAACACCAAAGCCTGCCGTACCATTAAAAATACTGGTACACATGGATGCCTGCGACGCAAACGGCCCCCAAATAATGAAATCGATATCAACGTTGGCAGAATTCGACAGGTTAATCATTATATTTCCTGAAGTAGCAATATTTAAATAATACCATGCAGGATTTGGCTGGGTAAGTAAACAACCATAGTTAGGCCCTGCCGGTGCAGTTGTATTTTGAGATGCGGGGAATGACACCCCGGATGAAGTACAAAATGGGTCGGCTGTTGCGCATGTAGCCTGGCTCTTAACATTTCCGGAATTGATAAAAACGCCAATACATAAAACGAGTAAGTATATAATCCTACGAAAGCAATTGGACATAATTCTAAAAATTAAGTAAGGTCGTTTTCCTGTTTGTTAATTAACAACTGGCTTAATACTTAGACGCCAATTTAACAAATCCGTTGCTTGTATTTGATGTTTTTACATACTATTAAATAGCAAAGGGGCCAAGATCCTGACCCCTTTGCTATTATTGCATTATGCTTCAACTAGTTAATTACCTAAGTAAAGTTATATGACCAATATAATCATGGGTAATTCCATTGTGATCAACAGCCTTTACTTTCCATACATACACATCCTGCTTACAAAGGACACCCTGATGAGTTCCATCCCATCCTGTATCGGCATTTCTGGATTCGAATAATAATTCACCCCAACGGTTGAAAATCATCAGTTCATAACCTTCAGAACCGAACATTACTCCAACAGGGATAAACACATCGTTTTTGCCATCACCATTTGGTGTAAAGGTATTTGGCATGAAAATAATGTAGTCGCCTTCGATGTAAACCTGGTAAGTTGCCTGGTCGATACAACCATATTGGTTGGTTATGGTAAGTGTAATATCGAAATAACCGGTATCGGTATACATGTGAATCGGATCGACAATTGTACCAATTGTATTTCCGCCGTGGGTATTATCAGGAACAATACCACCAGGTANNGGAGAGCCTTGTGATTGGTCTGTCATTGCAATAGAAGGACTCAAGATTGAAGTACTTGTTGGCGTTGTGAGGAAATCTGCCTCAGGAACAGGGAACACATCGATCATTTGTGTTTGAGAGATCGCAGTAGTACAACCTGCTGCCGATGTTACAACTACACAAACATCATAACTACCCGGGGTTGTATAGGTGTAAGTAGCGTTCGCAACATTTCCAACATAATCAGCAACTCCATCACAATCGAAATCGTAGGAGAAGTTCGTTCCGATATCAGTATTCAGAATAAACTGAGCAGTAAATGGAGAACATCCTGCTGTATCAACCGCATTTAGGAATGCAATAGGCAATGGATTGATCGAAAGAAGAACTGAATCAATATAAGGTATTGAACATCCATCATCGAGCACAACATAATACCATGTAGGTACAGTTGGGTTCACCGTTATTGATGAGTTATTCCCGAATTGTGTTGGTGTATACGAAGTTCCGAACTCGTCTGTCCACACGAAATTGTACGGGCCACCATTTCCACCTGTTGCCTGTGCATTGAGTGTTGTTGGAGCGCCACTACAAATAGTTTGTGATGGCGTGAGATCAACTTCCAGAGGAGGATTCACAATAATTGTAATACACTCTGGCGGAGTTACGCAACCTCTGTCATCGGTAACTGTGAAACAATAGGTTGTTGTAGAAAGAGGATTTACCAATATTGGGCCACTTCCATTAAATCCTGGTGATTGCCAGTTGTAAGTGTAAGGCTGCACACCTCCTGCACCTGCTGCCCACAATTGTGTTGAGTCGCCGTAACAAATAGTCACATCGAAATCACCAAATGCCTGCAGAGGTTGTGGCTGCGTTACTGTTAAACAACTTGTAACTGAACAGTTATTTACATCTGAAACTGTTACACAATAATTACCTGAAGTAAGATTGATTGCAGTTTGTGTATTCTGAACCGGTGAAGTATTCCATGAATAGTTGATCGGTGCAGTTCCTCCTGTAGAAGCAACAGTTGCAGTTCCATTCTTGAATCCTGAACAAGATGGCTCAGTAAATGATGTAGAAGTAACCTGAGGACTTGGAAGATCAATTACAGTGCCGGTTGTTGAGAACAGACATCCGTTATTATCCGTTACTGTAACTCCGGTATTCCCTGCACATAATCCGGTATTGGTAATATCTGTTGGACTCAATCCATTTATCCAGCTGTAGGTGTATGGTTGAGTTCCACCGGACATATTGATGCTTGCAACAGCATTACAATCTGAACATGTTGAATTGCCTGCAATAATATTTCCATTGAGCGGAAGTGGCTCGGTAATGATGTTATTACCTGCAACTATACAACCGTTTACATCAGTAATAATTACACCATAGCTACCAGGACAAAGTGGCGCTGCAGTAGGACCTGTACTTACGCCGCCTGTCCAGTTGTAGAAATAAGGTGGCGTTGCGCCGGATACAGCGAGATCGATATAACCATTACAGAAACCGAAACAGGTTACATTGGTCAATGCAGCATTTGAAACTACAAGAGGCGTAGGTTGTCCCATTGTAGTTGTTGCGTTGGCAACACAACCATTTGCATCCGTTACCACAACATTATGCGTTCCCTGACACAATCCATTGTTCAGTGCATTGGTAAATGACACCCCGGAATCCCAGAGATAACTGTATGGTGCTGTTCCTCCACTTGTAGATACAGTTGCGGTACCATCGCAGTAATTAAAACAAGATGGAATAGTTTGTGATGTTACCGCAGAGAATAGAATATTTGGTTCAAAAATGAACTCTGTAATTGCAGAAACACAACTAGCCGAGTCGACAACAATCAAACCAAACGTTCCACCGGGCAGGCCGGTTGTTGCGTTTGATGTTCCCTGCCCGGGTAAAGGAGTTCCTGAGCTATTTATCCAGGTATAAGTGAATGGAGCAGTTCCTCCGGTTACCAACACATCAATTGTACCGTCTGAGAACCCATTACAGGTAACGTCAGTTGTATTTGCAATACTTAATCCAGGAGCCGGAATATCGATAATACACAATAAGCTGTCTTTTACACAACCATTACCATCGGTAATCTGAACCGAATAGCAACCCGAGAAAAGATTGAATGCACACTGAGTATTCTGTCCAGCAGGATCATTGTACTGATACGTATATGGCGGCACACCTCCAATTACGGACACACAAATCGAACCGTTGTTTTGGTTACAGAATGCGTTATTGGAAATTGCTGCGGAGAAATCGAGAATAGTAGGTTGAGTAACTGCAACACTTCCTGTAAACAAACAACCATTAGCATCAGTAACGTTTATTGGATAGTTACCTGCACATAAATTGTTTACTGCATTCGTTGTTGAGAACATTGGATCAAACCACTGAAGCTGATATGGTGCAACACCACCTGTAACAGTAGCATTAATTGAACCATCACAAGATTGATAACATGAGTTAGGTACACTTGTGAGATTTGCAAGTAATGGAGCAGGTTCTGAGATAGTAACCGTTGCAGTTGCAGTACAACCGTTCGCATCAGTTACAGTTACAACATATGTACCTGCGCACATATTTGTATTTACCTGCGAATTGTTTCCGTTTGTCCAGCTGAAAGAATATGGAGCGGTACCACCTGCAGCATTTGCCTGAGCGAAGCCATTACATGCTCCAGCGCAATTTACGTTTCCAGACAAGGTAATTGCAGTTGTAAGTTGTGTAGGCTGAGTAATGTTATAATTATAAGTGTTTGTACATCCATTGTTATCCGACAACACAACCGTATAAGCGCCTGCACAAAGGTTAGATGCAGTTGAAGTTGTTTGTGCAGGAGTAGAATTCCATTGATAACTGAATGGGCCAACACCTGAAACCGGTACNNAGCTTGTTGTTCCTGTTACCTGTGCCGGCTGAACCAGTGAATAAGGAATAATATTGGTACAACCATTTGCATCACTGAAAATCAAAATATAGTTTCCTTGACACAATCCTGTTACGCTAGTACCTGTTCCAATTTGCGCGTTGGCGTTATTTCTCCAATCGTAGTTAAACGGTGGTGTTCCACCTGTTGCTGCGAAGGAAATGGAGCCATCGCAATACGAGAAACATGAAGGATTAACTGAAGTCGGAATATACACAAGCGCATTTGCTTCTGTGATGATCACATAAGTAGATGCTACACATCCCACTGCGTCGGTAATTTCAACTGCATAGGCCCCGGCAGCAAGATTAGTAGCTGTAGGAGTCGTTTGGTTTCCTGTGTTAGAATCCCACTGCACAGTAAATGTGCCGGTACCACCAACCATTCCAACTGTTGCTGAACCATCCGACAATCCGAAACAAGACACATTGGTCTGTGAAACAATTGCAGCATCAGGACCAGCCTGGTCGATTACCTGAACAAATGCAGTATCTGTACAAAGATTTCCGTCAACGATTGCAACAATATATGTTCCGGCAAAAAGACCATTAGCACAATTGTTGGTTGACCCATCAAACAGCCATGTCAGGTTATAATTTCCTGCACCACCGCTTGGCGTAACACATCCTGAACCATCCGGTTGTTCGCAATTTGAATTATTTACCGTCATGGTGTGAACCAATTCTGTTGGTTGATTGATTGTAGTAGAACCATTCAATAAGCAACCGTTTGCATCTGTTACTACCAATCCGTAAGTACCTGCACAAAGGAATGCGGCAGGAATGGTGGTTTGCGCCAATGGATCATTCCACTGATACGTATATGGAGGGGTTCCTCCTGATACGATAGCAGCAGCGCTTCCATCACAAGAGTTGTAACATTTAGCGTCTTCAGGATTTATTACAACTTGGTAAAGTGGTGGCTCAATTACGTTTGTTATTGCTGTGAATGTACATGCATTTGCATCTGTAATTGTTACTGTATAGGTTCCGGCAATTAATCCGGTAATAGTAGAAGTTGTTCCTACAGTAACACCTCCACTATTCACCCAATTGAATGTATACGGACCATTTCCGCCGCTTGGAACTGCAGATGCTGTACCCGTATTTCCGCCATAACAAATCACACTGGTATTGGACACAACAGCATTAAGTGCAGTTGGCTGGGTTAGTGTTATTGTTTCGGTAATGATACAGTTGTTATTATCGGTTACTGTTAACACATAAGTACCTGCATAAAGACCGGTAGCAGTTTGGTTGGTTTGTACAGGATTTGAATCCCAGTTGTAACTGAATGGCGCAGCTCCACCAGTTACCACACCGGTTGCAGAACCGTTGTTACCGTTATAACACAATACAGGAGTAACCAGATTAATGGCAAGTGTACCGGCAGGATCATCACCAACAAAGGCATCGGAAGAAGAAGTACATCCGTTAGCATCTGTTACTGTTGCTGTATATGTTCCTGTAACAACTCCATTTTGTGTTGCAGAAGTTGAACCTGCAGTCCATGAAAAAGTGTATGGTGCAGTTCCACCGTTTCCGGTAACTGTTGCAGAACCATCCGGATTTCCACAATTTGCATTGACAACTGTTGTTGAAGATGTTAATACTGGTGGTTGGGTAATTGCAATATTTCCTGTTTCAACACAACCATTAGCATCGTTGATTACAAGAATATAATTTCCATTACATAATCCCGTTTGGTTGGCTCCAACTAATCCACCTGTCCAGGTATATGTTAATGCACCAGTTCCACCGGTTGCATTTGCAGAAACTGTTCCGTCGCATGCTCCATTACACAATACATTAGTTGAGTTAATTACGTTCAAAACGATATCTGTAGGTTGGTTAACCGTGGTTGATGCAGAGGCTGTATTTCCATTTGCATCAGTTACGGTTAATGTATAATTACCTGCGCAGATGTTTGTAAGGTTTGCGGTTGTTGAACCATTNNGAGGCAACCTGTCCGATACAAATATTGAAACAGTTAAGATCGAGCGGATTTAAATTGACAATCAGAGCAGCAGGTTCAGTAATGGTAATACAATCTGTAGCTGTACATCCTGCAGCATCCGTTACTGTTGCGCAATTTGTTCCGGCGCACAAATCATTTGCAGTTGCGTTGGTGTTTCCATTGCTCCATTGAATGGTTAATGGTGGTGTTAATCCTGAAACCGTAGCGGTACCGGAACCGTTACATAATGAAAAACCTGTTGCGTTGCTGTTAACAGCGGCAGAGATGTTAGGGCCCGGGATATCAGAAATAGTAACGGAAGCAAGTGTTGTACATCCATTTGCATCAGTTGCAGTTACGCTATATACACCGGCGATTACACCTGTTAAGGTTGCACCAGGTTGGGGCGGTGTTGCGTTCCATACAAAGTTTACAAGCCCGGTCCCTCCGAATGAAGATGCTACAGCACCACCATCTGCCAATCCGCAATGAGCATCATTTTCTGCAATGGTAACACCTAATACAGGTGGCTCAGTAATATTGGGGAATACTGTGAAGGTACATCCATTATTATCTGTCACGGTTGCAGTATACAAACCTGCAGATAATCCTGTTGCGCTAGTTGTACCCTGACCACCACCAGGCACCGGCGACCAAACTGCAGTATACGGAGCAACTCCACCGCCCATAGTTATTGTAGCAGAACCGTTATTGCCTGCAAAACATGAAACATTCACTGTTGCCATTGCGCCTGTTAATGCGGTAGGCTGAGTTATTACAAATGTTTCTGAAACAGAACATCCATTTCCATCCGTTACCACCACATCGTAGGTACCGGCTGTTAGGCCTGAAACAGATCCCGTACCCTGACCAGCACCTGGCGCAGGTGTCCACATATAAGAATAAGGAAGAACTCCACCATTCACAGCAACACTTGCTGAACCATTGGAACCATTGTTACAAGATACCATTGTTGGTACTCCCGGAACAGAAACCAAAAGTGTTGGTTCTGCAACTGTAATAGAAGTTGTAGCAGTACAAAGATTTGCGTCTGTTACGGTTACAGTATATGTACCTGCAATTAGTCCGCTTGCTGTTGAAGCAGATCCTCCTGAAGGTGACCATGCGATAACCAATGCACCAGTACCACCACCGGCTAATACCTGAGCACTTCCATCATTTCCTCCGAAGCAACTTACATCAATATGTGCGCCTGCTACTTCAGCAATCGTTGGTGATGCTTCGTTAAGAACGTTGGCAGAAACAGTTGCTGTACATCCGTTATTATCCGTTACAGTAGCTGTATATACTCCGGCAGGTATTCCTGTTGCAGTAAGTGTAGTTTGAACAGGTGTTGTATTCCATTCAACAGAATAGTTTGGTACTCCTCCTGCAATTGAAACGGTTGCTGTACCATTTGAACCACCACAGGTTGCATTCACAACTGAAGATCCCAATGCTAAAGCTGTAGGTTCTGTAATTGCAATATTATCTGTAGCTATACATCCGTTTCCATCTGTAACCGTTACAGTATAATTGTTGGCTGTTAAGTTAGAAACTGAAGGTGTTCCCTGACCTGAACCAGGAGCAGGTGACCAATTGTAATTGTAGGGTGCAGTACCTCCACCGGGTGTTACAGTTGCTGCTCCGGTATTTGCTCCGTTACATGCAACCATAGTGGATGCAGAAATTGCTGCAGTCAATGCTGTAGGTTCTGTTATCGTTACA
>DEHO01000001.1 GCA_002351955.1 Flavobacteriales bacterium UBA2798
TCTACCAACTGAGCTACATCCCGAAAATTTTCTTAATCAAGATTAAGATATTCTCTTTTTATTTCAAAAAACTATTGCCCCTGCTGACGATCCGCCATTGGCGGATATCAGCATCCTGACAACCGCTTAATGCTTTTCGTCAGAACCAGACGTGTACTCTACCAATTAATGAAAAGCCTGCTTTTCATTAATCCTGACAGCCGCCTCCGGCGGTTCGTCAGGACTGAGCTACATCCCGATCTTTTTCGGACTGCAAAAATAGAAATCTTACGGGTAAATCAAAACTCAATGATAAAACCAATTGTAGGAAGAACCGTCGCTTCATTATCCCTCAATATCAAAGGTATACCGTTACTCCCATCTTGGCGAAGTGCTGAACCATCGGTCGTTGCAAATCCTGAATTATCCGTATTTCTGGCGAAAGTGTAACTGGGGAATGATTCGTTTTTGGAAAGTAAAATATTGGTTACATCAAGGTACAGATCGAGCGTCCATTTTTTATAGTTCCACTTTTTATCTACTCTCAAATCGGTTTGGTTGAATGCTTTTAATCGCAAAACATTTAACTGACTCAAATCCTGAATTCCAAATCCAAGACTTGGGTAATTGTATTTTGATGCAACCGTATCAAACGGAGTATAAGGTGCTCCACCGGCAAAACGATGTTTTAGGCCTATTTCCCATCCGTTTTTCAGCTTTAGACCAAGAATACCAGAAACCAGGTGACGATAATCCCATGCCGATGGAACCAAAATGCCATTTGTGCCACTGAATTCTGATCGCACATAGGTATAAGATAACACACCAAAGAAATTCTTGGTCAGTTTTTGCTGCAGAAATACTTCTATTCCGTAAGCGATACCTTTTCCTGTGCTTTGGACGTCTTCATTACCAATACTACCAAAATCACCTCCCTGATTGGCCAAAGATATTCCATCGCGCACAGAAACAGGATAGTTGGAATATTGCTTGTAAAATCCTTCAACCGTAATCCTTGTGCTTTGGCGAGGTAGAAATTCTGTTCCTGCCACGTAATGAGTGGAACGGATGTATTCGTTGTCCTTGTTCACAAGAACTCCATTTGCATCCCTGTATCCCAAAACGGTATAAATAGGTAATTTATAATAGGTTCCTGCAGAGGCATTGAGTTTCCATTTTTTGGATAAGGCATAAGAAAGTGCCAATCGCGGAGAAAGGGTTTTGAGCGGGTTGTTACCCGAATTGGTAAATGAATTCAAATCTGTTCGAACTCCAGCAGAAACACCAAAGCGATCGCTGAAAAAAGTACGTGCAGATTGTACATATGCGCCGTAGCGGAAAAAATCGATTGCAGAATTGTAATTGATAACAATTGCCGGCTGAATTACATTTCCGGATGTATCTATAATTTCCTTTCGGATACGATTATACAATTGATTATTGAACTTCACATACTGCCCAACTGCACCATAACTCACTTTCCATTTCCCATAGAATCTGGTAAGATCAAATCGCAATTTATTTTCAATTTCCTGACTTGTTAACCCTGTAATACGATAGGCCTCTTCTCCATCTCGTCGATCTTCAAAACGATCGATGCGGTTATTGAACATGTTTCTACTTAAAGCAAGCGTATAATAACCATTTTCGAGTATTCGTTTTAACGAAACTCCATTGGTATAATTCCACTGGTTGATATTTGGTGATGAACGCAAAATGTATTCCTTTTCCGGACTTGTTTCTCTGGGAATTCCGAACGTAAACTCATCAATAGCTCCAACACCAAGAAATGTCAGTGTGGTTTTTTTGTCAATTCGGTGCGTTATTTTGGTTTGAAAATCCCAATAATTGGGACGAATTGGCAAGTCGATTGCTTTGAATAAAAATTGGAGATACGACCGTCGCGCCGAAGCCAGAAAAGTAGTCTTAGGTCCCATCGGCCCTTCAAACGTACTGGCGAATTCGGTACCACTTAAACGAAGATTTCCTTGAACGCGATCCGGATTACCTTCTTTCTGGCGGAATTGAAAAACCGACGCTAGGGTATTGTCAAACCGTGCATCAAAAGCGCTTGAGCTTAAAGTAACATCTTCGATAAAAGAAACGTTAAGAATACCGGATGGACCACCCGCGCTTCCCTGCGTGGAAAAATGATTGATTACAGGAATTTCTATTCCATCGAGATAGTATACGTTTTCATTTGGAGCACCACCACGAATGATAATGTCGTTTCTGAATCCGCCACCACCTGATGTTCCTGCCACACCCGGAAGACTTTGTACTACACGGGAAATATCAAAATTCCCACCTGGGTTGCTTTTAATTTCTTCTGTACTTAATCGCTGAACAGATAGTGGTGTTACCAGTGTGGCGACTTCTATAGTTCTGTTGGTACTTACCACAACTTCTTCAAGCTGTTCATCATCTTCGCCTAATTCAAAGGTGAGGTAGCTGGCATTTCCACTCGTTACAACAACATTATACTTTATCTCAGTTCGGTACCCAATAAAACTTGCCTTGATATTATAACTACCGGCTGCAACAGTTATTTTAAATCGACCATTCTCATCGCTCGCTGTACCTACCAATGGGTCTGTTCCTTCAACCACTACCGAAACGCCGGCAAGCAATTCCTGCGATCGTTTATCTTTTACAACCCCGTTAATGACTCCCTGATTCTGTGCAGAAACAAGGTCACAATACACAACTGACAAATAAAAAGCGAAAACAATCCGGATAAACATGCTTACAAATGGTTTGGAAAAGACTAACAATCGTTTTGCTTAAAGGTTTAACATTTTGTTCCTGTTTCGAATCAATGTACTTTTGCACCATGGAAATCAGCGATCAGGAACTTATGGAAAAAACCACCCACCGCATTCGCAAGAATGTATGGTCAGCGGTAAATGATTTTACCATGATCGTTCCCGGCGACAAAATCATGGTCTGCCTGAGCGGCGGCAAAGATAGCTTTACAATGCTGGATATGCTCCTCCACATCCGTCTGGCTATGAAAAATTCGTTTGAGATAATCGCTGTAAACCTCGATCAGAAACAACCCGGTTTTCCCGAACATATTTTACCCGAATATTTACAACAACTCGATGTACCGTACCGCATTCTTGAGCGTGACACCTACAGCGTAGTGAAAGAAAAGGTGCCTGAAGGAAAAACCATGTGCAGCCTATGTTCCCGTCTTCGCCGCGGAATATTGTACGATGCGGCTTCTGAAATGAATTGCACCAAAATTGCCCTTGGTCATCACCAGAACGACATCCTTGAAACATTCTTTTTAAACCTGTTTTTCGCAGGAAAAATGGAAGCAATGCCTGCCAAATACCGTACCGACGATGCCCGACATGTGGTGATTCGTCCGTTGGCATATGTTCGGGAAAAGGACATCGAATTTTATTCAGCACAAAGAGGCTTCCCAATTATACCCTGCAATTTATGCGGCTCGCAGGAAAACATGCAGCGGAAAGTGATAAAGCGTATGATGACAGAATGGGAAGAAAAATATCCCGATCGTCAGGCTGTGATGTTTAATGCACTGGGCAATATTTCCCTGTCGCATTTGTTCGACCGCGATCTTTATGATTTTGCGGAATTACAGAGCAAAATAAATGTTGTATCCGAACCAGACCATCATTAAATGGTTCCAAGTATCAGCTGACGCAGCATCATCATTCCGGTTAATGCAGACCGTGTAATATTACGTTCACGATTCTGTTCAAAAAGAAATTTTCGCGACACCACCCGATCATCAAATGCAACAGCAATCCAAACTGTTCCAACCGGCTTTTCGTCTGATCCCCCATCAGGCCCGGCCACACCGGAAACAGCTATGGAACATCTTGCGTGTAACTTTTTTATCACTCCTTTTGCCATTTGTTCCACCACTTCAGGACTTACTGCTCCATGGGTATTCAAGTCCGTGGAATCAACACCCAATTGTTCGATTTTAACAGCATTGGAGTAGGAAATCACTGATCCTAAAAAATAATCCGAACTACCCGGAATACTGGTAATGCGATGAGCAATGTATCCTCCCGTGCAACTTTCGGCAGTGACAAGGCTGAGTTTTTTTTCTCGTAGAAGATCGCCTAACGTTGTCTCAAGAAGGTCATTATCAAAACCGAAATGAAATTTTTCAATGAGCGGCAATAAACGTTGTTCAAATTCAAGTGTTTTCTTTTCGAGTGCTTCTTTGTCGGGACCTTTTCCCGTGATGCGCAATTTTACAATTCCCGGCGATGGAAGATAGGCCAGCGATAATCCTGCATTACGCAGTTCTGTTTCCCAATTGCTTATCATTTCAGCAAGGAAAGACTCCCCTATTCCCTGAGTCATAATTGTTCGGTGGACAATAACAGGTAGCGAAAACCTTGTTTTCAGTCGCGGAATGACCTGCATCTCCATAAGGTGTTTCATCTCGTAAGGAACACCGGGAAGCGATACCACAATTTTACCGTCTTTCTCAAACCACATTCCCGAAGCCGTACCAAAATCGTTTGGCAAAACCGTACAATCCTCAGGTAAATCTGCTTGCTGGCGGTTGCTTTCCAGCATTGTTCTTCCACGTTTTAAAAAGAATTTCTCTACTCTGGCAAGAACTTCCGCATTGCGTACAAGACGCGTATGGAAGAACTCACACAATGTATGTTTGGTAATGTCATCTTTAGTTGGTCCCAATCCTCCCGTAATTAACACTACATCAGCCCGGTTCAAACAGTCTTTCAAGGTATTAAGAATAGCATCCCTGGAATCGGAAATGGTAATCACCCTTTCCAGTCCCGCCCCGATCAAATTCAGTTGCTGTCCCATCCATCCCGCGTTGGTATTGATGGTTTGTCCAATTAATAGCTCGTCGCCAATGGATATGATCTCTTCTTTCATGGGGTAAAAATACAATGCATAATGCCATCTGCTCCGAAACATCGTGGCAGAATTTTTGTAAGTTTGAGCATAAACAAACAAAACATGCGTACTGTTCTTATTTCTTCCCTTTTTCTTGCAGGCTCACTTGTGGCTTGTAACGAACTCGACAAAGCACTTAATTCTGCCAACAATGTAATGGGCGGAACGTCAACCGAAAAAAAATTAACCAACGAAGATGTCATTCGCGGATTGCGTGAAGCACTTACGGTGGGAACCAATAACTCCTCATCCAATGCTTCCAAGGCAGATGGATTTTTTAAAAACCCTCTCATTTTCATCCCTTTTCCTCCGGATGCCATTAAAGTGAAGGAGAAAGTTGAACAGGTGGGAATGAAGGATAAAGTCGACAAGTTTGTAGAAACCATGAACCGTGGTGCTGAAGAAGCTTGTAAAGAAGCGGCTCCAATTTTTGTAAATGCAATTACCGGCATGAGCATAGGAGATGGATTCGGTATTTTAAATGGTCCGGACAATGCGGCAACGGAATACCTGAAGGAAAAAACTTCTTCACAACTCTACACAACGTTTAAACCCAAGGTTCAGACTGCCCTGCAAACGGTAAAACTGACCGAATACTGGAATCCGGTTATTACCCGTTACAACCAGATCATCAAAATCAGCGGTGGAGATCAGGTAAATCCCGATCTCGATGACTACGTTACCA
The DNA here is from genome assembly GCA_002351955.1 of Flavobacteriales bacterium UBA2798. GTDB lineage: Bacteria > Bacteroidota > Bacteroidia > Flavobacteriales_D > UBA2798 > UBA2798. The sequence continues at coordinate 5,582 of DEHO01000001.1, forward strand.
AAGGCGCAATGGGCGGACTGTTTTTACTGATTGCCGATGAGGAAAAAAAGATTCGCAAAGACCCCATGGCACGTGTTTCCGATATCCTGAAATCGGTTTTCGGAAGTCTGGATAATAAATAACCATGCAAATCGCTGCAAAACGGCAGAGTGATGAACCTATTCCGGAATCGGAACTGATTGTCACTCCTGCGGGTGCTATTTACCACCTGAATCTGCGTCCCGATCAACTCGCTGAAAAGATAATTCTTGTTGGCGACCAAAATCGTGTTGCACGCATTTCGAGGCACTTTGATACCATTGAACATAAAGTTGAAAACAGAGAGTTCATCACCCATACCGGAACGTACAAGGGAAAACGCGTCTCTGCAATCAGCACCGGAATAGGCACAGACAATATTGACATAGTTCTGAATGAACTTGATGCATTGGTCAATATTGATCTGAACACCCGCATGATTAAACCACAGCATTCAGCACTGCAGATGGTACGACTGGGAACTTCAGGATCCTTGCAGGAAGATATTCAGGTGGACACTGCTGTTGTTAGCTCCTATGCGGTAGGTTTCGACGGTGTGTTAGGATTTTACCGCAACCAGCCGGAAGAAGATGAGTTTGCGTTGGAACAAGCCTTTATCGATCACATGATGTGGTCGCCCAAATTAAATCCACCTTATTTTGTGCGTGCAAACGAAGAGTTGTTTCAACGCATCGGAAAAGGTATGACCGTAGGAATAACAGCTACCTCAAACGGATTTTACGGACCGCAGGGACGAATTCTGCGTTTACCGGTTCTCGATAGCGATATCAATGAAAAATTAAGAAGCTTTTCGGGAAATGGTCACCGCATTTGTAATTACGAAATGGAAACCTCTGCGCTTTACGGTTTGGCAGCATTGTTGGGACACCAGGCCACAACCGTATGTGCAATTANNTTATTGCCAATCGCTACCGCAAAGCCTATTCTAAAGATTATCATAAAGTAATTGATGAATTGGTGGAACTTGTTCTTGACAGGATTTAGGGGAGATTAGTTATTAGTTATTTGTGAGCGGAAAGTGGTGAAGTGTGATTTCCGATACTTATGGTTGAAATTGGTAGGGGAATAGCACCTTTTGATTCAGTTTTAACAGATACCGGTCACCTTTCACGTGTCACCAAAAATATATTACTCAACACTCCCCTATTCATAATTACCTCTGCCACCCCGAAACCTTGAGGGCTTCTCGTCGTTAATATTGCAATGATGACGAGTATGTCCGACGACAAAGAGATCAATGCACTGATCACCCTGATTGATGATCCGGACGAGCGCGTGTACCAGCATATCCGAAAGAAGCTGATGGATTTCGGTTATGGGGTAATACCGGCACTTGAAAATTACTGGGAACACAATAAGTTCGGTCTCTCCTTTCAGAGCAGAATTGAAGATCTGATTCACGATATTCAGTTTGACCATGTAAAAACCGGTCTATCTCATTGGGTACGCGATGGTGCAAATGATCTTTTGAGAGGCGTTTTACTTGTAAACCGCTACCAATATCCGGATCTCGATGAAGGAAAGATCAGAAAGAAATTATACCAGCTAAAGCAGGATGTTTGGCTCGAGCTGAATGACGGATTAACGGCCTTTGAGCAAATCAGGGTGATTAACCATATTCTTTTTGATGTTCACAACCTATCGGGCAACAAAAAAAACTACCACGCACCACAAAATTCTTATCTCAACAATGTCCTTGAAACCGGCAAAGGAAATCCATTGTCGCTTTCCATCATTTATATTCTGATTGCGGAACAACTGGACGTTCCTATCAAGGGCGTTAATCTGCCTAATCATTTTGTGGTTTCTTATTTGGACGAACGCAACCTTTTAAAATTAATCGGACAGGAATCGCCTTATGGTGTTATGTTCTATGTTAATCCTTTCAGCAGAGGATCTATCTTCAATCAAAAAGAGATTGAACAGTTTCTTCGGGAACTAAAAATAGAACCTCGTCCGGAATACTTCACTCCCTGTGATAATCTTGCTATTGTAAAACGGTTGATCACAAACCTGATCTACTCGTACGAAAAACTTGGCAACAACGATAAAATAAAAGAGCTACAAGAGTTATTCAAATCTCTTGATCAGGATAACGAACCCAAGGCAACATTTTAGCAAAAAAAAAATCCCGGACTAACCGGGATTTTTCATTTATAAAAAGCTTTTTAGAATTTGTAGTAAAAGGCGGTGTTAACTCCAATTCCAAACGCACCTGAAGCTGGATTATTTGTAAATGCAACTACAGGTTGTTTGTACTGCAAATTCATTCCCCAAAGAATGTGGTAATTGACTGTGTAATTGAACCCTGCTCCTGCAACAACGCTAAGTGCAAATTCATTGAAACCGGCCTTGGGATTGGAATACTGAATTGATCCATCGTACGCTTTGGTGGATTGATCCACTCTGCTCAAAATACTGCTGGTAAATCCTAATGTACCGAGCATATCAATACGAGAATTCGAAATCAGGAAGATACCGGTAATAGGAACTTCGGTGTAACGCATTGTGATTTTATTCTCGGGTGTATATGCATTTTCATCACAAACCAAACATTTATCGATACGTTCGAACCCTTTAGAAGCTTTTTGTATCCCGACAGACAACAGGAAACGATCTGAAAGGCCTTTTACAAATTCCAGCCCGAAAGTCTGGCTATAGCGACTGTTGTAAGTATAACCTGTATTTCCTGCAGGAGCTTTGTCTTTCCAGAAATAAAAATCAGGTCCCCACAATAGTCCTGCGTATGAATTTTCGAAGAAGTTCTTCTTCTTTTCTTTATCCTCAGATTGAGCAAAAACGAAAGCCGGTAAGGCAAGTGTAAGGAGCAGTAACGTTTTCTTCATGGATGTGGGTGTGGAGGTCCTTTTTTTGGTGGCTTGAAAATAGAATAAATCCCGCAATAGAACGAAATTAACAGAACAGAAATAATCCACAGAATTTTGTTAAAACATGGTTTAATACATTGAAAAACAACACTCTAAATACTCATCATTAATCCAGTTACTGTTGATAACATCGTGATCAGCCAAAATTTATCTTATGAGGATCATTGTTATCGGCCTCAATATCATCCTTTACAATTTGAATCCGCTTAGCAACCATGAATAACTCAGAGTGACCATTCTTCCTCAGCCATTCATAAGCCTCCTCTTCTCCATCGCTGGCCAGGGCCATGTATTCGAGAACGGTAAAATTAAAGCGGCGCAACCATTCCAATGCCTGTTTATTTCCTTCAACCCCATTAATCAGTGCCATGAGATGAGGAAATCCATTTTCCATAAGCCATTTGCGCGCATCTTCCTTATTGCGTAAAGCAAAGGTGAATACACCCAGTTCCTTATACCCGTTTGCCATCAGCCAGTCGCGGATTTTTGGATTCCCCGAAATTGCTTCAGCCCAGGCAAGAAGTACTTTGGCAGGATATTCTAATTTTTTTACATCCATCTGTTCCTACGTAGAATGTAAACTAAAAACAAAGTAACAAGAATCATAATTCCCCAAACCATCGCATATCCATATTCCCAGCTAAGTTCCGGCATAAAACGAAAATTCATACCGTAAACACCAACAATAAACGTGAGGGGAATAAAAATTGTTGAAATGATGGTCAACACTTTCATTACCTGATTCAGACGATTGCTCAATGCAGAAAGGTGAACTTCCATCAGCGAATTCAGCGTTTCACGATAGATCTCAATCGAATCTGAAATGTGAAGGGTATGATCGTAAACATCTTTCAAAAACACAGTGGTCTGCGGAGCAATAAGCCGCGAAGTTCCTTTCATTAAATTTCCAACCGCATCGCGCACCGGTAAAGTGGATTTACGCAACAACAACAACTCATTTTTCAGGTGTTGAATACTCCGAAGAATCTCTTCATTCTTTCCGTTGAGCACTTCATCTTCCAGCTTTTCAATTTCTTCATCGATCTCATCAATAATCAAAAAATAGTGGTCAACTATAATATCTGCCAGCGCATATGCCAGGTAATCTGCTTTCAATTTTCGGATGCGTCCCTTATTGTTCCTTATTCTGTCGCGGATTGGACCAAAAACTNNGAAAAGAGATTACCCAATGCTCTCCCAATACAAAACTGACCTGCTCCTGCTCAATTTGCTTTTTTTCGCGATCGTAACTGAGCATGCGCAGCGTAAAATGAATGTAGTCATCAAAATCTTCTATTTTGGGACGATGATTGGGATTCATTAAGTCCTCAAGCAAAAGTGGATGCAATTGGAAATGTTCGCCGATTTTCTGAATTACCAAAGCATCATGAACTCCATCAATATTTATCCATGAAACAGTCTCTGTCGATTTACACGGAGCCAGATCATCGATGGATTTCACTTCAAATTCAGAATAAGTTTCTTCGTTAAAATCCATCACCGAAAACTCCACCTGGTGCAGTTTATGATCTCCCATATGAATGAGCGAACCCGATGGTAATCCGTGTTTCTTACGGCGATTCATGCTTTTTGTTTTTGAATCAATACCCTGTGAGGATAGGAGATTTCGATCTTTTCTTGTTGAAAACGCCTGACGATAGATTGATTCAGATCACAAAAGAGGTCCCAACCCTGATCAAAATTATTTGCCCAGATATAGGCTCTCAACTGTACTCCGTTTTCGGTTAAGGCAACTACTCGAACATCTACTTCAGGCTGATTCAATACAATTTCTTCCCGCGATCTTCCATCAATGAAATACGGATGTTTTCGCGCTTCATCCTGAATGATATGTATAGCTTTATCAATATCATTTTCATATGAAATTGTAACATTCAGATGGCGACGAACCCTTTCATCAACAATGTTGTTATTTGTTACAACTTCCATATTGATTACACTATTGGGAATCACAATCCGCCTGTTCTGAAAATCGNNTAAATCGCGGATAACAGTATGTCGCAGGGTGATGTCTTCTACAGTACCAACAAGTTCATTGGACATGGATCCATCCCGACCAACACGAATGACATCACCCACCCGGAATGGCCGCGATACCACAACAAAAATTCCGGATATGATATTACTGAAAGCCTGCTGAGATGCAAATCCCAATACAGCGGCGAATATACCGGCACTGGCAAGAAGCGTGGTTGAGATTGTACGTAATGGCGGAATGAGGTAAATGATGGAAATAAATCCGATCACATAAATAATTCCGTTCAGTGCATTCCGAAAAAAATTAAGGCGTGTCGCATCAAGTCGCAAATTGATGGATGATCGTTTGATGAAACGGTTCATGAGCACTTTCACAGTTACCAATGCAAGCACCATGAAAGCAATGACCACCATGATTTTTACCAGCATGGCAACTTCCATTTCCATTGAGCCAACTTTAACAGAGCCCCAGCCTTTGGTGACTTTTTCCGTTAACTCATTCATTCATCAAAATGTTTAAAATATCAGCAGCAGCTTTTGGAATTTTCGTTCCCGGTCCGAATACCGCAGCAACACCCACATCAAAGAGATACGAATAATCCTGCTGGGGAATAACGCCTCCTGCAATGACAATGATATCTTCTCGTCCTGCTTTTTTTAGCTCAGTTATTACTTCCGGAACAAGCGTTTTATGTCCT
>DEHO01000046.1 GCA_002351955.1 Flavobacteriales bacterium UBA2798
TGCCTTGGCGATTGTGATCGATTCACGTGGTGGAATTTTTTACAGACAAATTCGCGTAGGAAGAAATGAAAAGGATTTTTACCTCTACAAATTTCGTTCAATGGTGAGCAATGCCGATAAAAAAGGTCAGCTTACCGTGGGTGCATCCGATTCACGGATTACACGTGTAGGGAAGTTTATCCGAAAATTCAAACTCGATGAATTTCCTCAGCTGATCAATGTGATCAAAGGAGAAATGAGCATCGTCGGACCACGTCCCGAAGTGCCGAAGTATGTAAAAATGTACAACAATGAGCAGCGGAAAGTGCTATCTGTTCGACCCGGACTTACCGATTATGCCTCGCTGGAATACATCAATGAAAACGAGATCCTCGGCAAGGCTGAGAACCCTGAACAACTTTATATTCAGGAGATCATGCCGGCTAAACTGGAATTGAATCTGCGATATATTGCCGAAAAAAGTTTACTGACTGACCTGAAAATAATTTTCAGAACAATAGGCCGTATTTTTAAATAGGCAATTCGTTTGGTGGAGTTGAAGTGAATTCTGTTGGATGCTTTCCGGGAATTCAGTATTTTAGTACAGAACCATAGTCATTCTTCGTTCTCCATTAGTGTAATCTGAATTGATCTGCGGAAGTTTAAATTAAATATTTTGTTTGTTGTAGGTCTGGCGATGTTTTCTAAAGTTGCTGAGAACGCTCATTGCGCCGGAACACATCACAATATGGCAACGGTTGTTGATGATGCCCGCTTGTATTCAGAACAGCAAAAGGGAATTACATTTCTTTTTACATCTGCCTATAAGGAAGTAAAGCAATGCCGAAAATCCGCCAATAGTTCTTCTTTAAAAATGGATGGTGCATCACCTGTTGTCCCTTCAGTTACCATTAAAGGATTCAATGTAGAAAACGATAAGACACTGAAAGCGTTGAATAATTCTTTAACAGGATTTCAACTGGTTGTAAACGGTTCGGGTGGCACTGTTGAAATTGAAGGAAGTCCGGATGTTGAAAAACTTTCTCCTTATGACCGTGAGATGTACGAAGCGATTACCAATCCTTCAAAATCATTAACCATCGATCAGGAAACAACAAGTATTATTGGCGATTTAAAAAAGTTGCGCAAGAACAGTTATTCGATCAGTGTGAAACTTTCTGTTTTGTTCGCCGACAATAAAAGTTACCGGATAAAAGAAATCAGCCGGGCTCTTTTTGGCGGAGCTTTGCGGGAGTTTAATACCGGAAGTTATCAGGCAGGATTGGATTTTCAGGTGAGTAGTTTCTATGCACTTTATAATATGGAAGCTTTTTATGCTTACACCGGAAACAATAAGCGGGTAAGAGTAAACGGATTTTATACCGGAGTTGATTATGAACGAACCATTGTTTTAGGAAAGGTCTATTACAAACAAGTCAGTGAAGAAACAACGATGAATGTTTTCGCTGTAAACGTCCACATTGGCGAAGCGACCCGGTTTTATCGGGAAAACACAAATGACATTCCTGTTGTACTAACAAAATAGCCGATTTGTTTGCCGCCATTTTCAGTGCACAGGATGGAATTTTGGAATATTAATTATTCGCTGATGATGAGTGGCAATACCAATTGATTTTCATCCAGGTTCAGTCGAACAAAATAAAATCCTTTTGCCAGATTGGATAGTTGAACTTCTGCTCTTGAATTACCGGATTGGATGTGTTGTTCACTAAGTTTTTGTCCGGTGGCTGAATAAATTTCCAGGTAGCCTTTATTGAAATTAAAGGTATTCCATTCAATGGCAAATGATCCGTTGTTGGGCTGTGGGTAAAGGATCGCCGAAATTTTGTTTTCTTTTTCTTCCACGGAAAGATTGGCAGCTATATTGATGTTGTCGAGGTAAAAATTATTTCCTCCATCACTTTCCCAGGTAAACTTTACCATAAAATCGTCGGTGATAAAACTGTTTGGGATATTGGTAATGGAATTCAACATCCATTGGGTTTCGTCACCTGGAATAAAGGGAAGAGAAGTAAATGGTGCAGTGATCATAGAGCTTGCTGCTAGCGTTCTGCGTAATGCCCAATTGGCGCCGCAGTCATTGCTTACATACACGCGCAATTTGTCGTTTACAAATGCAGAATCTTTTTGTGTAAATGCAAACATGAATGAGATTTGAATAGAAGGGAAACCTGAAATATTTCGTGGCGACAAGATCAACTCATCGACATATCCTTCATTCAATGTGTAATTGTTAACCTTCACACAGGTGGAACTTAAATAGCCTGTACTTGTGGCGAGTTCAAATCCGCCATCTCCTTGTGGATCCACCGGATGCCAGTCGGAATTGGGTAGTGCAGTAATGCCTTCGAAATGTTCGATGATTTGTCCGGGAATACCGGGGTTTTGCATAACGGTAATGTAATTGCTCAGGCTTGAAGATGTTGATGTGCTGCCATTGCCAACGCTTAGCGAAACCGTATAATTTCCGGCAGAGGGATAACTTACTGTTACCACAGAATCACTGAGCGATGAGGCTGTTCCTCCCGGAAAGGTCCAGGTGCGGATGGTAACACCATGATACGAATTATCATAAATGGTGATGGATTCTCCGGCACAAATCAAACGCTTATCAGCAGAAAAATCGGCCTGGCATAACACTGAATTTCCGTCTGTACCGGTTGCAATCAGATTGGCAGGCGACCATAAATTATTCCGACCTGCAATTGGTGAATTCAGACACGCATGCATACGGGCTGCCTGACCATGAGTTAGCATGCGTGCGCAATAGGCATAGTCCATGAAATTCTGAACATTGTCGGCTTGCGTATTTCCGCAGGAGGTATGATTGAGGTTGCAGGTATTCCAACCAATCGTGTTCGGTGTGTCGCTCACGAGATCATCGTAGGCGCAATTTCCGGCCTGACCAACGGGTAAATAATAAAATCCGGGGACATTGTTTCCTCCCCATATGTGATGAAGATTTAAATAATGCCCAAGTTCGTGCGAGAGAACTACCGATCGAACGGCGTTGGATGTTCCGGTACTTCCAACATAATCATGCGAGATCACAATACCATCCCACTCCGGGATCGTATCTGCATCTGCCGGCCAAACTGCATGTCCTGCTAATCCTGCAGCATTGGAAACAATATAAATATTGAGGTATTTTGTCGGGTCCCACTGGATCAACTGTTTTACTTCGTGTCCTCCGGTATATGTTGTGGTAGAAACGATTCGGTTGATGCCTCGGGTGCAATTTCCATTGGGATCTTTTTGTGCGAGTCGTAATTCGATATTGCAATCCGCCGCAAGCGCTTTGTAGGGCTGAATAATATCTACAGTATCTGCATTTAACTTTCTGTAGTTGCGGTTTACTACACGAATCGCATCCTGAATCTGTGCATCACTGATGTTCTCCGGTCCGAAATTGTGAATGACGTGAAACACAACTGGGATAATGTATGGACCACCACCACCTCTGTTTTCCTGCTGAATATAGTTTTGGGTGTGCGCTTCAAGAATTGCTTCGCGTCGGTTGACTGCATCCGCAATCGCCGGATTTTTTTGAAGGGTTGTGATGCGCAATTCATCAGCACCACAATGAAAATCACCTTGTGCAACCGCGTTTCCAAAAGCGAAAACACCTAACAGAAAAGAAAAAACTGATTTCATAAATTTGAATTCAGTCCACAATATACTAAAGAAATTGTACTGTTTTTTTTGAAAAAAACATTGATCGATTTAGTAGAAAGCTATTTACTGATACAAAGAAATCAGATTTCAACTCTTGGTTACCCAACGAACGATGCTTCTGAATACTGCAAACGGCAAAATTCGTCGGAGGAACAACACAGCCCCGGCGCCACCTCCTACAGGATAGCGCAATTTTTTTCGTCCATCGGTAGCTGCTCTGTAAATTTTTGCCGCAACAATTTCAGGACCACTGGCGTTCGCTCCAAATTTTTGCAATACCGGAAATGTTTTGCTCACAAATGCATCGTAAGCATTTAGACCGTCTTTTTTCATCAAGTCCTGTGAACGATCGTAGAAGTCCGTTTTTATCGGTCCCGGTTCAATGATTTTGATTCGTATTCCGTGTTCACGCAATTCGTAGTGAAGTGATTCGCTGAATCCTTCAACTGCCCATTGTGTGGAATGGTATAAACTGTAAAGCGGAAAAGTTATTTGTCCGCCAACCGAAGCTACATTAATGATCACCCCGGATTTCTTTTCCCTGAAATGTGGAAGAATTAGTTGAGTGGTATTAAATATTCCATGTACGTTGGTATCAAACTGCCTGCGAATCTGCTCATCAGTGGCGGCTTCGAAAGGACCAACCAATCCGTAACCGGCGTTATTTACCAGCACATCAATTTTTCCGAAACGCGCAATTCCTTTGGAAATAGCTTCCTGAATGCCTGATGGTTTTGTCACATCCAATGCGGTGATCATCAAACGATCATCTTCTTTTAGATCCTTCTCTTTTTCAGGGTTTCTTGAGGTTGCAATGACGTTCCATCCCTTTTGGTGGAAAAGTTTTACTGTTGACTTTCCAATTCCGGATGATGTTCCTGTGATTAAAACGGTTTTCATTTAGGCTGTCAGTTTAAAAATGTAATGATACAGTTCATTGAATGCGTGTTGTTTGCTTTACGTAAGCTGTTCTAAAATTTAACAAACATGAAGATGTTTTGTTAAAATTAGATTTTAGGTTGCTTCCTCTTTTATCCAAGACGTTTTGCCTGAAGGGATATTGTTTTGGTTTTGAGCAAAAAGGAGTTTTTTTTAACGGTTCAGATTTTCTGTTTTACGTTGCCTAAATAAGCGGCCTATAGGGCTCCAAATTGCAATTCGCCTTCGTATATTGAGGCGGCTAAATCCAAAAAACCATGAGAAAATTTTACCTACTACTTGCATTGCTCCTTATGGGAGTCGTTCCGAATGCTTTGCGTGCACAAACGGTGTACTCCGAGTATCAGGATGGAAAGATCTGGTTCAAGATCAAAGAAGATGTGCGTCTCAATCTTCCGGGTTTCAGGATGGAACAGGAGGCATTGGTGAATTACAACAATCTTGATCTTACAACGCTCAATTTCCTTCGTCCGCTCAGCGCACAACACCAGATCACTAAATTATCTCGTCCGTATTGGATGGTGAAAAATGATTTGAATCTGTCGAATGTGTTTTTGCTGGAGTTCAATGATTTTTCAAATGTTGATGTGATCATGAACAAGATCAAGCAAAGTGGAATGGTCGAATATGCCGAGCGCGTTCCCTTACTCAAGCATTTTTTAACTCCCAACGATCCGAGTTTTTCTTCTTCCACTCAATGGGGATTGTTTCAAATCAATGCTCAGCAGGCCTGGAATATTTCTACAGGTAGTCCAACTGTTGTAGTTGCAATTGTTGATGATGCCATTCAAACCAATCACCCCGATCTTACCGCAGTAATTTATACCAACAATGGTGAAATTGCAGGTGATGGTATCGATAACGATGGTAATGGATATATCGACGACCGTAATGGTTTTGATGTTGCCGATAATGATAACAATCCCAATCCTCCAACCAACGCATTCGATCATGGTACACACGTTGCAGGTATTGCAGGTGCACGGTCGAACAATTCAGTTGGAGTAGCTTCAATAGGATACAACATTCGTCTTCTTCCTGTTAAAGCAACCAACTCTTCATCCTCTGTTACTCACGGTTACGATGGTGTGGTGTATGCGGTAAATGCAGGTGCAAAAATCATCAATATGTCATGGGGTGGAACCGGCTCTTCAACAACAGCTTCCAATATCATCAATTGGGCCTCTAATCAAGGTGTGGTTCTTGTAGCTGCTGCCGGTAACGATAATGATAATGTATTGCATTATCCTGCTGCCTATACGCCTTGTATTGCCGTTGCTTCAACTACAACGGGTGATGTGCGTTCTTCCTTCAGTTGTTTTGGTACATGGGTAGATGTTGCTGCTCCGGGATCTTCTATTTATTCTACTACTGTTGGAAGCAGCTACGGCTACAAACAGGGAACATCAATGGCATCACCAATGGTTGCAGGACTCGCAGGTTTGATTAAATCGGTGAATCCTTCCATGACTGCAACCGATATCCGGAATTGTATTCTGAATACTGCAGTAAATATCAATGCAGCAAATCCTTCGTATGTCGGACAATTAGGTTCCGGTCGTATTGATGCCTTTGCTGCTGTGAATTGTGCAGCTGCTACGCTTAACAATCCTCCTGTTGCAGATTTCGTTGCAAACAACACAACCATTTCTGCTGGTGCTTCGGTGAATTTTACGAACCTCAGTATTTATAATCCTACAACCTATAGCTGGACATTCGCCGGTGGTACTCCCGGTACATCTACTGCCGCCAACCCCACCAATATTGTTTACAGTACTCCGGGAACTTATACGGTAACACTTACTGCAACCAATGCAAATGGTTCAGACGTGGAAACAAAAACTGCTTATATCACAGTGGTTCCAACTTCAGGATGTGATCGTCCGAACTGGAGCAACCTTTCGCAGAATGGCGGAACATGGACAGGTACGCAATACTACACAGGAGCTGCTGTTGGTCAGGATGGTTGGGTAAACGGAAAGAACGTTTACAACGATCGCGAAAAAGCAGCTTATTTCAATGTTTCGTCAAATACGCAGGGTTACATCGAAGGATGCTGGATTGCATTTGGTGAAGCGTATTCTGCAACTCCATCCAAAATTGTACCTGTAAAAGTGTACAACCGTACAGGAGCAAATCCGGGAACACTTCTTGCAACTTACAATCTCACCATGGGTGAAATCATGGCGGACGTGCAGGGGAATTTCTGGACAGAAATTTTATTTCCAACACCAATTGCAGTTCCTGCCAGTCGTGAATTTTTTATCTCTGTTGATGTAAACAACCTTTCATGGACAGCCGGTGTAAAAGATACCTTGTCGATTATCTCCAACACAAACGGACAAACAACACCATCTGCTATCTGGGAACGTCAGACCAATAACAACTGGTACCAGTACGGAACTGCAGGAACATGGAATCTTACTGCTTCGCTTTATATCATTCCGTTCCTCACAAGCGATCCTGCATCGGTGAGTATTACATCCAGCGCAACTTCGGTTTGTGCAGGAAGCTCGATCAATTTTGATGCAACCGGATCAAATGTTGGAACAGCAAAACTATGGCGATTGAACGGTGGTAGTCCAAACGGATCGAACAATATGCAGGTTACCAGCTTCTACAATACAGCAGGATCGTACTATGCTAAATTTGAAATGCTGGGTGGAGGTTGTAATCTCTACAAAGCAGATTCCATACAAATCACTGTTAATCCTGTTCCGAATCTTTCCATCACCTCATCCGACGATACCATCTGTCCTGCCGGTTCATCGCAACTGAATGTTTCTTCGGCTGCAACGAGTTATGTTTGGTCACCTCCAACAGGTTTGAGTTCTACCAATATCTCTAATCCTGTTGCAACACCTGCCAATACTACAACCTATACCGTAACCGGTACACTCGGTCCTTGCTCTAAATCAGGAGATGTAACAGTGGTAGTAGATAATATTCCTCCAGTGGCAGAATTCCTTTACAGTGTACCAACCTGTATCAACGCACCAGTTACGTTTAATGGTGCGGTTTCTGATTTTGCTACTGCCTACAACTGGACATTCTCCGGTGGTAGTATCGCGTCATCTGTCTCACCGGGACCTTCAGTAACGTATGCTGCAGCCGGATTTTATCCCGTTACATTGCAAGTTACTTCCGAGTGTGGATTTACTGACGATACCACCATCACGGTTCAGGTTATCGACTGTACTATTTCTACAGGCGATATTCTTGAAGATGGAGGAATCAGTGCATTCATCGACAACAACAATACCATTCAGGTAACGTTTGAATCAGCTTCACTTGATAAGTATAATCTTACACTTGTGAATGCAATGGGACAAATCGTGCATACTTCGCAGGAAGAGTTTCCTGCAGCAGGAAGAGTGGTTCGCATTCCGCTTGAAGATAAAGCACAGGGAATTTATTTCTTACGTGTGGATAATGGTCAGCGCGGAGTGGTATTCAGGTTTTTCCGATAAACAGTTTCAATAAAATGAAAAGCCCCCTTCCTGAGAAGGGGGCTTTTTTTTGATGTAAATCTGAATTATTCAAAATAGGTGTTGAATGTTTCGAACGATAATTTCAATGCAGAAAGTTTTTCTTTTTTCTGACTCAGCTCTTCTTCATCAAAAAAAGCATCGGAACTATCGATAAAAGGAAGAAGCCATTTATGCAATTCATCATGAGCCTGACCACTCATCGTGCAATTACTGGTGAGCAATCCCAATTCATTATCAATTGCCCCTGCCAGTTGGTTGTATTCATCCATGGTTGTTCCCTTGAAATTTAGAAGATCGGTTTCAATAGTACGGATGTAAACAAGCATTTTGGGTTCTACGACCCATTTCTTACCATCGTTCAATTGAATTCCTTCTTCATGATCATGGTGCTGGTGCTGTTCCTGTATGGTGTCGGTGTCAGCAATAGTGTTGGATTTTTCAGTTGAATGATCTTAACATGCTGCAAGTAAACTTCCGGCAAAAAGCAATAGGATGAGTTGGATTTTCATTGGATGAAATTTTCTGCAAGGTACATAGTTCGATTAAGACGTTTTGTGATAGTTGTCATACTCCAAAAATGATAAGCTGCGAACGGAAAATGCATTTGCCATAAATTGCACTACATTTGCAACCGAAACCGTCTCATCGCTGTAAGCAATTACAGAGGAAAGTCCGGGCAGCACAGAGCACCGCACTACCTAACGGGTAGGTCCTGTAAGGGTGACTTTGCAGGAACAGACAGTGCAACAGAAAGTATACCGCCATTCTGAAGCAATTCAGAAGGGTAAGGGTGAAAATGTGAGGTAAGANNGCTCGCTTTCCGTATCTGCTTCGGCAGGTCGCTGTGATGGGTAGGCTGCTTGAGGTCGTATGTGAATGCGATCCCAGATCAATGATGAGAATTCGTGCAAACGAATACAGAACCCGGCTTACAGGTTTTTTTTAATTCAGGTTATGCAAGAGGAGGAAGGGTGACTTTCCTGACTCTTGTATTTCCCGGATTTAACTATCCATCGTATCAAATAGGGCAAATCCGCTCATTTCAGTTTCGCCGGTTGATCTTCCGTTACCATCTTTACTCCATGAACATGAACAAAATCCATCATCATCTGTCGTATTTCCATTCAGGAGACTGNNATATTTGGCAGAGGTCTCCCGGTGGAGGCCTTTTTTATTTTGACTAATTTCGAACTCCAATGCAAAACAACATGATCCGATTAGCGATCCAAAAATCAGGACGATTATCCGAAGGTTCACTTGAACTCCTCAACGACTGCGGTATTTCCGTTTCCAACGGAATTGGCAGGTTAATGACACAAGCATCCAATTTCCCAATGGAAGTTTTGTTTCTGAGAGATGATGATATTCCCCAGTATGTTCAGGATGGGGTAGCAGACATTGGAATTCTCGGACAAAATGTGGTGGTAGAAAAAGAACGCTCTATCGATGAAGTCCTGGCGCTTGGATTTTCGCGTTGTCGTTTGTCCTTGGCTATTCCGAAGAATGAAAACTATAATGGACCACGGTGGTTTGAAGGGAAAAACATTGCTACTTCTTATCCTGTCATTCTGCAGCAATTCCTCGATGCAAATAAAGTTAAGGCTTCCATTCACGAAATCAGCGGATCAGTAGAGATTGCACCTGGTATTGGTTTGGCAGAGGGAATTTGCGATATCGTAAGCAGTGGTTCCACATTGTTCAGTAACGGATTAAAAGAAGTTGAAGTTATTTTTCGTTCGGAAGCAGTTTTGGTTGCCAATTCATCGCTGAGTGCGGAGAAGAAAGCATTGCTTGATAAATTGACTTTTCGTATCAATGCGGTTCGTCAGTCGCGGAACAATAAATACGTTTTACTCAATGCGCCCGACGATAAACTTCAGGACATCATCTCCATTCTTCCGGGGGTGAAGTCACCAACCATTGTTCCGCTTGCAATGAAAGGCTGGAGTAGTGTGCACTCTGTTATTTCAGAAGATAAATTCTGGGAGATCATCGACAAACTCCGTGATGCCGGTGCGCAGGGCATTCTCATTTTACCGATTGAAAAAATGATCGTTTAAATCATGATGAACTATTATAAATATCCGGATAAAGCGAGTTTGCATCAACTTTTGTTGCGCCCTGAAAAGGAACAACAGTCACTCGAAGCAACCGTTGCACTTGTTTTTGATGCCGTAAAGGAAAAGGGAGATGTTGCGTTATTGGAATACACCCGGAAATTTGACGGAGCAGATCTTGCTACGGTAAGGGTAAGTCAAAACGATATTGATGCTTCCGAAGAGAAGATTGATAAATCGCTGCGTTCTGCAATGGAGATAGCAATGAATAACATTGCTAAATTTCACTCAGCGCAAAAAGAAGAAGTGAAAATGATCGACACCAATCCCGGTGTTACCTGTTGGCGCGAAAGTAAGGCCATCGATAAAGTTGGATTGTATATTCCCGGTGGAACAGCTCCATTATTTTCTACTGTACTAATGCTGGGTGTTCCGGCAAAACTTGCAGGTTGTGCGCGAATCGTTCTTTGCTCTCCTCCGGATAAAACAGGAAATATCCATCCTGCCATTCTTTATGCTGCAAAACTTATTGGTATAAGCGAGGTTTTTGCAGTTGGAGGAATTCAGGCTATTGCTGCTATGACATTCGGTACGGAAACGGTACCTGCGGTCCACAAACTTTTCGGACCGGGAAATCAGTTTGTAACGGCTGCCAAACAATTTGCTTTGCGCAAGGGAGTTGCCATCGATATGCCTGCCGGTCCTTCTGAAGTTCTTGTGGTTGCAGATGATTCTGCCGATCCTGATTTTGTGGCGGCAGATTTGCTTTCTCAGGCAGAACATGGTGCCGATAGTCAGGTTCTGCTGCTTTGTTTTTCCGGTGATTTTGTCGCGAATGTTCAATCGGCTTTAAAGCAACAATTGGAAAACCTGCCACGAAAAGAACTTGCACGTGCAGCTTTGGAACATTCAAAAATTATTGAACTGCGATCAGTTGCAGAAGCTATTGATGTGATCAATGAATATGCGCCCGAACATTTAATTCTGCAAGTGGAAGATGAAGGCGAATACCTCGAAAATATACGCAATGCAGGTTCTGTTTTCATTGGTAAATACACACCCGAAAGTGCCGGTGATTATGCTTCGGGAACCAACCATACTTTACCAACCAACGGATTCGCGCGTTCCTACAGTGGTGTTTCGCTCGATAGTTTTGTACGGAAGATCACGTTTCAACGGATTTCTCCCAAAGGACTTCAATCGCTCGGGCCTGCAATTGAGCTGATGGCTGAAGCCGAAGAACTGGAGGCTCATAAAAATGCGGTGACCATCCGTCTCAAAAAACTGAATGCATGAAACCCGACCCGCTTAAATTAATTCGTCCAACCATTGCTGCACTCAGTCCGTATTCCTCGGCACGCGACGAATACAAAGGGAACGAAGGAATTTTCCTGGATGCGAATGAGAATCCGTTTAACAATGGGTACAACCGCTATCCCGATCCTTATCAATGGAAAGTGAAGCAGCGACTTTCGGAAATTCGGCGAATACCTGTTCAGAATTTTTTGCTTGGCAATGGGAGTGATGAAGTGATCGATTTGCTCTTTCGTGCGTTTTGTGTTCCTGCAAAGGATAATGTGATTCTCCTTCCACCAACGTACGGAATGTATAAGGTAAGTGCCAACATCAACGATGTTGAAGTGCGTGAAGTGCAGCTCGATCATAATTTCCAGCCGGATGTAGAGCGTATCTTATCGCGTTGTGATTCGTTTACCAAATTACTGTTCGTTTGCTCTCCAAATAACCCTACCGGAAATCTGATCCGTTCTGAACTCATCGAAGAATTACTGGAGCGTTTTCCGGGAATGGTGGTGGTTGACGAAGCGTATATCGATTTTTGTCCGGAACATTCCATGGCAGAAATGGTGCTTCGCTTTCCAAATCTGGTGGTGATGCAAACCTTATCCAAGGCATGGGGACTTGCAGGTATCCGGCTTGGAATCATGATTGCCAATGCTGATCTGGTGAAGGTGATGAACAAAATTAAACCGCCGTACAATATCAATAGCCTGACTCAGGAAACTGCTTTAAAAATACTTGCGGATATTCCAACCATGCAGCAAAATGTAATAACCTTACTTGAAGACCGCATATTACTCGAGAAGGAATTGCAGCGATTGCCTGTGGTAAGTCGTGTGCATCCTTCTGACGCAAATTTTCTTTTGGTTCGCTTTGTTCAGCCTCAGGAAGTTTTTCTTTACCTCATCAAAAAACAGATCATCGTCCGCGATCGTTCCAATGTAATATTGTGCGACGATTGCCTGCGGATCACAATAGGAACTCCGGAGGAGAATCACGCTTTATTGGAAGCACTGAAAAATTATCCTTTGCAAAAGATCCGATGATTGAAAAGAAAATCATGAAAAAAATCAAAGGCATCGGAAGAAGAAAAGATTAGTTGCTTAGCAGTGATTCGTAATCGGTTATACTACACCCAATCACTTCTCTCGCCTCCTTAGCGCCGTAAATCGCATCGATCTCCACCACCTGACGGTTTTCTCCGGGAATGGCTTTGTAGGTCAGGAAATAATGCCGCAAACGGTCGAGTAATCCTTGTGGTAAGTCGGCAATATCAGTTGTTTTTCCAAATACAACATCGTCTTTCAAAACAGCAATGATCTTATCGTCGGCCTCACCCTTGTCGATCATGCGCAATCCCCCAATGGGAATCGCTTGTACCAGAATGGAACCGTGTGGAATTTCTTTTTCGGTAAGCACCAGAATGTCGATAGGATCACCATCGCCCTTGATGTCTTTTCTTCCGGTTTTCTTCATACAAAATTCAGCGATCTGATCTCCGCAATATGTTTTTGGAATGAATCCGTACAAGGCAGGAACCACATTGGAAAACAATTGTGGTCGGTCCACTTTCAAATGTCCCGATACTTTATCGATCTCGTATTTTACCGTATCGGTTGGAACGATTTCAATAAAGGCATTCACAATAGAAGGTGAGTATGAATGAATTTCGATGCCGTGCCAGGGATGTAGTTGATAGGGTGAGAATTTGTTTTTCATGCGGAATATTTAATGTATTGACCAAGAAAAAATAGAATGGAAAACAAAAATGTACCCAGTGCAACTTTTTTCAGTTCAGGATCGAGTTTGGCAGGATCATTCGTTTTGAATACGGTGAGAATATTTCCCAAAAACAAAAAGCAGGCGGGTAAAAACAGGTATTCCCAATAATCGGTGGCAAACAGCAAACTCCAGGAAATATGTGCAAGCATTGCCAGAATGATCAGCATAGCATGGTAGTTTTTTGCTTTTTCAAAACCGAGTTTGACAACCATCGTGTTTTTTCCGGAGGCAGCATCGTTGATGTGATCGCGCAAATTATTCAGGTTTAAAACGGCTGCGCTTAAACATCCGATTGTGCTTGCAGGAAGCAACACCGACCAATGAAAAGCTCCGGATAATAAATAGAACGAACCTGCTGTTCCCACCCATCCGAAAAACAAAAACACAAAAGCGTCACCCAGTCCCGAATAGCCATAAGCACGTTTTCCTACAGTGTAAAAAATAGCAGCGAGAATACTCGCAACTCCCAATCCAAGAAAGAACAATGCAGTTTCCCATCCGCGCTCGCGTGTGGCAACTACAATAAGTGAAATTCCGCTAAGCAGTGATAACAAAACAAAAACGATCATGGCTTTCTTCATTGCGCCCGGAGTAATTCCTCCGCTTTGCAATGCACGTTCAGGTCCAATACGGTTTTGATTGTCTGTTCCTTTTACAAAATCTCCATAGTCGTTGGCAAGATTGGAAAGGATCTGCAGAAAAAGTGTTGTAAGTAAACACAATGCAAAAACGCGGACATCAAAAAAAGTTGAGGGTAATGCCAGCGCTGCTCCTGTAATGATCGTACTGAATGAAAGTGGAAGCGTACGCAGACGAAAGGCTTTGATCCAAACACCAATTTTCATGCGTTAAAGGTAGCTATTCCCAGTCAGACTAAGCCGGAAATGCCATTTCAAATCGCGCTCCGCTGTTTCCTGAAATATGCAATTCGCCGTTAAGTTGCTGAACAAGATCTTCAACGAGACCGAGTCCCACCGAATTTTTTTCAATTTTTTGAGGATCAAATCCTTTTCCGTTATCAGCGAAATTGAGGTGAAGCTGACCATTTTTCTTCAGGAATTCTACTTGTATGGTTCCTTCGTTTTGATGCTCAAATGCATATTTAAAGGAATTGGTGACCAGCTCATTGGTAATTAACCCACATGGAATAGCCCGTTGGATATCGATGGGAATATGCTCCAGATGTGTTTCAATTCGAATATTTCTTCCGTGCCGCATTGAGCTGAGCAGGTGATTGAGTAGTTTTTCGAGATATAAGCCAAAATCGATCTCCGAATAATTGCGCGAGAGGTAAAGTTGTTCATGAACGTAAGCCATTGATGTTATGCGCTCTCTTACTTCATCAAACAAGCCTACATGGTATTCGTCTTTTGCTTTGTACTTCTGCAGGTTGACGAGACTACCAATGATCATCATGTTGTTTTTCACTCTGTGGTTGACCTCACTCAATAACACTTCTTTTTCATGAAGCGCTTCTTCCAATTGACGGCGAAATTCATTTTTTTCATGCGTTTCAAAAACCAGGGAAAACAACTGGGCAATACTCAATGCGAAACTTTGTTCCGATACCGTCCACAAATGTTTTTCGCCGACTTGTTCAAAACATACCATTCCGATCATTTCTCCTTCACTGCGAATCGGAATATCCATCATGCTCCGTATGTCGAGCGGTAAAATGTATGAGTCAAGTAATTCTTTATTGAACGAACTGGCAAGTGCATCATCACTGATGACTTTCTCAGCGGTTCGCACATGCTCAAAATACACCGGATAATCTTTCAGCAACAATACCGCACCCTTATTGAATTCACCGGTGCTGGATTCGTAGGAACCAATACAACTCAATGTGGTTTTTTGTTTATCGAAGGTCCAGACATTCACACGTTCCACCTGCAGACCCTGTGCGCTTTTTACCAGAATTTCAAGAATTGCCCGATCCCTGTTGCCTTTGTGGATGGCGGGACTCTTCATCAATTGTTCTATGATTCCGATGAAATTCATATTCTGCTAACAGAAATTTAAGCGGATATCCTGTCAAATGCAAGCCTGTCGACGAATATTCGTCCAAAAAAAAAATCCCGCATCTGCGGGATTTTTTCTGTTGTGTTATTTTCTTTTCGAAATATCCACGTATTCGCGGCTGGTGTAGCCGGTGTAGATCTGACGCGGACGACCGATTGGTTCTTTGTTTTCGCGCATTTCTTTCCACTGAGAAATCCAACCCGGAAGACGTCCGATAGCGAACATCACGGTGAACATATCAACAGGGATACCGAGTGCACGGTATATGATTCCGGAATAGAAGTCAACGTTCGGATAAAGATTACGCTCTTTGAAGTAAGGATCGTTAAGAGCCACTTCTTCAAGTTTTTTGGCAATCTCAAGAACGGGATCGTGAATTCCCATCTTATTCAATACATCGTCGCAAGCTTTTTTGATGATACGTGCGCGTGGATCGAAGTTTTTGTACACACGGTGACCAAAGCCCATCAAACGGAAGGGATCGTTTTTGTCTTTGGCTTTAGCAACCCATTTGTCAACGTTTCCACCGTCGTTCTTAATGGCTTCGAGCATTTCAATCACTTCCTGGTTTGCACCACCGTGTAGTGGTCCCCACAACGCTGCAATACCTGCAGAAATTGCAGAATAGAGGTTGGCTTGTGATGAACCAACGATACGCACTGTAGAGGTCGAACAGTTTTGTTCGTGGTCGGCGTGAAGGATAAGCAATACATCAAGCGCACGTGCAACAACCGGATCAGGAGTGTAGTCCATGCTTGGCATAGAATACATCATGTGCAGGAAGTTTTCGGTGTACGAATATTTGTTTTGCGGATAAACCACCGGATGACCCATTGAGTTTTTGTATGCCCAGGTAGCGAGCGTAGGCATTTTTGCCAGTGCACGGTAAATGGTTAGCATTACTCGCTCTTCATTGCGGTTGGGATCAAGCGCATTGGGGTAGAATGTAGACAACGATGACATCAGCGATGCAAGAATTCCCATTGGGTGAGCGCCTGTAGGGTATGCTTCGTAAAAACGTTTCATGTCTTCATGCACCAGCGTATGCATGGTTATATCGTCATTGAATTTCTTCAATTGAGCGGCAGTGGGAAGTTCACCGAAAATAAGCAGGTAAGCTACTTCAATGAAATTGGATTTCTCGGCAAGCTGTTCGATGGAATAGCCACGGTAATGAAGAATTCCGTTCTCTCCGTCGAGGAAAGTGATGCCACTTTTGNNCGGTCTGATCACGAAGTTTGGAGATGTCAATTGCCTTTTCTCCTTCGGTGCCTTCAATGACAGGTAACTCGTACTCCTGTCCGTCGAGAATGATTTTCGCTGTGTTGCTCATGTATCGGTGATTTATGTGTGGAAACGGTTTTAAAAATAATACAAAGTGTGATATGGAACAGGGTAAGATGAAAAAAAAGTCGGAATCGCTGAAAGTATCCGCCAAGGCCCCGTTTTTGGGCGACGGATTTTGGTCGGATCGGTCGGCAGGTTCCCGATTGTTGACAATTTCACCGTTTTACACAGTTCTGCGGCAGTGGACTTTTTATCTTTGCCCCCATGCACGAAATGATCCTTATTCTCGATTTCGGATCTCAGTACACGCAGCTCATTGCCCGGCGCGTTCGGGAAATGAATGTATACTGTGAGATTCATCCTTACAACAAGGTACCCCATACCGAACATACCATAAAAGGGTTGATCCTTTCCGGAAGCCCTTTCTCCGTTCATGATCCGGGCCACCCCATTCCTGATCTTTCTCCTTACCTGGATAAGGTTCCCGTTCTTGGCGTGTGCTACGGTGCCCAGTTTCTGGCTCAGCACGATGGGGGACTGGTAGAACGTTCCAAAATCAGGGAGTACGGACGTGCCAATCTGAAGTATGTGGACGATAATTCTGCCCTGACCAAAGGGATGAGCGAACACTCACAGGTATGGATGTCGCACGGGGATACCATTACACGTGTTCCCGAAGGATGCGAAGTGATTGCTTCAACAGCCGATGTGAATGTTGCAGGGTATCAGTATAAAGGACGAAACATCTACGGAATTCAATTCCACCCGGAAGTGTACCATTCTACAGAAGGTGCTGTTTTATTGGGGAATTTTGTAAAGGGAATTTGCGGATTAAAAGGCGACTGGACTCCCGATTCTTTTATTGAAGCTACCGTTGCAGAGTTGAAATCCAAAGTGGGGAATGATGTGGTGATCATGGGGCTTTCAGGCGGAGTGGATTCGTCGGTTGCTGCCATTCTCCTGCACAAGGCCATCGGAAAAAATCTGCATTGCATTTTTGTGGATAACGGACTACTCCGTAAGAATGAATTTGAAGAAGTACTGGAAAGCTATAAGCACATGGGACTCAACGTTACCGGTGTGGATGCTAAAAAACGATTCTACGATGCGCTTGCAGGAATTACTGATCCTGAGCAAAAACGTAAAGCGATTGGAAGAGTATTTATTGAGGTTTTTGATGATGAGTCCAAAAAACATGCAACTGCGAAGTGGCTGGGTCAGGGCACCATTTACCCTGATGTTATTGAATCGGTATCGGTAAAAGGTCCGAGTGCAACCATTAAATCGCACCACAATGTTGGCGGCTTACCTGATTTTATGAAGCTCAGTGTTGTTGAGCCTCTGCGAACCTTGTTTAAGGACGAAGTACGCAAGGTAGGAAAAGCGCTGGAGATCGATCAGGCAATTTTGGGCCGACACCCCTTTCCGGGACCCGGATTGGGAATTAGAATTCTTGGGGATATTACAGCTGAGAAAGTCGCCATCCTGCAGGAAGTCGATGCCATTTTTATCAACGGACTGAAGAAACACAACCTCTACAATGAAGTATGGCAAGCCGGAGCGATCCTGCTTCCTGTGCAAAGTGTTGGGGTGATGGGCGATGAACGTACCTATGAAAATGCCGTGGCACTCAGGGCAGTAAGCAGTACAGATGGCATGACGGCCGACTGGTGTCACCTTCCTTACGAATTTCTGGCACACATTTCGAATGAGATCATCAATAAGGTGAAAGGCATCAATCGCGTTGTGTACGATATAAGCTCAAAACCACCTGCAACAATCGAATGGGAATGATAAAACGGCACCTGATACTTTTTCTGTATTGCATTATTCTATGCAGTGTACCTCTTGTTTCAATGGCTCAACCCGGCGATGCCAAAAAAGAAACGATCGAAGGAAAGGAATACTACATCCACACTGTTGCAAAAGGAGAAACAGTTTACGGTATCTCGAAAATTTATAAGGTTAGTCAGGAACAAATCCTGCAATCAAACCCCGAAGCTGCCAAAGGATTGGATGTCGGACAAAAACTAAAGATTCCCGTTGCTTCTTCAGCGGTGAAAGACAAAACTGGTGCCGATGCCACCGAAAAAGAATACAAGGCACTAATGGCCGAGGGCGAGCGGTTTATGAGCATTCAGGATTATCCGGGTGCCGAAGATGCGTTTATCCGTGCCTTGAAAGTGAAGCCGAATGATGCAATTGCCACTTCGCGTATCAAAGAAGCAAGAGACCTGGCAAAAGCGAAGAAAGAGGTCTCTCCCGAACCTGCTAAAAACATTGAAGAAGGATTCACCTCTTATACGGTTGAGAAAAAAGAAACCCTTTACGGAATTTCCAAAAAGACGGGAGTTGCGCAGGAGAAAATTCTTGAACTGAATCCCGATGCAAAGGACGGACTAAAAGAAGGTCAGGTTCTTCGTTTGCCTTCCGCTAAAAAGCAAAACGAGCCTGTTGGCACTATTAAAAATGAAACACCAAAAGATATTCCGCTCGGCAATACCGTTCTGATCGAACATGTGGTTGCCAAAGGAGAATCCATTTATGGTTTATCGCGTAAATACAAAGTATCGGAAGACTCGCTGAAAATCTATAACAACGGATTGCAGGAAGGATTGAAATTAGGGTAAACCCTTGTTGTTCCGGTCTCGAAAAAATATGCCGAAGAGAACAATTTGCGTTCTTATCCTGATCTGCGCACAATGCAGGCCGATCAAAAACAAAACCGTGAACGGATTTCCAATTCTACATTTGAGGTTGCATTGATGCTTCCCTTTTGTCTGGATAAAAATCAATCCTTAATGGAGAGCCGTTCCTCTTCCGCCAATTCGCCTGTTGAATTATTCGAACCCACACGGCAATCGCTCGATTTTTACCACGGTGTGATGCTTGCAGTTGATTCACTACGTCAGTATGGTTTAAATATTCATTTGCATGTTTTTGATACGGCGCGCGATTCTGCAAAACTTTCAAAATATGTAAAAGAGGCAGAGTTCGCAGGATTGGATCTGATTATTGGTCCAACCGAACAGGTTGAAATGGTTGCAAAGGCGGCATCAGAAAAAAAGATTGCCATGATTTGTCCGTTTGCCTATACCAATAAAATTCTACTTGGTAATGCCACTGTATCCAAAGCGGTAACCACTGCATCGGTGATGATCAATGCTGTTGCCGATCATATCGGAAAGTTGTACGCTACAGAAAATATTTTCCTGATTGATACCCGTTCGAAAAAAGATCAGCCACTGTACAACGCATTTCGTTCGGAACTCAATGCAAAAGTTTTGAGTAACGGAGCAAAAGATTCCGTAAAAATGATCCGCACCGAAGCATCATCTTCCAAGGCATGGATAGATCGTTTGAGTAAGGAGAAAGTCAATATTTTTGTCATACCAAGTACTGATCTGAGTTTTGTAAACAGCTTCTTTAATACCCTTCAGGGTGTATCGCTCAAAACACAATACAAGGATTATCAGTTTATGATTTTCGGATTGGAAGAATGGTTGAAATATGATGAGATCGAAGCCAATCTGAAAGTGAAATTCAACCTTCATTTGCCATCGCCGGTGTTTCCATCTTTTGTGGATTCTGCCCGGACAATTCCTTTTATCAAAGCATTTCGCTCCAAGTTCAGTACCGACCCCGATCGTTTTGCGATGATGGGATTCGATGTCGCCTATTTTTATCTGGGCGGCTTTCTGCATGAGGGAAGGGATTTTTCTTCACACCTCGACAGGTACGATGTTGAATTGGTTCACACGCGCTTTCGCTTCCGTAAAATGGGAGAGGACAGCGGGTTCCTGAACGATCATTCGTATATTCTACGTTATCAGGATTTTCAACTGAAAGTAGTGTATCCATGACACGCGAGCACATCGAAAGCACCTTCAGAACTATTCAGGACGAAATTTGCAGCGGACTGGAACAGCTGGATGGGAAAGCGTTTTTTCAGGAAGACAATTGGCAACGCGATGGCGGTGGCGGTGGGCGCACGAGGGTTATTTCTCATGGCACATTGCTCGAAAAGGGCGGCGTGAATTTTTCTGCTGTTCATGGCGAATTACCTGCTGCACTAAAGAAAGAGTTCGGTGCAGATAATGTTCAGTTTTTCGCTACAGGAGTTTCCATTGTTTTGCATCCTGTTAATCCCTGGGTCCCTATCATTCACATGAATATCCGCTACTTCGAAATGAGCAGTGGAGAATCCTGGTTTGGTGGTGGTATTGATCTCACACCGCATTATGTTCGACCGCAACAAGCTGATCTGTTTCATCAGCAAATGAAAAATGTGTGTGATCGCTTCAACACCGAGTATTATCCCAAATTCAGTAAATGGGCTGATGATTATTTTCTGATCCGTCACCGCAATGAAACCCGCGGAATTGGCGGTATTTTCTTCGATCATCTTAAACCTGAGAGTGAATCACATAAGCAATCGATTTTTGATTTTGTCTGCGCGGTAGGACGAACTTTTGTACCTGCCTATGCCGAACAGGTCGCACTAAACCGCAATCTTCCTTACGGCGAACGAGAGGTAAAATGGCAGCATTTGCGTCGCGGTCGTTATGTCGAATTCAACCTTGTTTACGATAGGGGAACCAAATTCGGACTCGAAACCAACGGCAGAATCGAATCAATACTCATGAGCCTGCCAGAAACAGCATCCTGGCTGTACAACTATCAACCGGAACCCGGTTCAGAAGAAGAAAAAACCCTGAAGTACCTTCAAAAAGTCAGATAATTCAATTGTTTGCTAAGGCGATAGAATTCAGACCCATGATGTAATGGGAAGAAGTTATTTGTCATTGGTAATTGGGTAACTAGGTAATTGGTTAATTTGGTAATCCTCCTTCGGTAAACCTTCGGCGGACAAGTTGGGTAATTGGTTGATTGGGTAATCTTCCTTCGGTAAACCTTCGGCGGACAAGTTGGGTAACTGGGTAATCCTCCTTCGTTTCACTACGGCGGACAAGTTGGGTAATTGGTCAATCCTCCTTCGGTAAACCTTCGGCGGACAAGTTGGGTAATTAGGTAACTGGGTTATCAGATAACTGGTAATTAGTAATCTGTAATTGGTCAATTGGCTTATTCATCTGAAACAAAAAAAAGCTATCTTTTCGCACAAATTTCTGCGGTATGAAATCTCGATTTCTTCTTTTGGCGATGTTCGCTTTTCCTGTTTTTGCAATTGCACAGCAGGAATATTCTTCTTTTACATCTACCGGTCGCGGTGGGGCAACAACTTTTGTTACCGATTATCAGGCCTTGGGAATTAATCCTGCCGGTGTTGGTATGGCAAATCCATATGGCAAAAAAATGACAATGGGATTTACGGAGTTTACTTTTTCACTTCATTCACAGGCGCTCACCAAACAGGAATTGCGCAGTACCATTGGTTCGTATGTGAAAGGTGAAAATCAGCAAACATTCACGCAACAACAGAAAATTGATGCTGCACGCGAATTCACAGATGCAGGATTTGCGGTAAACGTGGATTTCGGATCGTTTGGTTTTTCATTCTGCGACCCGAAAATTGGCGGGTTTGCATTTCGAGTTAACGACCGTTTTCAGTGGTATTCCAAACTCGGAAAAGAAGCCAGCGAATTGCTCTTCCTCGGGTTTAATGCAAATTATTTCGATAGTCTGGTTTACAATAACGGAATGGGAAATACGGTAATCGCCAACAATCCGAATATGTCGCAGGACAGTATCAATAATGTGGTTCTTGGTTTTACCAATACTCCAAAAATGATTTCTCAGTTGCTCGATGGCACAGTGATGAATATGTCCTGGACCCGGGAATACAATCTTTCCTATGGAAGAAAGGTTTTTGGTAACGACAGTACCTTTGCTTTGTATGGTGGTGTAGGGGTGAAGCTGTATCAGGGATTGGCCTATATGGATGTCAACGCATCGAATGGTCAGTTGTATGCTTTTTCATCGATATCTCCGGCCTTCAACATCGATTACGGAACAGCAGCGCAGAGCAATCCTTCATCTGTTACCCAAACCGGAAAGATACCTAAGCCGGTAGGAATGGGATACGGATTTGACTTTGGCGTGAACTTGCTTATTAAAGGTAAGTTGAAAATCGGCGCAGCGATGTCGAATATGGGAAGCATTACCTGGGATGGAAATGTGTACACCATGAAGGATACCTTGGTTTTTGATACGGATAATCCGGGTGCGGAGAATTATAATATTATTGGTCAGTTCAACGATATGGGTGGCGACAGCGGATTGTTTAAGTGGGATGGTGTTTCTGAAAAGAAGGTGAGTCTGCCCACCACTTACCGTTTTGGAGCGAGTATGAAACTGGGTAAAGTAGCAGAATTGGGATTTGATGTGATCATTCCCGGAAATGATGAGGCAGGGAACTTCCGCAAGCCGATCATTGGTATGGGAGGAGATATCACCCCGATTCGCTGGGTTCGGTTTTCAGCAGGATTCATGACAGGCGGTAATTATGATTTTATGATCCCTCTGGGAGTCACATTCATCGCTCAGGATGGTCGCTGGGAAGGTGGAATTGCTTCCCGTGATGTGGTGACCTTCTTTACGCAGAACGGACCAACCATTTCATTCAGCACCGGTTTTATGCGATTCCGATTCTGATGGTCTGATTATTGCAGTTGATTTTGAAAAATAAGCACATGAAAAAAGTCTTTCTACTTCTCTTTTTAGTGGCATCAATTGGTGCTTCAGCGCAATTCAAGCTTGATGAGGCCGATTATGGCACTAAGTTCAAGACCTTGTTTGATGCAGCAAAAAAACGGTTTGCAACGGAAAAAACCGGAGCCAAAACCACAATCAGCGAAGGTGATTTTGTGGCCAAATATGAAACTACCATTAAAATTTCAGGCGCAAGCTATTCAAGAATTATTGTCGATAAAGATGGAATTGTTGGTCACGATTCACGATTTGTAATTGGAGACAATAAGGACGAAGCGAAGAAAGTACTGGCATCCATGATTACTTTGATCAAGGCGAACATGCCTCCGAAATTCATTCTGCGCGAAACCTGGGATGATAAATTTGAGGATATGGCTCAAGTGGTTGAATTTGATTCGGATGTATTTGCTCAACAGGCAAAACAGCCTTCTGCCAAGACCGGTATCCGCAAAATAGAGGGTAAATTTGTGATCGATCTAACGGTTTACGAGCCGATTTTCAAATAAGAATTTCCTGAATTTTCTCAGTAAAAGGCGGAATTATCCGCCTTTTTTTTGTTTTCAGGCATTCGGGGGGCTTTTTCCCTTAACTTTGAACCCCGTAGTTACATCACAAAAAACATGTCGCAATCTGCTAAGTACATTTTCGTAACCGGGGGTGTTGCTTCTTCTTTAGGGAAGGGTATCATTTCAGCCTCTCTGGCTAAACTTCTTCAGGCAAGAGGTTACTCCGTTACCATTCAAAAACTCGATCCCTACATCAATGTGGATCCCGGAACATTAAATCCTTATGAACACGGTGAGTGTTTCGTAACGGAAGATGGTGCCGAAACCGATCTCGACCTCGGACATTACGAACGTTTTCTGAATGTTCCAACGAGCCAGGCCAACAACGTTACAACGGGACGCATTTACCTTAATGTAATTGAGAAGGAACGCAAGGGGGAATTCCTCGGAAAGACGGTGCAGATCATTCCTCATATTACCGATGAGATCAAGAACAGGATCAAGATCCTGGGTAACTCCGGAAAGTTTGAGTTTGTCATTACAGAAATCGGCGGAACAGTGGGAGATATCGAATCGCTTCCTTATGTCGAAGCTGTACGTCAGCTGAAATGGGAAATGGGTGGCGATTGTATTGCTATTCACCTTACGCTGATTCCTTATCTGGCAGCATCCGGTGAATTGAAAACCAAACCAACCCAGAATTCAGTCAAGCAATTGCTCGAACTCGGAATTCAGCCGGATGTTTTGGTATGCCGTACCGAACATCATCTCAACAGAGAGATAAAGGAAAAAGTTGCGAAATTCTGTAACGTCAGCAAAAATGCAGTTATCGAATCCATCGATGCATCTACCATTTATGAAGTGCCGCTACTCATGAAGGATGAGGAATTGGATCTGGTGGTGCTTTCAAAACTGAATATGCCTGCCCGAACAGAACCGGATCTTACACAGTGGAATGATTTTCTCTACCATTTGAAAAATCCTACACGTAAAGTGAAAATTGGCTTGGTTGGAAAATACATCGAGCTAAAGGATAGTTATAAATCAATNNTTATCCACGCAGGTGCTGCAAACGATTGTAAAGTGGAGTTGGTCTGGTTGCATTCCGAATCCCTTACCGACGAAAATGCTGCAGAAAAACTCGACGGACTACGCGGAATTTTAGTCGCACCGGGATTTGGTTCGAGAGGAATAGAAGGAAAAATTGCTGCGATCCGTTATGCTCGTGAAAACAAAATTCCCTTTTTCGGAATCTGTTTAGGGATGCAATGCGCAGTGATTGAATTCGCCAGAAATGTGCTCGGTCATAAAGATGCACATACCATGGAGATTGAACCCACTACAAAAAATCCGGTTATCGCATTAATGGAATCGCAAAAAGGAGTCACTTCCAAAGGAGGAACCATGCGATTGGGTGCATATCCCTGTAAGGTTGCTGAATCTTCACATACATTCCAGGCTTACGGAAAATCAGATATTTCTGAACGTCACCGCCATCGTTATGAATTCAACAACGATTACCGCGATTCAATGAACAAAGCCGGATTGCAAACAGTAGGAATCAATCCGGATAATGATCTGGTTGAAATTGTTGAACTCAAAGATCATCCTTGGTTTGTGGGTGTACAGTTCCACCCGGAATACAAAAGTACCGTGGTAAATCCTCATCCGCTTTTCGTTGCTTTTGTGAAAGCTACTACCGATCATAACCGCTGATTTTTTCTGCCATGAACAATAATGATCTTATTCAGATTGCAGAATTCCAAAAGGAAATAGGTTCGTATATCGGCGGACTCGAACCTGATAGTATTGTGTTTGAATTCTCTGCTGTAGAAAATAAAACACGACTCGATCTTGTGACTGTAAACCCGCGTCACCGTCAGTCATTTTTGTTTCATACAGTAGATGGTTACGATAAAGTCGATGCCTTGCGCAAAATGCTCGACTATGTCCGGAACTACAAAGAGCGCGAAAGTTCCTATACCATTCAGTGGTCGCTACGTGGTGAAACGGAGTTGCATACTTCCTATTTCCGTGCAAAAAATATTTTTGATGCATTGGATAAACTTACCTACGGACGCGATCTCAACTCGATCATTGTTTACAGTGTAGTTCTCAATCCAATTTCCTGAAGATGATTCAACCTGTTCGACCCAATGCACATGTTTGCAGAATGGAAGTCCGTTTTGTGGATATTGATGTAATGGGACATGTAAACAATGCTGTTTACCTGAACTATTTTGAGCAGGCGCGTATGCATTTTTTTGCTGCCAAAATTGGTACGGAGTGGGATTGGGTCAATCATGGAATTTTGCTTGCACGCAATGAAGTGGAATACAAACAACCCACACGTTTGCACGAAGATGTACATATAGAAGTTTGGATCGGTAAAGTGGGAGGCAAGAGTCTTGAAATGGAATACGAAGTATTTGTCCCTTCCGGAAATGATCGTATTCTGAAAGCTTTTGGTAAAAGTGTTTTGGTTTGTTTTGATTACAAACAACAATGCACCATCCCTATTCCTGAGCAATGGCGTGCTGCTTTTGTTTGATTTTATAGCTCATTTTTGGTGTTTTTGTAGCTCAAAACGATAGTTTTTGAGCTTTATTTTTACTATTTTTGAGCTATAAATAGTTAAGTTGAGAGCTCGAAAACAAGTTAAAAATTTAATAATCAGTATTTTATCTGATAAGGAGCGGAGATCCTCAGGTGAGTTATTTTCTGAATTGTCCGGAATGGTATCACTCGCTACCCTAAAGCGAATTATTACAGAGATGTGTGCAGAAGGTTGGCTGGAAAAATCAGGAACAGGAAAAAAGAATACGGTTTATTTTCTATCCTCAAAATCTGAAGTATTATGGCCTGTTGAAACAGCCGATTATTTTAAGAAAGAAATTGATGAGCGGAGAATAAAACGCGAATTTGATTTTGCTGTCGTATCCGGAATGTTTGATCAACTGGAACTGTTTTCCAAAGAAGAAACTGAAAAACTTAATTATTACCGGGAACGATTTGCAACCAGAATAAAATCAATGAATGACAATGAATTCCGGAATGAATATGAGCGGCTCGCCATTGATTTGAGTTGGAAATCTTCGCAAATTGAAGGAAATACTTATTCACTGCTCGAAACGGAATTATTACTCAAGGAACAGCGAACGGCTAAAGGTAAAACCAGGGCTGAAGCAACAATGCTGCTCAATCATAAAACTGCTCTCGATTTCCTCTTGCAGCATCCTGATTTTGTAGAACCCTTGAAATTGTCCTCAATAGAAGATGTCCAGTCTCTATTGGTAAAAGACCTCGATATTGATCGCAATATCCGAAAACGCGGAGTAGGTATTACCGGAACCAATTATCGTCCGATCGATAATCATTTTCAGATACGTGAAGCGCTTGAAAAAATGTGTGCAGTGATCAACAGTCGTCAATCGGTAGTTGAAAAAGCATTACTCACACTCGTTCTAATTTCATATATTCAACCATTCAACGATGGCAATAAACGCACAGCACGGATTGTAAGCAACGGTATATTGATGCATCACCGGTATTGTCCATTGTCGTTTAGAACTGTTGATCCGGAAGAATACAAGCTGGCTATGCTGGTGTTTTACGAGCAGAACAATATCAGCGTATTTAAAAAAATATTTTTAGAACAGGTAGAATTTGCCAATGAGACTTATTTCTGATAGTATGAAGAAAATTATTCTGATTTACTCCTTGCTGTTTTGGACATTCCAATTGAAGGCACAGGAAAGCCGAATTGAAACGGTACTGCAACGCGGACATGCGCGTCCTGTTACTGCTATTGCTTTTTCTGCTGACGGAAAATTAATGTTGAGCGGATCCGAAGATCATTCCATTATCCTCTGGAATGTGCAATCCGGTAAGCAAATACGTACTTTCCACAGGCATACTGAGGCTATTGTTTCAATTAGGTTTTTGAAAGATGGACAGCGATTTATTTCGGCTTCCAAAGATCAGTCTGTTCGCTTGTTCGATGTGCGTACAGGAAATTTACTTTCTGCAATGCGCATTGTAAAGGGAGAACTTGCAGATGCTTTTCTTAGTTCGAATGGCACTTACACTTATATTCTCGATAAACGCGACGGAGTTCATCTTTATGAAACTTCAAGCGGAAAGTACATTCGCAGTGCAGAAAAGAATTATGGAGCTTTTGATCTTCCTTCACTCATAGATCCTACTGAACAACTCATTCTTTCAAGTTCCGAATACAAATCAGCTTGTGTGCTGCGAATTGCAACAGGGGATACTGTATTGCGTTTGCCCTTTGATAAAACATACGGAATGGGATTCAGCTCCGATGGTAAGTTTATTGTGTTGAGTTCTGCAAAATTGTTTTCATCCATTTTTGATGCAAAAACCGGAAAGCAAATCGCACAGTTGATTGCCAATCCGGATGAATTGTGCGATGGATGCAATACCGCCATGGCCATTAGCAACAAGGGAGATATGGTTTTAACCAAAGACAACAAAAGCAAAGGTGTTTTATGGCAACTGTCTTCCGGAAAAAAAATACGCGCCTTTGGCGATACGAAGGAACGTCCTAACTTTTTGCGTTTTACAGCCGACGATCAGTTTGTCGTTATGGCTTTCGATGATGAAGCTGAGATTTATGCCCTTGCATCGGGCAACCTGATCAAAAAGATTCCTTGTGCATTGCTTCGCTATATGGAGCCGGGTATTTCTACTGATCTTTTATTGGCACTGCCAACCAAACTAAACGATGTTGAATTGTATGATTTACGTTCGGGAAACAAACGCAAAAATATTGGCGGATTTTTGAATTCTGCCAAAAGCGACGGACTCCGTTTCGATCCTTCTTCCTGGCGTGATCAGTCGATCCTGAAATTCATTGCAATGAAACGAAGTTTTGCCATGAGTCCTGATGATCGTTTCATCGCATTCGGAAATGTTGATTCTACCGCCTTCATTATCGATTTGGCCAGTGGCAGAATAGTCAATCGATTACAAGGACATTCCGGTGTTGTATATGCGCTCGATTTTAGTCCTGATGGCAAACTTCTTGCAACAGCAGGTGCCGATCGCAGTGTGTGTATATGGGATGCTGTTACAGGAAAATTAATCCGGAAGATGAAGGGACATCGTGAAGTGGTTTTCGCTGTTCGTTTTTCTCGCGATGGAAATTGGCTGGCAAGCGGATCATGGGATGCAACCTTTCGACTCTGGAATGTACATACGGATGAATTTCGTGTTGTTGATTTAGGAGATGTTTCTCCCTATACCATTGCATTCTCGCCCGGAGATTTATATGTCCTTACCGGTGATTTAGGCAAGGGCGTTCATTTCTGGGAAGTAGATGCCGGACAAAAATTCAGATCATTGATTGGTCATACAGGATTGGTGAGTGCATTCGATTTTTCTGCTGACGGAAAATTACTTGTCACTGCATCATGGGATGGAAAAGTAAAAGTTTGGGATGTATTAACCGGAATGCAAACCCAGCGATTTGCACTGCATGAAGGTCCTGTTTTTGCCGCTGTTTTTAACCCTAAAGAAAATTTTGCAGCAAGCGGTGGTTCAGATCATGCAATTCTGTATTGGAGTTTATCCGACGGAAAAGTTAAATATCATTTACAGGGACATACGGCTCCTGTTACCCATTTGCGGATAACCGGTGATGGAAAAAAACTGGTTTCGTTTGCCGAAGATGGTGGAATAAAAATATGGGATCTGCAAAGTGGAAAAGAGTTGTATTCACGCACACAGATCGATCGCAACGAGTGGATCAGTACAACTCCCGGCGGACGATTTGACGGTTCGGAGAAAGCGCTTCGACTGGTCAATTATGTTTCGGGCGTCGAAGTGATTCCCGTGGGCTCTCTCTTTGAGAAGTATTATACTCCGGGATTGATAGAACGCATTAACAAGGGCGAAGATCTTGGAATGAACCAAAAGAAAATGGAACAGGATATTTCATCTGCTCCCATGCTTTCTTTGCAAATCAATCAGACTCAATCGCGAGGTGAACAGGTGAGGGAAGATTCCGTTTACAAATGGACACAAGACCGTTTTCCGGTAACCATTAAAGTGGATGCGCGTGGTGCAGAATTGGATGAAATTCGATTGTACAACAACGGAAAATTGATCGCTGCTGAAAAATACGGAGAGAATATTCAGTTTAGGGGAGGTGGAAAAGAAGTGAAACATTTTGATGTGCCTTTACAGGATGGCGAGAACCATATTTCTGCCGTGGTAGTCAATGCATCCAAAAGTGAATCTGCTCCCGTTGAGGTGATTGTCCGTTATGATGGTACAGCAGGTGGAACAGATTTGTTCTTGTTTTCTGTTGGTGTGAATTCGTATAAAAACCCACAGTACGATTTAAAATACGCTGTTAACGATGCAAAATCATTTGCTGCTGCAATAAAAAGTGGTTCGCAGGGATTGTTTCAGTCGGTGAAGGAATTCAGCCTTAGCAATAAGGAGGCAACACGAGAAAAATTACTACAAACTCTGGAACTCATTCGGAAAGAAATCGGTCCTGAAGATGTTTTTGTGTTCTATTTTGCCGGTCACGGTACCATGAGCGTTGAACGGGATGTTGCAAAGGCAGAGTTTTTTCTGGTACTGCACGAAGTCATCAATTTGTACGATGCGTCAGAAATACTTGCCAAAAAAGCATTTTCCGCAAGCGAATTAAAAGAATGGTCGGTGAAACTATCTGCACAAAAACAATTGTTTGTCCTCGATGCCTGTCACAGTGGCGGCGCAGTAGATCAGCTGGCCAGCCGAGGAGATGGCAGGGAAAAAGCAATTGCACAATTGGCGAGAAGCACAGGTACATTTTTTCTCACTGCATCACAGGATGCACAATTTGCAAATGAGGCGGGACAGTTGAATCACGGATTGTTCACTTTTGCATTGCTTGAAGTTTTGCAGGGAAAAACAAACGACAGAGATGGAAAAGTGATGGTGAATGAATTGCGTATCCATGCCGAAGAGCGTGTTCCGGAATTGGCAGAAAAAATGCGCGGATCAGCACAGTATCCGGTTAGCTACAGCTTCGGTCAGGACTTTCCGGTGGTGATGTTGAAGTGACGAGTTGATAGCTAGGCTCGTTTTTTTTTGTGTGTGTATTAGTATGTAATCTAAGAAGCAACGATTTTTACGAATCATTTAGGAAATTATAATTTTTCTGACCAATTCTCCGGTGTTTAGTGAAAGTGAAATTAAATAGATTCCGGCCGGTAAATCATTTACATTAATTGTGATCTCCGGTTCGCTGGTTTCAAAAATATTGTCAATTCGCTTGACTATTGTTCCACTGATATTGCGAATTTCTATTTTTTTGATTTCGCGACATTCACATTTTATATGCAGTTTTGATGTTAGGGGGTTAATAAATAGGATGAGATTTTCAGGAGAGCTCACTGTACTTGTGGAAGTATTTTGGCCTGGTGAAAGAACGCTTTGTGTATAAACAAAATCACCGGTCTCATCACCATNNGGCCAAATAGAAGGTAATATCACCTACATCTGTTGCAGGTGCCTGCCACTGAAACGACCAGCGACTTTCACCGTTTGCATCACTGTTAATGCCTTGATAGGTATGTTCTACCCACACTTTTTGTAACAGATTGCATCCTTGCACATGTGGATTTCCGGGGTCTACCGTTTGAGTCCTCGCCGGATCTGAAATAGAAATGGTTCCCGGACTAAAATTAAGATTGGTGTTTTGTAATGCAATAAATTGAAATCCTGCAGCAAGCATACCGGGTTTTTCTACAGCTACAGTTATAGTATAGGTGTTTCCGGGAACATACCCTGTATCTGCTCCACCTAGATCAAACATAATATTCGCTGTGCCTGAATTTAAAGGATTGTCGGTATGACAGGCGGTACAATTTAGACTTGTTGGAGGTTCGCCTGCGTGACAACCGGGAGGACCTCCGCTTTTTGGTATTGCAGAGGTAACGCAAAGCAAGCCACAGAGTAGTATAGCAGAGTAAATTGCTCGTTTCATTTATTGTGATATTAAAGTTTGTGTATATACTCTGTCTCCCTTATCAGTTCCATCGTTATTTGCAGATATTCCAGCGGTATAAAATGTTATTTTACCAATATGCTGTTCAGGTGCTTTCCATTTAAAGGTCCATAAACCAATTCCCGCATCGTAGGGGTTAGTCCCTGCCATTCTGTAGGTAGCATATTCACGGTTGGAAAATTCACGGGCGCCTTTGTATAGTTGGGTTCTTGATGAATCTGTAATAATAATTTCTCCTGCTTTTTGATTCGAAGAGTCGAGTACAGTCAAGGAAAATCCAAAACGTTCTACACCTTCCTCTTTTAAAGAAACAGTAATTTCGTAAGTTTCTCCCGGTATATAGTTTGAGATATTTTGTGCACTATTAATTTTTAATTCACCAATACCGGTGTTGATATTTGCAGTGCCATTTAGTCCAACATGACAACCGGATTTACCACAAGTTAGTTCTCCATGAGCACCGGTGCTGCCAATTGGTGCTCCCGACGATGAAATAAATACTAGGACAACAACTGTTCCAAATAAAAGAGTAAGAAATCTGGTTTTCATATATAAAGAATAGAAAAACATGGATAGCTATTAGGTATGAAATAGCTATCCATGTTGAGTTTGTTATTCGATAATTACTTTTTTAACAGTCATTCCGCTTTCTGAACGAATATGAACAAAATATATTCCTTCATTTAATGGGCATGAAATTGTAACATATCGAGTTGTATTGTTGGTATAGGCAACTAATAGTTTTCCGGAAACATCATAAAGTTCAATTCCCTGTACATCGGTATTCGACCCCATATCAATTGTAAATATTCCGTTATTTGGATTGGGGAATATGTTGATATCTGAGGCATTGAACTTATTTTCTGAAATACCTACAGAACCTGTTTGTGTAACAGTAATTGTTAAAATTTGAGGTAGTGAATCTGACGAAACGGTAATTGTACCAATTCTGGTAGAACCTGTATTTGTTTGTGCATCAATACGGAAATTTCCGTTTCCTTTTCCGGCCGCAGTATTCGCGCTTAGCCAAGAGTCATTACTTAAGATGGTCCATGGAACATTACTGGTAATCGTAATGTAATTTGAATTTGCATTTTCCGGGACCGAAAGCATATTTTCACTCAAGGAAAGGAAGTTGGGTAAGGTGGGTAATTCACTAAGTGAATTAGAATACGGACCATTGTTGTCGGTTGATACAAAAACCCGTGTTGTTACAAATCCTATTTTATTGACATTGGTGAAGCTAGGAAGGTTAAACTGATTTCCACCTTCTTCCCATGTCGCACCGTTATCTGAAGTTGCAAGCAATCCTCCAAGGTAACTGGCATAAACATAGCCTGCATTACTTGCCATGGCTTGAATATTGTTTCCATTTAGTCCTATCATTGTTGTGTGAGGAATTGATGTTTGTGATGTAGAACTCCAATTTGCTGTTGATAAATCTGAAATGAAAACACCATAACCATTTGTTCCTGCATAAACTTTTGAATTTGATGCGGCAACTGAAGTAACGTTTAAATTTGACAAACCGGAATTGAACGCAACCCAATTAGAAGTTTCATCAGCTCTAATAAATACTCCATTTCCTAATGTCCCAAGAATGATTTTATTACCGAAATTGGCAAATGATGTTGGGATGATTCCTCCAGGTAAACCGGATTGTGTTAACGTCCAGTTTGCACCAGTTACTGGTGTGGAATAAATTGAATTGGTTGCTGAAATGACATAAATTCTGTCGTTTGCATAGAATAAGCGGCTAAAATTTAATTCTGAAAGACCCGTATTAAAAGTTGACCAATTCGCCCCCATGTTTGAACTTGTATAGATTCCACCATTTGTTGTAGCTGCAACCAATAGATTATCAGCAAAAATGATGTCATTCACATTTAAACTATCAATTAGTCCGGTATTTGAGCTGACGTAGGTTGCTGCTACTCCTGTTCCAAGGCTTACAAAAACACCATTTTCATTAGCTGTAACAACAGTGGTGTCTCCTTTGGCTGTAAAGCTGTGCGTTTTTAAATTATTGAAACCTGCATTAGTTAAGCTCCATGTCATTACTGCGGGGTCTGCCTTAAAAATCCCCTGCTTCCAAACCGAAGTTACAACAGCATTGGAGATGGCAACAACAGTTGTTGTATTTAGATTTGATAAGCCGGAATTACCCGCAATCCAGTCAATGGTTCCGGTAACGGATGAAAAAACACCTATGTTGGTAGCAATATACCAGTTGCTGCCGTTATTTGAAATTGATCTTATTTGGGTGCTTATTGGCAAATTTTGGTAGGCATCAAGGTAAACCGGATTTGTAGCTGTTGAAGCTATATCTGTAATAAATAATCCATCATTATTCAGTACAATTAGTTCGTCAGTTGTGTTGTTGTATGATAGATGTTGTGTACCAGCTATGTTTAAGGTGTTAATATCATTAAAGTCATCCCAAGTCATTCCAAAATCATCCGATACAAATACGCCACCGGTTAGGGTTGATGCAAAATATCTATTTCCTGCTTTTGCAAGTGATGTTATTATCATTCCATTGAGATTGTTGTCGTTTATTGCTGTCCAGGTTGCACCTTTATTGGTTGTTTTGTACAATCCTCCCCCGTTAGTTCCTGCCAGAATAGTAATTGTGTCAATAGCAACCAGGGATTTAATTTGTAGATTTCCCAGGCCATTATTTACACGGTTCCAATATCTGTCGCTACCAACAAATCCGTTGAAAATATAAATACCGCTATCGGCGGTTCCGGCAAAAAGGTAATTTCCACTATGTACAATTGCAGTAATTTTTCCTGAATGCATACCAACCGGACGAGGACGCCATGTCGCATTTTGGTTGTTTGTTGCTTCAAAAACGCCACCATTTTCGGTACCAAAATAGATGATTCCATTATAAGATGTGCCACAGGTAACCTTGCCGCCTAATGGAGACCTTGGTCCGAAATGTGCAAAAAGAGAATTGGGTGTTAATGTCACAAGGACAGTAAGAATACCCGTTATTTTGAAGAAAAGAGATTTCATTTTAGTTTTTTTTAGAGTAAAAATTGCAGAATAACCATTTTCTGGAATTGCCTTTCTGAATACCAAACAATGAATTCATTGGAGCATAACGATTCCATTTCCGAATGAAAATAGCGGATTGGCTTCTGCCTTATAATTAAGAAAAATTGAAAAATCCTAACAGGGAGGATGGAATACAGAGGACGTAAACCCAACTAATTTTCTATTTGAGAAAGTTACGTTGGGGGCTTTTGAAATCAATCTTATTTCAGGGACTATGGAAAAATTCCTATTGTTCTGAGAGAAAAGTTCGAGTTCTTTTTCTTTTAGTTCTGGTAATTGTTTCGATTGATTTTTTTCGGATTCTTTTAGCGTCTTTTTAAGATAACATTTTCCTTGACAGGATGATGTCGAATCCATCCGCTTTTCACACAAATTTGCTGCGATATAATCTCGTTCAATAATAAATTGAACAATTATCCAGAGTTGAGATGTGTTTTGAAGTAAAAAACTGAAAATGAGCGCTATGGAAATAGATCTAACCATTCTTCGGCGAAGTTAAGCGCGCAATAATTAATTACCAAATAAAAAAAGTGAAAAATAGTGTTTTGAACATATATTATTTATTTGATGATGTTGAAGAAAAATCCCTTTGGTTTCAAAATGTTCAGAATTTTACCATATCTCCTACAATTTTCCCCGGGAAAATCACCCTTCCTGAAAAAGCTGAATCACTTCCCTCGCTTCCTTCACATCATGCACACGTAAAAATTTTGCACCGGCATTCAGGCAAAGCATGTGCATTGCAGTGGTACCGTTCAGTGCTTCTTCCGGATTGCTATTCAGCGTTTGCCAGATGAATCGCTTACGTGAGATTCCCATCAGTAAGGGTTGGGGAAAAATCCGAAACAATTCAAGTTCACGAATGAGTTG
Source organism: Flavobacteriales bacterium UBA2798 (assembly GCA_002351955.1). Taxonomy (GTDB): domain Bacteria; phylum Bacteroidota; class Bacteroidia; order Flavobacteriales_D; family UBA2798; genus UBA2798. The sequence goes on from DEHO01000046.1 coordinate 35,696, forward strand.
GAAATTGTGTGCTGCATTTTTCGCAAATCCAATTCCGGGATCAATCAGGATATCGTGTACTCCTAATTCGTGCAGGGCTTTTACTTTCGAGCTAAGCTCTCTGATCACATCGTAGGTAACCGAATTGTAGTTGGCCAGCTCATTCATCGTTTTCGGGTTTCCCCGCATATGAGTAAGCACGTACGCAGTTCCCAATTCTGCAACTGTCCGAAACATGGCTTCATCCAGATTCCCTCCGCTCACATCATTGATGATGACGGCTCCTGCAGCATGGGCTTTATGTGCTACTTCCGACCGGTAAGTGTCTGCAGAAATCAGGGCCTCCGGATAGGCTTTATGAATGGCTTCAATGGCGGGTATCAAACGATCAAGCTCTTCCTGAATACTCGGTTCTTCTGCTCCCGGACGCGTGGATGCTGCGCCAAGGTCAAGAATATCAGCACCTTCTTCGAGCATTTTGCCGGCTCTGTCGATGGTCATTGAATGCCCTGAGATGCGACTGCCGGAAAAAAAACTGTCGGGACTGAGGTTTAATATGCCGAAAATGCGGACTTGGTCTAATTCGAGAAGACGCGGGCCTGTCCTAAGGGAGTCCAAATGGGGAAAAACTGTATCTTGGTCCACTTTTGCGGATTTTCTGCAATATACAACATGCTGGTCATGCACAATACCTCTGTTCAATACGACGCCGTCATCAACCGTTGTCGCGATATCTTCGTCAAGAAGACGCACGACTATGGCAGTGCCTGGCGAATTTTGCGTACTTCTTCTTTGACCGATCAGATCTTCATTAAGGCGCAGCGCATCCGTACCCTCGAGGAAGTGGGTGAATCGAAAGTAGGAGAGGGGATCGAGCCGGAATTCATTGGTATTATCAATTACTCCATAATGGCATTGGTGCAGCTCGAAGAAGGAATTGCAGCCGAAGCAGAAATGCCTGCAGACCGTGCACTTGCGCTTTTCGATCGACTGGCCGCACAGGCTAAGGCTTTAATGGAAAAGAAAAATCACGATTACGGTGAAGCCTGGAGAAGCATGCGTGTTTCTTCGTTTACCGATTTGATATTGCAAAAGTTATTGCGCATTAAACAAATTGAGGATAATAAAGGAAAGACACTCATCTCGGAAGGCATCGACGCCAACTATTTCGATATGGTGAATTATGCTATTTTTGCTTTGATCAAACTGGATGAGGGAGAGCGTTAAATACATGTTAAAGCCGGAAAGGCTGTTGCTCTCCGATGTAATTTGTGCCTAAATCAAAGGAACTATGAAACGGCTACTTACTCTTCAGGGAATTCTCGGTATTCTGTTTTTGGCTGCTGCTGCGGTATTTCTAATTCTACCGTACAAAAGCGAAACAGTAGTGGATGAATTTAACATCTACTGGATGTTTACCTACAGCGCATTGGGATTGGGATTCCTGATCGTCATTCACGAATCCGGACTCAGCATCGCTACGCTGATCGCCCGCATTTTTACGGGTTCACTTTTTATCGTTTCCGGACTTATCAAAGCAAACGATCCCAAAGGTTTCGGTTACAAACTCGAAGAATATTTCCNNATTCCGGGAAGATAGTCTGGGTTCATTCTGGTCTTCCTTCCACGATATTGCCATTCCTCTTGCCATTGTAATTGCTACCGCAGAGGTTGTTCTTGGTCTCGCCGTTTTATTCGGTGGAAAATCAAAACTCACAACATGGACCCTTTTCGGTATGGCTTTGTTTTTTGCATGGCTTACCTGGTACACTGCCTCCTGTAATGATAATCACGCCACATTCCAGGCCGACAAAGCCGAACGCATGAAAACGGTGCAGGAACAATGCGGGGAGTGGTGGGATTACAAAGACGAAACACCGGATGCCAGTTACCTGCCGGAAGAAGTAGAAGGAATTACAAACTGCAAAGCAAAATTCCTTGAAGTGGACACACTCAGTTTCGGACGCGAATGTGTAAACGATTGCGGATGTTTTGGCGATGCACTGAAAGGCTCCATCGGAAGATCGCTCACTCCATGGGAGAGTTTTTATAAGGATATCACCTTGATGTTCTTCGTGCTGGTGTTGCTGGTTCAGCAAAATAAAATCAAACTGAATACACTGAAAGATGATGTCGTACTTCTGCCTGCATCTTTATTGGCCATTGCCTTGTTTTCAGGTGGATTGTTCTCCTGGTGGTTCCCCTTTTGGTTTACGCTTATCGGTATAATTATTTATTTACTGCTGAAACGCTATTTCATTACGAAACTTGGTCAGGACTGGACCATCGCAATTGGAATGATCATTTACTCTTTCACATTTACCTTCTATTGCTACACCTACCTACCCATTAAGGATTTTCGTCCTTACCAGATCGGAAATGATCTGATGGTAGAGAAAACTGATATTCCGCCGGTATTGAAATTTGAATACGAGTTTAAAGTAATTGCCACCGGAGAAAAAGTATGGTTGGATGCTTTTCCTGAGAATTATGAAGCTACCCATGAATACCTGACTAATAAAACTACTATTGTCGATCCGGGAAGAAATGCGGCTGCGCGTGATTTTAGTATGAGTCTGATTGAAACCGGAGAAGACATTACCGATTCTGTTCTTAAGCTGGAAAATGTATTCTTTTTGGTGTGTTACGACTTAAGCAAAGCGGCTCCTGCTAAACTGAAAGCGATGAATACCTTCGCTCAGGCAGCAATGGCCGAGGGGTATTATTTCTACCTGCTCACTTCAACACTACCGGATAAGGTGAATGCCATTCAGCAATCGGAGTCCTTGAATTTCACTGCCTGCTTATCCGATGAAAAAGTGTTAAAGACCATGATCCGCTCCAATCCAGGATTGATGTACCTCAAACGTGGAGTGGTAACCGACATGTGGCCGGGAACTGCATTGCCGGATTATGAATCTTTCAAAAGCAATAATTACAACGAGAGCAGGTGATTCGATTTATCATAAAAAAGCTGATGTATGGTTTCCTCGTTTTATTCGGGGTTATCACCGTCATCTTTTTTCTTTTCCATACCAAACCCGGCGATCCAGCACGGATGTTGGGTGGACAGAATGTAAATGAAGAAATCATCAACAGTATCCGTCGTGACCTGGGGCTTGATTTGCCATTGTACAAACAATACCTGCTTTACCTGAATGATCTTTCGCCGATCTCCCTGCATAGCGATAATCCTGATTCGCATATTCATTGGGACGAAGAGAAATATTCCGGTTCACGTTTGTTTTCTGTTGGTGGAGATCGTTTGTTATCCATTAAACTGCCGCATTTCCGTCGCAGTTACCGTTCCAAACAAAAGGTTGCCGATATCATCATGGAATCGCTTCCGGGTACCATCGTGCTTGCACTTTCTGCAATGGTGTTCGCAACGATGATTGGTATTTTCCTCGGCATTTTTTCTGCGCTCAATAAGGGAAGTTTCTTCGATAGTTTTGCACTTGTTGTTGCTGTGCTGGGTATGTCCGGTCCTTCGCATTTTATGGCTATTATCATTGCATGGATCGGAGGTTTTCTCTGGTATGAGACTACCTGGTTGCCGCAATTGCCTATGTATTTTATGTTGCTGGGCTTACTGGTTGGTGCTGCGTTTAACCGCTATCATACCAAGAATAAAATATCCCGAAAGTTCTCGTACCAGTTTCTTTTCGAATCCGGATTAAAAGGTTTTGGAGTTGGTGTATTGGGATGGGCACTGGGCCTGGGTATTAACGGCATTATGGGATACGAATTCCTTCCGCTTATCGATGCTTATTTTCCGCTTCCCGGAACTGAACTGGAAACAACAGGATCGCTCTATGAAGTGGATAATCTCACAGGTGAAGAATACCTCAAACTAAGCAATCTTATCCTCCCGGCTTTCACATTGGGAATTCGTCCTTTGGCTATCGTACTTCAGCTTACACGCAGTTCAATGCTGGATGTGATGTCGCAGGATTATATCCGCACAGCAACGGCAAAAGGTTTATCGAAATACACAGTGGTGGTTAAACATTCGCTCAAAAATGCTTTGAATCCTGTGATTACTGCCATCTCCGGATGGTTTGCTTCTTTGCTTGCAGGGGCTGTCTTTGTGGAGAATATTTTCAACTGGAACGGAATCGGAAAAAAGGTATTCGATTCGGTGGTGAACGATGATTTTCCTGTAGTGGTAGGTAGCGTTTTAATTATTGCAACCATGTTTGTGGTGATCAATATTCTGGTCGATATCATTTACGGTATCCTCGATCCACGCATCCGAATAAGATGATGAAAAGAAAAAAAATTGTTGCAGGTAACTGGAAAATGAACCACAGTTACCACGAAGCTCTTGCTGTTTTTGCGCAATTGCTCGAACACAAGGAAGAATTTCCTGCCAATGCAGAAGTGATCATTTGTCCGCCTGCATTGTACCTCCGCGAATTCGCTAAAAAAGCGGGTAACCATGTCGCGCTGGGTGCACAGAATTGTCACTTCGAAGTTGAAGGCGCATTTACAGGTGAGATTTCAGCTGAAATGATCAAGTCGGTGGGTGCACGTTATTGCATTCTCGGTCATTCCGAACGGCGATCGATGTTTGCTGAAACTGATGAAATTGTTTCCCGCAAATTGCGCCATGCGCTTACCGTTTCGCTGAATGTGATTTTATGCTGCGGAGAATCGCTCGAAGTGCGTGAGGATGATAATCATTTTGCCTGGGTACAGCAACAACTGAACATCGCGCTCGATGGATTATCTCCTGAACAAATGCAGAAAGTGGTCATTGCATACGAACCGGTTTGGGCCATTGGTACTGGACTGACAGCAAGCCGCGATCAGGCGCAGGAAATGCATGCGTTTATTCGTCGTTATATTGCCGAACGGTTTAACGAGGAAACTGCAAACACAACACGCATTCTTTATGGCGGAAGTTGCAATGCCGAAAACGCGCCCTTGCTGTTCTCTTGTCCGGATGTGGATGGGGGACTCATCGGTGGTGCTTCGCTTAAGTTATCCACATTCCTTCCCATCATTCTGGCTGCACGATGAGCGATTACATCGAACTCTCACTGAAAATACAACCTCTGCTTCCGGGTAGGGAAATTCTGGTGTACGAATTGGGAGAAGCCGGAGCCGAAAGTTTTGAGGAAACACCAGATGGTTTGTTGGCCTATTTCAGAGATTCGCAATTTGAAGAATCATCCATTCAATCTTGTTTTGCTAATTACAGCGATCAGTTTTCAGTTGTGTTTTCTCACCGGAAAATCGCGCAGCAAAACTGGAATGCCGAATGGGAATCCGGATTTCAACCAATTGTTGTAAACGAACGTTGCCGGATACGGGCTCCATTTCATTCTGCAGATCCTGCATTTGCAGATGAGCTGATCATTCAACCCCAAATGAGTTTTGGTACCGGTCACCACGAAACCACCTGGCTCATGGCGAATCGCATGTACCAACTCGATCTTCAGGGCAAATCCCTGCTTGATATGGGATGCGGAACAGGGGTACTTGCCATTCTTGCTGCCAAGCGCGGTGCTGCACCAATTTCGGCTATTGACATCGATGAATGGTCGTACCTGAATACCCTCGAAAATCTCGAACTGAACGGAGTAGAAGGTGTTTTTGTTGAAAAAGGAGAAGCCGCATTATTGGATGGCCGTCGCTTTCAGGTTATATTAGCAAACATCAACCGGAATGTATTGCTCGCCGATCTTCCCGTTTATGCCAAATGCCTGGAGAAGGGCGGACAATTACTGCTGAGTGGTTTCTTTATCAGCGATGTAGAAACACTCAAAGCGTCTGCACATCAACAAGGCCTGGTTTTTGAAGGGATGGATGAGCGTAACAACTGGGCGGTGCTCGAATTCAAAAAGGACTGATATGCTTACTAGGAGGAGTTTAGTTTTCACACTTATTTTGCTGTGTGGATCATCGGCGATTTTCGCTCAAACACAATTTACCCCAAGTCCCGATAAATTTTTATCGCAACTCAAGGATTATCTCGGTCAGTACGATAAGCGTATGGCCAAAGATTTCATGGACGAGTTTGAAAAGGATTTCAAAAAAATGAACGGCACGATGCAGTCGGAAGCTTACGATATGGCAAACATCCTAAGTGCACGACAGGCAAAACCCTATCCTGAATTTTATGGGTATTTCGCAGGACTGCAATACATGTACCGGAACAATCAGTTCAGCACAATTTATCCATCCTGGCGTGCAGTCATTGAAAAAACTATGCTGGCCAAGGATAAAAAACAACTGCCGGATTTTCTTCTTTTTTCCTATCAGTTTTATACCGACGGTTCCATTTACAAAACGCAATCCACCAACTGGAAAGCCACCAATGCTTTTTATACCTACGATTACGATAATGCACCGAAACTGATTTTTGAAAAGACCGATATCCGCGGTTTTGCTAAAGGAGACAGCTCTGTCATTTATGAAACCTCCGGAATTTTGTACCCACTCAAGGAAAAATTCGACGGTAAAGGAGGAATCATCACTTATGAGCGGGCTGGATTATTGCGTTCAGAAACATTTGCTGAATTGAAGCGCTACGATATCAATTTGAAATCACAGGGCTTCGATGTGGATACGGTTACCTTTCACACTACCTACTTTAAGAATCCGCTATCAGGTAGACTGATTGAAAAGATCACAACCACACCCAAACCCAGTCTGGCCAATTACCCGCAGTTTCAATCGTTCAGTAAACGCCTTTTCATCAAAAACATTTTTCCAAGTATCGATTACGAAGGCGGATTTATGTTGCACGGTGCTAATCTTCGTGCCTTTGGTACGGGTGCAGAACCTGCGCGACTGATCATTTACAGAAACGGGAAAGTATTTATGCGCTCTGCTTCACTTGCGTATACTATAAAAACAGAAACGATCGATGCGGAGTTTGCATCCATCGTAATTTACATTGAAAAAGATTCCATTTCACATCCCGGATTGCGGATGAAATACACCAAGACCGATAATCAGTTTATCCTTTCCCGGGGAACAACCGGTTTGTCGCAGTCGCCTTTCTTTGATACCTACCACAAACTCGAACTGCGCGTAGGAGCTTTGTATTATAAATTGGGGGACCCAACCATTGAGTTCGGACCAACATTGGGTTCACTGGAAACCGAATGTGTATTTGAATCCACACAGTATTTCAGTAAAGAGCAATTCAACAAAATCAGAGGGATTGATGCAAAACATCCGATGGATTACATCGAGCAGTATGCTGTTCGTAAAGACACCGTACTGATTAATGTGGATGAAGTAGCTTCCTATTGGGGAAAACCCACAGAACAGATCATGGGTATCATTGGTCNNGAATGCAGAAGGATATTTATCGTACGATCCTGAACAACGCACCATCCTTCTTCGTCCGAAACTTACGCATACACTGAAAGCAAATGCCCGTAAAACGGATTACGATCCTATAAAAATTGAAAGTGAAGTCAGTAATGCCCAGAAGAATGCTAATCTTAATTTGCTCAATCTCGATCTGACTGTCTACGGTGTTAAGCGTGTGAACCTGAGTGATAGTCAGTTTGTGCGTATTTATCCTGAACGTCAGGAATTGATTGTAAGGAAAAACCGCGATTTGAAATTCGGTGGGATTATCAATGCAGGTTCAACGGAATATTTCGGGAAAGAGTTTTTCTTCAGTTATGATGATTATAAAATCGATCTCCTGCAATGCGATTCCATGCGATTGCGGGTTTGGCCATTCACTCCTCCCTTTGATAAACAAGTTCGTGTTCGCTCGGTAATCCGTAATGTAAAGGGGAATATTGTGATTGATGGAAAAGACAATAAATCGGGAATCAAAAAAGGATTCCATAATTATCCTATCCTTACTTCTACCACACCAACTTATGTATTCTACAATGACCAATCCATACATAATGGGGTTTACGACAGCAGCTCATTCTATTTTAAAGTTGATCCATTTACAATGGATAGTCTGGATAATTTTAAAGTCCCCTCTCAAAAATTTGCAGGAGAATTTAAATCAGCCGGAATTTTACCGGTACTCAAAGAAGCACTATCAGTACAAAAAGATTATTCTCTGGGCTTCATCCGCAAACTTCCACCGGAGGGAATCAAATTGTATGGCGATAAAGCCACCTTCAATAATGAAATACGACTTTCCAATAACGGTTTGCAGGCAGATGGAACAATTAAATTTCTTACAACCACTGCCGATTCAAAAGCATTTACACTATTCCCGGATTCGCTTTCTGGAATAGCAGAAAAGTATAAGAACGTAGAACAAAAGGGAAGTGTAGAAATCCCCGAATCGCATGGATCGCAATTGATGATACGCTACCATCCAAAGGCAAAGGTGTTGTACACTCAATCGCGCGACTCAGCAATTCATCTTTTTGATAATACCTGCAAAATGCGGGGAACAACAGCCCTTCGTCCGGATGGAATGACGGGCAAGGGGAGGATTTACTTTAATACAGCGGAACTCACCTCCCGCAAATTCAAGTTTAAAACAAAAGTGATTGATTCGGATACTGCCAACTTCAAGCTGAAGAACCACGATTTAACACAAGAGCTTGCATTTAAAACCGATAACGTAAATGCCCATATTGATTTTGTTCAGCGATTGGGCGAATTCAAGTCGAACGGAAATGAAACAAAAGTGGAATTCCCCGAGAATGAATACATCTGTTTCATGGACCGATTCAAATGGTTCATGGACAATGAAGATATTGAACTTGAATCCGACAAACGTTCTGTTTCCGGGAATATTAACATCGATACGGATATCGATCTGTCGGGTTCAAATTTCTTCTCGGTGCGACAAGGACAGGATTCGTTGAATTTTGCTGCACCAAAAGCGAAATTCGATTTGAAGAAAAAAGTAATTACATGTCAGAAAGTTGATTTTGTAGGTGTGGGTGATGCGAGAATCTATCCGGATAGCAATAAAGTACTGATCCGCAGAAAAGCGGAAATGGATCCCTTAAAAAATGCAATGATCGTTTGTAACTATGTTACGAAATACCATAAAATCACTGAGGTAACAGCCAAAATCAGCGGACGGAAAGAATATAAGGCTTCAGGAAAATATGCCTATATCGATGAAAATAAAATGGAGCAAAAAATCTATTTCGCCAATATTTCGCTCGATACAACATTTCAGACTTATGCAAAAGGTGATGTTAAACCCGAAGAGCGATTCATGCTGAGTCCGCATTTCGAGTACAAAGGTGGTGTCGAATTAAAGGCCAACGATAAAGGTTTGAACTTTAATGGAGCAACCCGCCTGATGCATAATTGTCCCTCCATTAACAGAGACTGGGTGGTATTCAAGGGCNNCGAATTCCTATTGGTAATCCGATCATCAATTTCGATGGAGGCGGGTTCCTCGGTTCGGGAATTACATTGAGTCAGGATTCGCTGGTGATTTATCCCAGTTTCCTTTCGGGAAAAATTAAAAAGGAGCACATCGATGTGATGGCGGCAGAAGGTTACCTGATTTTTGACAAACGCCTGCAGGAATATCAGATTGCAAAAGATGAGAAGCTGAAAGAAAATACCTTACCCGGAAATCTGGTTGCCTTTGCAAAAGAAAAGTGCGAGATACGCGGTGATGGAAAAATGAATTTTGGAGTGAATACCGGCCAATTCAAAGTTACTCCTATCGGAAACATCACTCAAAAGCTAGGCTCGGGTAATCCTGTAATGAAGGTGGCGCTGATGTGCGATTTCCCTTTCAGCGATGATGCCATGAAAAAAATGGCCGATAAAATAATTAATTACCCCGATATCCAACAGTTTGATTATGAGAAGTCGAACTACGAAAAAGCACTTCGCGAGCTGATCGGAATGGAAAAGGCCGATAAAGTCATCGCCGATCTTAGCTTACACGGTGAGGTAAAGCGTTTTCCGGATGAATTGGAGAAGTCCATTGTTTTCGCTGATGTCACACTCAAGTGGATTCCGGAGGAAGGAATATGGTTATCTGAGGGTAAGCTTGCAATTAGTAACATAAATAACAAGCAGATTTTCAAGTATGTAGATGGTCGGGTGATGATTCAGAAAGGACGAAGCTTCGATCAAGTCAGCATTGTTATTAAATTAGACGACTCAAACTGGTACTTCTTCACTTATGCGAAGGAGCTGATGGAGGTAACTTCTTCCGACAGCAACTTCAATAAGATCGTTCAGGAAACAAAAGACGACAAAAGGAAGTATAAGGGCGAGAAAGGTCAACAGGATTTCGAATACCGTTTCAACAATAACCGTCGCGGTCGCGCGCAGGAGTTGTTGGATCGGGCGAACTAAAAACAGAAGAATGGATGTAATTTTTACACCCTTTAACATTATTGCCGCGGTAGTTGCCTACCTGATGGGGTCTATTCCGTCGGCAGTATGGATCGGGAAAATCTTTTACGGAACAGATATCCGCGAACACGGCAGCGGAAATGCCGGAGCAACCAATACATTTCGGGTATTGGGCAAAACAGCAGGACTCATTGTTCTTTCCATGGATGTTTCTAAAGGACTCATTGCCATTACTTTATTGGCATGGTTGAATCCTTACGAAGCGGAAACCCTTGCACAGGTCAACTTTAAGCTGGCTATTGGTGTGATCGCCGTTTTAGGACATATTTTCCCAATTTTTGCAGGATTTAAGGGTGGAAAAGGAGTAGCTACCTTGCTTGGAGTTGTCATTGCTTTGCACTGGCAGGCTGCTCTGATGTGTATCGGAATATTCCTCATTATTTTCCTTTTAACACGCTATGTGTCTCTGGGCTCAATGGTTACGGCGATAAGTTTTCCGTTTTTGTTCTTCCTGGTTTTTCGTCCGGTACCTCTTTCGCTGATCTATTTCGCAATGGTAATAGCTGTACTTGTACTGATTACTCACCAGAAAAATATTGAGCGTTTGATGCGCAGGGAGGAGAACCGAATGAATATCCGCCTACGCAAAAAAGGCTAAGGATAATTCAACTATCTTTAAGGTTTGGTGTACAGACCTTTAGGAACCCTGGCATTTGAGAACCAACATCCGACATAGCGGGGCATTTTTGCTCATCATTTTTTTCTTGGTTCCCTTCATGTCTTCTGCTCAGAAAAATGAAGCAGAGTTGATTAAGATGGCGAACAAATTGTTCGATGAAGGGAAGTACACGGAAGCAGCTCCGTTATTCTCACAACTTTTATCCAATAATGCAGCCAGTCCCGAATACAATTACAAATACGGAACATGTTTGATCTTCTCCGATGGAGAAAAAACAAACGGACTAAAATACCTGCTCTTCGCGGCACAAAGTCCGGGTGTAAATAAAGACTGCTGGTATTATCTCGGTCGTGCGTACCATCTCAATTATCAGTTCGCTGATGCAATACGCGCTTATCAGAAATACATTTCACTTGCAACTCCAAAAGATGTAGAGAAATTTCAGGTGAATCGTCACATTGAAATGTGTAACAACGGACGAAAACTGTTGCGCAACATTACCGATCTGGTTGTCATTGAAAAGAAAATTATTTCGGAAGAAACTTTTTTCCGTCTCTACAGCATGAAAGATGTCGGTGGTCAACTCATCGTTGTTGAAGCACTGCAGAGCAATCTCGATAAAAAGAACAATCACAAAATCGTAATCCATAATCCGAAAAATTCGGATGTCGTGTTTTTTGCCAGTTATGGAAGTGACGGAAAAAATGGATTGGATATTTACAAAGTAAAACGATTACCCAATGGCGATTGGGGACAACCGCAAATTGTAAGGGGATATATTAATACTGCACAGGACGAGAATTACCCTTATATGCATCCGGATGGAAGAACTTTGTACTTCTGTTCAAAGGGTCATAATTCAATGGGAGGTTATGATGTTTTCCGTTCCGTGTACGATCCGGAAACCGATCAGTTCAGTGCTCCTCAAAACGTCGATTTTGCAATCAGTAGTCCCGACGATGATTTTCTCTACATGGTTGATTCGCTCGATCGTGTTGCATGGTTTGCATCGCGCAGGGAAAGTTCTTCCGGTAAAGTGCATGTGTATAACGTAAGGGTTGAACGGATTCCGTTTTTGATTTCCATTATCAAGGGAAAATTCATTTCCGAAGTTTCGCCCGGCAATCTTGGAGCGTCGGTGCGTGTGGAAGATGTTGCAACTGGTGAAGTGGTTGGAATATACAATACACGTTCAAGCGATGGCAGCTACCTGATTACCTTACCGCGTTCGGGGAAATACAAATTTGTGGTTGTTAGCGATAATTCGAAGATCGCTCATGTTGGTGTGGTGGATGTTCCTTATCAGAAAGAGATTCGTCCGCTCAAACAAGAATTGGTATTGGTCAACAACGGCGGAACCGAACAATTAAAAATCCGGAATCTTTTCGATCAGGAAGTGGAAGATACCGATGCAATCATTGCCCAGATCCTAAAGGAAAAAGGATTGCTCAATCCCAATTCCAATGAAATGATTATCGATAGTCTCGACAAAGCCCGTGAGAAAAAAACGGAGAAAGTCGAGAAAGATCCGCAATTGGGTAACCTGTCCGACAAAGACCTTATCGAAATGGTGAAGAAGGATGTGGAGGAACTGGTGAATGAATCCAAAGATCTTAAAGAGAAATCGGAAGCAGCCTATGTTGTTGCCGATCGCAAAAATGATGAAGCGCGACAGAAGACCAAGGAAGCTGAAGAGATGCTTGCCAAACTGAATAACGTACGCGACGAAAACGAACGAAAGCAGATCATTGCAGAAGCCAATGATTTGAATGCAGAAGCAAAAAAGCTGGTCAATGAATCTACGGCTGCCTATAATGTGGCTGTAAGTCTGGACCAACAACAAAAGAAGAAACAGGACGAAGCAAAAGTAGCTTCTGAATTTGCGAAAGGAGTGGAGTCTGCGATTACCTCCAAGAACAGAAAAGAAGCAGAGAAAAAACTTCGTGAACAGCAGGAATATATTCGTTCAGTAATGGCCAGCGAATCGAATCGTAAGGACGAGATCGATGAATTGCGCGAAAAAGGAAGAACTAAAAAGCTGGAAGCCGACAAAGCACTTGCAATTGTGAAAGACCTGCGTAACGAAGAAAGTCAGATCGCACGTGAGCTGAACAATCTTAAAAAGCAGCAGGAGCAGGCAAAAGGCGATAAAAAGAAACAGGAATTTCAGCGCGAGATTGATAGCAAAACAGAAGATCTCAATGCGATTCAGGCAGATATTAAAACAGCACAGCGAAAATACGAGAGTCTGCAACTGGAAACCGATCAGATCGCTTCACAGGTTTCCATTCTTGAGGATATCCAGTCAGGAAACGTAAAAGGATCACTTACCGAAGCAGAGAAGGCATCATTGGCGCGTGAAATCAATTCCGGAGAATCATCACTTACCATTGCAAAGAATGAACAGGTTCTGCAACAGAATGCAGAGATTAATCGCGACGATCAGGAAAAGCTGAACAAATACCTTTATGAAAATCCGCAATACAAAGGACTCTTATCAAAAGCAGAAGAACTCGAGTTGCAATCGGAAAGCACCACCAAACTTGAGGAGAAAAACCGGTTGAACCGGGAATGGATCAGCACCATCGATAAAGATGTGGCATCGCTCAACGACAAACTCAAAAAGGAAAAAGATCCTGCCAAGCGTGAGGAATTGCAAATACGCATTCAGTCCCTTGAGAATTTGAAATCGAACAAAGAACTCGAGATCAAACGCAACGAAAACAGGATTGGAGAACTAAAAGGCATCACAACCACTTTACAACCTACAACCGGAAATACTGCAGCCAAGGTTGATCCTGCCTTCGATCAGAAACGGAATGAGATAAAAAATTCGGGACTTAGTCCAAAAGAGCAATTGCAACGCGAAAACGAGTTGAATCGTGATCTGGTTACCAAGACCGATGAACGTATCGCAGCCAACAATGCAAAAATGAATTCCGTCGATCCGATGGAACGTGAACGTCTGGAAAAAGAGAACAGGGAATTACGTGATCTGAAGGAATCCACTCAAAACGAAATCAGCCTCAATCAGCGAAAAATAGAAAGCGGTTCGTCTACGGTCAATCCAACTCGTGTAACAGAACCTAACAAAGTTGATCCGAATTACGATGTATCCCTGAATAAAATCAAGTCCTCACAAAAATCTCCTGAAGACAAACTCAAAGAGGAAAATAAACTGAATGCGACGCTGATAGCAAAAGTGGATAAGCAGATCGAAACGCTGGATAAAAAGATAGCGAAGGCAAACGGTGACGAAAAGGAAAAACTCCTGCAGGAAAAAGAAGGCTTGACCAATCTGAAAATTCAGAAACAAACCGAAATCAGGAACAATGATCAGCAGATTGCTGCAATAAAAGATCCGAATAAAACCATTAAAAGTTCCAACGAAATCACCACAGCTGTTGATCCCAACTACAGCAACAAGCTGAACAGTATTCGTAATTCCAATTCAAGCACGCAGGATAAGCTCCGTTCGGAAAACGACCTGAACAGGGAATTCCTGCAATCGGCAGAATCGCGCAAGGCTGCATTGGAAGAACAAATTACAGGCGGAACTCCCGAAGAAAAAATTGCCGCACAAAATGAAATGAGTGGTCTGGATAAACTTATTGCTGAAAAACGCAACGATATCACTACCAACGAGCGCCGTATTCAAAGTCTGGAAAACACCGCCTCCACCGATCCTGGAGTTGTAAAATCGACGGAGCTGGCAAGCAATACTACTTTGGATAAAATTGATCCCTCGTACGATAAACAGCTTGCGTCCATCGAAGGCAGTAATCTTACTTCCACGCAAAAAGCTGAAGAGCGAAAGCAATTGAATGAGCAGACGCTGAATAAAGTGAAAGAGGAAAAGCGAAGAGCTGAACAAGCAGGGAATACCGAAAAAGCAGCTGAACTCGAGAAGCTGGAATCGCAATTGGAAGCGATGGTGCGCAAGGATGAATCTACCATGCAGGGTTCGCGTACGCCCAATGTAATTCAGGAAGAAAAGAACGAAAAGATTGCAGAAACCGTTGATCCGTCTTACGACGCAAAAGTGGATGCCATACAAAATTCCAATAAGTCGGAAGTCCGCAAAACAGCAGAAACACGCGAGGCCAATGAGGAGTTGATCCGCAAGACCGCTGAAGAAATCAGTCGACTGGAACGAAACCTCTCCACCGGAAATGTGAGCGATCCCGAAGCTACGCGTCAACGTATTGAGGACTTGAAAGATCTTCGTGATGAGAAAGAGCGCGAAGTTGCGCAGGCTGATAAACAATTGGCAGAAGCAGGAATCACACGCGTGGATGAAAACGGTCGTTCGGTTTCCGGTTATGCATTTATGCCTGAGTATTCGTCCGCCGAAGCACAAAAGCGTATCGATGCTTTGCAACCGCTTATTGATAAAGTACGCGATATTGAAGACCAGCTCACCGAATTAAAAATTCGTCGTGCTGAGTCGAACAATGCCGCAGAATCGGATCGCATCACACAGGAGATCATTAAGCTCGAAGCAGAATTAGTAAAACTCGAATTAGAGATCGCATCGAAAGTTCAGGAAGCAAATCAGCTGGAGAAAAAAGAGATCGAAGCGAAAGTTTCAACAGCCAAATCGGAAGCTAAAAAAGTTAAGGTACCTGCTGATGATCCTGAATTCCTCACGGCCCAGAAGCTGGAAGAAAAGGCAAAAACGAAGTTTGAAGATGCGAAAAAACTTCGTGCTGATGCAGCCAAAGAAAAAGATGAGAAGGCCAGGAACCTGCTCCTGATGAAAGCCAATGTGGCAGAACAATTGGGGAATAAGTACCTGAACAATGCGGCAACTTCGTACTCCAAATCTGCAAAAACAGCGCAGGGTATAGACCCTGAACAGAACATTGTTAAGGTGTCGGATATTTATCCGGAATATTTCACTGCTCTCGAAACTTCATCCTCTTCGGGCGATCGAAGCAAACAGACGGAAGAGCGGATACGATTAAACGAAGAATTGATCCGTCGTATCGATGCGCAAATGTCGGAGCTTAAATCTACATCTACTTCCGATCCTGCAACAGCCAATAAGCTGAATCAATTGGGGGAGTTGAAAAAACAGAAAGAAGAAGAACTCAAGCGCGACAAACAAACACTGGAGCAACTCAGCGAACGTCCCGAACTTACCAGCGAGAAAAAGAATCTGATTCAAACTGTTGATCCCGGCTATGTTCAAAGCATGGAGCGTATTGAAAACTCCACTTCTTCAGAAGCGCGAAAAATCAGTGAACGGAATGATCTGAATGAAACACTGATTGAAAAACTGGACAAACAAATTGCCGAATCCAAAGCCATTATCGCAAGTACCGATGATGAAAAGATAAAGCAGGATGAAGAACGTCGTTTGTCTGAATTGGAGAATCTGCGCATGGAGAAGACACGCGAATTATCTGCAGGCAGGATTCGTCTGGATAAAATGGGAATTGCTTCTTTGCCTGCACAACAGCAGTATGAAAACAAATACCCTTACACTTCCGAAAAAGCCCAGCAGGAAATGCAGGGAATTGAAAGTCAGCTTACCGCCATCGAAGCAAAACGCAAGCAGATCGAGGATTTGAAAATTCGTCGTTACTCATCCACCGATAAGGCCGAGCAGAAGAAACTCGACAACGAAATCAAGAAAGCGGAATCTGAGTTGCTCACAATGGAAATGAATGTTGCTGCATCATTTATGAGTGCCAATGCTGCAGAGCGTGAAGCGACCGAAAAACGAATCAGTGAGAAGAAAAAGGAAACAGGGTATAAAGATATTCCGGCCAATCACCAGGTGATGAAAAATGTAACTGCGCTGGAACAACAGGCAGAACGCATTTTTTCGGAAGCTGCAGAATTACGTCGCAATGCCAATGCGGAAAAAGATAAGAACAAACGCAACGAATTGTTCCGTCAGGCTCATGCAAAAGAGCGTGAAGCAAACAGTCTCCTGGCCGAAGCCGAGCAGCAACTGGATGTTTTATTGGGCGACAAAACACTTGCATCAGCCAATCAAAAACAAAACACCGGAAATAACAGCGGACAAGAAGTTGCAATAAACACACAACAGGGAGGAACAACGCAGCAAGGCGGAACAACACAACAAGGCGGAACAACGCAACAGGGTGGAACAACGCAGCAAGGCGGAACAACACAGCAAGGTGGGACAACGCAACAAGGAGGAACAACACAACAAGGCGGAATAAGTTCTGCTCAAATGGCAGATCCTGCCAATCGCGAAAGTACACGGCAAATGGCTGAGGCTGATCGTTTGCGCGTGCAGGGAAATAATCTCATTGCCCGTGCGCAGCAACTCGAAGACTCTGCCAAAACGGTCAAAAAGAACNNGCAAAAGCGAAAAGAAGGCGAAGAATTATTGGCGCAGAGTGATCGGATGAATACAAAAGCCAACGAAACAAGAAGACAGGAAGAAGAGCAAATAGCAGAGCAACGCAGAAAAGAAGAGGAAATGGAGCGTGCAATTGCCATTGCGGATGATCCGGAATATGCCCGTTACATGCAATTGCGCGAAGAAGCAAGAAGAGCAGAAGTTTCGGCGACAAATGCAGAGCGCGATTACCAGCAGCGACTAAATGCAACAGCCGATCTTCGTAAGCGCGCACAGGATACACGTGCACAAGCTTCTACAGAAACGGATAACCAACGCAAAAATCGATTGCTCACTNNGTGCAGAACGGAATTACGATACTACACGAAACCGCGCAACACAACGTCGCACAGAAGCAAACCGTGCACAAACCAATGCCGATAATTATCTCGCAGGAATGGATCCGCGTAAAGCGCAAACCATCCGCGATCTTGCTTCTGCCGGAAAATTGCCGGATCCCAAGGGAACATCGCTTGCTACCAATACCACCGGTGGAACCGCAACAACAAACGGTAACCAGCGCACTGTAACCAATGCAGGTACCACAAGTGTTGTTAGTCCGATCACCACAATGGATCCTGAATTCGTTGCGCGTAAATATTCTGTCCCCGAAAAAGTGGAAACTGAAATTTATGTGCTGTCGGAAAAAGCAGTGTACAACAATGCCAATCCTATTCCTGTAAATCCGGAAATGCCGAAAGGAATTTATTTTAAAGTGCAGGTAGGAGCTTTCCGCAATCAGATTCCTCAGGAAACATTTAAAGAGTTTGCACCAATTACTGCCGAAACCACGCCGCAGGGACTCACACGTTATACCGTTGGATATTTCACCACGTTTAATGTTGCCAACGGCGCAAAAATGGAGATTCGCGGAATGGGATATACCGATGCATTTGTTGTTGGTTTCCGCGATGGAAAACGTATTCCACTCAACGAGGCACTGGAAGCATTGGGACAAAGCGGTCAACTCGCAACAAATACCCAACAAGGCGGAACAACACAGCAAGGTGGAACGACCCAACAGGGTGGAACAACGCAACAAGGTGGAACAACCCAACAGGGTGGAACTACACAGCAAGGCGGAACTACACAGCAAGGTGGAACAACACAGCAGGGTGGAACTACTCAGGAGTTTGTAAACAACTTTAATCCTGACCGTAACGCCACCAATTATTACAACGATCCGAATGCGGCGAAAGCGAATCAGGTGGAAGTCATTCCCGGATTGTTCTTTACCGTTCAGGTGGGCGTTTATTCTCGTCCGGTTTCGGCTGATAAAATCTTTAATCTGAATCCGCTCAACAGCGAAAAAACAGCAAACGATCAGATTCGCTATACTACAGGGGTCTTCACCGATATCAATATCGCTACTTCACGCAGGGACGAAATTCGCCAGATTGGTGTAACAGATGCATTCGTTACGGCCTATCTCAATGGAAAACGAATAACCATCGGACAAGCACGCGATTCGATTGCGAAATACGGTAATTCAATTTTTGTAAACGATCAGAAACTGGTCAGCAATACAACAACCACACAACAAGGTGGAACAACCCAACAAGGCGGAACAACACAGCAGGGCGGAACAACACAACAAGGTGGAACAACACAGCAGGGTGGAACAACGCAGCAAGGCGGAACAACGCAGACCCAAGACCGACAGAATGTACCGCAAGCTTCGAGTTACAAGGTTATTCTTGGTCAGTACAAGGGTGAAGTTCCTTCCAAAGAAGCGGAGATTTTCCTGACCAACATGAATTACGGGATACGCAAAGCGAATGTGGGTGACGGATCTACCGTTTATTTTATCGATAATGTTTCATCGCGCACGGAAGCTTTCAATATTGCAGATCATTTTATTCAGAAAGGATTGCCCGGTGCATATGTTAGCGACAAACTTCCTGCTCAAACGACTGCCACAAAGGTTGAAGAACCACAAGCTGCTTCCACTGTCCGATTCCAGGTTTACATTGGTGAATTCATAGGCGAGGTTCCGCCGGAAGCAACAGAAATTTTCCTGAATAACTACGATAAAGGAGTTAAGCGCAAAAAACTGAATGATGGAACCATCGTTTATTATGTGCTTGATGGAAGTTCCTACGATGAAGCATTGAAAATGAAAGCCCATTTTATCAGTGAAGGACTTTCTTCGGTTCGCATTGTGGCATTTGACGGATCTAACGAAATCCCGCTTTCAAAAGCTTACACTGCCGGTATGCGTTACAGAATTGTGGTGGCTGAATTTGCAGGTGAAATGCCTGAGGAAGTGAAAGAAGCATACGGCAATGTTCCCGAACTCAATGTCCGTACCAAAGCCATTGATGGTGGATTTACTATGGCTTATGCTGATGGAATTACCGATATCGATCAGGCCTTGCGTCTAAAGGCGCGTTTGATTGCGGAGGGACTTTCTACTGTGCGAATTGTAGTGGTAAAAGACGGAAAAGAAATATCTTTGTCGGAAGCTTTCCGATTGGTCTATGAAAAATAATTTTCGCTTATCCACTCAACCCCGCTGGAAGGAAGAAGAGGATGTGGTGGTTCTTGAACAGGATGTTGATCTGCGCAGCATCATTCTCTTTAACGATAATGTGAATACTTTCGGTTATGTCATCGAAATGCTGATTCGCTATTGCAAACACGAAGCTGTTCAGGCCGAACAGTGTACCTACCTGGTTCATTACACCGGTAAATGTGAGGTGAAAAGAGGGAGCTACGATGAACTGGAACCGGTTTGCACGCAATTACTCGAAGCCGGTTTAACCGCCGAAATTCAATGATCATGAAACAATTTTTTTTAGCTGTACTGCTTACCTCCGTTATTGTATCCTGTACCCGTGTACCGGTTACCAACCGCAAGCAGTTTCGTCTATTGCAGGAAGAGCAACTCATTCTCATGGCGGATACAGCCTACCGCGATTTTCTTGCTACTGCCAAAGTGCTGCCGCATAACGATCCTCGCACTGCTACAGTAAAGCGGGTAGGAGGGAAGATCCAAAGCTCAGTGATCGATTACCTCACCCGAAAAAACGCATTAGGACGCATTCGTGGTTTTACCTGGGAGTTTAACGTGGTCGACGATCCTACCATCAATGCCTGGTGTATGCCAGGTGGAAAAGTGGTGGTGTATACCGGAATCTTAAACCTCGCTACCGACGATACCTTGCTTGCAGTTATCATGGGACATGAAATTGCACATGCCATTGCACGTCACGGTAACGAAAGGATGAGTCAGCAAATGGCCATTCAGGGTGTTGGACGCGCATTGGGAGGAGCAATGTCTGATCCGGTGAAACGCAATATTTTCCTGCAATCGTACGGAATCGGTTCTGCACTGGGAATTCTCTCTTATAGCAGAAAACACGAAACGGAATCGGATAAAATGGGACTCGTCTTCATGTATCTCGCGGGATACAATCCTTCAAAGGCGATTGATTTCTGGAAAAAAATGGCCGCTAACGGAGCAGCTGTGCCTGAGTTTTTGAGCACCCACCCCAGCGATGAAACGCGAATCAAGGACATCACCGATTTTCTGCCTTTGATTCCGAAATACGCTCAGTGATCTTTCTCACTGTGTAACAAGTACCGGCAAACTAACTTTGCAGAAAAATAAGATTATGCCTACAGTTAAGCTGACAGCCGAAAAATTCAAATCCGATATTTTCGATTATACCACCGAAAAGGAATGGAAATACAAGGGAAATGTCCCTGCCATCATCGATTTTTATGCCGACTGGTGCGGTCCCTGTAAAATGGTGGCCCCTTTGTTGGAGGAATTGAGTGATGAATACACGGATAAGCTCATTATTTACAAGGTTGATACCGAAGTGGAACAGGAACTTTCTGCCGTATTTGGGATCCGAAGTATTCCCAGTCTCCTGTTTATTCCCCGCGAAGCGCAGCCAATGATGCAGGCCGGAGCTTTACCAAAAGCAGCGTTCAAGGAGATTATTGAGGAAGAATTGTTGAAATAAAAGCTCGTTTCTGCGCCTTAGACCGGTTTTGCCGAATGATTTATTAACAGCCCTTGATAACCTGATGTCCGGTTCGTCCATTATTGTTTATTTTTGGACTTCTTCATCAAACATCAAAAAGAATGAATTTAACAGGCATCATTTCAATTTCGGGTAAACCCGGTCTTTACAAAGTTGTTTCTCAAAGTAAGAACAGTCTGATCGTAGAAGGTCTTACCGACAAAAAGCGTTTTCCTGCATTTTCTGCCGATAAGGTAAGTGCGCTGGACGACATCAGCATGTACACTACAGAGGAAGATGTTCCGCTGGCAGAGATCATCCGTAAGATCTGGGATAAGGAAAAAGGCGGACGTTGTGTGGATGCTAAGGAAGAAGCCAATGCACATCACAAGTATTTTGCGGAGATCCTCCCGAATTACGATCGTGAGCGTGTGTACAACAGTGATCTGAAAAAACTTTTTTCCTGGTACAACCTGCTTCAGGAAACCGGGACTTTGAAAAACCTGATTGAAGAAGCCGAAAAAGCTGCTGCAGCAGAGAAGGAAGAAGCGAAGCCGAAGAAAAAGGCAGCGAAGGAAGAGAAAGCTACAGAGGAAAAAGCGGAAGTGAAGGAAAGCAAAGCCAAAGAACCCAAAGCGAAAAAACCTGCTGCGGAAAAGAAAGAAGTGAAGAAAACAGCTGCGCCAAAAGTGAAGGCCGAATCAAAAGCCAAAACCACAGTGCGCACTGCTTCCATGAAACGTGGCGCATAAGCCATGGCCAGCACAGGTACCGATCTTCCGGTTCGACCACCACGTCGTTTCATTGCACAGGATTTGCAGATCGACGCATGGTCGAAGCTGGAACCTTACTTCAGTACATTACTGAATCGCGATTTGCTTTCGATTGGCGATCTTGAACAATGGTTGCAGGATCGCAGCGAGTTGGAAGCTGTTGTAGAAGAAGAAGGTGCCTGGCGGTACATCCGCATGACCATCAACACCAAGGATGATAAGGCCGTTGAAGCTTACGAATTTTTCGTAACCGAAATCGAGCCTCGTATTGCACCCTATGCCGATAAACTCAACCGGAAAATGATGGATTGTTCATTCGTGAACAAACTTGAAAAACCCGGTTACTCGATTTACCGCAGAGCCATTGCACAGGAGTTAAAACTCTTCCGCGACGAAAATGTTCCGCTTATCGCTCAGATCCAAAAAGAATCGCAGCGATACGGTGCCATCACCGGCGCACAAAGTGTGGTGTACAAGAACGAAGAAATCACCATGCCACGCGCAGCTACATTTCTTAAATCGACCGATCGCAATGAGCGGGAATTGATTTATCAGCTCATCGTAAACCGCAGGGAAAAAGATACCGTAGCATTGGATGAATTGTTCGATCTGTTGCGCGATCTCCGGCATTCGGTAAGTCTCAATGCAGGATATACAAATTACCGCGATTACATGTTCGATGCGCTCGGTCGTTTCGATTATTCGGTGAGCGATTGCGAAGATTTTCATGAGAGCATACGTACCGAAATCCTGCCCATTACCAAAGGGTTCATGGAAGAGCGGAAAGAACGTCTTCAACTCGATCGATTGCGTCCCTGGGATACAGAGGTTGATATTAGCGGAAAACCGGCGCTCAAACCTTTTCACGGTGCACGCGAGCTGGTGGACCGTAGCATCCGTTCCATGGCAAGGGTGCAGCCTTATTTCGGTGAGTGCATCCGCATCATGGAACAAATGGGACATCTCGATCTCGAATCGAAAGATGGAAAAGCACCCGGTGGATACAATTATCCGCTCTACGAAATCGGTGTGCCTTTTATTTTTATGAATGCAGTGGATTCGCAACGTGACCTGGTTACCATGGTGCACGAGGGCGGACATGCGGTACATTCCTTTCTCACCCGCGATCTTGAGCTTACAGCGTTTAAAGGAACGTCNNCATCCATGAGTATGGAATTGCTGAGTATGGATGCATGGGATGAATTTTATACCAATGCTGAAGAACTGAAACGGGCACGCAAAGATCAACTCGAAAAAATTCTGAGCATTTTACCATGGATCGCAACAGTCGATAAATTTCAGCATTGGTTATATGTAAATCCAAAACACAGCAGCGCAGAAAGAGCAGCGGCATGGATGCAGATACAGGATGAGTTTTCGACGCATACTGTTGATTATTCCGGTTACGAACATTCCCGCAAAAGCGCCTGGCAAAAGCAATTGCATATTTACGAAGTACCCTTCTATTACATCGAATACGGAATGGCTCAACTAGGTGCCATTGCTATCTGGAGAAACTACAAAAAAGATCCTGCAAACGCAGTAAAAGCCTATACCGAAGCACTCAAACTGGGCTATACCAAAAGTATTCCCGAGATTTACGAAACAGCCGGTATCCGATTCAATTTTTCGCGCGGATACGTGAAAGAACTTGCTGATTTTGTAAAAAGCGAATTGGANNTCATGTTACAACGAATTCAAACCGTTTATCTCTTTCTGGCAACTGCTTGTCTGCTGCTTCCTTTCTTTTTTTCAATTGCGAAATTCGATTTGGGCAGCGCTTCTTACCTCTTTACCGCAACCGGATTGATGAAGGGTGGAGAGAATCTGGTAGCTGTTCCTTTCCAATGGATTTTTCTCGGACTGGCAGGTTATACCGCTGCAGCTATTTTTATGTACGGTAATCGTCAATTGCAAATGCGCATGGGACGCATGAATTATCTTCTGCTCACAGCTTTGATCATTACCTTGTATTTTGTGACCGACGGACTGCCACAAAAATTCGAAGTTCCTGCAGCAGTTATTGTTTCATATGGTGTCGGATTTTTTATGCCGGTTGCCGCACTAGCCTTTGTTTTTCTTGCCAACAGAGCCATTCGTTCCGACGAAAACATTATTCGCTCTATTGATCGCTTGCGTTAATCAGATCAATGCCATCAGCAAAAAGAGTGTAACGAATCCGCAAAGGATCAGCACAACAATATTCATGACAAATCCAATGGTTGCAGGACGGTTGAGCCATGCAATGGTTGAACGTGATGATAACGTATCGATATCTTTTTTTGCAGATAAGGAGAGTCGGATTCCAAGGTAAGCCAACAGAATTCCGCCAAGTAGGAGAAGGAGTCCCCAGGCAAAACCATTAAACATGGCGGCAATGACTCCTGTTACCACTGCTGCGCCGGCAATTGCTCCTGCTGCCATTGAGAAAAAACCTTTTTTGCGAATTCTTTTTTCGGAGGCAATCAGCAATTTGGGAGCGAATGTTTTTTTCGAAAGCGGAGGTGTAGTACATGCCGTATTTTCTGAATGAAAATTTTCCTCGGGACTTGTTGAGGTGGTAAACAGGGAATCGGGTAGGGGAGTGTGTTCCGCTTTTTCAGAGGAAGCTTTCGTGTTTGGTGTACGACGATCTGCAGCAGCTTCATATGCAGGACCTGCATTCACCCACTGACGGTTTCCGTATTGCGAACCACGAAAAAGATTTCCGTTGCAGGAACACAACAGAATAAGGAAAAGTGGAAATAGGAGCCGGGATAAGCGCATAACAGGTGTACAATTTACTTGAAATTACAATAAGAAATCAATTGCAGGTCAACAGGAGCGCAGCTTTGAGCTGTTGGTAATTCTTCATCTAAAATAACTCCGGCTTTACCTATTGGCATTTTTATTTTCCTACATTTATCCCTATGTCGCAGCGCCACATTGTTGTTATTGGTAATGGAATTTCCGGCACAACGCTGGCCCGGCATGTGCGGAAGCGTTCGGATGATACTATCACGATCATTTCTTCCGAGAGCGATTATTTTTATTCCCGTCCTGCTCTGATGTATGTGTACATGGGGCATATGCTTCAGGAGAATACCAAGCCTTACGAAGATCGTTTTTGGTCGGAGAACAGGATCAATCTGCGGCGAGCGCATGTTAATCGTGTGGATACTGTCCAAAAAGTGTTGCATCTGGATGATCACAGTACCATGAGTTATGATGTATTGGTTATCGCAAGCGGATCGCATTCCAATCCCGGTTCCTGGCACGGTTCGCATTTTGAAGGTGTGCAGGGATTGGTGAGTTTGCAGGATCTTTCTGCTATGGAAAGCAATACCCAAAATTGCAGCAGGGCAGTAGTAGTAGGGGGCGGATTGATCGGTGTGGAAATGGTGGAGATGCTGCGTTCGCGGGGAATTCATGTGACTTATCTGGTGCGCGAATTTAAATTCTGGAGCAGTGCCTTGCGAAGTGAAGAATCGGATATCGTGGAGCGGCACATTATCGCCGACCATGGAGTGGATCTGCATACACAAACAGAACTCAAAGAAATTCTTGGTGATGAAAACGGAAGAGTACGTGCTGTACTTACCACCAAAGGAGATGAGATACCCTGCAGCTTCGTGGGAATTGCCATTGGTGTAAAACCGAATATTGCATTTCTGCAGGAATCAGGAATTGAAACGGGGACAGGAATACTGGTGAACGAATGTTTCGAGACTTCTGCAAAGGATGTTTATGCCATTGGCGATTGCGCGGAATTCAGAACCGCGCTGAGTGGTCGAACAAAGATTGAACAAATCTGGTACACCGGTCGCATGCAGGCAGAGACGCTTGCTGCTACGCTTACGGGAACCACCAGTGTTTACCGACCGGTTAACTTTTTTAATTCTGCAAAACTGTTCGATATCGAATTTCAGGTTTACAGCCGCAACGTAAAAATTCCGGATACCTGTAGATCTGTATTCTGGATGAATCATCACCGCCGCTGTGCCATTCGTTTGTTCTACGATCCGCAAACACTCCGTTTCGAAGGTGTAACCCTGTTGGGTGTGCGCTACCGTCATGAAGTCTGCGATCGCTGGTTGCGGGAGGAAAAGGATATCGAATATGTATTGTGTCATTTGTCCGATGCCAATTTCGATCCTGAGTTTTTCCGTCACTACGAAAATTACCTGGTGGAAGAATACAATGCTAAAAGCGGAAAACAACTCCAACTGAAAAAACGCAGCTGGAAACGCATCTTTCAAGGCATAGGGAAATGAAAAAGATCCGGAATATCGGCAGGACCCTCTTTGCGGTTGGATTGCTCACCTTTGTGTTGAGTTTAAGCATGAGTCATTTTGTGCTCACCGAAAAAGTAGCCTATTCCCAACTCAACACCGTTTATACCGGAGAAGGAAAAACAGCCTACGAAATCCTTGAGCCGCAATTGACGCAGTTGTACGGAAAAAAATACGATTCACGATTTGCATTCATTGCCGATTACCGCAAAATCTTTTCCGATTACAATGCTCCCTTAAAAGCAGCAGGAAAATGGGAACAGGTCATACATGATGATAAACTGGTAATGGTGGTGAAACATTCCGGTGCAGGATTACTTACCGATCAGCTGTGGTTTCGATTGGTGTTCCTGTTAAGTTTTATTGGAACCTGTATCGGTGCCTTGATGATCATTTTTCCGGAGTATGCAGGTAAACCGTTCGGCATTCACAATAATGGAATTTACCATTCTCCTGCCAGCAATGGAGGTTGGATCGGTATTGTTGTTGGAACTTTTCTGATCCTTTTTTATATCGTATTGTATTTCTTTCCGCAATACATCACCAACTGGATGCTGCTTGCCGATCCTGTCCGGAAATTGTTTTCTGAAAATGGAGAAGCCGATCAGTGGTTTCTTTACGGATTTATCTATTGCCTAGCCATGGTGGTAATGGGCATTCGTATGCTGCTCAAGTACCGCGGTAACCGCTATCAGCAGGTGCGCACTTTTTCCGTTATGTTTTTCCAGGTTTGTTTTGCGTTTATGATTCCAGAGTTGCTCTCTGCACTCAATCAGCCTTCCGTGGATCTGAAACACATCTGGCCTCTGCATTACAATTATTTTGAGGGCGAACGCATCGAGAGTATGTATGCCTTTGGCGGAATCGGAATTGCTATGTTCTGGTGGGGTGTTGCCTTGTTTGTGATCGGTGTTCCGCTCTTCACCTACCTCTATGGCAAACGCTGGTATTGCTCCTGGGTTTGCGGTTGTGGCGGACTGGCAGAAACACTTGGCGATCCTTACCGTCAGTTATCCGATAAATCCGTTAAAGCATGGAAAATTGAACGCTGGATGATTCATTCGGTATTGGTGTTTGTGGTGATCATGACCGTCCTTGTGCTCATCGCCTGGCAGACAAAACAGGATACCGTTCTCGGAATTTCAAGCGGAATGCTCAAAATGATTTACGGATTTCTGATCGGTTCCGTTTTCTCGGGAGTAGTGGGGACAGGATTTTATCCCATGATGGGAAATCGCGTATGGTGCCGCTTTGGTTGTCCGCTGGCAGCGTATCTAGGATTGATCCAACGCTTCAAATCCCGCTTTCGGATCACTACCAATGGCGGACAATGTATTTCCTGTGGTAATTGTTCCACCTATTGCGAGATGGGAATTGATGTACGCTGGTATGCTCAGCGTGGTCAGAATATTGTGCGTTCATCCTGCGTGGGTTGTGGTGTTTGTTCATCGGTTTGTCCAAGAGGCGTATTGAAACTGGAAAATGCGCCGGAAGCAGGACGCATCAATGAAGATCCCATCATCATTGGGCACGACGGTATACGTCTGAAAATGGATTGATTCCGGAAGTTTTGCCAATGCCGATCATCTGTTTGCTGAAACAAAAAAGAAGGCTTTACGTTATTTGCACTACAGATTCCCAAAAATCAGTACATGAGTGAAATTCTCGATGAACCTATCGATGCCCCAAGGGAATCATCCTATCCACGTAAACGGTATGCACCTGTTTTTGTTTTTGGTCCTGTTCTATTGCTGGGATTATTTCTTAAAACCATGCATTGGCCGGGAGGAGCATTCATTTTTTTCATCGGACTATCCATGATGTTAGGTCACGCACTTGCCATCCTTATTCATTTTCAGAAGAACACCTTTATTACCAATGTCGGATCCATTTTGCTATCCTTTGTGGTCATCTACAAATACATTTATCCCTTTCATTACCAAACCTGCCTGCTAAGCGGCGGAGTTGCATTTGTTTCTGCCTTTTTCTGCTGGCTTTATTTCAGGGATTAGGGGGGGGAGGAAGGTTGGTTTTTATTTTGGTGGGGAGGGAGATAAGCAAAAAATAAATAAATAAAAATTTCTTCATGCAATTCAACTTTCTTAAATTTTTTATGCTTTTCATATTTCTTTATTCTTGTTCGAATATAAATACAAGAATAATAGTTAAGGGAAAGGCACTTAACGGAAAAGCTGGG
The DNA here is from genome assembly GCA_002351955.1 of Flavobacteriales bacterium UBA2798. GTDB lineage: Bacteria > Bacteroidota > Bacteroidia > Flavobacteriales_D > UBA2798 > UBA2798. The sequence goes on from DEHO01000046.1 coordinate 64,229, forward strand.
GCCTTAATTGAAAATGAAGACGGAATTTATTACATCCAAGGAATGGATTACTGGCCTAAAAAGTATATCAACAAAAATATTCGGGTAACAGGTGAATTGGCACTGATCCAGAGTCATCCAATTATTGATACAATTAACAAAGTATATTCTCAAAACCCGGGTAACAGGTTAATGGTTTTAAATCCCAAATACCGTCGAATTTTGTTTTATAAATCACAAAAAAATAAGTAGTAGTTGGTTGAGATTTTTAGCATTCTTTTTTTCGACATTTTGATTGTAAATTGATGTTAAAATAATCATATGGATCCAGTTTGGATATTTAAAGAAATTAATTCGGATGAGGTGATTTCTATAATTTAAAGTAAACAAATTTACTGGTGCAATATTCATTATTTCAGTAGCGGCCAATTCCCCTAAGTTAATTGAAGTGTATTTGAATTTTTTGAAGAATAGAAGTACTTGGTATTACCTTGCTTTTCCGATTTTAGTCATTTTTGCAGTGTTCCTTTCGCTTAAAATCATAGTAGGATCAAAAGCTCCGAGCCTTGCCGGGGTGCATTACAAATTGATAGTGCCTGATGAAAATTTGACTTTGTTTTTCTTCAATTTCATTGACGAGAAGAAAGTGATGGTCGGCAACAGTAATGCTGAAGAGGTGCTTTTTCATTATACCAATACCGATAAAAATATCTCAATTGTCGATTTTGCCGGAGATACACTTGTTTGTTTATTATGTGAAAAAATCGCTGATAATGCGAACTGCACGATTAGAATTGAGGGTTTGGATGATTTTACGGGGACTTTAATTAAGGATTAGAAAACCTTGTAGACTTTCTTAATCGGCGGGGCTCTAGTGTTTGTATTCATTTTGTAAAGCTGATATTTTGTTCGCCTCTTGGATACTGCCCAGTGATGGCTGAGTTTGCCATGTTTCGAGGAAATTTAATCTTAAAATGGACTTTAATGAATTTGAAAGAGGGAAAAAAGTAAATCGACGTTTGCACAAATCTTATTCAATCCTATTTTTACATATTCTTATTTACTAATGGAGTACATTCTCATTTAAGTAAATGCAGTTTTATTTTAAGAGCTTATTTAGCAGAATTTGAAAACCGCTTGACCGCTTTCTCGTATAAGCGACAAAAAAAATATGGCTATTACAACGATCGATTCTGCCGGATTTGAAAAACTTTTCCGGCAATTTATCAGGGAGTCACTCAACGGTAAACGAACCAGTGCATCCGGAAAGCGCATCTCTGATGTAACTTCAAACAATTACAACAACACGTTAAGAATTCTGCTTCGGTTTCAAAGTGAACGGAAATTTCAATTGTGTCTCCATCTTGTTCACAGAGTGAACCACAAAGACATTAAAACG
>DEHO01000035.1 GCA_002351955.1 Flavobacteriales bacterium UBA2798
GGATCAATTTGTACTCCTCCTTTGCCTCCACCATAAGGAAGTCCGGCTAATGCTGTTTTCCAAGTCATCCACGAAGCAAGCGCGCGTGCTGCATCAATATCCACTGTGGGATGATATCGAAGTCCTCCTTTGTAGGGGCCAAGAATATTATTGTGCTGCACCCGGTAACCGGTAAACATTTCAATNNGAAATGGACAACAATCTCATTCTGCGTTGTAGAGAGAATTGACCTAATTCCGGGATCAAGGTTCATGGTATCTGCTGCCTTTTCAAATTGTCGCATGACGTTTTCGTACATGCCAGTCTTTTTTTCAATTGTCGTGCTCATGATGTTTTATTGATAGTGTTCACAATGGATTTTTATTTCATTTTCTTTCCGTAATGCACAATTGTGGTTTTTGTCGCATGTTGAGCAAATACCGGAATGCTTTGGTGCTGAAAATATATGCAGACTATGCTCTTTAATTTTTGGTGGAAAAGGTTCAGCTAAAGAGAATTCTTCGCATTGAAGAATTGGTGCGCGAACATCTGCTTTGAGCGAACATCCGCTTTGCCACAAACAACTTATACATAAACTTGTACTCATCCTGATAGATATTGAATTCTATAACTCCCTATAGGAAAAGTATGCCATGTGGAAATCCGACTATCAACATCCTGATAATCAAACAAACTAAAATCCTAAAAAATGAATTGGGGTATTATTCCCCGGATCAAAACACTCCATCGGGGAATATCTCCCCTATTTAAATGCACGAAAAAAGCAGGTATAATGTCCGGGTTATTTAAGTTTCTCCCGAAGTGTTTTACGATCGATCCCTAAAATACGTGCTGCTTCTGTTTTATTATTTCCGGTATGCTCAAGAACCTGACGAATATAGTGTTCTTCCATTTCCTTTAAGGTGAGAAATTTATCCTGTTGAACCGATACGGTAACTGTTTTTCGGCTTTTCACAACCGGTAAATCGTCGTACTCAATAGATCGATCACATTCAATAACCAGACGCTGAATAGTATTTTCAAGTTCTCTGACATTTCCAGGCCAATCATAACGCTTTAGTCCTTCAATGGCGATGGGGGAAATTTCCATGTGATGTTTTGCATATTCACGTTTGAACTTCTCCATAAAATGCGAAACCAATAACGGAATATCAGTAGTCCGATCTCTAAGGGGTGGAACATTTATCCGAACAACATTTAATCGGTAAAATAGATCCATGCGGAACGTTCCTCTTTCAACCATGTCCTCCAATAAACTATTTCCTGCTGCGATTATCCGTATATCGAGTTGTTGGGCTTTTGTTGAGCCGATCATTCTTACTTCACGATCCTGCAATACACGTAACAGTTTTGCCTGAAAGGCAGGAGATGTTGCGTTGATCTCATCTAAAAAAACGGTACCCTTATCTGCAGCTATGAGCAAACCAATGCGGGATTCCTGTGCGCCTGTAAATGCTCCCTTTACAAATCCAAACAACTCACTTTCAAGTAAAGATTCAGGTATGGCTCCACAGTTGATTGCAACAAACGGTTTTCCTGCGCCTTTTCCTTCGTAGTGAATAGCTCTTGCAACCAATTCTTTACCAGTACCGCTTTCCCCCTGAATCAAAACCGTTGCATTATTTCCAGATGCCTTACGGATGTGTTCCCGTAGGGAAACGATTAGCGGATGCGTGCCAATAATTCCGAATGTGTCTTCTTCTTTCGTCTCTGTGTTTTCTTTGTCGCTGCTTTCGACATGCTGTTTTTGTCCCGAAATATTTTCGATCGATTGGTAAAGTTCATTTGCAGTGAAAGGCTTCACCAGATACTCTGTGGCTCCGAACTTCACTGCTTCAACGGCGGATTCTACACTCGGAAATCCTGTAATCACGAGGATGGGCAAATCAGGACGCTTTATTCTTGCATATTTTACCAGCTGCAATCCTCCAATACCCGGCATCCGCATGTCAGTAATCAGCAAATCCAACATCTCGCTTTCTAAAATAGTCACCGCATCCATCACTCCGGGCGCAGTGAAAACTATATGATCTCTTGCCTCAAGTTGCTTGCGTAATAAAACCAGCAAATCAGGAGAATCGTCGACTACAAGAATTGTTTTTCTATGCTGTTTCATTTGTTTAATGCTGTAGGTAATGTAATACAAAATTCTGTCCCTTTTCCTGTATGACTTCTCATCGTGATTTCTCCGCCGTGGTTTCTGATGATGCTTTGTACAACAGCTAATCCCAGACCTGCTGATTGTCCGATTTTTCCTGTGGTAAAAAAGGGTGTGAATATTTTCTCTCTTAATTCAGGCAAAATACCCGGACCATTATCCCTGACAATCAAAACTATGTTATCATGCTCTTTCCGTGTTTCAACATATACATTCCCTCCTTCATGCAGTGCGTTTACCGCATTGGAAATAAGGTTAAGCAATACCTGAATCATTTGAATCCTGTCGAATGAAAACACATCAATCTCCTTATCGAGTGTTACACTGATTTGAACTCCTTTTGCAGCTGCCTGCGGTCCCAACATTTCAACCGACCAGTTAATGCACTCACCGATATTATTAGGCACGATTTGCAAAGGATAATCTCCGGAAAGCATCATCATTCGCTTTACAATCTCACGGGAGTGAAGTGCTGCATGATGAATTCTCTGAAGATCTCTTTTGGCTTCTTCGGGTAAATCCATATTCATGAGCAACTCGGAGAAACCAAGAATACTACCTAACGGTGTGTTTATCTCGTGCGCAAAACCCGCTGCAATTTCACCAACCAACACCAGCTTGTCAGAGCGTGTCATTTGTTCTTCAAGCTGTTGTTGAATCGCCTTTTGTTCCGTTCGTTCCACCAACCATGAAATTTCATCAGCCAGTTTATTTAAAAGCAATTTTTCCTCTTCAAGAAAATTTAAGGAATGATCCGGAGAATTATAATAAACTATGATTTTTCCCCTGTTTCTTCCATCAATCTTGATCAATGCTTCAATAAAGGATTTACTATCCGGTTTAGTGATGTCGCCAAGTGTAATTGCATCAAGAATTATAAAACTTTCAGCGAACTCTGAGTGCTGCATTCCGGCAGGAATAACACGTCTTGCCTCCTCCAAAAGTTGGATAAGATCCGAATCCGTCTTTTGAAAAATTTTCTGGAATTCATACAGACACGACAATTCTTTGACTCTTTCCCTCAAAAAGGAGATGAGTTCCTGTCGGGACTGCCCACTTAAACGGGAAGAAAGATCCATCTTCTAACTATTTGATAATTCATATGAAACACCCAAACACTGAACAACTCAAAGGTAAGGATTTACCATTATGAACCCATAAGCAATAAACCACATCAAATTCTGAAATCATCCACCAAAGTTTTCCCCTTGCATATTAAAAAGAAGGTTATTTTTGATAAAAAATGTGATCCATGATCCTATCCATGACCGGTTTCGGTAAAGCCACCGGAGCTTACGGTTCCAAAAAAATCAATGTAGAAGTACGTTCCTTAAACAGCAAGCAGCTGGATTTGAATCTTCGCATGCCTTCGAAATACAAGGAGAAGGAAATGGAATTGAAATCGCGCATCGCTGCAGTGGTTGAACGCGGAAAAGTGGATGTGGCGGTGTATTACGAGGACATGGGTGAAGAAAAACTGCATTCCATCAATCATCAGCTTGCAGCAGCCTATTACGCCGACCTCAAACAATTGTGCAGCGAACTAGAGATTCCGGAAGGAGAAATTCTTGGTCACATTCTGCGTTTACCCGATGTTGTTACCACGGAAAAGAAAGAGGTCGATGAGAACGAGTGGAAAACCATTCTTTCCATTGCAGACGAAGCATTAAAGAATTTCAAATCTTTTCGCCTTGCAGAAGGATCAAAATTACAGGAAGAACTCAACAAACGCGTCGCCATCATTCTGGAGCAACTCGTTTTGGTGGAGCCTTTCGAAAAAGAGCGCATGGAAACAGTAAAAACAAAACTGCGCAAAACACTGGAAGAAAATGTCAATCCGGAAATCGTTGACAAAAACCGCTTTGAACAAGAACTGATCTATTACCTCGAGCGACTGGATGTGAGCGAAGAAAAAATGCGTCTACATACGCACTGTACCTATTTCACCGAAACCATGAATGCAGATGACCAATCCGGAAGAAAACTCGGATTTATTGCACAGGAAATGGGGAGGGAGATCAATACACTCGGATCGAAAAGCAATCATGCATCGATGCAGAAGATTGTGGTACTGATGAAAGATGAACTGGAAAAAATTAAGGAACAGGTATTAAATGTACTCTGATAAAGCACAAGGCAAAGCGATCATTTTTTCTGCTCCATCAGGCGCGGGTAAAACGACGATTGTACATCATTTGTTAAGCTGTAATCTCGGACTCGAATTTTCTGTATCGGCATGCAGCAGAGCGATGAGAAAGGGAGAAGCGAACGGCGTTGATTATTATTTCCTGAGTGTGGAAGAATTCAGAAAAAAGATTGCCAACAAAGAATTCCTGGAATGGGAAGAAGTGTACACGGATCATTTCTACGGCACGCTGCAATCGGAAATTGAGCGCATTTGGAAAAAAGGTCATCACGTTATTTTTGATGTAGACGTAGTTGGGGGAATCAACCTGAAAAAGATTTTTGGTCCAAACGCATTATCCGTTTTTGTAAAAGCGCCCAGCATTGCCCATTTGGAAGCGCGACTGAAAACGCGTTCGACTGAAACCCCGGAAAGCATTGCACGCAGAATGGCAAAAGCAGAAATTGAAATGGGTTATGCAGAAAAATTTGATCATATCCTGCTAAACGACGATTTGCAACGCGCCTTTGCCGAAGCGGAACAGGTCGTGAAACAATTCCTGAATTCCTGATTATGGAAATTGGTTTGTATTTCGGAACTTTCAATCCTATTCATGTAGGACACCTCATCATTGCCAACTACATGGCCGATTACACCGATCTGGATAAAGTGTGGCTCATCGTATCGCCTCAAAATCCGATGAAGGAAAAAAACACCTTGCTTGCCGATATTCACCGGTTGGCATTAGTAAAAATTGCGATTGAGGATAACGAGAACCTTTCCGTTTCAGATATTGAATTCAATCTGCCCAAACCTTCGTACACGGTTCATACACTTGCTTATTTGCGCGAAAAATATCCGCAGCATCAATTTTCTCTCATTATGGGAGAAGACAATCTGCGAACGCTGCACAAATGGAAAAACCATGAGCAAATACTTCAACACCACAAGTTGTATGTATATCCCCGTGTACTCACTGAGCAGGAACTTGATGAGCTGCGCGACTATCATCTTGAAAGTCCCTATAAAAAACATCCGAACGTTATTATGTGCGATGCACCGGTAATGAAAGTTTCAAGTTCATTTATCCGAAAAGCGATCAAGGACAAAAAAGACATCCGCTACCTTCTCACCGATCCAGTACAACGGTATATTGAGGAAATGCATTTTTATGAGTAAAACCCGCTTTTGAAATTCAGCGTTTTACCGAACAACACCCACCTTTCGTCAGATTTTCCCTATTCTTTTACTTTTCATACAAGAGATTTTGTAAATTACTTCTTCAATCCAAACGAAGATGAAAATATTTCTCCGCATTTTTTCAGTGCTGACAATTGCACTTGGATCTACAAACGCATTTGCCCAAACCTGCACCGTCGATTACTCCTTAACCGCTCCGGGAATTTATCCTGATACACTACCCTCCGGTTATGTGGGACAGCCTTACAGCGAAGACATTCAATTTGTTCTTCCTACGGACACGATGGGATATACTTTTCTTAACTTCCATATCGTTTCCATTTCACTTCCCATTGGATTAAACTGGCAATGCAGTAATCAAGCCAACGGGTGTAATTACGATCCCGCCGTTAGTGTTCACGGTTGTGTAAATGTTTATGGTACACCTCTGCTTGCAGGACAGTATCCGATTACCGTTACTGTAATTGCCGATCTGAATATTGTAAGCGGATATCCGGTATCGTTTGAATCCTACATCGAAATTCTTCCTCCCAATACTTCTTCCAACAACAACGGATTCAGCATGACAAATAGCACCGGTTGTGTTCCCATAACTGTGAATTTTACCAATAATAATCCCGGACTTGCAGCTTACAGTTGGAACTTCGGAAATGGCAACACCAGCACATTGGAAAATCCCGGTCCGCAAATCTATAATCAGCCGGGAAATTATGTCGTTCAGTATGCAGGTTATGCCGATAACACCACCGTACAGGTTTACAATCTTACGCAAGTCACCATCAATTCCATTTCTACCGCTTTCTCCTGGGGCTGGCCAACGGAATTGAATCCTGACCCCTATTTCAAAATCAAGGAGAACGGCGTTGTGATTCATCAGTCGAATTACATTCAGGATGCTTTTCCTCCCCATACCTGGCCGGTGAGTATTCAGATGGATCCTGCCAAAACCTATGTGCTCGAAGTTTTTGACGAGGACGATTACGAAATCATATACGGCGGAGATGATCTGATCGGATCTCATACCATGAGTCTCTCCGGTTGTACGGGATGTGCTGCGGGATCCAATTCAACCGTAAGTTATATAGTAAATAATATATTGATTCCTCCAATTCCAAGTGTACAATCCACCGATACCGTTCGCGTGTATCCGTACCCCGGTGTTCCCAATATTGTTTACGATTCACTTGCACACACCTTGAGCACTGATTCTGTTCAATATGCATTGCAATGGTATTTCGAAGGAACGCTCATTCCTGGTGCGAATGCTGCTACTTACCTTGTACCACAATCCGGAAATTACCAGGTAGCAGCAATCTCTCCTGGAGGATGTCAGACCATGTCGGCTTCCCTCACCGCTGTATATTGCGGAAACACTTTCGTTCCTGCTGTTAATTTAAACGGAGTCGTTTTATCTACACCACAAAACGCAGGCGACAGTTACCAATGGCAATTCAATGGAATCAATATTCCGGGAGCTACATCATCCTCATACACTGCTATTGTAAATGGAAATTACACACTCGTTCTTACCAATTCATTCGGATGCAGTTACACTTCCAGCATCGTAAATGTTCCTGTAAGTGTAAATGAAATTGCTGCACAGGAACGTATTGCTGTTTTTCCTAATCCTGCAATGGCACAAATCAATGTTGTACTTCAATCACCATCTGCAATTGTACTTCTGAACATGATGGGAGAAGTGGTGATGCAAACCGGAGTAGTGATGCAAACACAACTCGACATCAGCGCTCTCGCCTCCGGTATTTATTTCCTGAGAACAGAAAACGGTTCCACAGTGAAAGTGGTGAAAGAATAATTTGAGCGGAAATTATTTACCCTCAACAAAAAACCCCGAAGAGATCCTTCGGGGTTTTCTTTTTGTCGGCAGTTATTTCATCAACTCCCTTACGCCTGCGGCTAACTGTTCGTCGATTCCTTTGGTGACTTTATTCCAATCATTCTCCACCTGAATATCGGGTAAGAGATCCTGATTCTCCACCAGATGATTGTCCTTTACACTACGCATGCCCACCTGTGGTATTCCGAAACGCGTATAACCATCAATCATAAACTCCCACCAAACAGCAGTTCCTGTTCCGGGCACCGGCATACCAATTAATTTACCAATGTTCAGCGCACGATAGGTAACCGGGAATAAGTGGGCGTCTGAATAATTTCCTTCTCCCATTAAAACGCAGGATGGTTTTTGCCATTTCCAAATGGGTTCTCCTCCCATATTCTTCTGACCACGTGGTTCGAAATTCATATAATTTTTTCCGGTAAGTAAGGTCGCAAGATCATCGTGCAACCAACCGCCACCATTAAAGCGCGTATCTACAATCAGTGCCTTTTTAGTATGCATCACCCCAAGCGCTTTGTCGTACACATCTCTGAAACTTGGACTATCCATTCCGCGAACATGAACATATCCAATTGTTCCTCCCGATAATTTCTCCACTTCTTTTTCGCATTGCTTAATGTAGCGATGATAAGCAAGATCATTTTCCTCTCCCTGCGAAATCGCTTTAATGGTTTCTGTCCAGGAATTTTGTCCGGAACGAAACCTAACCACAACGGGTTTGCCAACCTTACGATTTAGCAAGGCATAAATGTTCGTTGCCTGACCAACCGGCTCTCCATCGATTTCAGTGATCAGTGTTCCCGGAACAATCTTTCCGCTGGCAAGTAAAGGACTGCGTGGAAGAATTTCTGCAATTCGATAACCTTCACCCAGGTATTCTTCGTCGTAAAAACATCCTAACGACGATGTCTGATCGCCGTTGGGATCGTAATACCTGTAGGTTGCTCCCGTATGTGATGCGTTAATTTCTCCCAACAATTCTGCAAGTAATTCTGCAAAATCATATCCGTTATTGATGTGGTACAAATGTTTTCCGTATTCCTTTTTGTAAAAATCCCAGTCGACTCCATGCAAATCTGCCAGATAAAATTTCTTTTTGGTTTGTCTCCACGCGTGTTCAAACATATATGCACGCTCATCGGCAGGACGGTGTTCAAATTGGCTTTCTACAGTAATAGGAGTTATTGCCCCATTGCTGATTTCAACTTTCATCAGCTGACCATTCTTCGTGAAGAAAATAAATTTCTCCTCTTTATCAAATGTCATTGCGGAAGGTGAGCCACCAACTTTAGCAAGCAGTTTCGTTTCTCCGTCTTTAAACTTGGTTGTCCAGATATCGAATCCCTTTTCGTAACTCGTCATGTAAAAAAGTTGAGTCGCATCTTTATTCAGCAGATAATCGCCAAGATGAGAAGAGTGAACCGTTAACCGAGTGCGACGATCCTGCAAACCTTCTTCATCGATTACCAGGGGTTTTACTTCTTCCTTTTTATCCTTGCTTTCCGTTGCCTTCTTGTCTTTCGCGGAAGTTTCAGCGGATTTTTCCTCGGGCTTTTGTTTTTCCTTTTCTAATTCCGATTCGTATTCCGATTCTGACTTCGATGCTTTGTATTTTCTCCATGCTTCGCGTGTCAGAAAAATGGCTTCCACATCACCTTCTGCACCCCAACTGCCATGAGAGCGGTAACCAAACTTATCGGTTGTCCAGCACACCATTTCTCCACCCATGGCAAACTTTGGCGAACCGTTTCCATAGCCGCTCTTGCTTAAGTTGATCGGTTTTTTTCCTCCCTGTGCGCTTACCAATCCTACATTGCTCACCCAGCGATCGTATTCAAAAAACTCAACCAATAACCATTTGCTGTCGGGCGACCAGGTGTAATACTGATCGCCATCGGAGTAGGAATAATTATAGCTGCCTTCCATCGCAGTAACAATTTTGCCGGTGGTAAGATCCATTACCCTGAGTGTAGTGCGTTCTTCCAGAAAGGCTACCGATTTTCCGTCGGGAGAATACGCAGGCTGGAATTCTTCTTCCGGACGCGTGCTCAATGCTTTTTCGGTGATCTGTGTGCAATTGTAAAAATATTTTTCACCGGAATTGGTAATACTGCTTTCATAAATATCCCAGCTCTGTGCACGTTCTGCGGCATATACCAATTTTCTTCCGTCGGGAGAAAAAGAAACACTGCGTTCTTGTTGCGGGGTATTGGTGATGCGGCGCGTTGTAGAATGTGCCACAGCGGATACATAAATTTCTCCGCGGTAAACAAATGCAATTTCCTTACCGTTGGGTGAAAGGCTGTATTCAGAAACATTCCCGTTTACCGATATTGGAGAAACATTGTTTTCGGAATGATCGGCCAGAACCGATATATTTACTTTTTTTGAATTTCCATTCTCAAACAAATAAATTTCCCCATCGTATCCATAACAAAGTACGCCATTTTGAGAAGAACTTAAAAAGCGAACAGGATGTTTATCGTGTTGGGTTAATTGTTGCTGATGTGATTCTCCTCCGATGATCCCCTTCCAGATATTGAATGAACCGGATTTTTCGCTGAGGAAATAATATTCCTTTTCGCCTGCCCAAACAGGATTTCGATCCTCGCCTTTCCAGGAGGCCTGACGGGTAAATGTTGAAGTTGAAAGATCGTACAATACGATATCGCGGGTTACACTGCTGGTATGGTGTTTTCTCCAGGGATCTTCATACCCTTTTCGGTCGTGCATTAAAATTCTCTTTCCATCTCCCGAAAATTGCAAGGCTTCAGCCGGAACAGTAAGTTTCATTTTTTCCTTACCGCCGTTTACTGCAACCGCATACAATTCATGCAATACTTTAGAGGGAAACATTGCATTGCGATAATCATCCAAACGCGCAGAACCGAACCAGACTGCGGTTCCTTCGGGATTGAATGTATAGGGAAAATCCCCTGCAGAATGGAAGGTGAGCCGTTTAGGAAATCCGCCTTCGGAAGACATCACATAAACATCAAAATTTCCGAAGCGATTGGATGCAAATGCGATTTGTTTTCCGTCGGGACTCCATACCGGCATAAAATCGTAAGCAGAATGAGAAGTCAGCTGCATTGCTCTTCCGCCCTGAGAAGAAACCTTCCAGAGATCGCCTTTGCAGGAAAAAACAATTTCTTTTCCATCGGGGGATATAACAGGATAACGAAACCAGTTGGCATAAACAGATGGCGCTAATAAAAACAGCATGGCCGTTAGAAAAAACAGTCTTCTCATAGTGGTAGTGGATTTCCTTTAAATGTAACCAAAAGCAAAACGCCCCCTGAAAAGGAGGCGAAAAAATTATGAACGAATCTATGATTCCTTATGCCGGATTAGTGCGGGGAGCCCCGCCATTCGGACGTTTTTTCTTGCCCTTGAACGGACGTTTTTTCTTAGCCGAAGGATCTACCGGTGCGTTTTCGTCGATACCCGGACCCAATTCTTCAGGGATTGGCATCCGTTTTACTTTCATTGCGATCAATTGCTCAATGCGCTGGAAACGGCGAATATCTTTTGCATCGATAAACGTAATGGCAGTTCCGGTACTCGAAGCGCGGGCAGTACGTCCAATCCTGTGCACATAATCTTCCGCATCCGGTGGAGCATCGTAGTTTACAACAAGATCAATGCCTTCAACGTCGATTCCCCTGGAGAGAACATCCGTTCCAATCAGGTAACGCAATTTCCGATTGCGAAAATCGCGCATGATCTCTTCCCGTTCGTTTTGTTCGAGATCAGAGTGAAAAGACTGACAAGCAAATCCCTTCTTACGCAACGAATGAAACAATTGCTTTACAAGTTCCTTGCGCGATGAAAATATTATTCCGCTTTGGTATTTCTCTTCTGAAAGAATACGTTCGAGCATAGGAATTTTCTGATCTTCCTTCAGGAGATAAACCTGCTGATCGATCCCTGCTGCCGGCTTGGCAATGGCCACACTAACTTCTTTCGGGTCTTTAAGAATGGATTGCGCAAGTTGGCGTATGCGAGGCGACATGGTTGCAGAAAACATCAGGTTCTGCCGCTCTTTTGGTAAATAGGAAATGATGCGCATGATGTCTTCGTAAAACCCCATGTCCAACATACGGTCGGCTTCATCAAGAATCAGAAATTTTACCTGATCCAGTTTCAGCATTCCAGAGCTTAAAAACGAAAGTAATCTGCCCGGTGTCGCTACAATTATATCTACTCCGCTGTCGAAAGCCTTGCGCTGACGATCGAATACTTCTCCTACTCCACCCCCATAAACAGCAATGGAACTTTGACTGACAAAGTAGGAAAGCCCCTCGATCTGTTGATCGATCTGCATAGCAAGTTCGCGTGTTGGAGCGAGTATAAGCGCGCGGGTCCCCGAGCTGTTGCTTTCAAACAATTTATTCATCACAGGGAGTACAAACGCAGCGGTTTTACCGGTTCCTGTTTGTGCGCAGGCAATGAGATCGTGACCTCCTAATGCTATAGGAATAGCTTGTTGCTGAATGGGTGTTGGGTTGCGAATGTTCATCGCATCAAGGGCGTCGAGCAATTCGTCGACCAGTCCTAAATCATAAAAATCCAAAGTACATGTATTAGTAAACCCTGTCCGTCCGGAACAGGAAGCTGCAAGTTACTCAAAATCCCCCACAAGCCCAAGGCGACCTTTCCTATTGGAATCCTGCCGTTCAATAAACAAGTACAACACATGGTCATTTTCATGTAAAGCTGAAAAAAAACAACTTACCTTGTGGCTCTATTCTCTCTAATGTTACGAAACTTCCTCCTCGCATTATTGCTTTGTGTTTCCTTACCAGGATGGGCACAACAACTGGTCGTTGACAATGCCGGTAATTACAGCAACCCGAATTATTTAACTCAAAACATTCTTCGCGGTGGCAGTGTGGCAATCAGCAACGTTTCATTCTCCGGAATTAGCAGTCAGCAAATTGGTTATTTCACCAATGGATCTTCCGCAACCGGACTTTCATCCGGTATGATCCTTTCCACAGGAAAAGCCATGAATGCAGCAGGCACCAACGACAGCACCAACACATCCGGTGGATTAGGCTCAAGCGGTTCAACAGATCCTGATGTGATGAGCCTTGCCAACGGACAAGCGATTTTTGATGCGCTCATTTACGAGTTCGATGTGCGTCCCGATGGCAATGAGTTAACGCTCGAATACATTCTTGCATCTGAAGAATACACGGAATACGTTTGCTCCCAGGAAGCAGATATTTTTGCCATTATCATCAGCGGCCCAGGTATTACCGGAACATTCAGCAATAACGGAAAGCTCATCTCGCTTATTCCAACATCGAGCACTATTCCGGTTGGCATCAATTCAATTAACAACGGAACTCCCGGTACATTCGGAGCTCCCGGCGGATGTTCGAATTCCTTTTTCTCTCCATACTACCTCAACAACACACAAAATTTATTTGAATACGATGGATTCACAACTGTTCTTCAAGCGAAAGCAGATGTGGAATGCAATCAGTTGTATCATATTCGAATTGTTCTCGCTGATATTGGCAATAACGGTTTTGATACCGGACTCTTTCTGAAAGAACGCGGGCTGTATTCCAACAGCACCGGTAACTTCGATGAAGGCGCCTTTCTCGACTCAGTAATTGTTGAAGGGTGTAAACCATTTTATATGGTTATATACAATCCAATCGGTTTTACAGGAGGACAAACATTTCAGGTTAACATCGGTGGTACTGCCATCAATGGCACCGACTATGATTTTGTTCCTTCTACTTATACAATGAATTCCGGCGACAGTCTTTTAACAATCGTATTTAATCCGGTTGCTGATGGTGTAGTTGAAGGATTTGAATCGGTGATCGTATCCTACTTCTACCTTAACCCCTGTGGAGATACCGTTTTTGTAAACAAAACCTTTTACATCCGCGATGAAAGTCCGCTTGTTGTTACCGGCCTTCCGCAAAACACCAGCATCTGCAATGGTCAGTCGGTATTATTGAATGTAAATGTTAGTGGCGGTTTTCCTTCGTATTCTATTTCCTGGAACGGAATGCTGCAAAACAATTTTAATGTGACACCGATACAAGACATCACTTATGTCGCAGAGGTTTACGATTTAGCAGGTTGTTATTGGACCGGTAGTTTTACTGTCGATCATAATCCGAGTCCAATCGTAAATGCCGGTCCGGATATTACGATTTGTTCCGGTCAGCCAGAGCAACTCGGATTACAAATAGAAGGTGGTCCGGGCGCAACCTACAACTGGATGCCGGCCAGTCAGCTGAATTCAGGAAACCTTCCTTATCCCACAATGAATCCGCAAACCACACAAACATTTACAGTAGGCGTTGTAACTGCAGCAGGTTGCACAGGAACCGACCAGCTTGTTGTTACTGTACTGCCATCACCTACAGTAAATGCAGGTCCGGATCAAAGCATCACTTATTTGCAAACCACCACCACACTTATTGGTTCAGGTGGAGGAGCGCCCTCTTGGTATCCACCTGATGGATTGAGTTGCACGAATTGTTTCACTCAGGAAGCCTCGCCTTATACCACTACCACTTATACTTTGTATATCACCTCCGGAAACGGTTGCGTATCGAGTCAGGAAGTAGTGGTTGAAGTGGAGATTCCGATGGACGTATTTGTTCCCACTGCATTTTCTCCGAACAACGATGGGGTGAATGATTTGCTTATTGTAAGGAGTTATACCATCGAAAGTATGAATCTGAAAATTTACGACACCTGGGGACAGTTACTTTATGAGAATACGCATCCCGATTGGGGATGGGACGGCACGGTGAATGGTGTACCTGCCAATATTGGCTTATATGTATATACGTTGGAAGTAGTATTTATTCAGGGAAAAGGAACAGCAACATTTTCCGGTGAGTTCAATTTAGTGCGATGAGAAAAGTTTATTTATCTGTAGCTCTCTGGATATTCTGTTTGGGAATTTCCCGTGCACAGGATGCACATTTTACCCAATTCGAAAACTCTCCTTTTTTCACCAATCCTGCCGCAGCGGGAATGATTGAGCAAAGTGATTTTCGCGGATCTCTGATCACCCGAAATCAATGGAGAAAACTGGTGCGTCCAACCAATCAAACACTCGTATCGGCAGATGCACCATTATTACGTTACCAGGGAGGATCGCGGAGTAAAAGCAATCTCGGTATTGGATTAAGCTATGGTTTTGCAACCATGGGTGATTCCCGCACCCGCATGACCAATCTCGCCCTGGCCTTAAGCGGAATGACAACTGTTGGAACACGCAAATACCTTGGCATTGGCGTATCGGCAGGTAAAGGAGGCATGCGCAGCGATTTAACCAATGCAACCTGGGATGCACAATACAACGGATACAAACTGGACGAATCACTTCCGACTGGAGAAGCCTATGAAGGAAGATTGAAAGCGCGTTTTTTTGATCTTTCAGCCGGACTAAATTTTCTTTCGGTGAATGGGCGCACAGGAGCAACCACGAATTTTGGAATAGCTTACCTGCATGCCAACAATCCCAAACTAAAAAACGAACCCCTGCTTAACGGAAAAATCGATCCCCGCATTGTTGCGCATTTCCGTTCGGAGATACAACTGGATCTGAAAAATACCATGCCCGTATTTATCATTCCGCGCGCCCTGGTTGGAATGCAAGGAGTACATATGGAGATTCAGGCAGGAGCAACCGTTTTCTGGTCGGCAGAAGGCACTTCTCAGATAACAGGATACCGTCACAAAACCGGTTTCGAGGCAGGAGGCATGTACCGACATGGTGATGCTGTTGGATTACTTGCAGGATGGAAAACAGAATCGTACCGTATCGGGCTTTCTTACGACATCAGTATTTCCGCTTACGGAAAAGCACTGAATCACCGTGGAGGAACTGAAATCAGTTTCATTTATTACGCAGTAAACAAAGAGATGCGTTCGCGCAAGGCCATTTATGATTGATCGGTATCAGTCATTGGATTGAAAAAGAATCTGAGCAGTATATAAAAAGAAAAAGGGGACCATCGGTCCCCTTTCTCATTGTCTTTAAGACGGAATTACTTCACGTTCTTAGAAACGATCTTAGCAAGGTCGAACATGCTGATCTGAGCCTTACCAGCGAAGAGAGCCTTCAACTTAGCATCAGCATTGATCATACGCTTGTTCTTCTTGTCCTGAAGGCCGTTCTTCTTGATGTAATCCCAGATCTTTTTAACGATCTCAGTACGTGGCACTGGCTTGTTACCGATTACGTCAGCAAGAACTGTGCTTGGAGTAAGCGGGGCCATGAAAGCCGCGTTTGGTTTACGAGCTGTCTTCTTCTTAGGAGCAGCTTTCTTAGCAGCAACCTTCTTCTTAGGAGCAGCTTTCTTAGCAGCAGCTTTCTTAGGAGCAGCTTTTTTAGCANNTCTTAGGAGCAGCTTTTTTAGCAACAGCTTTCTTAGCTGGCTTCTTTGCAGCAGCCTTCTTAGCAGCTGGTTTCTTAGCAGCCTTCTTAGGGGCAGCTTTCTTGGCAGCAGCCTTCTTAGGAGCGGCCTTTTTCTTTGGTGCAGTTTTCTTTGCCATGATTGTTTGGATTTGTATGCGCAAATTGAAGATCTTTATTGACATGGCAATGGGGTAAGTAAAAATATTTTTAACAGGGTAATCAACAATTTCCCCATAGGGAAAAACACTACTTTATTCACCATTTCCCCTCGGAAAAACCCGATTTTTACAGTGATTCCCCAATGAAAACTCACTTTTACCCCTATGTGAAAAACCCTTCTACCAAAATGCCCGCCCTTAGGCGCGCACCCTAGCGGGGACGGTTTATTACCTTAATGGAAGTCACAGGATGTATCTCCCAGGCGGTCGCTCGCCAGTTATTTTCACGAAGCGGGCGCGTGTTTTCGCTCGTGTTAAGATGCTCTTCATCCAAAAACAACCATCCTTCCACCTCCACCCATCGTCCCAAAAACTGATCTCTCAGTCCGCGTGTTGTCCAGTTTTCTCCCCGCAACTTCATAATGGATCGCATTGGAGGGGTGACTTCAGCAATAAAACGTTTGCTCTTGACCTCGTTCATAGGATCCAAAACCAGATCGATATGCGTATCCCGATCATCCACTTCCTTTGCACCGCAGTTACATGNNTTCCGCCGGGTTTCACATCAATTACATACGCTCTTACCCGTGCAGCCTTTTTTTCATTCCACCGCGCCTCATCATTGCCCGGCAACAACAATGCGTTCATGGTCGCCGACGTGTCAAAATCCTGTGCGTGCGGAAATGAGATTCGGTTCTTCAAACGGTTCAACTCACGAATGCGTTCTGTTTTCGCAGATCCCTCCGGCGGACATTCACGTGTCCAATTGAGGGTGTCGGGTCTTTCCGGTGATTGTACTGTTTCTTTTTTCCTGCTGCTTGCAGGTAGGGCAAAGACCAAAACGATTCCGGTTATTAGCAATCCCAGAAAAAACGACAAAAGCACAAAACGTTTCATAAGGCCAATATACCAATCCTCTGCCGAAATAAGGATTTTGTATATCTTGCCTGTATGCGCCGCAGCAGTATACTTCGTCAATTACTCATCAACACCCTTGTTCCGGTGGTATTGGTTCTGCTTGCCGTTGGAGTAATCAGTTACCGCATCAACCGGCAGCAACTGGAGGAAAGCAATAGGCGCCTGAGAGAACAAATTGTTGCGCAAACAAAATCCATACTGAGCATTCACGACGAAGCGCTCCATATTCTGGAAGAGGATCTTAACGATCGGATCGAAATGCTATCTGATCGTTTACTGACTGAGTATTTTGCAAAGCCGGACTCCCTGCACACGGCAGATTTGTTTCGTATTTCTGCAGAAATCGGAATGGATACAGCCATTGAGCATTTATATGTTATTAATGACTCCTCAGTAATTACCAATACCACTTTTGCAAAAGACCTCGGACTTGATTTCTCCAAAATCGACACTTCGTTTGTTAATTCTTTTGCCAAGATGCGCAAGGAAGGAAATCTCGTTATCGACCGCTTTGGCGAGGAAATGATTACAGGAAAAATAAAGAAGTACTCCTTTTTACCCACCCCCGACGGCAGGAACATTATTGAGATGGGGATTTATTCTGCAATGGCAGATGGGTTGCGGGACAAGGCATTTAAGAATGTGAGCGAAATCAGCGCGAACTTCCCCGAGATACGCAACATCGCTTCCTTTGCAACGGTGGCCAATGTAAAAAACGTTCATCTTCCGGATCATCATTATGAGCATTACCAGCGAGCAATGAAAGAAAAAGTACCGGTGAGGGTCAGCGAAAGTGAAGATGGCATCGATCATTATTACGACTATTTCTTTCTCGACATCCAGTCTTCCTCCATCTACACTGGTTATCTTCTGCTGATCGAATCGGATAACTCCCGAGAAAAAGCATTGATAAGAGCCGAAGTCATTCGCTTCAGTGTGTTGTTTCTTGTAACCATCTCACTGCTTAGTCTGGTAATCTACTACCGGTCAAGGTCCATCGCTCTACCCATACGCGTGCTTACCGACAAGGCCCGGGTAATTGCAGGAGGAAAACTGGATGAGCGTGTTCCTATTAAGGGGAACAATGAGATCACAGATTTGTCGCAGAGTTTCAATACCATGATCGACGATCTGGAAGGCATGTATGTGAATCTGGAGAAAAAGGTTAAGGAACGCACCCACGAACTCAATCACCAAAAAGAATTGGTAGAAGAAAAAAACAAGGAGATCACCGATTCCATCAACTATGCGCGAAGAATTCAGTATGCACTTCTTGCACACGATGATCTGCTAAAGGAAAACCTCCCTGAGCATTTTGTACTGTTTATGCCTAAAGATATTGTAAGCGGAGATTTTTATTGGGCTTGTCTGCACCCCAGGGGAAACTCCAATGATTTCTATCTGGCCGTTTGCGACAGCACAGGACATGGCGTGCCCGGAGCCTTTATGTCCTTGCTCAATATTTCATTCCTTAACGAAGCCATCAACGAAAAAACGATCGAAGAACCCGGTAAAATCCTCGATCATACCCGACGCAGACTCATTGAGAATATTTCGCAACAGGGGCAAAAAGATGGCATGGATGGAATACTGGTTCGTTTCTCCGAAGGAAAAATAAGTTTCGCAGCAGCCAACAATCCTCCGCTAATCATTCGGAACGGAGAAGAAATTGAATTAGCAGCAGACAAAATGCCAATCGGGCAATCCGATCGAATCGATCCATTTACCACAGTTATCCCGGATCTGCAAAAAGGAGATATGTTTTATCTCTTCACCGACGGATATCCGGATCAATTTGGCGGACCAAAAGGAAAAAAATTCAAGTACCGTCAGCTGTATGACCTCCTGAAAGAAATCGCCCACCTCTCCATGACCGAACAACGCACAATTCTAGAAAGCACCATCGAAAACTGGAAAGGAGACTTGGAACAGGTTGATGATATTTGTGTGATTGGAATACGCGTTTAGCGTGTTGCAATCACACTAAATATCAGAATATCCTGACCGACGATAGGAGCGTCAGTATAGATGCAATATTTGTGTGATTGGAATACGCGTTTAGCGTGTTGCAATCACACTAAATATCAGAATATCCTGACACTGCATTTCATTCCGGTCAGGATGTGCCACTCACCGACGATAGGCCTGCCCCGACCGATAGCGTCGGGGAGCGTCAGTATTGATGATATTTGTATTATTACTCTTGTTTGACAAAACATTATGATTGACTATTCCGAAGAAAGTTTAAAAACTCTTGATCGTTTTTATCAGGCCTTGCAACCGGATATTGATCGACTTGAATCTGCACACGCATCAAAAATGCAATGCAAAAAAGGTTGCCATGCCTGTTGTATCGACGATCTGGTTGTATTTGGGGTAGAGGCGGCTAATATTGTTAAGCACCATTCTGCATTAGTTCAAAACGAAAAGCCTCACCCGAAAGGTAAATGCGCATTTCTAAATAATGAAGGTGCATGCCGAATCTATGATGTTCGTCCTTTTGTTTGCCGTACTCAGGGATTGCCCTTAAAAATCATCAATCAAAAAGGAAACGAGTTGCGCGATGTTTGTCCTTTGAACCTTGAAGGAGTTAACCTGAATAAAATCCCTGAGAAACAGTTACTGCATACCAATCCCTATGAAGAGTTTCTTGCCCGATTACAACTTGCGATTGATAAGGGACAGATGGAGCGTATCAAACTCCGATCACTTTTCGGGAAAAAATAACCCGGTATATTCAATACTACCGGGTTTCGTGTGAGGTTCGTTTATTTAAAACTCCAATCGTGTTTGTCGAGATCGGTTAGACAGCCTTTCAGCAAATCAATACTGCCGCGAATATCATCCTTATCGCTCATCTCAATCACCTGATGGACATGTCGGCAGGGAATGGAAATACAACCGGAGATTGCTCCCCCCGCTGTCATTCGCTGTATGCCTGCAGTATCTGTTCCCCCGGCAGGAAGAATTTCTGGTTGCCATTTTATTTTGTGTTTATCGGCTGTTTTCTTCATGAATTCCACCATGCGGTAATCGCTGATTACGCTTGAATCCATAATCTTAATGGCGGTTCCTTTCCCAAGCTCGGTGATCATCTCATGCGCCTTCGCCCCCGGTACATCGTAGGCAATGGTGATATCCAGTCCGAATCCAAAATCAGGTTGAATAGCAAGCGCAGCAACACTGGCTCCACGAATACCTACTTCCTCCTGAACCGTAAATACACCATAAACATCATAGGCAGGATTTTTTAATTCGCGTAAAGTCTCCAGCAAAATAAAAACAGAAAGACGGTTATCGAGTGACTTGCAGTTTACACAATTTCCCATTTCAATAAGCTCACGCTCCCGGGTAACCACATCGCCAACAGAGATGTACTTCTCTACTTCTTTTTTGGTCATTCCCATATCGATAAAATAATCGGTAAGAGGAACCACCTTCTCACGCTCGGATGCGCTCATTACGTGAATAGGCTTGCATCCCATTACCCCAATGAGATCCTTTTTTCCGTGTACGATTACGCGCTGAGCGGTAAGTGTTTTAGGATCAAATCCTCCAAGCGGAACAAAACGCAGAAATCCTTTTTCATCAATATGATTCACCATAAATCCGATCTCATCCATATGCGCAGCGATCATCACTTTACGATCACTTTTCTTTCCCTTCTTAACTACGGTGATATTTCCCATGTTGTCGATATCGATGGAATCAACATGGCCTTTGACTTGTTTCATGACGAGTTCGCGAACCAATTGTTCACGACCGGGAGCGCCCGGTACTTCGCAGATCTGCTTAAGTAATTTTACATTGATACTCATATCGCGTAGGACTTTTCCCAAATATATGCGGAATAAATCCCTGTACAACTCCTGGAGGTAAAATTCCGATGAACGATGTTTGCATCCGCATGAATCACCAGCTTTCATCCTCGTATTATTCTGCCTGTCCCTACCGGAGTCAGGTTGCATGATCCCTTTTCATTCAGAACCAACCAACCCCGTCCAGCGTGTCGGGGTTTTTTGCTTTTAAACCAAACCCATGAAACAGAATTACAGTAATTACAACAAAGAAGACCAGGAAGTATGGTCAATCTTATTTAGCCGACAAATTGCACAACTGGAGGAGCATGCATGTACTGACTTTCGTTTAGGACTACATCGCTTGCGTAGCGAATTAAATGCGGATGCTATTCCCGATTTTGATCGTCTGAATACCTTGTTGTATAAACTTAGCGGATGGAGTATTGAAGTTGTTCCCGGACTAATCAGTGTAAATGATTTTTTCATGCTGCTTTCCCAACGAAAATTCCCCTCTTCCACCTGGCTGAGGAAGAAAGATCAAATCCATTACCTCGAAGAGCCTGATATGTTTCACGATGTTTTCGGACATATTCCCATGCTGGCGCTAAAAGAGTATGCCGATTTTATGGAACAGTTCGGTAAAGCAGGAATGAACAATCCCGAGCAGGTTACTTCATTACAGCGACTGTATTGGTTTACGGTAGAGTTCGGTTTGGTGCAGGAAGACGGAAGGCAAAAAATTTTCGGCGCCGGGCTGGCTTCTTCCTTCGGAGAAAGTTCGGAAGCACTACATTGCGATAAAGGAGATCTTCGTCCGTTTTCGCTTGAAACAATAATGGCGACCGGATTTTTTACCGATCGCCATCAGGATTTTTATTTTGTGCTGAAAGAGGCTCAGCAATTGTTTGATGCATTTGCAGAATACCGGATTACTCTACCCTGCTTAACTTAAGCATGTTCGATTTCCCATTGTCTTCAATTGGCATTGATGCGATGTTAATCACCAATTCGCCTTCGTTTACAAGCTTGAGTTTTTTGAGCATGTATTTTGCATCGGCAATGGTATGATCGGTGCTTACCATTTTGTCGTAATAAATTCCCGTAACACCCCAAACCAGCGAAAGTGTTTCGAGCATTTTCCGGTTTCCGGTAAACACAACAATTTTTGCTTTGGGTCGCTGACTCGAAATTTTGAATGCAGTATACCCGGAATGCGTCATGGTAATAATTGCCGAAGCACCAACCCGTTGTCCGAGACGTGTTGCGTTAAAGCAAATACTGTCGGTAATAAAACGCTCATTTGTTGGATCATTGGGAATAGACTCCTTGTGATAAATTCCCTCAAATGTTTCCGCCTCCATTACAATTTTGCTCATCGTTTCAATCACTTTTGCAGGATGTTTTCCAACAGAAGTTTCACCGCTAAGCATTACTGCATCCGCACCATCAAAAACAGCGTTGGCTACATCATTTACCTCAGCACGTGATGGTGTCATTGCCGTGATCATACTTTCCATCATTTGAGTCGCCACAATAACCGGCTTGCCCTGGGACAGTGATTTACGAATGATCATTTTCTGAATGAGCGGAACATTCTGCAAAGGAATCTCCACTCCCAAATCTCCGCGAGCAACCATTAGTCCATCCGACTCATGAATGATATCATCTATCTCCTCAAGAGCTTCAGGTTTTTCAATTTTTGCGATCACTTTTGCCTTTTTCTGCTTCGAGGCAATGATGTGTTTCAACTCAATGATATCGCGAGCTTCACGAACAAATGAAAGACCGATCCAGTCCACATCCTTCTCAAGGGCAAACTCCAGATCTGCTTTATCTTTTTCAGTAAGAGAAGGCAATGAAACTTTGGTATTGGGCAGGTTCAATCCTTTCTTGGATCCGAGTACGCCACCCTGAATGACTTTCGTATAAACTTCGTCTTTACCGTTAGTGCCTGTTACTTCAAATACCAGTTTACCGTCGTCCATCAACACCCTTTCGCCGGGTTTTACGTCGAACGGAAATTCCTTATAGGTGATGTAAGTTCTCTCCTTGTTCCCAACAACTTTTTGTGTGCTGAGAATATAATCCTGTCCCGTTTCCAGCAACACACCGTTGTTTTCCATTTCACCGCAGCGCAGTTTGGGTCCTTGCAAATCGGCGAGAATGGCAACATGAATACCGGTCTCGGTCATCAACTCACGAATGGTGGCAATAACCGCTTCGTGCTTTTCGTATTCCCCGTGTGAAAAGTTAATCCGGAACACATTTGCTCCGTTGTACATCATCTCCAGCAATACTTCCTTTGAAGAAGATGCAGGTCCGAGTGTAGCAACAATTTTGGTCTTTTTTTCGAGGATAAATGGGTGTAATGTTTTCAATGTTAATCGTATTTAAGTTCTAAAATAGCAGGTTCTCGCGTGATTTCAAAGTTTCGGCTTGTATACTGAAGGCGGCAATTACCATTTCAATTGATTTTAGCTGTGCAATAAGCTCAGATAGCTCCACCGCAAAATTGTTGCGCAGGAGAAAAAAATAGTCGGCTGCTTTCTGTTCGGGAATCAGATAAGCCGTATTGCTTTTATTGGGAAGAAGATAGTACTCGATATGATCTTCCTCACTGAAATACTCGTAGATTGAAAAATGATCTTCGGTTGATTTTTTCCTGTCGCTCAATACATGCAGAGCATCTCGCTTGTGCAATCCGATTCCCAGCTTTTGATTAATTGCCCAGCACAATCTGTAATCCGGAGCGTGACAACTGATTCCGACAAGATCGAAATCATAATCATATTCCATTTCCAGTTTTATCTTGCCCATTACTTTACAAAGTACGCAAGAAATCGGACAGATACAATGTAAAGGATTTATTAAGTGTGCGAACAGCGCTCGCCAACAGAAGGAAGTCTCATCCGCAAATCTCTATATCGCTTATCACACGAGCTTTACAGGAATAGATTTGTTCGTTGTTCAATTCCTTCACTACCAATCCCTGCTCTTTTTCATAGGCAGCTATGGTTCCCTTCACCTTGAGTTTACATGTACCGCAACCAATAGCTCCCTTGCAGGTACCCCATTGCGATCCGGCTTCAGGAACCAGATCAAAACGAACCAGGAGTTCGCGGAGGTTTTCTCCGGTTCTGCATTCCAGTTCATGCTGCTGTATTCGCACCTTGGGCATTAACGTTTCGAAATTGAGTTGGAACTGATCGATCGCTGCCTGCTGCAACGAAATCGCCCTCCGGTAAAGGCGCGCAATTTGGCATGCTTGGTTGTTCGACCTGCAACACGCTTTCTCCACATGCGAAACGACGAGGGCAACAAATGCTTTCGCATAAGAGCGATCACTTCCTTTTCGGATATACCGAACTGAAAAGCAATAGCTTCAAACGGTGTTCGATCCTCCCAGGCCATTTCGATGATACGGTCGGTTTGTGCTTGCATAAAGGCAGTAGGATTTACAACAAGTCAACCGGAATTTTGTTCTCCCTACAAGCATTGCCATTAAGGCATTTGACCTTAAATTTGCTTTATGCAGGACTCTGAAGAGTTTCAAAACCCGATCGATAAGGATAACATCACGGAAACACCAGGATCGCTTCCCTATGCGCATCACAGAGGGAGTGCTGTAATAAAAACCTCCAAGGAAAGTGTGATCAAAAGCCGCTCGCTATCGGCCATGGAAGATCAGACAGAAATGCAACTGCAGCAAATCCGGCGACAGATCGAATTACTGGCTCAACAGGCACAGGAAATCAAGGAGCGCAAAGAACTATCCCTGAAAATTTATCAGGCCAAAATGAACTTTGCTCCACTCATTGGGGATGCATATTACCTGTACGAGACGGAAGAAGGTGGACATATCCTTTCCATGATTGGTCCGAATGAATGGGGCCGCTCACGTAAATTCAAGGTCTTCCTTGCAAAAGTGCGCTTACTTGCCGACCACACCTGGATGAAAGAAGAAGTTTAGTTTTTACGCGTCTTCTGACGGACTTCGTTGGCCCAGTCCTCTTCGATTTGTATTACGGGAAAAGAAAACATGCGGGGTTCGGGTCCGTAAACCTCTGTTACTTCATGCACCAATGTGGCAAACAACAAAGAGCGCATGATGCAGGTAACACGAAAAAAAACCACTTCCTTTTTGCTTTGTGAATCTTCATCCCATTCCAGCTGCACCATTTCCTCCAAGCGAAGATCCGTAGTGTATTTCCCCCTAAGCATCATATCCGCAATTCCTTCGCTCACGTGCTTGTCTTTGGTAATCATGTTAAACTGAATCATGGTGTTTGTTTTATGGATTCATACGATTGGCAAAGCCCGAAGCAAATCGATAAGCAGCGTAACTTTTGAAATACTTAGCCCGGATCTCATTGAATTTCACTTCGGTTTCTATTACCATCACTTCGCGGGCATTGATCATGAAAAGACTGCTTTCTCCCTGTACAAACTTCATTCGCTCTGCATCAAGCAAACGACGATAATTCACCAGGTTGGATTCGGCCATCTGCATTTGCTCACGTAAAAACAACAGCTCATTATAGGCCGATCTCCATTTTACCTGAAGTTCCATGCTCTTTAGATCACGATCGAGTTGCGCTTGTTGAATTTTTACTTTGGTCAAGCCTATTGCACCGCGTTCCTGGCGAAGGAATACAGGGAAGGAAAATTGGAGTCCCCACTTATAATTCTCGGTTGAAAAAACCGGAAAATCATTACCGGATACAGGATAACCTAAAAAGTTGTATTGGGCTGAAAGTTTGGGTTTGAGTTTGTCGGTTTTATACCTGCGTTCAATTTCAAGATCCTGCAACTTATAATTGTATAACAACATGGCAGGATGTGAAGTGCTCAAGGTATCCATGCCTCTTTGATCTTCTGCAGGGGAAACAGATTTTATCAATGAAAGATCAATGCGGTCCGGATGAACATCATCACGCAAATCCATCGGACGCATATCTTCTCCCCAGAGAAAAACGGATAAAACAAGTTTCTGATTTTTAGAAACCAATTCAGCTTCGTTCAGCAACATTTGACGGCTTTGTAATTGGATAAATGCTTCCAGTGTATCAACACCGGGACGCTCCCCAACAGCATGTAGCGACCGCACGAAATTCAACCGCTGTCTCGCCAGGTCAACACCGTTACGATACACCAGCACATTCTGATCATATAGCATCCAATCGTAATAACACCTGGATGCTTCATAGAAAAGCTCATTGAGAATAAGCTGCTGTTGCTGTTCATTTGCACGTTCGAAGATACGAGCCTGCATCACGGCTGCTCTCCGGTGATCGATGAGTAAACCCTGAGCAAGGGGCACTTTTATTCCTGCATAAAGCAAACCACTTGCAGGCATCTGGTCCATCGCATTTACATAAGCTCCCTGCGATTGATCGAATCCCATTTTTATTTCCGGACCAAACCAAATGGGAACTGTAGCAAGTGTATTCAGTAAAGCGTAATACTGAGTGCCGGAATAAAATTTGTTACTGAAATCTGCACCAAGAGTCGGATCAAAATTTCCGCGCGCCATCATGAGGTTGTAGCGCGACTGATCGTTGAGTAATGTGGCCTGACGTGCAACGGGATGAAAGCGTACCACCATCCCCATGTAATCATTAAAGCTAAGTTTCAATGAGTCGTTCGCCTTCAGATCCGTAAAGAAAAGAAGCAGAAGNNGGCCAACGAAAAGATTATTTCTTCTTCTCATTGTTCTTTGCATTTGCAGGATTTGCAGGCTGATAAAACTCCGGCGGAAAACCATTCAGCTTCCGCCATAATTCATACCAGATCGGTACATCCTGTAGCAACATCATTCCACGTGCACCTGTTCCCACACGCAAGGCAACCGGCCAGGGTTCATCATTACGATCAGGACTAACCAGCACGCGGTATTTTCCATTATCGCTCATGAGATTATCTACTGCAACAATCTTTCCGCCGAACGTACCAAAGGAAGCTCCCGGCCAACCGCTGAACACAAAGGAAGGCCAACCATCAAAGACCAGTCGAACAGGCTGACCCAATACAAGCAATGGCAAATCCATCGGTTCCACAAAAACTTCTACAGCAAGTTCATACTTGGAGGGCATGATACTAACAATGGGCGTTCCCTCCTTAATGGTTTCACCAATACCGGTAGTAAGTGCTTTGGTGACATATCCATCTTGTGGTGCGGTGATAAAATAATACCCACTGCGAATGGCATAACCCGAAAACTGACTCTGTAATTTTGCAACAGCTGCTTCCGTATCAAAAACCGTAGAGATGGCCGAATACTTATCCGACTCTGCTTTCATCAGTTTGTCGTTGTATTCAGTTTCAATAGTATTCAACTCGATTTTGGAATTCAGCAATTCATTTCGCGAAGCCAGGACCTTGTTTTCGGCAGAAATCTTTTTTGCCATGGCCTCCTGAAATTTCAATTTACGTCCTTCCAGATCGGTTTGAGAAATCACATCTTTCTCTTTCAATTCGATGTAACGATTGTATTGCTGCTCTGCAATTGTGTAATTGGTGATGGAAGCCTCATAGTCGATACTGTCGCTTTTCAGCTTCAACTCGGCCTGCTTAATTTTATTTCGTGTTTGTTCCAGTTTTAGAATCAGCGTTTCATTCAGCGCATCAATTTGCTTGTTCAAGGCATTCACTTTCGATTGATAGGAATCAATGCTCTGTTCTTTTGCCTTCAGTTGATCTTCGGTGTTTTGCAATAGTTTCGGATCGAAATAGTCGTCTTTTATTTCCGAAATAAATGCAATGGTATCACCTCGGTCTACATGCTGACCTTCCTGTACGTACCACTTTTCAATCCGGCCGGGAATAGTGGAATGAATGGTATGCGGACGTTGTTCGGGGCGTAAGGTTGTAATTTGCCCGGTTGCCAGAATGTTTTGTGTCCAAGGCAAAAACAGGAAGAGCAGAAACACACCGAAAATGATAGTAAGCCACAACAAAATACGGCGCGCCAAGGGATATTGTCCGATCGCTGCGAAGGAATTGTATTTCGAAGGATCGATCTTGCCGGATATGGATTTGGGAGAGATATTCAGCATGACTTATCCAAATATAGAATTGTACTTCTTCAACGATGAATAAGGCCCCTGATCAATGATCCTGCCCTTTTCCATTATTACTACCCTGTCGCATAATTCTGCAACACGGTTATCATTGGAAACAACAACAACGGTACGTTTTCTGGTCTTGTCAAAAACAAGCGCAAATAATCTGTCGCGTTCGGAGGGATCAACATGCAGCAGAATATCTTCAAGCAATAATAAGCGGGTTTCATCCACAAGACTTCGACAAAGTATAATCTTTCGCACGACACTCTTTGGAAACTTCTTTCCACCCGGTAAAATTCTGGTTTGAATTCCTTCAGGCAGATCTTTCAAAAAATCACCCAAACCGATTGCATAAGCAACTTCCATTACACGGCGTTCGCTGATGTTTGTTTTGCCCATGCAGATGTTCTCATAAACCGTTCCAATGAATAACTCCTCCTGCGAAAGAGAATCGCTGATGTAACATCGCAAAGATTCCAGATGAATGCTCCGCAATGGCAATCCGTTATACAAAACATTGCCATGAAAATCCTGAAACAAACCGGCCATTAACTGAATGAGGGTTGATTTTCCGGCATGGTGTACTCCGGAGATACAAACAAACTCTCCTGCGTTAATGGTTAGATTGAGGTCGTTTAACACAGCGGCTTCTTCCGCATTGTATCCGTAAGTAAGATTACGCAATTCAATTTGGATTCCTTCAGAATCTTCGGCGGTTTTAAAATCTACTCCTTCGAGCGATTCCATTTCCAAATCAGTGACCATACCAATTTTCTCCACCGCAGTTATTACATCATATACCGACTCCAGTGATACAACCAGTTTTTCTGCGCTTTGCATCACCATTACAATAAGAATTTCAGCCGCAATAAACTGACCAAGATTCAATTGATTGTTCACCACAAGAATACTCCCCAGAATCAAGAGTCCACCTGTAATAACCGTTTTAAAAAGGATAATGGTAAAATACTGCCACACCAGTACTCTGAAGTGTTCCTTGCGCGACTGCACATATTGCTTCACGTGGGTGTCCATTCGTTCATACGGAAGATCGGTACGACCTGCGAGCTTGAAGGTGTCGTTCACTCGGGCGAGTTCCTGCAGCCATTGCACTACTGCGTACTTGTGGGTGGATTCTCTCAATGAGGTGGATAAACCGCGCGGACTTAAAATCTTAAAGATTCCGTAAAGCACAAGGATGAGTACAAAACCTAGCGCGATAAAAAGAGGATGATAAAAGGAGAGCAATAATAATCCGAATACAATCTGCAGTGATGAGGAAGAAAGATCGATGAGGATTTTCGATAATCCCTTTTGGATCTGAATGACATCAAAAAAGCGATTCATGAGTTCGGGCGGGTAATATCCCCGAAGAGACTCCTTCCTGAAACGAATAACCCGATAAGCGAATTCAAATGCTGCCCGTACAAATATCTTTTGTTGGAGGCTTTCAGTAAGACTCAGCTGAAACACCTGAATGATTCCCGAAAGCACAATTCCCAGAATGACCATCACAACCAAAACAGACCAGGAAGTACTCAGTTGGCCGGTCATGATAAAAGACGTGATGGCCTGAATACCCAATGGCAGGGTAAGGTAGATCATACCGGAAAACAAGGCGTAGAGATAGATCTGAAAGATATCGCGTCGCTCAGGCTTAACAAGAAGAAAGAACCGTCGTAGTGGTGTCATGGTTTGGAATTGCTGCAAAACTATTCCTGCAGGCGACACAATAACAAGGTTTTGCCAAATTTTGTTTATTGTTTTTTACACAATTTAACACAAAACGAGTCCAGACACCGGTAAAATGCCAATTCCACTGAGGGAACGGCAAATTCCGGGCCGGTGGTGAAAGAATCACGCAGTAGTGTACAATTGAAACAATTTTGCACCCTAAAAGTTACTCCCAAAACCGGATGTGTGACAAGCAGAAGAAGGGATCTGAGGAAAGGCGGGAAAACAAGGATGAAATTAAACAGCCAGTGGAGTTAATACCTTGCTTTTCACGAGGTATTCAGCAATTTGCACCGCATTGGTAGCTGCCCCTTTGCGGAGATTGTCCGAAACAATCCACATGTTCAAGGTATTTGGCTGGGTTTCATCGCGACGAATACGTCCAACAAAAACCTCATCCTTTTCATGAGCATCCTTTGGCATTGGATAATGCTGTGTGGACAGATCATCCGAAACGATAATGCCGGCTGAAGCAGCTAACATTTTGCGAGCCTCATCGATATCAAAATCTTTGGCAAACTCCACATTCACACTCTCACTGTGTCCGCCCATTACAGGAATACGCACAGCTGTAGCGGTAACACGCACACTCTCGTCACGAAGAATTTTCTTGGTTTCGTTGACCATTTTCATCTCCTCTTTCGTATATCCGTTATCGAGGAAAACATCGATCTGCGGAATGACATTCAGGTCGATGGGGTATTTATATGCCATTTCGCCTTTGATGCCTTTGCGTTCGTTCATCAACTGATCTACAGCAAGTTTTCCGGTTCCTGTAACAGATTGGTAAGTTGATACCACAACGCGTTTGATCCCATACTTTTTATGCAATGGAGCAAGTGCAACCACCATTTGTATGGTTGAACAATTCGGATTGGCAATAATTTTATCATCGGCCGTCAATGCATCTGCATTAATTTCCGGAACGATGAGCTTCTTTGAAGGATCCATTCTCCAGGCGGAAGAATTATCGATTACGGTAGTGCCTGCTTCAGCAAAAAGCGGTGCCCATTCGAGCGAAGTGCTTCCTCCAGCTGAAAAAAGTGCGATGTCGGGACGCAGATTTACCGCCTCCTGCATTCCGATTACCTTATAGGTCTTCCCCTTAAACACCACTTCTTTTCCAACACTGCGCTCCGAAGCAACAGCATAGAATTCCGTTACAGGGAAATTTCTTTCCTGTAACACCTGCATCATTTTTGTGCCAACCAAACCGGTAGCTCCTACTACAGCAACTCGCATAATTTCTTAAGAATTAAATAACCTTTAATGAGAGGGCAAATGTACTATATTTACACATGGACGATTTTCCATACGATGAAGAATCTGTTAAAATTTTATACGCTGCTGCTGTTCCTGTCGCCTGTTCTTGTACAAGCACAGTTAATCGATAATTTCACTGATGGTGATTTTACCAATGGCATAACCTGGAGCGGTAACGATGCCGACTGGACAGTAGTTTCCGGTCAATTGCGTTCCAATGGTCCTGCAGTTACCACCACCACCATTTACCTCAGTACTCCCAGTACAGCAGCAATGGGTGCGCAATGGGAATTTTATGTGAATCCCACCTGCGCCACTTCCAGTGGTAATTATATGATCGTAACACTGATGAGTGATCAGGCCAACATTACCGGTAGTTACAATGGTTATTATGTAATGATCGGAAATACTGCCGACGAAATCAGTCTGTACCGTAAGGATGGGGCAAGTGCAACAATGATCATTGACGGTGCAAACGGAAGTGTAGCCTCTTCGTCCAATAACCCCTTCCGGATAAAAGTAATACGCACACTAGCCGGAGCGTGGACACTCGAACGCGACAATACCGGAACAGGAAGCAATTACTTTCTTGAGGGTACGGTAACCGATAATACTTATACAAGCTCTTCGTTCTTTGGAGTGCAGGCAACATATTCTGCTGCCAACAACCAAAAATATTTTTTTGATGATCTGTATGCAGGACCAATTATTGTTGATGTTAGTCCGCCGGTAATTTCTTCCATTACCATTACAGGAAGCAATAGTATTGATGTCGACTTTAACGAAAACGTAGAGCTGAACTCATCGCAAACCGTTGGCAATTATTTAGTCAATAACGGAATCGGAAATCCTTCAACAGCAATTCGCGACGGCAGTGATCTTTCGCTGGTACATTTAACTTTTGGCAGCGCCTTTACACCTTTGCTTCAGAACACCATTACCATCAACAATGTAGAAGATCTTTTCAGCAATGCGATTAATAATGCGCAATCCAATTTTACCTATGTCGTATTCAGCACTGCAGGATGGAGAGATGTGGTGATCAACGAAATTTTTGCCGATCCTTCGCCTTCGGTGGGCTTGCCTGCATTTGAATTTATTGAAATTCATAACAGAAGTACTGCTGTGTTTAATCTGGCGGGGTGGTCGTTCAGTGATGGAAGTTCATCTGCAACATTGCCTTCGCACACTCTTTTACCGGGCGAATTTGTAATTCTTTGTCCAAGCGGTGCGC
Organism: Flavobacteriales bacterium UBA2798; assembly: GCA_002351955.1. Taxonomy (GTDB): domain Bacteria; phylum Bacteroidota; class Bacteroidia; order Flavobacteriales_D; family UBA2798; genus UBA2798. The sequence continues at coordinate 31,923 of DEHO01000035.1, forward strand.
TCGCTTCCTTCTCTCCTTTCGGAACAAGTATCGGATTAAGCAATTTTCCCTCACTCAATAATACCGGCGACAACCTCTTTCTTCTCAATGGCAGCGGTGCGTTAATCGATCAGGTAAATTATTCCGACACCTGGTACCAAAACAGTGTAAAGGCACAGGGCGGGTGGACACTTGAGCTGATCAACCCCACTCTCGAATGCAGCGGAAGCAGCAACTGGATCGCATCGAACGACAATAGCGGAGGAACACCGGGAACACAAAATAGTGTATATAGTAATGCGCCGGATATTACAGCGCCCGATGCCATTTCCGTTACAATTGTAAACAACGGAGAACTGATCATTGGTTTCAATGAAAACATGGACAGTCTTTCGCTTGTAAATGCCACCTGGACCATTAGCGGATTAAGCATTGCAGACATTGAACCCATTGCTCCTGAATTTATGAATGTGCGTCTGTTGGTTAGTCCTGCCATCGACTCAACTACCGCCTATACACTTATTGTTTCAGGTGCTCAGGATTGCTCCGGANNGTTAATGACACCTTGCAATTTGCGATTGGACGTCAGGCACAGGTATTTGAAGTGGTGATCCATGAGATCTATGCAAACCCCAACGGAAGTTCACAGTTACCTGAATACGAGTTTGTAGAATTGAGAAATGTCACCAATAGTGTTTTGCGCATTACAGGATACAAATTCTCGGATGCTACATCCACAGTAACATTACCCTCCATTGTGCTTTTCCCGCAGGAAAAAATAATTCTCGTAGCCAATGCCAATGTTGCACAATTCAGTTCTTTGGGCAGAACGATTGGTTTATCATCATTGCCTTCGCTAAACAATTCTTCCGATGTTTTAACACTGAAAAAAGCAGACGGAACCATCATTCATACTGTTGCTTATTTCGATACATGGTACGGCGACGATACCAAAAAGAACGGTGGCTGGACGCTCGAAATGATCGATCCTTTGAATCCCTGCAACGAGAACAATAACTGGAGAGCTTCCAATGATCCAAGTGGAGGAACGCCCGGAAGAGAAAATTCAGTGCATGCTGCCAATCCTGATCTGACTGCTCCTGTGCCTTCACTGGTGGAAGTTCTTTCGCCAACAACAATTGCTGTTACTTTTAGCGAGCGAATGGATTCCCTGAGTATGCTAACCGGGAATTTTACCATTACAAACGGAATTAACGTTATTGCACAAAGTGTAAACGGAGACCGCAATGTGGTATTAACCGTTGCGCCATCGCTTATTCCTCAAACCATTTATTACCTCACTGCAGGATTAAGTACCGATTGCTCAGGAAATACGGTGGCTTCCACTCCGGTAAAATTTGCCATTCCTGATTTTCCGCAGGCAGGGGACCTTATCATTAATGAAGTGCTTTTTAATCCAAGAGGAAGTGGCGTTGATTTTGTAGAAATCTATAACCGTTCCGATCGCTTCATCACACTCAAAGACTGGAAAATTGCGAATGGTCAGAATGATACAGTATCAAACATTAAAACGATCACAACAACAAACACCCTGATCTATCCCGGCGAATATTTTGCGCTTACCACTAATCCGGCCAACATCATAAGCGAATATCCTCTATCCGCAACAGATCGCTTGTTTACCGTTGCCAGCATGCCTTCCTTTAATAACGATGCAGGAAGAGTATTTCTCATTACTCCATTAAACAGCATCAGTGATGATTTCTCCTATACCGATGATATGCATTTCCCCTTGTTGAATTCAGACGATGGTGTTTCGCTGGAGCGGGTAGATTTTTTTCGTCCGACATCGGATAACACCAATTGGCATTCAGCAGCAGAAACCGTGGGCTTTGCAACACCCGGATACAAAAATTCTCAGCTGCAACCCGGAGAAGTTGGCAATACATTAAGCGTAGCTCCAAAAACATTTTCTCCGGATAACGACGGCTACAATGATGTGGTGAACATCAGTTACAAATTCGATCAGGCAGGCTATACCGGAAACATCACCATATTCGATGCGCAGGGTAGAATCGTTCGCTTACTGATGCGCAATGATCTGTTGTCTTCTGAAGGCACCATTAGCTGGGACGGCATCAACGAACGCAGGGAAAAAGCCAATACAGGCGTTTATGTGGTGTATATGGAAGTGTTCGACCTGAGTGGAAACAGCAAACATTACAAAACGGCTGTAGTACTTGCCATGCGATTCTGAGAATGAAAAAACTCCAACAGTACCATGAACAAGCAGGAAGAAAAGAAAATGCATTCGAAATCTGGAATGCTGAACCTTCCGATTTTCAAAAAACACTAAGAGCTTTTTTTCTTTTTTGTCTGTTGTTCTCGTCCATCATCTTCATCGATTATTTTCTACCGCGCAAAACACAACAGGAAGTCGTTACCAACTGGAGAGCACAATCGCAATACGCCGATCTCGCAAAGGGCGATAAACGCATTGAAGCATTACACGAAATTGAACCGCTCGACTACCGCATCAGCACCGCATCGACAACGATCGCACTTCAGAAAAACGATGCCGACCACATTTCTCCGGGAGATACGATTATCATCAGAAAAACAATACTGTTCAGCACAACTACCTCATTAACGATCGCAGGAAACAAAACGATCTATCCCTTTATGAATTTTTATTCATGGCTTTTATTCATTCCCCTTTGCCTGACATTATTTTCTCTGCTGGCATTGTTTCGTCCGCTAAAAACAGAATCGCTCAGCAGCATGGCTGTTTTAAATATTCTTCTCCTGGCGGCGTTTGTAACCTTGCGGTTATTTTATTTGTGAAGGGGTGGTGTTGATGTGATCTCCTTCAAAATCATTTCAGTGTTTCCACAAAATGTACTTTAACATTTAAGGTAAGCAATAGTGTTATTTTATTTACTGTACTATTTTTTGGGGTTACCTTTAACATCCTAACCATTGACTTTTAACCGCGTTAGTATTTCAGACTTCTTTCTGCGAGAAACTTCAAATGATTGATTGTCGGTAAGCGTTATGATAAAAGGATCTCCTTTACTGTATTCTCTGATGTATGCAGCATTGATCATGTAGGTTTTACTTATTCGAATAAACCCGGATTTTACCCCAAAATAGTCTTCAAAATCCTTAAGATTTCTTGTCATAATCAAGGTTTCATTGCTATTCATAATTAGATGACAATAACGCCCGTCGCCCTTTATCACTACAATATCATTCCCATTAATAATTTTTACCTTTTCTCCACTGTGCACGGCAAATTTTTTATCCTGCAAATCAGACTCCAAACTATGTATTAAATTGATTACCTGAGGCTGTTGATTAGTTTTTGATTCAATATTGTTTCTTACTTTCAATATAGCTTGCTGCAGTTCGCTCAATTCAACCGGTTTGAGTAAATAATCCAGCGCATTGAACTTGATTGCGGTAATGGCATATTGATCATAGCTTGTAACAAATATTACTTCGAAGGGAATCTTATCAAATTTCTTCAATAGATTAAAACCATTTGCTTTGGGCATTTGAATATCCAGAAAAACCAATTGGGGTTTTAGATTGCTACATAATTCATATGCCTCTTCAACATCTGCGGCTTCCCCTACAATATGAATCTCAGGATGCCTTTTAGCAAGAAGTTTAATAAGCACTTCTCTACTGTTCTTTTCGTCATCAACAACAATTGCAGAAATTCTCGTATTCATGAAGTTAAAACAGATAAAAACAATTCAACTTTTGTTCCCATTGACTCCTGTTGTTCATCGTACAGATCTGTAATACTTACCTGTACATTTTTCAAATTCCAAATGGTATTTATCATTTCAATTCTCTTTTCAGTTAGTTGCATTCCAACCGAGTGATGTAAAGAATCTCTTTTAAACGCGTTCGACCGTGCCCTGCCAATACCATTATCCTGAATATCTATTCTCAATATATTGTCTTCCTGAGAAATATCAATTTTCAAAACAGCTTGTCGCTCACCATTCAAATTCATAAGGCCATGCCAGATAGCATTCTCAACATAGGGTTGAATCAACATTGTAGGTATTTCAATTTCAAATAAATTAAGATCATCTGAAACTTGTAAGATAAATTCGAAACTTTTGTCAAATCGTAATTGTTCCAGTGAAACATACAATTGCAGCATTTCCAATTCTGCGTGTAACGAAATCTCCTTTTCTCTTGAATTATTAAGAACCAATCTTACAAGCTTGCTAAACTTAACCAAATAGTCATATGCATCGTCCTCTTTCTTTTCCAGGATATAGTTTTGAATGCTGTTAATGGCGTTAAAGATAAAGTGGGGATTCATTTGTGCCTGAAGTGCGCTCAACTGCGATTCCGAAATCAATTTATTCACCCTCGTTTTTTCCTCCTCACTTCTTCTTATAGTATCAATATACATTTTCACTGTCATAAAAATGATTAGCAAAGACACAATAACCAATAAAAAAACAAACCACCAGGTTTGCCAAAAAGGGGGCAAAATTCTGAACTTAAACCGGAGCGGTTCTGACCCAATAACTCCATCGCTGTTCATGCTGTTTACTACCAATTCATAGGTATTGGGTGACAGGTTCTCAAATACAACAACATTGGAGTAATTTTTTTGAAAATCGCTATCCCTGCCTTTAAGCTGATAAAGAAGACACTCTTTATTCCCTTGTTTGAAATTAATCAGATCAAAAGAAAAAGTTATTGAATTCTGCCAATACTCAAACTCCAAATCATAGTCGGCAGAAATTGAAATCGAATCATTTACTCTAATTTCATTTAAATAAACCTTTGATGGGGTATGATTTACCAAATCCGTTTCAAGTGGGAATCTAAAAACTCCATCAGGAGAGGAGATATATAAATAGTTATTATGTATCGCCAGATGCCCGATATTGTTCGAAACAAGCCCAGCGGAAGTGTTATATCTTCTGGAGTTCGTTTTTTCGACGTCTGTTGAAAGTGCTATCAATCCATTGTTGGATGAAATCCATAATAGATTATTCTTAGCTTCAACAATATCATTTAAAACTGTTGCATCACCGTCCAAAGGCACTGCTATAGCTTTTTCGTCTATCAGCTTGAACAAGCCTTCACCCTTGGTTGTAAAATATATTTTTCCGCTGTTGCTAAGTAAAATTTTTGTGACCGGAGTGCTGACCTCGCCAATTTTTTTGACATCAATAGACAGTAAATTGATTTTATACAATCCATCATTGCAACCCACATAAACAATAGTATCATTCATTACTTTCATACATCTTCCTTTTGAAGGAAGAGATGGGCCAACCGGTTTGATTTCTGATCCGTTTATCCTATAGATCAACCCAACGCCTAATGCATACAAACTCGTAACGCTTGTATCGAGTTGATAGGTAGTTAAATTTCCCGGAGGGAAAAATGTTTTCAAAATTACCTGCTTCAGTTTAAAATCCTTATCCAAAACTCCCAGATAGCCTTTGTTTGCAATAAAATATTGATTTTTAAACCTGCAAATATCTGTGATCTCACCATTTCCTGTATTGAGAATTTCTGTGGATTTAAACTGGTTTTTTTCCAGGTACGTCAGTTTATCGATTTCAGTAGAGAGAAATAAATTTCCTGCATCTGATTTCATAAATGTGGTTTTTTTATTCAAGGCTTTTACCTCAGGATAATATGTTACGTTGTAGTTGGCCGAGTAATAAATGCCTTTTTCAGTAGTAGCGCACCAAGCCCCCCCCTCTTTATCAACTAACACAGAACTAATGGTTAACCCGGAAAGACCATGTGTGTACTCATTCAAATTAGTGATATCGTTATAATGGTACACCCCATTTGAGCTGGTACCGACCCACAAACCATGATCCTTATTCGCATAAATACAAGTAATAACGCTTGGGAAACTTGTAATTTTTACATTTAATTGCTCATCTGCCTGTATGAGTTTGTTGTGAATAGTTAAGAAAGTATTCCCGTTAATGTTGCAAATTCTGGTTCTCCAATCCATTCTGGTTTCTTCGTCTAATTCAACCAAAAGTTCTTTGCTATTAGGGCCTTTACTTATAATTAAATGAAACCTGTTATTATTATTGACATCAAATAAGACACCGGTATTGTTTTTTACAAAATAATCAAATGCGTTGTCTTTGAATAGTACAATATATGTTTGCGGGTCAACATTTTTGTTTTTAGTCAAATCAACAATGTTTCCTGTTTCATTTGATATAAGAAATGTTCGTTGCTGAGAATTAATAACCAAATCACCATTGCGTTTTCTGCTAATCAAATAGCCTAAATCAAACGTATTTGCGTTCGAGTTTTTCCTTAAGTAGTCCTGAACCTTTCGTGTGTATGGCAATTCACGTAAACTATCATTTTTAATTGATAGAATTCGGTTGTTGGAAGTAAAAAGTTGGATTTCTCCCTGAGGGTACTCTGAAATAAAATAGACCGCATTTTCATACAAGCCATTTTTCTTGTCAAACAATCTGCTGTAGCCTTTGCTGTATTTAACTAGTCCGTTTTCAGTACAGATCCAAATATATCCTTTCGAATCCTGTATAACATTATAACACTCCTGTGAAGGTAAATTTAATGTATTACTGATGTTGGTGAAATACATTTCCTGCGCAATCGCCGGTTGAACTCTCACGATGAGGCCACAGAGAAAACTGGTCACAAAAAATATTCTCCAATATATACTCAAAATCTAATAGTGTAATTTTGTTTGAGGTGTTCTTGTAAACCGGGATTTATTTTTCCAGTAATTCCATAATTTTTGTCACCCAATCATTTTCATTTATGGTAGAAAGATCCTGCCCCGGTTTAATTCCGATTCCTTCAAGATCTTCATTTGTTGTAAAAACCATTTTTTTTGTAGTCATTGCTACCCAAATATTAAGTTCCGGAAGCGCAATCGGTCGCCAATCACCATAAGAAACTGCACCTGCAGAATTTTCGCCAAATGTATGGACTTTTCCAGAGCTTCTTGCCTGTAAGACAAATCCCTCGGCTGTGCTTGCTGTATACCTGTTAAACACCAAGGCAATCCTCAATGGTAGTCCAACCTCTAATTGAATGGTGTCGTAAAGGGGCTCAGTCGGACTGAAACCACCTTCGTGCTGCTTTAAAAAATCAATATACATTGTTTCATTTGTGCTGTCAAGCTTCGATTCGGCATATTCATATTTTGTAGAATCATAGTATTCAAGATTTGCTTTGCTCACCCAAACTGAGCTATAGTATGGGTAGGCAAATACGTTCTGATCCAAAACATACGGCAAAAGTCCCTGAAATGTCTCAAAGCCACCGCCGCCATTATTTCTCACATCAATTATCAGATTATTTTTTGACGCCAAATCCGTTCGGTGTGTGGTTAATAAACTGTCTATTGTTCTTTTATGGGTTAAATCAAAGGATTGAATCCTTAGGTAATTTGTTTGCGCTGACAATGATTCAAAATAAAAATCACTCTTAATAATTTGATCCGAGTATACATTTTGCTTTTCCCGATAAAACTGTAATCTTCTTCCAATTAATAGTGTAGAATCGGTGTATTTTACTTTATGCTGTCTGGGAACTAAATTTTTCTGCCAATAGATGCAGCTAAGTGCATTGTTTGTGTCGCTGTAGAATTCAATTTTTAGTTGCCCTTTTCTCCATGATCCCGTCTGATCCTCGTGGATGACTGCAACCCACTCCCCAAATGTGCTTGTGGAAGGGAAAACAGAAATACTAAAACTCCCGTCCTGAAAATACCAAATTCCCGTAATAGGATGTTGAAGGTGTTTCCCTTTTTGCTTAGGGGGTATAATTTTTGTTGACTTTGGTGTATACCCACTATCGTATGCAATGAAACAATGTTCATCCTTTATAAAAGATAAATAAAGCGCTACTAAACCTATACAATCTCTTTGGTTTGAAATTTTTCCGGCCTTGTTGATTATTTCATTCTTAAACATCAGGTACTCGTTGTGTCTGCTCATTTCGATAACCTGATGTTGAAAGGAAGCCTGATTTTCTTCGATTGTTTGTTGCAAAACCTTTATGTTTTTTATACAATCACATTTTTGCCCCAATAGTTCCGAGGTAAATAATAGAAAAATCAGTACTACTCTCACGCTTTCAGTCTTTTTCCGGCAACGAATACTTTAACTATAAAAAGCCCCGAAATAGTTCCGGGGCTTTTGCATTATTTACTCATTACAATCCTAAATTGCCGGTTATGTATAGTCCCGATATACACTCCATTACTTAATGAAGTTAGATTTATCTCTTTTTCCGGATAATTAATACTATCCGTATAAATCAATTCTCCAAGAAAATTATAAATGGCAAGTTCTCCGATTACACGATCTGACTGAATGGTGAATAATCCGGTTGAAGGATTGGGATACAAAATTATTGTTCCATTTATTGAACCCATTTCTTCGATATTATTGATTAAAATGTTCACGCAGGAACTTGTTTCAGAGCATCCATTATCTGAAATAACCACTGCGTAATTGCCATCTGTTGTAGGAGTAAACGATTGATTTGTTTCACCGGCAACAGGAGTGTTTCCCAGAGTACAATCAATCCATTGGAATGTCCCCGAAGTCGCATTTGCCGTAATCGTATTACCAGAAATTGAAGTAGTGATATCAATAGCCGGGTGAACAGTTAAATTTGTTGTAACAGTAGAATCACAACCGTTAGTAGCCGTAAATACATCTGTATACGTACCTGATGTAGAATAAGTATTAGAACCAACCGTTACAGATAATCCAAAACAAATAACATAGCTGTTTGAAGAGCTAATAATTGGATTAACAATTAAGTGAGTTGTAACAGTACTATCACATCCATTAACAGCGGTTAATACGTCCGTGTATGTTCCTGACGAAGTATACGTGTTCGCTCCTATTGTTAAAGATTCACCGGCACATAATGTTACTGATTGAGAAGAAACTATTGGTCCGGGTTCAGTTATTGTAAGTGTTTGTGTCTTTATACATCCATTGGCGTCGGTAATGGTGCAAGTATATGTTCCTGCAACCAATCCTGTAGCAGTAGAAGAAGTTCCTCCCGTAGGAGACCAGGAATAAGTATAAGCTCCGGCACCTCCTGATGCTACTACTGTTGCTGCACCATTTGATCCGCCATTACATGCCACATTGGTTTGTGAACTGATGACTGAAGTAATTATGCCGGGTTCAGTAATTGTTACTGTTTGTGTTTTTATACATCCGTTGACGTCGGTAATGGTGCAGGTGTATGTTCCTGCAACCAAACCTGTAGCAGTAGAAGAAGTTCCTCCCGTAGGAGACCAGGAATAAGTATAAGATCCGGCGCCTCCTGATGCTACTACTGTTGCTGCACCATTTGATCCATCATTACAAGATACGTTGGTCTGAGCGCTTATGCTTGATGCTATATCCGATAAAACAGTAACCATGATTTCCGTTCTTGACTCGCTTACAACGCAACCGCTAGCTTCAGCAAAATAAGAGTATGTGCCTGCACTTAAAACAGGTGTCGTAAAACTATTTCCTGTTCCTAAAATAGTGGGAGAAGAAGCAGTGGCATACCAGTTAATTGTATTTGATCCACTACTTGCAGAAAGCATTGCACTGCTTCCATTGCATATCGTTAGATTAGAAACCGGTGTTGTGTTTGTTGGATCAGGCGGTGCAATGCAATAAGAAAGTTTTAAAAGAAACACGTCTGTGCCTCCAAATGATATTAGATTATTTGTGCCTGCAAATGGATTAAAATCTACAGTTGCGTTATAATTTCCTAAAATATAAACGTCTCCAGAATTGTTCAAAAGAATATCTCTTCCTAAATCATTACCTGTACTTCCTATAGAAATTGCTGAAATAAAATCACCATTATTATCCAGCCTTGATATAAAAACATCATTGCTTCCACTTGAAGTTAAGTTAAACACTCCTCCGCCTGGATTAAAATCACTCGTGCCTGTATAATTACCCGTAATAAAAATCTCATTTGAAGCATTGATTGAAATCCCAAGCCCATTACCTGCGCCAAATTTTTTAGCCCAATTAAAATTACCATTTACATCTAATTTTAATATGAAAATATCTGTAGATGATGCAGTGAGTGAATTGGTTCCTACCCCCGGATCAAAATCAACAGTGCCGGAAAAATTACCTGTAATATAAACATCTCCGTTAGCGTCAGTGGAAATAGCCCAAGCTCTGTCAATGCCAGATCCTCCAATTTGTTTAGCATAAACAAAGACTCCGTTTGTATTTAATTTGGAAATATAAATATCTGTATTATTTGCTGTATAAATTGTAGCTCCGGCACCTGGGTCAAAATCAACAGATCCTTGAAAAGAACCAACAGTATATATGTCTCCAGAAGCATCTACATGCAACGATTTTATTAGGTCGCCACTAGTACCACCAAATTGTTTAGCCCATAAAAAATTACCAGAGGCATCAAGTTTTAAAACATAAATATCTGTACTTCCGTTTGATGTCATAGAAAAAATTCCTGCACCAGGGTTGAAGTCAGCTGAATTTTGAAATTCTCCAGCGATGTAAATATTGCCTGAAGCGTCAAAATCAATTGAATTTCCGTTGTTTGAAAGTATAGGGGCTATCGGGTCTAGTTTTTTTGCCCAAAGGTAATCGCCATTTTGATCAAGCTTAAGGATAAAGGATGTTAAAATTGACGTTGTTAGAGTTGCATCACCTGGTCCCATATCAAAATCTACACTATTGTTAAATTCACCTGTCATATAGATATTTCCTAGAGGGTCTATTTTAATATCATTTATTCTAGCAGTAGTGAGGCCTGAAAGATGCTTTGACCAGATGTAATTGCCTGATGGATCCATCTTGACTAAAAATCCATTTGTTGCACTACCTGCAGAAAAATTAACACCAAAGTTTGCTGTACCAGTAAATGAACCAACGACATATATATTACCGTTAGAATCTCTGTCGATTGCTGCTGAATTATCTGTACCTGTTCCACCCATACCTATAACCCAATTAAATGTGGATTGAGAAAAAGCATTTACAGAGATTATGCACAATAGCGAAGTAATTATAAGACTGACTTTAAAGTTTGATTTGTTTTGATTCATGACTCTAGGTGATATATTAATGTATGTATTGTAATTTAAAAAACTAATTAGTCAAAAGTAAAATGAAGTAAGTGTTTGGTAATTGCCTCTTAGTACATAGAAGTGTTATTTTGAGTCGAATTGAATGCATAATTAATTTAAAAAACGAATCTTTTCTTAACACAAAAACTCTATAAAATTTGGGCCCTTTTGTTATTTACTAATTACAATTCTTATTAGTCTGTTATTTATATTTGCGATATAAACCCCATTGTTTAAATTGGAAATATTTATGTCAGCTTTGGTGTTATTTATGTTTTCAGCATAAACAAGTTCACCAAGTGCATTGTAAATAGTTATTCTACCAATTTCTTTTATTGCTTCTATTGTAATTACTCCTGTGGAAGGATTGGGATAAACATTAATTACAGCATTAGTTAAATCAAATTCGTTAATTCCAGTAATAGTGATGTTAACACAAGTACTAGTTTCAGAACATCCATTATCTGAAATAACCACTGCGTAATTGCCATTTGTTGTAGGAGTAAATGACTGATTTGTTTCACCCGAAATGGGCGTGTTTCCCAGAGTACAATCAATCCATTGGAATGTCCCCGAAGTCGCATTTGCCGTAATCGTATTACCTGAAATTGAAGTAGTGATATCAATAGCCGGGTGAACGGTTAAAATAGTTGTAACAGTAGAGTCACAGCCATTGGCAGCAGTTAATACATCTGTAAATGTACCTGATGTAGAATAAGTGTTAGTACCAACAGTTACAGATAATCCAAAACAAATGGTATAGCTGTTTGAAGAGCTAATAATTGGATTGACAATTAAGTTAGTAGTAACAGTAGAATCACAACCGTTTGAAGCAGTTAGTACATCTGTATACGTACCTGATGTAGNNGGCTTGAGATGATGCAATTGCTGATTGTTGAGTGATGGTTACTGTTTGTGTTTTAGCACATGAATTTGCATCAGTAATTATGCAAGTGTAAGTACCAGATGCTAAACCTGTGGCAGTAGCAGAAGTTCCACCACTTGGTGACCAAGAATAGGTGTAACCACCTGCGCCACCTGATGCTACTACTGTTGCAGCACCATTCGATCCGTCATTACAAGATACGTTGGTCTGGGCGCTTATGCTTGATGCTATATCCGATAAAACAGTAACCATGATTTCCGTTCTTGAATCGCTTACTACACAACCACTAGCTTCCGCAAAATAAGAGTAAGTACCTGCACTTAATATTGGCGTAGTAAAATTATTTCCTGTTCCTAAAATGGTGGGAGAAGAAGCAGTGGCATACCAGTTAATTGTATTTGATCCACTACTTGCAGAAAGCATTGCACTGCTTCCATTGCATATCGTTAGATTAGAAACCGGTGTTGTGTTTGTTGGATCAGGCGGTGTGCAATCATCAAATTTCACCAAAAATCCATCTTCTGCTCCTCCAAAATTTGCCTGGTGTGAGCCTAAAGTTGCGATAATTGTACCTGTACCCGAACTTGTATACCCACTTAAAAAAACCGAGCCATTTAAATTAACAACACCAGACATTCCTTCTTCATTGCCTGCTCCACCATAATAAGTTCCCCAACTTCTAATGCCGTTCGAGTTGAATTTTGCTAAAAACGCATCTTTAACGCCACCCCCAAAAGTCGACTGGTAACTACCACCGGAGCTGATGTTATTTGATGATTCTGTATATCCCGCAACGTAAATATTTCCATTAGCGTCTGTATCACATGAGAGACCATACTCATTTAAACTTCCACCATAAAATGTGCCCCATTGACGCACACCATTGTTATTAAATTTAACTAAAAATGCATCTCTAAAACCTCCACCACCCGGAGAGACTTGGTGAGCCCCTGTTGTAGCAATAGAAGTACCACCTGAAGTATTAGTAACACCATATAAATAAATATCAGCTGTAGAACTGAAACAAATTGAATATCCGTACTCCATTCCGGCTCCTCCATAATAAGTCCCCCACTGTCTGGTACCACTTGGATCAAGTTTTACCAAAAATGCATCATAATCACTACCAACACTAATAACATCCTGATGAGTACCTGATGTGGCAATACTCCCTGAAGACCTGGTAGCACCACAAATAATAAGTTCATTCGAAGAATTAACTCTACAGGATAATACTTGGTCTTCCAATGCACCACCATAATACGTAGCCCAAATACGAGAACCGTTCGTATTAAATTTTGCTATATACCCGTCATTTGTGCCTCCTCCATATGCGCTTTGATGTGAGCCAGCCGTAGCTATAACTGTTCCTGAATTCGATTGTGTTGACCCTACTAAATAAACATCACCGAAAGAATCGATTTTGCAATCATATCCCCATGTATGACCATTCCCTCCATAATAAGTTCCCCATTGCCTAACACCATTGTTGTTTAGTTTTACCAGGAAGGCGTTTCCGGCTCCATTTAAAGTGGACTGGTGGGCGCCGGATGTAGCGATAATGTTAGTGCCGGAAGATTGCGTATAGCCTGACCAAAAAATATTTCCTGCATTATCGGTCGTACACCCATAACCATAATCCGCTGATGTTCCACCGTAATAGGTTCCCCATAGTCTAACTCCATTTTCATCAAATTTGACCAAAAATGCATCGTCTGCTCCACCATGTGTTGTTTGATGAGCACCTGTAGTCGCAATTAAGGGGCCTGTAGCGCCTTCTGTATATCCAGAACAAATTATGTTTCCGTTAAGATCAATTGTTGTGGCTTGAATTCGCTCACCATTATTTCCTCCATAATAAGTACCCCAAACTCGTACAGCAGGGTCAATAATATATGGTTTGTTGGGGGATAAATTTTCTATTTCAAAACATATTATATTGTTTCTTATAGTCCATTTACTTTTAAGCTCCACGCCATTCTGAGTAACATAAGGAGCTTTCTCAATTATATTCCCCAAGGGAGTTTGAATGATCAATTCGTCATCTTTGGAAATGTAAAATTGTTCAGCGCCATTTATTTCTAAATTTATTTGTTGGTAATTTGATCCGGCAGCACATATGTAATCATATTTTAATTCTCCGTCTTTCTCGTACCACATTAAATCTATACCCGGATAAATGTTTTGATAGGTAATTTGTTGATAGTTTTTTACATGTAAAGCACCATATTCCGGACATCCGGCTGTGTAATAATTACTTTCTGATTCTGACGGGTTTCCCTTGATTAATTGATAGGCAGGATTACTATTTAACCAGTTTACATCAATCCTATAAATTGTTTGGCGGTTAACTTTTTTGTGAATAAGGTTTGTTTTAGGATCTACTACTTCTTTGTAGTTATCTATTCTGTTTAATTGATAGCTAATCCCATCATTTCGTAAATGAAAAGTTAAGTTGTTCCTCTTTCCACTGAATAATACATCGGGGCGTGGATTGTAATTTTGATCTACAATTTGCCCTTTGTTTTCTGTGAAAAACAAAGCGTCTGGGCTCAGCCCCGACTCAAGCTCTTTTCCTTTAAAAGCATTAGAAAAAAGATCCGTTGCAATTGTGATCAGTAAAATTGTATTTATAATCGCTTTCATGTTCAACTGTATTACTTTAACATTTTACACAATGATGAATTATACCGTAATTGTCTTAACCATTTAAATGGTTTGAATCAAAATCCTTGTTATTCCGATGAACGTCTTACGAAACGCACAAAGTCTTCTCCCTGACAATTAATTGTCTATTTAGTATACTATATGGACAGCACCGAAAGAAAATCCTCATTCAGCTTTTCAATACTCTTAATTTTTTCTTGTGTCGGACTTTTATCGTTCTCACGCGTATAAACGAGTATCAATTTATTTGGTGCAGCAGGATGACTTAACAAATACACAACTGAAAAACAAACAAACGGTCGTTGTGAGGCTGGAGTTTTTTCATCTGAAGTCCGGAACGATGACGAAAACTTATACCCTTTAAAAATACCTACCTCAAAAGGACTCATCACTTCTTCATTCTCCCAATTCTTGTTTTCCTCCAGGTCAAACCTTGGAGAAGAAATAATGTATTTATCTTTGGAAATGATTTTAAGAAATTGTTCCTGAACATTGACCGGCATATCAGGAAGCTTTTTTCTGGCCTTCTTGTTGTAGTAATTACTGCTGATCTTAATGAAGGATTCAAAATCACTCTTAAATGCTGCTATCGCTTCATTTTGAGTTTTTCCTTTAGTGTCAATAAAATTAAAATTGGTGATCTTGAACTCATGTACACCTTCCAGTTTTAAGTAGACGTAATCACTCGTCGGGTTTGTTGAGATTGGATCCAAAAGCGGCAAATTGTTTTCTGCAACTCCTGCTCCTTTGTATTGCACTTTGGCAGCATCCTCCGGTTTTATCCTAAACGAAGTTTTTCCGATACGGATGTATCCATCCGGATTCAAATTATTTATTACAAAACTTGCATCGCTCAACAAATCAACAGGATCACCGTATTTTTGATAGCCTACAACATCACGAAAATAGAGTGACACTTTAACGTTGAATTTTAGCGCTTTAATATCGCTGTTTGCGGCTTCTAGTACATCCGTAAACTTATACATTCCATATTGACTTGATTCAAATTTGAAATCGCTTTTAGAATTGCCTTTGCTATAAACCAAATATGTTTTACCGGCTCCCTGCAAAAAGTCTGTCATGGCTTCTCCGCCATCTTTAATGATGTAAAATTTAGCATACGAGGAGCCTTCCTGGTCTGTTAAATTGATATAAAGGTATGCTCGTCCAAAATCGTAACGTTTCAGCTTTTTTGGATTAGAAAACATCACCTCCATCTTATCAATACTTGTGCCTTGAATTTCCTGGCCTTCCTTAATTGGCTTATCATTGATTTTTACTGTAATCTGGGCAATGGAAGAGGAGATGAACAGGAGCATCAGCTTTGCCAACAAAATCGTCTTTTTCATGTTTCTGTTATTTATAAATTTCTCACTTTTAAATTCGATGCAATGATCAGGACAAATTGTAACTAATTTTAAGTGCGCATTGCACTGCTAAAGTTGCGATCCACACTCTCTAAAAAGAATAGTAAACCATATACAGTTCCTGTTCCTTGCCATACAATAGATCCTGCACTACTACTTGATAACAAGAAATGGGCTCCGGGTGCTTAAAACCAATTCATATTGCAAAATTACACCCGGCCCGGGGCTTAAACAGGTACCGCTTGTTACATAAANNCATAAATAACCCATAAACCAAAAAAAAAAGCCGGTAGTCCACTGGTATAAGCCCCCCCATACAAAACAGTAGACCATTTCACATCGGAAATTTTAGTCAGAAATACATTGGAGCAGAACAAGGATTACAAAAAAACCTCTTAGCAGAGAAATGCCAGGGCTTGATAAAATCATTTAGCTTTTAACAGGTAAAATTCCGAGTATAAGATGAGAAAAAGTGCACAACAACAAAAATGGAACAAATGGAAGAGGTTTTACTTCCCGGAATTTTTAGTTGACTTTATTAGTAGATTGTAGTTTGCCATTTATATAAATTTCAACTTTATATAATTTCCCATTCATATCATAATATTTACACACTTAATGGGATGCGACCTTTTAGGGTAGCTTATATTAAGTCGTTTTAATTCCTGTTCTTCCCAAAAGTTTACTTCTCTAAATTTTTACTTAAGTATTTTTCCTTTGCATCCGTTTCTTTAAAGTGTTAGTCACACAAAGCCGTTTCCCATCCATCAATAATTGTATGATTTGCACTCGCACCACATATTTCACACATCTTTTGACTAATGAAGTATATCATATCGGTCAATTCTTCAAAATGTTCATTTTCCCCTTTGTATCTAATTTTAAGCCCTGCCCATTTTTGAAAAACTTCGGTTATTTCAATATTTTCTGGCTTATTATCATATACAATATCAACTAAGTTAAGCCATCCAGAGCCACACGTTTCATTTATATGTTTTTTTGCTGTGTCTTTATCCATTAGGCTTTGTGTTTCAAAATGACATATAACGTTTTGCTGCAACAAGAACTTGGCGATTTCGGAGATGAAAACTATCTGCCACCACAAAACTTGATACGAAGCACANNAGCACAAAGCTTCATTTAAGCACCGAATCCGCTTTTTTGCCAAACACCTGCTACCTGCTGCTACTCTATTCATTCATTAGTTCTAATATGAGTTCAGGAAGTTCATTCCAAACTAATTGGTCTGCATACATTCCATTGCACAGAATTGTTATTCCAACATTTTTCTCAGGATAAATCATTAGAACAGATGAAAAGCCCGGCTCTCGTCCAGGATGGTGAACATAGTCGCCAAATTTTGAATCAGTATATCGCCACCAGCCTAAGCCAATAGATGTTTTTTTATTTTCAATAGAACGTTTTAAAGACCACATATCTTTTAGGGTGTTCTGAGACAAGAAAGAGTTGGATTGATTTGAATTGTTATTATAAATTTTCAAAAGTTCCATCATCCAATTACTCAAATCACTTGCGGTTGAGAATAAGCCAGTATTCGGAGCGTGCTCCGTTGTTCTTCCATAAGTGTCTCTTACAACAAGCGGATAGTTTGAATACTTCAAAACAGGATTTATATCTTTGATGACACCGAAAAGATTAAATCTTTCAATTTCTTTAGATTTCCCTGCTAAAATTATTGGTTGAGCCTTCATCTCTTGTTTGATAAGTTTGTGATTGAAATAACTGTTTGTCATTTTATTGGGTTCCAAAATGTATTTCTGCATGTACTTATCGAATGGCATTCCTGATTTTCGCTGAATGATTAAACCCAAGATGCTATACCCTACATTGCTGTAAGTTGAACCATCAAATTTTTGTCCAGGTGCAAATCGTAGTTTTTCCTTTTTCAAATCACTAACAAATTGTTCTAAAGCTGTTGAATCGTTTGGGGAATTGTTGAATTTGTGTTCCCAAGGAAGACCGGATGAATGATATAATAAATGCTCAATTGTTATTTGTTGAACCCTCAGATCCTTCATTTTGAAGTCAGGCAAATGGTCAGTCAGCTTATCGGTTAATTTAATTTCGCCACGCTCAACAAATTGCATAATTGCAGATGCGGTAAATACTTTTGTAATTGAGGCTGTATGAAAAACTGTATGTTCTGTTACGTTATGCAAACTATCAACAGATGTGAATCCGTAACCTTTTGAATAGAACAATTCCCCATCTTTTACCACTCCGATTGATAAGCCAGCAATTCTGTTGTCTTTCATCCTGGAAAGGATTAAACTGTCTATTTTTTGATAAGCATTTAGTTGTCCAAATGATAGCGTTTGAAATATTGTTATTACTGCGAATATTATAATGTATTTTTTCATTCTTTGAGTAAACTTAATACGATTTCAGTAATTCCATCCGATAATTGATTGTAAACAACTTCCATTGCTGCTTCATCATTGCAAAGGATAACAAAGCCGAAATTTTGCTCTGGAAAAATTACCAAGTTGGATACAGAAAAGTTTGTGTAATGCCCCGAGTGAAATACTGACTTTCCGTATTTTTCTGAGTTATATTGCCACCAACCTAAACCAAGCGTAGTTTTACTTCCTTCAAAAGTTTGTGTCGGTGTCCAAAGTAATGTTTGTGATGCTTTAGTAATAAATGATGAATCTTCTTCAGGAAAAGAATTATACAAACGGAGATTGAGCAATATCCATTTCGACAAATCGGTTGCAGAAGAGATTAGATTGCCGCTAGGGCTGGTATTAGCAATACAGCATTCTTGAATTTTGCCTTTACTGTTAATGTATTCTGGAAATAGCAACTTGTTGAAGTAGAACATATCGAAGTGACTATTAGTCATATTAGCTTGATTGAGGATATTGTCTTGTATGTAAGTGGCGAAGTTTTGATTGGTAATTTTTTCAATGAGATACCCAAGAACCACATAGCCAGTATTGCTATAGCTGAATCTTTCGCCTGGATTGAATAGCAATCTTCTTTTTGAAAGACTCAATGTGAAATTTTTGATATCTAGGTTTTTATTCTTCACTTTATCCCATCTGTAAGGACTTCCTTCTGATAAACCAGATGTGTGGTTAAGTAGTTGTTTAACGGTGATTTCTTTAAAACGTTCGTCTTTCATGGAGAACTCAGGAATATACTTAATTACCTTTTGATTTATATCTATTAAACCACGTTCTTGTAATTGAATAATGGCTGTCGCTACAAATAATTTAGAGATCGATGCGGCTAAAAAAGGAGTTTCACCAGAAATTAATTCGTTAGACTTTTCATTCAATTTACCAAAGCCTTTTGAATATTGGATGTTGTCTTTAAACACTATTCCTACGGAAAGTCCTTTGATTTTGTGTTCTATAATGTTCTTTTCAAGCAATGAGTCGATATTCTTTCTCCAACTGTCTTGAGATAGTAGCAGACTATTTGAATGAACTAGAAGTAGGATAATTATTGTCGTTCTCATTTTCATAATTGCAAGAAAATAGCAAGTAGACGCCACCATTCACAAAAATAGCATATCTAGTATCAAAGGCTATTACCGCTCGCTACATAATAAGCACAATATTAGAAATGTTCTTCGAGTTTTTTAGTGCTCATTGTTTTATTTAACCACCGAATCACTACTTTTAGCTTCATTGATTCTTCTAAGTAGGTAGGTTTTGTTAACTACTATTTTTTTAATTTATAAATCTTTAAATCAAAATTGTCTCCATTAACAATATACGATCTAAAAACGGAAATTAATTCTTCTGTTCCATCTTTATCTATATCGGATTTTAAAAAGCTTACATCAGCTGGCCAGTCAAATTCCAATGTATCAATAAGCAATGTCTTTTCCTTATACATAAATGTAAGTTCGTATGAGGGAGTTTTAACTTTCTTCGGGTCTTCCAGTAATTTTGATCTAACTGTAAAGAAAATATTATGCGAAACTTGGTAATTGAATTGCCCTGGCAAAGTATCTAAATCTGCTATATTCAAATCCCCGTCTTTTATCAAACCTATTTCAGATAGATTATGGTATAATGGGTGAATTTCGGAATTTGTATATTCTTCAGTTGGTTCAGGATTTCGGTTTATAAATAAATTCAATTCCTCACCTGCTAATGTATCCCTGCCATGATAGTCCCTTCGAAAATTGTAAAAATCAATCTCAATTAACTCATATTGTACCTAACCCTAAAAATCC
>DEHO01000070.1 GCA_002351955.1 Flavobacteriales bacterium UBA2798
GCCGATCTCGTCGAGAAACAAGGTTCCGCCCTCTGCACTTTCGAATTTTCCGAGACGTTGTTTTATCGCCGATGTAAACGCTCCTTTTTCGTGACCAAACAATTCACTCTCGATCAATTCGCCGGGAATGGCTGCGCAGTTGACTTCTACAAAGGGACCTTTATTGCGTGCAGATTTTTCATGAAGCTGACGTGCTACCAATTCCTTACCACTTCCGTTCGGACCGGTAATGAGCACACGCGCATCGGTGGGTGCAACGCGATCGATCATGTCTTTGATCTCGGCAATAGCTTTTGATTCTCCAATGATCTCACTCGATTTTCCCTTGCTGATTTTTTGTTTGAGCGATTTGGTTTCCTGTACCAGCTCAACACGATCCATGGCATTGCGAATGGTTACCAGAATACGGTTAAGGTCGAGTGGTTTCTGTATAAAATCGAATGCTCCTTTTTTGATGGCTTCAACGGCAGTTTCAATATTGCCATGACCCGAGATCATCACCACGGGAGAATCAACACTTTCTTTTTGCAGGGTTTCCAAAACTTCCAGTCCGTCCATCTTTGGCATTTTGATATCGCACAATACCACATCAAAATTTCCTTCCCTTGCTTTTTCCAGTCCAGATGGACCATCTTCTGCTTCGTCCACTTCAAACTTCTCGTATTCCAGGATTTCACGAAGTGCTCTTCGAATGGGTTTTTCATCGTCGATTATGAGAATTCTGGACATAGTAACGGGTTTGAGTTCCCTCAAATATACTACGAGAATGGCAATTGTGCGAACCGCCCTGAATTTTGCCCGGGCAGCAGCTTTTTTCCCTTTGTGAAGCAGGAATTTATTCGTTCAGCCAGTGAAAGAAGGGGAAGAGAATTCCAAGCTGGAAATAGCCGTGCTTAAACTCATGCGAATCGCTGCCATCATAAGCTTTGAAGGGATAATCCTTAAAGCGAAGGTTATNNTGGTGTAATAACCGATGGTAAGGCCTCCCGAACGTCTTTTATCGAAATGGATGTTCCACACAAAGCCTGCAGTATTGCCGGTTGCGTTTAATTTTAGTTCGTTGTTGTCGATTTTATTAAAGAGCAGTGTAAAGCGAAATTGCCCTTTGATGAAAGGAAAAATCAACATACCGCCAAGACCGCGGTTCACGCCTCCGTATTGCGAAATTTTATAATCGCTTGTGGGATAACCGGAGACAAAGGTGTTGTTGTATCCGTAATGACCGCCCAGAAATACGCCAAATTTTCCTTTGATCAATCCACCCAAATACAAACCGACATCAAAGCGTGCGGAGCGAAAATTGAGTTGGTGATTTNNCATCGAAATAATTGTAATTCTCCAATTCTCCTTCACCTTTTCCGCTTACTGCCATATCCATTTCCCAATAGAGAAAACGCTCCATACGCTCCATGTTGAAATAAAAGCAAGTGTTTTTTCCGGAAAAATCTGCGCCAATGGTGTCTTGCCGGCTCAGTGAATTATTGAATGCAGGATAATAAATGGACCGCTCGGTTTGGTACTTGTTCCAGCGAAAACCGACATTGATGTATCCTTTTTGGGTAAAAGGCTCATCGTTGCCGGCCAATAGCAGACAACTTTGGAAAACAAACAAGAGAGAAAATAAAAAGCGCATAAGATTCCGTTTAATACGACGAAACTAGCTTGGAAATCTGAGAAAGGAACTAAGGGAATTGTCGTATTTATTCGGTCCCGATCAGTTCGGCCATGATGCCTTCTTTCAGTGAATACACCGAGAAATATACCTCATTGAAGGGATGCGATCGGAAAATGGTATCGATAAGCAAACTTGCCATTACAATCAGGTCGCGACGGAACTCGATCAATCCCTCGAGCCGGGTGCGTTGGGCATGATCGCTTTTCAGTACTTCCTGCAGCAGCGATTTAAACTCTTCACCGGGGATATGATGTGCGGGTATGCTTAAATCGATTCCCTTGCCAAATGATCTTCGGTGAATGATCTCTGCATAACTTTCAAAACTTCCTGCTGAACCAACCAGTGTTTGTACATTGTACTTTTTCATCTGCTCAAATAATTCTGTCATTACTTCGAACAAATGTTTTTCGGTTGTTTCTTTTTCTGCACTGTTCATCGGGTCCGAATGCGGGAATTGCTCATACAAACGTGTTACACCGAGCTGATAGCTTTTTTTCCAGAGTAATTCCTTGTTTTGCGCGATGATAAATTCGGTGCTGCCACCGCCAATGTCCATGATCAGAAATGGTTGTTCAGAACGAAATGCCTGACAAACGCCTTTAAAGATCAACTCGGCTTCCCGCTCTCCGTTTACGACATTAATAGTAATTCCGGTTTCAAGTAATACTTGTTTTACAAATTCAGGACCATTACCGGCATCACGGATCATGGATGTTGCAAAGGCATGGAATTTTACTTCTCCGTATTGCAATGCAGTCGACTGATGTTCTTTTATCGCTTGTATTCCCCTGTCGAATGCTTCGGGTGTGATCATCTTCTCTTTCATTCCTCCTTTTCCAAGTCGTGAGGGAATGCGTCCAACATGCAGTTTGCGGATTCCTTTTTCGGTTAATTCAACTACCAGGAGATTGAACGTATTGGTGCCGAGATCGAGAAATGCGTATTTCATCGTCAAAAGATAATAAAGCTTTTGATACACGGCAAAACAGCACATAAAAAAAGGCGATCCCTTTCGGGACCACCTTTTTTTTCAGGGTATAGGACTTATCGTTTAAAGTAGAAAGTGGTTTTCATTTTTGGATCCATGTAAATGAATTCCTTATCGGTAATACTGATGATCTTAAAACGCTCTGTAGCTGATCCGTTGGTCATGTAGGTGATGATCTGCAGATCGCGTTCTTCGTTGGGGTTGTATGTCCAATACCCGTGTGTAATCTTTAATTCCGTTTCGGCTTGTACGGGATAGATGATCTTTCCACCGAAAAGGTATTTTAAGGTGATGGCCTGGTCGTGAATGTAGAACTGACGAAATTCTTTGGAAACATCCTTTCCGTTCATGATGGCTTTTACGAATGTCCATTCCCCTAATAGCCCGCTGAATTTTTCGGGTAAATCGTAACGGGCGGGTGCTTCTGCAATTTCTTCTTTGGGTTCTTCCGGAGCAGGTTCTTCAACCGAGGAAATTACATCCGTTTTGTGGAGTACGATCTCAGAAATTTTCCATCCGCTGTTCAGACGAAACATTTTTTTGATAGCGATCCGGTAAGGCGTGTTGTTAGCTGTAAAATGCAATTCGCCCTGGCCTTGATCTATGTTTGAGCTCTGACTGCGGGATTCGTTTTTAGTAAAGACAAACTTTTCTAATTGCATTTGCGAACGATCTGCTGTGGCAAATTCATTGAGCAGTGCAAAAAAGGATTCCTTGTTTTTATCCATTACAATTTTGTTCATGGAAGGCTTTAGTTCTTTTTCTGCCTGTTTCAATTGTTCGGGATCTGTTGTTTTGCTTTTCGCTGTTGCTAAAAAATCATTCATGCTGGGAGTAAGTCCAACGATGATATCATAGTTCTTATCCTTAATGGAAGTGAAAAACAACTCGCCCAATTCATCAGTTGTGGAAACAGGAATGCTGTAGGAATAGGGCATCACATAATTTACCTGTCCGGGATAATTGAGGTTGTACCAGGTATTGTATTCTTTAAGTACCGTATTCAGATTCAGCAATCGGTAACCGGATTCTTTTTTCTTGATCTTTTCGGAAAGCACTGTGTGTTCGTTGGTCATTGAACTCATGGTGTTTTTAAAACTTAGTGTGAGTCCGGTAACGCCCACCGGTTCCTGATCGAGTTTCTGGATCATTTCGGTTACAGCATATCCTGTTACACCGTTGTTGACCACCTTGGTGAGGGAAACGATTTCACGAATCGCACCTTCCGACATCAGGATGTACCATTTGTTTTTGCTTCCTTTTACGAAGAGCTGATCGCCCACATAAAATGCACTGAGCTGATCTTTTTTTACCCAGCTTGCAAAATTGGGTTCGCTTTGCGGATTGAGCACATCCACTTTTTTTCCGTTGGCTTCACGACAGATGGCCAGATCGAATTCGTGCGCCAGTAATTTTTCGGGTTCCTGATAGGCAATTACATGTTCTGTTACATTGCCATCGTTACCTACAACATATCCTTTTAACGGCATACCAATGTTGCTGTGCTGGATAAATTGAGAAGAAGCATCCGATCCCTGCATCGAAAAACGTTTGCCGGTGTAGCCGCGTGTTGGAATTGTTGTTGCTGCAAAAATTGTTTGGGTGCAAAGCAGCAGCACAAAAACCGATTGAAAGGGAATCGTCTTAAAAAAGCGTTTCATACTAATTTGGGTTGGTTAGTATTACCAAATTAGGGTGAAAATCCCGCTAATTGATCCTGTTTTTGCAGGATGACAGGTATTTTTTACGAATGGAAAAGCTAAAACGGTTCAAATAGGAAAAAACTGATACTTATCAGTTCAAGGGCGACTCATCCTTTGTAGAACATCCACTTAAAGAGTTCTTTGTAGCTCACTTTTTTGCCGTACATCAGAATTCCGGTGCGGTAGATTTTTCCAGCGATCCAGGTGCAGGTAATGAATCCTGCTACCAATAGCGCCATACTCAGGTACAATTGCCAAATCGTTCCGGGTTCAAAGCCCATGGCAACACGAACCATCATCACTACCGGAGAAGTAAAGGGAATCATGCTCGACCAGAATACTGCATTGCTTTCGGGATTTTCGATGGCCATTTGCGCAACGATAAATCCGAATACAAGCGGTATGGTAATCGGCATCATAAATTGCTGCGTATCCGATTCACTATCCACTGCTGCTCCGATAGCTGCGAAGAGTGCGCTGTACATGAGGTATCCGCCAATGAAGTAGAAAAGGAACATGAACAACATCAGCGCCCAGTTGATGCGGATGAAAATAAGATCATAGATCTCGTTGCTTTCAAAATTGATGGCCGCTTGTTCCGGACTGATGCCATTGGCAACCTGCGTAAAGTTGGCTTGATTGGCTGCATCGTAAAAATCGGGGAAGAAGAGCGATTGCGCGAGAATGAGAATGAGTCCGGTTAACAATACCCACAAAATAAACTGGGTGAGTCCAACCATCGCAATACCGATAATTTTACCCAACATCAGTTCAAACGGTTTTACCGATGAAATGATGATCTCCACAATACGGTTTGTTTTTTCTTCGATCACACCGCGCATGACCTGCACACCGTACAGGAAGATGAACATGTAAATGAGCAGAGCAAAAACATATCCAACTACTGCGGCATAATGTTTGGTTTTTGCTTTTTCTCCGCTCTCTGCATTTTTTGTTTCGAGCTCGATGTGTCGTTTAATTTTCGGGTATTCTTCGTTAATGAATTTTTGAACTTCCGGTCCGGTGTTCGCTTTCATTAAGCGGTAACTTTCCATTACCGCATCCAATTCTGAATTGATGTAGGATTGAATGGAGAGTGAAGGAATCTTTTTGTAAAGCAACAATGCTTTATCGCCGTTGATGGTGTTTTTGTTGATGTATAAGGCGAGGTCGTACTGATCGCCTTCCAGAAATTCTTTTGCTTCGAGGTGAGTGGTGCGGTAGTCGAATTCTACTACGTTGGGTTTGTCTTTGAACACCTGATGCGTTAATCCGAGTTCATCTACAACCAACACCTTTTGCGATCCGCTTTCTCCAATGGTGAGCCAGATGGTGAGCGTTAAGAAAACACCAATCAGGATCGGACCCAATAAGGTCATGATGATGAAGGAAGGTTTCCTTACCCGGGTAAGGTATTCCCGGCCGATGATGAGTCCGATCTTACCCATGGTTCTGATTTTGCGATTGCACTACTTCTATAAAAATATCATTCATACTCGGAATGATTTCGCGTACACTGCGGATCTCTACATGCGGTATGAGTGCGGAAAGTAAATTGTTGGTGGTGTTGTTGCCAAGCAGTTTTACTCTCGAACGGAAATGATTGGGTTCTACCTGTTCTCTCTCCAGTAATTCAAATCCTGCCCACAAGGCGTTGGCAAAGGCAATCATGTTTCCGTTGAATTCCACTTCATATACCTGCGAACGGAATCGCTTGCGGATGTCGCTCATCTTTCCGTCGAGTATCACTTTCGAATTGTTGATCAGCGCAATCTCATCACACATCTCTTCTACCGATCCCATATTGTGGGTAGAGAAAATAATGGTGGTTCCGTTTTCCTTCATGCGAAGGATCTCTTTTTTGATCAGATCGGCATTGATGGGGTCAAATCCGCTGAATGGTTCATCGAGGATGAGCAATTTGGGCTGGTGCATCACCGTAGTGATAAACTGCACTTTTTGCGCCATCCCTTTCGAGAGATCTTCAATTTTTTTATTCCACCATCCGCTGATCTCAAATTTTTCAAACCAGATCTGTAGCTGACGTGTGGCTTCCTGCTTGCTCATTCCCTTAAGGCGGGCAAGGTACAGGGATTGCTCTCCCACTTTCATCTTCTTGTACAGACCGCGTTCTTCGGGTAAGTAACCAATGTTGGAAAGATGGTGTGGCGAAAGTTTTTCGTCCCGGAAATACACGGTGCCTTCATCAGGACCGGTGATCTGATTGATGATGCGGATGAGCGATGTTTTTCCTGCTCCGTTCGGACCAAGTAATCCGAAGATGCTTCCTTCAGGTACAGCAATGTTCACACCGCTCAGTGCAGTGTGGTTGCGGTATCGCTTTACAATATTTTCTGCGCGTAAAATATCCATCAGTCTCCGTGGCCGGTAAACATTTCTTTCCAGCGCTTAAATATACTCTTTTCCTTTTTAGAGGGAGAAGGAGAAAAGTTTTCACTTCCGCGGAATTGCTCCAATGTTGCTTTTTCTTCCTTGCTTAACTTCTGCGGTGTCCAGATATTGATGGTTACCAACAGGTCGCCTTTCTGATAGCTGTCGAGCACCGGTAGTCCTTTGTTGCGCAACCGAAGTATTTTTCCGCTTTGTGTTCCGGGATCGATATGGATTTTTGCCTTGCCTTCAAGCGTCGGAATTTCACAGTCGGCTCCCAATGCTGCATCTGCAAAATTGAGGTGGAGATCGTAATGCAAATTATGACCATCACGCTGTAAATGATCGTGTGGTAATTCTTCAAATACCACAATCATATCACCGGGAATACCGTTTCTCACCGCGTTTCCTTTGCCGTTTACTGCCATCTGCATACCTTCTTCTACACCTGCTGGAATGTTGATGCTGATGACTTCTTCTTCGCGTGTTGTTCCTTCTCCATTACAGCCACCACATTTTTCGGTAACAACCGTTCCTTGTCCGTGACAGGTAGGGCAAACCTGTGTGGTTTGCATTTGTCCGAGGAAGGTGGAAGTAACCCGTGTAACATGACCGGTTCCTCCGCAGGTGGAACAATTGCGAACGGCATTCGAATTTTTTGCTCCGGTTCCGTTACAGTTGCGGCAATTATTCAGTTTGTTGACTTTTATTTTTTTCTCAACGCCTTTTGCAATTTCTTCCAGCGTAAGTTTTACTTTGATGCGAAGATTACTTCCTTTTTGAACGCGTCTGCCTCTTCCGCCTCCGCCACTGAATCCACCGCCAAACGCACCACCGAAAATATCGCTGAACTGGGAGAAAATATCATCCATGTTCATTCCGCCACCACCATAGCCACCCGCTCCTGCGCCCATGCCGGCATGACCAAACTGGTCGTAGCGACGACGTTTTTCCGGATCGCCCAATGCATCGTAGGCCTCGGCAGCTTCCCTGAATTTTTCCTCCGCTTCCTTATCGCCGGGGTTTTTGTCGGGATGGAATTTCAGCGCCAATTTGCGGTACGCTTTTTTAATTTCGTCCGCTTCGGCGTTTCTGCTTACACCCAGTATTTCGTAATAATCGCGTTTCGACATTTTCTAAACTTTTATTGTCCTACTACCACTTTCGCAAAACGTATCACCGTATCGTTCATGGTGTACCCGTTTTCTACTACATCCATCACTTTTCCTTTCATCTCATCATTGGGTGCAGGAACATTGGCAATAGCTTCAGAAATATCTGCATTGAATTCCTGACCCAAAATGTCGATGGCTTTCACGCCTTTTGCCTGCATGATGTTCATGAATTTGTGATGGATCAATCGGAATCCTTCCTTCACAATTTCCAGATCAGTGGCTGTTTCGTTGGCGCGAATGGCTCGTTCAAGATCATCGATGACAGGTAGAATGCTTTTGATTACATCCGAACCGCCGCTTTTGATCAGATCTGCTTTCTCACGTGCTGTGCGCTTGCGGTAATTGTCGAATTCGGCATAGAGCAAAATGTATTTTTTGTTCATCTCCTCTACCGGATCCGTCGTTTCCTCTGTCTTTTCCTCAACGGTCGGACTCTCGTTCCCATTCCCGTTCCCGTTCTCATTCCCGTTCCCGTTCTCGTTCCCGTTCTCATTCTCGTTCATCGTCTCTTTGTTTGTTGTTTCTTCCTTGCTCATACACGTAAAATTGATTGGACTCTATCCGTCACAAAAAAAAGACCAATCCCCTAAGGGCGGACAATGTGTCAGAAAGGCGGTCAAAAGTAAGGTAAAATGTACTGTCAGAAGCTTTTTACGTAGGCATCAATGGCCTTGTGCAGCTCAAGTCCCCTGAGGTTGGTGGCCACGATCTTCCCGGAGGGATCAATAAGAAAGTTCATCGGAATCGATTTGATTCCATATACGGCGTTAATGGGTGAATTCCAGCCTTTAAGGTCGCTCACATGGTATTTCCAGCTGAGTTTGTCATTGGCAATGGCTTTGGTCCAAGCTTCTTTTTGGGTGTCGAGCGAAACACTAAAGATTTCGAATCCGGAAGCGTCTTTGAATTTGGCTTTTGAGTACTTGGCCCAGGCTTCGGTGAGATTGGGGTTTTCCTTGCGACAAGGACCACACCAGGAGGCCCAGAAATCGATCAATACGTATTTGCCTTTAATGGAGCTGAGTTTGAGTGTCTTTCCTTTTGGATTGGGTAACTCAATTGCAGGTGCAGTGCTGCCAACTTCTAAAATCTGTAATGAAGAAGATTCAACGGATGAAGGGCTTCCTCCAAAACGGAAAATGCCCAGTGTAAAAAACAAAAGGGCCGAGGCGCCAAGCAAAATATTGATGCGGTTCATTGAGCGCACAAGGTACGAAAAAGCTAATCTTCCTTGTTGGTTACCCAGTTGAAATAATTGAAAACAGCTACCAGGGCCAAAACTATAAAGAGAATGATCTTAAAGACAAATAAACTTCCCATAATTCTATCAGACAATTACCTAATTTAACTCAGGCTGTTCCGATTTCAGCGGGCAAACT
Organism: Flavobacteriales bacterium UBA2798; assembly: GCA_002351955.1. Classification (GTDB taxonomy): domain Bacteria; phylum Bacteroidota; class Bacteroidia; order Flavobacteriales_D; family UBA2798; genus UBA2798. The sequence goes on from DEHO01000070.1 coordinate 9,312, forward strand.
GATTGTCCCGATTTAGGCGGTGATGAACGATGAAATTTCAAGGACGGATCAAGCCTGCATCAAAGCATGTTCAGGGATCGCATCAATTCGTCCTTGTAGTTCTTCCCAATGGGAATGTTCTTCTGGTTGATGTGGATGAAGTTGTCTTCAATGCTGTCGATCTTATCCAGACGCACAATGAAGGAACGGTGAACACGCATAAAATCGGGGGAGGTAAGACGCGATTCGATGTCTTTCATTGTCGATAGAACGATAAATTTTCCGCCGGCAGTATACACGTTCACGTAGTTGCCAAGTGCTTCGATGTACAGAATATTCGATTTCTGAACCTGTACCAGTCGAGAATCACTTTTAATGAAGATGGTTTTCGATGTTTCGGAAGAGAAATTTGGACGCGAAAGATTTTTCTGTGCTTTTTCCACCGCTTTCAGAAAGCGTCCGTGCGAAATGGGTTTCACCACAAAATCCGTTACGCTGTATTCGTAACTTTCTGCAGCATATTCGGCGTGCGAAGTAATAAGAATAACCTGCGGCAATACTTCGAGACTGCGGATGAGATCCATTCCGCTCATTTTGGGCATGTCTACATCCAGAAAGATCAGATCAACTTCTTCGGTCTTTAAAACGTTGAATGCTTCTATTGCGCTAGAACATGTTTTAACCAATTCCAGATGCTCATGCTCGCGCACAAGATCTTCCATGATATTCCGGGAAAGTTCGTCGTCGTCGACAATTATACAGCGCATGATCATAATAAGAGGGATTATAGTTCTTTTTGTACAATTTTTAATTCTTCAATGGCCTGGTAACAGGTGGTCTCAATTTGTCTGAAAAAATCTTTCAGCTCCTGGTCGCTTAATGACTCTAATTTAGTGTATTCGGAAGACGCAAACAAGCGGGTCAGACTTTTTATTCCCATATAGGCAACAATCCCTTTTATTTTATGCAACGATTCGCGTATGGATTGATAATCTTTTATTTCAGCGTGTTGTTTGAGGATCTCCAGTTCATCCGGCAGGTTGGAAAGGAAGATGGTAATGTATTTTAATATTCTGTCCTTGTTGTCTTTGGTGAGTTCCTGCAGGTGTTCAAGATCGATTGTTTTAAAGCGGCTGAATTTTTCGGATAAACGTGTTTTTTTATCGGCCACTTTTACGAGTTTATGACCGAGGAGATTCATGTCGATAGGTTTGGAGATATAATCATTCATCCCCGCACGGAAACAATCTTCTGCAACATTTTCCAGCGCATGAGCGGTCATGGCAATGATCGGAATTTCACTTTGCGGGTACTTGAATTGTTTGCGGATGAATTCAGATGTCTCGTAACCGTTTTTTCGTGGCATTTGCAGATCCATAAGTACCACATCGTAGTTTTTGCTGCGTAATTTCTGAATAGCAACCTCACCGTCTTCGGCAAGATCGATATCTATATACGGATTGGCATCTTTCAGCAGATCATAAAGTATTTCGCGGTTGATCATGTTATCGTCGACTGCGAGAATGCTGAAATGATTGAGTTGCTGAAAAAGATTTTTATCCTGCTCCTTGTGGGTGATGATGGCCCCTTCTGCTATACCATAGCTGAGTTCAACACTGAATGTTGTTCCTTCAAGGTATTTGCTTTCTACAGAAATTTCTCCTTCCTGCAAATCGACCAGTTTTTTGGTGATTGCAAGTCCCAAGCCGGTTCCTCCTGCGTGTTTGATGGTGTGACGCGTTTCCTGTTGGTACTGATTGAAAATGGTGGTGACCGAACTTTTGCGCATTCCTTTTCCGGTGTCCTCTACTTCGAACCGGATTTTAACCGTTTTCCCTTCGCGATTCATCTCTTTTGCACGAATCACTACTTTGCCCAGGTCGGTAAATTTTACCGCATTGGTAGCCAGATTGAGCAGGATTTGAGTGAGGTGTTTGGAATCACCGTGAATAATGGGAGGAAGGTGCTCATCAACTGCTGTGATGAATTGCAATCCTTTTTGCTCTGCGCGAAATTCAAGAATGTGGCGGATGTTGTTGATGACTTCGGTAAGGAGAAAATCGACCGGACGAACTTCTACCATGTTGCTGTCGAGCTTGGCCAGATCGAGAATGTCGTTTACTATGAGCAGCGAACTATCAACCGCCGATTGAATGGTGGTGAGGTATCGACGCTGCCGTTCGTCCAGTGCAGATTTGGAAAGCAACTGTGTTCCCCCGGAAATAGCGTTGAGCGGAGTGCGTAATTCGTGACTGGTATAGGCAAGGTAACGCTCTTGTTCGAGCATGGATTCCTGCATTTGTTGTGCCGCCGCTTTTTGTTCGTCGCGTTCTTTTCGGGCGAGAAGTAATTTTCTGTAAAAAAGATAACTTGTTCCCGCAGCAGCGAGAGAAATAATCAGGGAGATGATTGGCCAGAGGCTCATTCAGCAATAAAAAGTTGCACGATCAGAGACGTTTGATCTCTGCACCGAGTTTGTTAAGGCGGACATCAATATTCTGATAACCGCGATCGATCTGTTCGATGTTGTGAATAACACTTTTCCCTTCGGCCGACAATGCGGCGATGAGCAGGGAAACTCCTGCACGAATATCGGGTGATGTCATCGTTACACCGCGTAATGGGAACTGACGATTCAATCCGATTACAGTTGCGCGGTGCGGATCGCAAAGTATGATCNNTCAAACATTTTCTGGTGAATGAGAACACTTCCTTTTGCCTGCGTGGCAACAACGAGAATGATACTCAAAAGATCAGGAGTAAATCCGGGCCAGGGCGCATCTGCAATGGTTAGGATGGATCCGTCAATGAACGAATCGACTTCATAGCATTCCTGCGAAGGAATGAAAANNTTCCGAATACTTCAGGAATCATTCCCAATTCAGGATAGGCTACATTCTTAATTGTGATTTCCGATTGTGTCATTGCTGCCAGACCAATGAATGATCCGATTTCAATCATATCGGGTAACAACTTGTGTTCGCAACCGTGGAGGTATTCAACACCGTCGATGTACAATAAATTGGAACCTACACCCGAAATTTTTGCGCCCATGCGATTGAGCATTTTGCAGAGCTGTTGAATGTAGGGTTCGCAGGCAGCATTGTAAATAGTAGTTCTTCCTTTTGCAAGAACAGCGGCCATGATGATGTTGGCGGTTCCTGTAACCGATGCTTCATCAAGCAACATGTAAGTGCCCTGAAGATTGGATGCTTCAACACGGTAAAAACTATCTTTCGAATCGTACTCGAATTTTGCTCCGAGTTTTTGGAAACCGATAAAATGGGTATCAAGTCTGCGACGACCAATCTTATCTCCTCCGGGTTTGGGAATGTATCCTTTTCCGAAACGCGCGAGCAAAGGACCAACAATCATGATCGATCCGCGCAATCCGCCGCCTCTGTTTTTAAAATCTTCGGAATTCAGGTAGTTGATATCGACATCTTTCGCTTCAAATGAGAAAGTGCCTTCTTCCAGTTTTTCCACCTTAACACCCATCGCCTGCAAGAGCGAAATGAGTTTGTTGACGTCGATAATATCCGGGACATTTCGGATGATCACTTTTTCCGGAGTAAGCAAAACCGCGCTGATGATTTGCAGTGCTTCGTTTTTTGCTCCCTGAGGAATTAATTCTCCCTTTAGTTTTTTTCCTCCGCGGATCTCAAAAGTTCCCATATCAATATCTTTTCTTGTTCTTCTTGAAATTCTTGTTCCAGTGTTTCTTTTTGTGCTGACCGGAACGTTGTTCGTTCTGGCTGTTTCCTGTTCCTGTTTTTGCAGAAAGTTCGATATCCTTCAACTGAATTTTTCCTGCAGATAAATTGCTCAACTGATCGAAAATAACTTCGTCGGCAACTGTATCACGGTTCCATGTCAGATACGAACGCTTCATTAAATTGGCAATGGCCAGAATGAAAGCTGTTTTTTCTTCGCCCTCTTCCATCTCAACACCTTTTTTAACGAGCGATTCGATGGTTTTACCATAGTGACCGTAACGAATATTCTTTTTGGGATATTCAACACGGTTGGGACGTTCCTTATACGCTTCGGGTGTAGGTTTTGGGTAGGGAGAATCCACATCCAACTGAAAATTGGAGATCACAAAAAGATGCGTCCACAATTTTTGTTTGAAGTCTTCCATGTCGCGCAACTGTGGAGCCAATGCCCCCATAACCGTGATGATGGAGTTAGCAACCTTGTTACGCTCTTCGCGCTCGGCAATGGTCAAACAGTAATCAACCATTTGCTGTACGTGACGACCATATTCCGGAATGTGCAGCAACGGACGCTGCGTGTTGTAATTGAGTCCTGTTTCGATACTCATAATAAATAAACCTTGGCTCTAAAGATAGTTAATTTCAATTTGTTGGTGAAGGTGAATAGCAGTCGGCCTGTGATAAAAGCTCAGCCGGACAACTCCCAAACAAAAAAGCCCGCTCTAAGGCGGGCTTTTTCTCAATGAAAACAATTAGTTTCCGGTAGTTGCAGCTTCCCAGCTGATGGTGTTGGCAGGAAGTTCATTCGTTGTGATGGCCGCTTTTTCAGAAACACCCTGGTGGGTATCGCTGTGCGTGTTTGCACCTTGATTTTCCGCAATATGTGGAGCGATGATCAGGGAAACGATCGACATCAATTTGATCAGGATGTTCATGGAAGGTCCGGAGGTGTCTTTGAAAGGATCTCCAACGGTGTCTCCGGTAACTGAAGCCTTGTGTGGTTCTGATTTCTTGTAATAGGTTTCGCCGTTAATGACAACACCTTTTTCAAAGGATTTCTTAGCATTATCCCATGCACCGCCGGCGTTGTTCTGGAAGATACCCATTAACACACCCGAAACAGTTACTCCTGCAAGTAAACCACCCAGTACTTCTGCCTTGAATACAAATCCAACAATAACAGGAACAATAAGTGCAATGGCTCCCGGAAGAATCATTTCGCGGATAGAGGCCTTGGTTGAGATCTCAACACATTTTTCGTATTCGGGTTTGGCTTTGTATTCCATGATACCCGGAATCTCACGGAACTGACGACGTACTTCGTTTACCATTTCCATGGCTGCTNNCTCCAACAAAGAGTCCGGCAAGTACATCCGCTTTGTAAATATCGATGGATGAAATTCCTGCAATCCCTACAAACGCTGCGAACAAGGCAAGTGAAGTAAGTGCTGCAGATGCAATGGCAAATCCTTTTCCGGCTGCTGCAGTAGTATTACCTACTGCATCCAGATTGTCGGTGCGCTCACGTACTTCGGGAGGGAGCTGACTCATTTCTGCAATACCACCGGCATTGTCGGCAATCGGACCAAAAGCATCAATGGCAAGCTGCATGGCTGTAGTTGCCATCATTCCTGCTGCGGCAATNNCTGCAGCAAGCACGATGATTGGAAGAACTGTAGATTCCATACCAACCGATAATCCTCCAATAATGTTGGTGGCGTGACCGGTTGCTGATTTCTGAATGATGGAATTAACAGGACGTTTTCCCATTGCTGTATAGTACTCGGTGATGATCGACATCAGTGTTCCAACTACGAGTCCAACAATGATAGCCATAAACACACCGTTACGGGTAATATCAATTCCACGGCTCCAGCTCATGGTTTCAGGAAGCATCCACATTACAAGGAAATAAGATGCAGCTGCAGTAAAAATGATGGAAGACCAGTTACCCATATTAAGAGCAGCCTGTACAGAATCGTGTTCATTTTTGATACGAACAAACCAGGTTCCTACAATAGAGAAAAGCAAACCTACACCGGCAATAACCATTGGGAGCAGGATAGGAGCCATTCCGCCGAAATTATCTACAGAAGTGATTTCTTGTCCTAACACCATTGTAGCAAGAATAGTTGCCACATACGAACCGAAAAGGTCGGCACCCATACCTGCAACGTCACCTACGTTATCACCAACGTTATCGGCAATGGTAGCGGGGTTGCGCACATCATCTTCAGGAATTCCAGCTTCAACTTTACCTACGAGGTCAGCTCCAACATCGGCTGCTTTGGTATAGATCCCCCCGCCTACACGGGCAAAAAGGGCAATGGATTCGGCACCGAGAGAGAATCCGGTAAGGACTTCAATGGCTTTACGCATTTCGTGACCTGTAACAACTGATCCTTCCGGAACGAACATCATGATAAAGACGATAAACAAACCGCCCAATCCGAGTACGGCCAATCCGGCAACTCCCAAGCCCATTACCGAACCACCGGTAAACGAAACTTTAAGCGCTTTGGAAAGACTGGTACGTGCAGCCTGGGTGGTGCGAACGTTTGAGCGTGTTGCGATGCGCATACCGATGTAACCCGCCAATGCAGATAAAACCGCGCCGATAACAAAGGCAATGGCGATTACAGGACTGGAATGTTCAACCAGTGTTCCTGAATAGGCCAGTAATAATGTTGCGATTACAACAAAATAACCAAGCACTTTCCATTCTGCTCTGAGGAAAGCCATTGCACCATTGGCAATGTATCCTGCAAGTTCCTGCATGGTTCCATCTCCGGCATCCTGCTTGGATACCCAGGCACTTTTAACGGCCATTACGATTAATCCTACTATCCCCATTACCGGGATAAGGTAGATTAGATTGTCTTGTAAAAACTCCATAACTAAATGATTGTGTTAACTCTTAGGGTTTTTGAGGGGGGCAAAAGTAGGGATTGATAATCAATTCTGCAATAAAGCCGGGGTGCTAAAATGAAACAGGGGCTTGGTCATTGATTTGCCCGTGTTTATCCTTAAAATAGGATGCACGCATAATAAATGTAACCGGGCTTCTTGATTTAAGGTTAAATGGGTTTAGATAAGGTTGCCTAACATCATAGGTTATGACAAAAGAACGATCAGAAGTTGATATTATCCGGGAATTGAGGACCCGTAATGCATTGATTCGGAAAAGGGCAGATGGCATTGTACTGCTGCATCACCCGCCGGAATTTTTTTCATCTACGTTCGAGGATTTTCTCGAAAATTATAAAGCATTGCTTAGCATTCAGCAAGGAGAAATCAGTCCCTTGCTAATGAATGTGGGCAATGTGCGAAAGGTGGATAGCGCATCAAAAATCTTTATGAATAAGACACTGCCTGAAATTGCCCATAAAATGGCAATGGTGCCCGGAAATGGAAGTGCTTTGACGCGTTTAACAGTAAAGACGTATTTTATTCTCCACAGGCCTCCCATTACATCTAAGGTTTTTCGGGATGACGATGAGGCGATTGGTTGGCTGAAAGAAGATTAGTTCTGATCAGAATTTGTACAACACTTCTTTAACGGCGCGAATAACACGTTCGTTGTTGGGAAGCGCTTCCGCCATCAGGCTGGTGGCAAAAGGGAATGGAGTGTCTGATTGGGTAACCCGCCATACCGGTGCATCGAGGTGATCGAATGCATAGCGTTGTACCCAATAGGCAATCTCAGAAGAAATAGAAGCAAGCGGCCAGCTTTCTTCGACTACCACCAGACGGTTGGTTTTTTTTACGGACTCAATTACAGTATCGTAGTCGATCGGACGGATAGTGCGAAGATCAATTACTTCTGCTTCAATGCCTTCTTTTGCTAATTCTTCGGCTGCCGATAAGGCAACTTTCATGATTTTTCCAAAGGAAACGATGGTTACATCCTTGCCTTTGCGTTTGATGTCGGCTACTCCGATAGGCAGAACGTATTCACCTTCGGGAATCATGCCTTTATCTCCGAACATTTTTTCGGACTCAAGAAATACAACGGGATCGTTATCGCGGATAGCGGCCTTAAGTAATCCTTTTGCATCATAGGGATTAGAAGGAGTAATCACTTTCAATCCCGGAACATGCGCATAAAACGCTTCGAAACTCTGAGAGTGGGTAGCGGCAAGCTGACCGGCAGTTCCGTTACCACCGCGAAAAACGATGGGGACATTGTATTGTCCGCCCGACATCTGCAGCATTTTTGCAGCACTGTTGATGATCTGATCGGCAGCAAGAATTGCGAAGTTCCATGTCATGAATTCAACGATAGGACGCAAACCATTCATAGCTGCACCCACACCAATACCTGCAAAACCAAGCTCGGCAATAGGTGTGTCGATCACCCGTTTAGGACCAAATTCATCGAGCATCCCCTGGCTCACTTTATAGGCACCGTTGTATTCGGCAACTTCTTCACCCATCAAAAACACACGCTCATCGCGGCGCATTTCTTCATTCATCGCTTCACGGAGGGCTTCACGGAACTGGACTTCTCTCATAGGGCCAATTTTTATAGTCCTGCAAAAATAGAAAAAGGCAGGTTCACAGGCTTTAAATGGAGTAAAAAAGGAAAAATCATTGGGATTGAAATAAAGGAGAATTAGAACAATAATGAAATTCAATAGAGACCTGTCAGAGCCTTAGCGGTTGATTATCAAAATGAACCAAGAATCTTTGGTGTCAAAAATGTAAGGTTTTTTGAATGAACATCCTCTGGATTTTTTTGTTTCCTCAAAGTCGATAATTCCTATTTTTGCTCCCCAACAAAAAACAAACACATGAAAATTCTGGTTTGCATCAGCAAGGCGCCCGACACCACAACAAAGATCGCCTTTAGTGATAACGACACCAAGTTCAATGAAACAGGTGTTCAATATATTGTCAATCCCTATGATGAATGGTACGCTTTGGTGCGTGGACTTGAACTGACAGAAAATTCCGGCGGATCAGTAACCATCATTACGGTTGGAACTACAGCTGATGAGCCTGTTATTCGTAAAGCCCTTGCCATTGGAGCAAATGAGGCGGTACGTATCGATGCAGAAGCTACTGATGCCTATTTCGTTGCTCGTCAGATTGCAGAATATGCAAAAGGAAAAGGTTTCGATATGGTGCTCTTAGGTAAAGAGACCATCGATTTCAACGGATCACAGGTTGGCGGAATGGTGGCAGAGCTGCTTGATCTTCCTTATGTTTCCATTGCCTCGAAACTGGATGTGAACAATAATGTTCNNACCATTGAGCGCGATGTTCAGGGTGGTACAGAAGTGGTTGAGGCGAATCTTCCGCTTGTTGTTTCCTGTGCAAAAGGGATGGCTGAACAACGTATTCCCAATATGCGTGGAATCATGGCTGCACGTACAAAGCCGCTTACAGTGGTTCCGCCTGCAGGAGCAGATCGTCTTACTTCTGTTAAGAAATTTGCAATGCCTGCTGCAAAATCGGCCTGCAAAATGATTCCTGCTGATCATGCCGGTCAGCTTATTGAATTGCTTCACAACGAAGCAAAAGTTATTTGATCATTTACTAAAAAAAGAGAATTATGTCAGTCTTGATATTTGCAGATACATCCAACGGAAAAGTCAACAAGAATGCGCTTGAGGCTGCGTCGTATGGTGCAAAGGTTGCTTCCCAATTGGGAACTACTGCTACAGTTATCACTTATGGTGCTACTGCCAATGATGCACTTGCTGCTTTTGGTGAGCAGGGTGTAAGTAAGGTGTTGGTCAACCGCAGTCTTAGCGGTGCCGATTCGCAACAGGTTACACGATTGGTGCTTGCTGCTGCAGAAAAGGAAGCTTCCGACCTTATCGTCTTTTCGCATGACTTGCTTGGTCGCGCTGTTTCGCCGCGTGTTTCTGCGCGTTTAAATGCCGGATTGGTAGCAGGAGCGATCGACTATCCTGAGACTTCAGGCGGATTTTCGGTAAAAGTGAATTTGTTTTCAGGTAAAGCATACGGTTTTATCGAAGTACATTCTGCAAAAAAGGTAATCTCCATTCTTCCCAATTCTCTCGGATTGGCAAATGCCGGTGGCTCTGCCGTTGTTGAAGATTTCGCTGCGGATTGCGGAACTGCTGCTGTCTGTGTGAAGGAAGTGAAGAAAAACGAAGGTGAAATCGCTCTTCCGGAAGCAGAGATGGTTGTTTCTGCCGGTCGTGGTATGAAGGGTCCTGAGCATTGGGGTATCATCGAGGAACTTGCAAAAGAACTGGGTGCGGCAACGGCATGCTCGCGTCCTGTTGCCGATATCGGATGGCGTCCTCACCATGAACACGTTGGTCAGACCGGAATTGCCATTGCGCCTAACCTGTATATTGCTGTAGGTATCTCAGGAGCTATTCAGCACCTTGCCGGGGTTAACCGTTCCAAGGTTATTGTAGTGGTTAACACCGATCCCGAAGCTCCTTTTTTTAAGGCAGCAGATTATGGTATTGTGGGCGATGCCTTTCAGGTTGTTCCCCAGATTACCGAAGCATTAAAGAAACACAAGGCAGCGCAGCATTGATTTTGCACTGATTTTTTTTAATATCTTTATACTCGGATTTACAGGGAAGCATTTGCTTCCCTGTTTGTTTTTTACATGGAAAAGATCAAGCTCGAAATCGTAGGATTATCATATAGCCAGACCCAATCAGGTGCCTATGCGCTTGTACTGGGTGAAGCAGGAGGGAAGCGACGTTTACCGATCATTATCGGCGGATTTGAAGCTCAGGCCATCGCCATCGAACTTGAAAAAATGACGCCCAGTCGTCCGCTTACCCATGATCTTTTTCGTTCCTTTTGCGAGCGTTTTGCCGTAAACGTGAAAGAAGTGATCATTTACAATCTTGTTGAAGGCATTTTTTACGCTAAGGTGATGTGTGAAGGTGAAGATGGGAAAACGGCGGAGATTGATGCACGTACCTCTGATGCTATTGCGCTTGCAGTACGGTTTTCTTGTCCGATCTATACCTACGAATTCATTTTATCTTCAGCAGGTATCATTCTGGATGAAGAGGCGGTACGCAGTACTGCCGATGAGGATGATGAAATTGACGAGGAAATGGATCTGGGTGAATTGACCCATCCTGCCGATTTCTCGAAGATGTCGGTGAATGAACTCGAGAAGGGCTTGCAGGAAGCAATCGACAATGAAGATTACGAGCGTGCATCCCGCATTCGCGACGAACTTTCCAACCGGAAAAATAATTAAGCTATGCGCCGGCTCACTGCGCTCCTCTTTAGTGCATTGCTGCTGGCCTCCTGCAGTAAACCTGCTGAAACCGATCCCGGAAAATTACTTTCGCGTAAATGGATCGATGAAAAAGACACAACGCAATTCCTCCTTTTTAATGTACTACCGGATGGAAAACAAAGCGTTTCCGGAAATGTAAAAGGAATTCAGAATGAACCTTTATCCGGGACATGGAATCTCAAGGGTGCAGAACTGAAATTGATTTTAGTTCGATCATCTGAAACCGCCATCCCGCTCGACTCCGCAGTTTTTTATTCCGGTCCTGCCGGTTCGGAGGTGAAATTCTATAACAACAATAATCCTGTTACCCGAATGGATGCTTCGGGTTCGTCGGATCTTTTATTGGAGCGCTTGTTTTTTATTGATACACTTAGCGCAAATCAATTGGTTTTACATAATGATGCAGGCTTTGCTGCCGAATTTGAATACACACCACAAGTGTACAATCCGCCATTTTCGTTGGAATCTTTGTTACGCGGACTGATCGGTTTGATGGCGCTGGTGATCATTACCTGGGTGTTCAGTGAAAACAGAAGTAAAGTGAACTGGCGATTGGTGGGTATCGGGTTAACACTGCAGATTGTTTTTGCAATAGGAGTATTAAAAGTTCCTTTTGTGGAATCAATGTTCGAAGGCATTTCTGCTTTCTTTATTAAGGTGATCAATTTCACACAGGAGGGGACTGATTTCCTTTTTAGAAGTTTTGTGAGTGGAAAAATAGAAAGTCCGCTCGCCAATTTTGTGGTGAAGGTTTTACCAACGGTTATTTTCTTTTCTGCACTTACGAGTTTGTTGTTCTATTGGGGGATTTTGCAAAAAGTGGTTTATGGTTTGGCTTGGGTGATGCGAAAAACAATGCGTTTATCAGGAGCAGAAAGTCTGGCCGCTGCAGGAAATATTTTTCTTGGTCAGACCGAAGCACCCTTGCTGGTGAAGCCATATATCGGCAGTATGACGCGTTCGGAATTGTTGTGTCTGATGACAGGAGGAATGGCAACTATTGCAGGTGGTGTACTCGCTGCCTATGTAGGTTTTCTCGGTGGCGATGATCCGGAACAGCAATTGTATTTTGCCAAACATTTGCTTGCAGCCTCGGTAATGTCGGCACCGGCGGCGATCATTGCTGCTAAAATTTTGCTGCCCGAAACGGAAAGCTTCAATACGGAAATGAAAATTTCACGCGATCGCATCGGCACCAATGCACTGGAAGCAATCACCAACGGAACTTCCGACGGATTGCGACTTGCTGCAAATGTGGCGGCTATGTTGCTTGTTTTTATCGCGCTGATTGCAATGGGTAATTTTGTGATGGAAGAGATCATTGGCGAATACACCGGACTCAATGCCATCATTCGCGAGAACACTGTATATAGTGGTTTGTCTTTGCAGTTTTTTGTGGGCTATATTGGTTCCCCTATTGCATGGATCATGGGTGTGCCTTCTGAGGATACCATTCTTGTGGGACAGTTACTCGGAGAGAAGACGATCCTCAATGAATTTTATGCCTATACTTCGCTTGGTGAGCTGAAGGCCGCGGGAAAATTTCATCATGAAAAATCGATTGTGATGGCAACCTATGTATTGTGCGGTTTTGCCAATTTCGCCTCTATTGGGATTCAGATTGGTGGTATTGGATCATTGGCGCCTAACCGTAAATCTGAATTATCGAAACTTGGATTCCGCGCATTGCTGGGTGGTACCATGGCATGTTTACTCACCGCTGTAGTAGTGGGAATGTTTTTATAAAACGAACCGGAAATGAGTATCTCCCGACGTAAATTTTTGCCACTTCTGGGAGCTGCAGCACTTAGTCCTTCGCTGATGAGTTTTTCAGAGGAGACGCAAACGGATACTATTTCGAAAATCCTTCCACCTGCATTAAAAAAGGGAGCAACTATTGCTGTTACTTCTCCTGCTGGAGCATTACGCGATCTTTCCACCGCCACAAAATTCAAAAGTAAATTGCAGTCGCTCGGATTTAATGTGGTAATGGGTGAAACGGTAAACGCAAAATTCGGCTACCTGGCCGGTGAGGATGATTTGAGGGTGAATGAATTGCAGCATTTTTTTTCGGATCCGGCGATTGATGCGATTGTATGCATGAAAGGTGGTTATGGCTGCATGCGGATCATTGATAAATTGGATTATGCACTCATAAGGAAGAACCCGAAAATTTTCATGGGCTTTTCCGATATCACTGCTTTGCTTAATGCAGTTTATCTAAAAAGTGGGGTAGTTACATTTCATGGTCCGGTTGGAAATTCCTCCTGGAACGATTTCAGCTTATTGCATATCAATTCTGTGCTTATGCACGGACATCAAATCATTTACCGCTCACCGGCAAAACCGGAAGATGAAGTGAAAGTTGTTCGTGCGGGAAAGGCTGAAGGCATTTTGTTCGGCGGAAATTTAAGTGTGTTGTGCGGAATGATCGGAACACCGTATTTCCCGGAGCTGAAAGGTGCAATCCTCTTTCTTGAAGAAGTAAAAGAAGAACCGTTTCGCATCGATCGTATGTTTGCACAATTACGACTTGCAGGTGCATTTGAAAAAATAAATGGATTAATCATCGGTAAATTCAGAGACTGCATTCCGGAAGAACCGGATTTTGCATTTTCCTCGGATGAGGTCATTCAACAATATTTTGCAAATGCTCCTTTTCCGGTAATCAGCAATGCTATGATCGGACATATTGCCGATAAGTTCACCATACCCGTTGGAATCAGGGCTCAGCTGGATTCGGAATCCAAATCCTTTCGCTTGTTGGAACCCGCTGTGCTGACCTAAACCTGTTATTTCAGAATTCCTATTTTTGATATTATATCCTACCGTCATGAGTAAAAAGAACAAACACGAAAAGCATCAACACGGTCAGAAAAAACAAACTGAAAGCACAGTTGTTTCACCGCTGGCTGTCAATCTTCCTTCACGATCGACACTCAGGATGACCGCCTTTTTTCTTATGCTGATTGGCGTAGTGTTGTATGCAAACACGTTTAACCACGGTTTCGTGCTTGACGATCATTCGGTGATTCGCGATAACAAACTCACCACGCAGGGATTGTCGGCTACCAAAGAGTTTTTTAAAAGTGGTTTACGCACAGGAAACTTTCTGGTTGAAGATAATTTGTACCGACCTCTTACCAAAACATTTTTTGCTGCTCAATGGCAAATCGCTCCGGATAATGCTTCATTTTTTCATGGGGTAAATATTTTGTTGTACGGTTTTTTGTGTGCGCTCTTGTTTTTGACCTGGATGCGTTTGATGCCAGGTAAATATTATGTTGCCTTGATCGGAACACTCATTTTTGCTTTTCATCCTTTGCATACTGAAGTTGTTGCCAACATAAAAAGTGCGGATGAAATTCTAAGCTTTATATTCCTGCTGTTTTCTATTCAAGCTGCTGTATCTTATGTGGAGAAAAAATCAATTCTCTGGTTGTTCGCTTCTGCAGCATTGTATTTTCTTGGATTACTCACCAAGGAGAACGCCATTACTTTCCTTGCTTTATTGCCTGTAACCCTTTGGTTTTTTACCAATGCAAAAAGGAAAGAATACATCAGTACTATTCTGCTTTTTTCTGTTGTTACAGTTGTGTATCTGTACATCCATAGAAGTGTAATCGGAATGATTGGGCTGGAGAATGTTCCTGTTGTCGATAATTCCTTGTTTGCTACAAAAAGCTTTTTAAGTCAGCGAATAACTGCAATCTATATTCTTGGTTTGTATTTGCGTTTATTGCTTATTCCGCATCCTTTGTCCTGTGACTATTCGTTCAACACCATTCCTAATATTGAAACAATCGCCAATGGAGGGTTTTTACTTTCGTTTGCAATTCATGTGTTTGCATTGTGGTATGCCATCCGTTATTTCAAAAGCAAAAACATCGGAGCATATGCCATTTGGTTTTATCTGATCTCCATCTCGGTGGTTTCGAATGTCATTGTGCTGATTGGTACCAATATGGGTGAACGTCTGGTGTTTTATCCTTCTGCAGGATTTACATTGTTAATTGCGTTTGTAATGGATAAGTTCATTCAGTTTCCAAAAGACAAGTTTTCTGTTCCCGCACTTTTCAGTAAAGTTCCTGTCATTGCCATTTTAGCACCCGTCTTGTTGTTTTACGGATTCAAAACAATCGATCGCAATAAAGATTGGGAAAGCGATGCAACACTTTTTGCAGCCGATGTAAAAACAGTTCCGAATTCTGCACACATGTTGTATTACCACGCAGGAGTGTTGGCCGACAGAGATTCGCTGGCCTTTTTTACACCCGATGTAAAGATGTACCGCTTGCAACAGGCAGAACAGATCCTGGTTCGTTCTATTGCCATTTATGAGCCATTTCCCAACGTACATTCGTTAATCGGACGCGTTTATAAAGACATGGGAAATTACGAAAAGGCGATTTATCATTATGAGCGCACCTTACAGCTCAACGATAAAGATCCTACCACGCATAACAATCTGGCCACATGTTTTTTTGAAACCGGGAAACTTCCTAAAGCAGAAAATCATTTTTCAAGAGCAATTGAATTGAGTCCGTTTTGTTATGACGATGCAATCTGTAATCTCGGAAGTGTTTACGGAATGATGGGTGACGGATACCGTTATAACGGATTGGGTGATTCTGCTATGATTTATTATAACAAGGCCATTGATAAATTCAATGAAACGATCAAATGCAATAATGAATATCCCAATGCCTATCGCTTTCTCGGATTTACTTATCGTTCATTGGGTGATTCCATTAAAGCGAATGAATATTTCGCAACCTATGAGCGTTTGAATGCGCTGCCGAAGAAATAATTGTTATCTTTTCTTCAATAGCGTTTCAGGCTCCCCAGTTATCGCGATCCAGACTTCTGTATTGGATTGCCTCAGCGATGTGATGGGTTTGGATGTGTTCAGCACCTTCAAGGTCGGCAATGGTTCTTCCTACTTTAAGAATACGGTCGTAGGCTCTGGCAGATAATCCGAGTTTATCCATCGCATTGCGCATCAATTGTTCGCTTGGTTTTTCTATGCGACAAACTTCGCGTAGCATGCGTGACGACATTTGTGCATTGCAATGTAAACCGGGATTCATCCGGAACCGTTCTTCCTGTACAACGCGCGCCTGAATTACACGTTCACGAATGGGTTTGCTTCCTTCCGTTTTTGCAGCTGCTGCTAATTCATCGTACGAAACGGGTGTCACCTCAATATGAATGTCGATGCGGTCGAGTAGAGGTCCGCTGATTTTGTTGAGGTATTTCTGCACGATACCCGGTCCGCAGACACATTCTTTTTCGGGATGGTTGTAGTAACCGCATGGACAAGGATTCATCGCTGCAACCAACATAAAACTCGCAGGGAATTCCACACTAAAACGTGCCCGTGCAATGGACACTTTTCTGTCTTCAAGCGGTTGGCGCATTACTTCAAGTACCGTTCGTTTGTATTCGGGCAGCTCATCCAGAAATAGCACTCCGTTGTGCGCAAGAGAAATTTCGCCCGGTTGTGGAAAACCTCCTCCGCCAACGAGCGCTACATCCGAAACCGTATGATGTGGTGAACGAAAAGGCCGCACCGTTACCAAGGCATCGTTTCTCGAAAGTTTACCTGCCACCGAATGTATTTTGGTTGTTTCCAGCGATTCTTCAATGCTCAATGGGGGAAGAATTGTACACAGTCGTTTTGCCAACATCGTTTTTCCGGCACCGGGTGGTCCGATAAGGATGATGTTGTGTCCGCCTGCAGCTGCGATTTCAAAGGCACGTTTAATATTGATCTGACCTTTCACATCCGAAAAATCGAATTCGTAATGGTCGAGTCGTTCGTAAAATTCTTCATGAATATTTACAGTAGTGGATGCGATTTCGCGATCACCACTGAAGAACTCGATGACTTCAGTAATGTTTTCTACTCCTAAAACTTCTATTTCACCTACTATGGCTGCTTCACGTGCATTCGCCTTGGGTAAGATCACTCCTTTAAATCCATTTTCTTTGGCAGCAATCGCAATGGGAAGCACGCCTTTTACAGGTTGAAACCCACCATCAAGCGAAAGTTCACCGAGCATGATGTATTCCGAAACACGTTCAGAGGGGATCTGTTCGGATGCTGCAAGTATTCCAATGGCAATCGACAGATCATACGCCGAACCTTCTTTACGGATATCCGCAGGAGCAAGATTAACGGTGATCTCTTTTCCGTGGGGAATACGTTTATCGAGGTTTTTTAATGCAGCACGGATGCGTTGCTGGCTTTCCTTTACCGCATTATCCGGTAATCCTACCATATGAAAATAAACCCCTCCGGGAAGAATGTTTACTTCGATTGTGACAATAGTCGCCTGGATGCCCACTACGGCACTGCCAAAAGTTTTAACCAGCATGTGATTGTGTTTTAGGAAAGGGATATTTCGATATGATCGATCAAGGCATGGATCACCTTAATGTGGATCTCCTGTGCACGGTCGGCATAGGCTGAATGGGGTGCTCGGATTTCTACATCGCATAGTCCGCTCATTTTACCTCCGTCTTTTCCGGTCAGACCAACAACAATAATTCCTTTTGCTTTCGCCGCTGCAATGGCTTTCAATACATTACCGGAATTACCGCTGGTAGAAATGGCAAGAAGGACATCGCCCGGCTGACCAAGCGCTTCGATATACCGCGAAAAAATCTGATCGAATCCCATATCGTTACCCACACAGCTGATGTGGGAGGGATCGGAGATAGAGACAGCAGCCAGTGCTTTTCTATCGTCGCGGTAGCGTCCTGATAGCTCTTCCGCAAAATGCATAGCGTCGCACATGGAGCCGCCGTTCCCGCAGGAAATCACCTTTTTACCCATTTTTAGTGCATCAGCCATCAGGCCGCCTGCTACTTCTATGGCACGGAAATTGTTTTCATTTTCCATGAAGGATTCAAGCGCCTGTTTCGCTTCGATGAAATGTTGCTGTACACGACTGATGCTCATGCCTGTTTGATTTGTTGACAGGTCAAAAGTAGTGGAACCTGTACTATTTTCGAAACGAAAAAAATGCTTATGTTTACTGTTCGATAAAACCATACCAGACATGAAACACAGCGTACTCATCGCACTTTTGGCTGTTTTTACCCTGCCCGCAGTGGCACAAACTGCGCAGCCTAAAAAGGAACTGACCTGCTACGAAGCGTATAAGAAGGAGTTCGACGAGCGTGGGGCCTATACCGTTGACGACGGTAAATACACCGGAGTAATCATCGTGGTAGCTACTGCCGACGGAACGGATTGTGTGTCCGGAAAAGTTCAGGTTGAGGGTGGAAATGTCACGAACATCTGGCTTCAGTACGAAGACAATACCTTCGAATTCCTCGAAAGAAAATATGTGGGCAACAAAAATCCCAAGATTGTTAATGGTATCACTGAGCCACTGAAAACAACCAATGGCGAAACGATTTATGTGATCTTCGTGGATAAGATCAAGCCCAAGAAAAAACAATTGAAAAAGGTTACCGGTCCGGGTAACGGATTCTGATTTTTCAATTAATTCTAAAGGCTATGCGTTTACGACTTGCCCTCCTTATTGTATTGCCTGCCTTGGCGGCTCTTGTCTATTCTTTTACCGCAACAATTGCTTTGCCCGAAGATGATAAGTATAAAGTGATCAAGGTGAATGGTGAGATCATCGTAAAGCGCTCCGGTAAAGCACTGGTCACCGGCGATGAACTGCTGGCCTCTACTCCTCTGGATTTTAAAACGACTGAATCGCGGGCTGCTGTTGTTAGTCCCACAAAGGGTCGTTTTGTACTTACTGCTGCATCACAAGGTGGTAAAACGAATCTGGTTCCTGGTATGAATAACGTGGCTTCCAGAAGTGGTGCCTTGCTGAATATGATTGATCTGCAGAATCATTTCACCGGAGATTATGTTATTCTCGATCGTAACATGCTTAAAATTTCGAAAGAGGCTTATCCGATGGATGAAAAGAACTTTTTCTTTTTGAGGTATGTCTACAACGGAGAAACGATCAACAAACGATTGACTTTCCGCGGAGATTCCCTAAGCATGGAACGTGCTGCAATTTTTACCAAGGCCCTGAAACTCGAGACCTCGGCCCCTGAGCCGGTCCGAGTGCCCGCGGCCACNNAATAAACCGGTTGAAGTAAAGGATCAATTGTCGTGTAGTTTGTTTTACAGGGTTTCTGAATCAAACGAAAACCGATTGATCAGTTCTTTTACAGCCGTCTTTCCTGATCTTAATGCTTTAAAAAGCGAATTCCAGATTGTGTTTGATAATAATGCCGGAAAGAAAACGTCTGAAAAAGTTGATGAAGTGATGGGGTACCTCACTGAGTTTTACGGTAAGGCAGACAAAGACAACCTGAATCGTTGGCTCAATTCCAATTTCAAATTCTGAATCTGAATAGAAACAAAAAAGCCTGATCACGCGATCAGGCTTTTTTGTTTGTTGTATATTCCTTTAGTGATGGAAGCCTAAACGCTTGTCCATTTCCTGACTCAAATGCGGGAGTTTCCTTCGCTCAATGAGGAAACTGGTTAATGCAGAAACTTCCTTGAAAATATAGTGTTTGTCCATCGCGTTTTTGAGGTATTCTTTTCCTGTTGATCCGCCGGTTCCTGTTCTTGATCCGATCATGCGGTGTACCATGTTAACGTGACGGAATCTCCAGGTACTGAGTTGTTCATCTACCTCAAGAAGATTGTTCAGCAAACGATAAGGTGTCTGCAACATGGGGTAACCACGGTATAACATGATGAAAAGTGCAGAACGACATGCTTTGGGTGATAACTCGCGTGTTCCTTCTGCATTGTCGGAAAACATTTCGTAAAAATGAGCAAGATTGCTTTTTTCTCCGTCTACCAGTGTTGAGGCATAAATGTTTTTGAAGTCGCTCCAGAAAATATGCTGACCATCTTCTTCCGGAAAATGTTTTTTGTAGTTTTTCCACAAGGTATCATCTTCAAAGAAGGGCATTCGCTCAAGCCATTTGTTTACAAGCTCAAGTAGCGTTGGTTGTTGTTCGATGTCTTTAATAAGTTTCACCTGCTCAGGACGCAATTGTGAAACGTAGTATTCCTGTCCGTAACGGTGCTGAAATTTTAATCCGAGTTTCGCCTCTGTAATTTTAAATTGCCAGCTCTGAAAGCCGGATGCAGGACGTAAAAGATCACGGAAATCGAGGAAGTCCAAGGGTGTCATTGTTTCGAGGATATCGATCTGATGAACCAATACCTTGAGAATGGTAACAACACGCTCCATGCGGTGCACCACGGTTTGCAATTCGGGTGAGTTGTCGTTCACCACGGGTTTGCCCATAATGGCAGCCATTGAGTCGATCTCATGTAGAATTTGTTTAAACCAAAGCTCATAGGCCTGGTGAATGATGATGAATAACATTTCATCATGCGCTTCTACTTTTTCTTTATCGCTTTCAGGATGTTGTGCATCGAGAATTTTTTCGAGCTGCAGGTAATCGCTGTAATGTACGGGGGGACGACTCATAAGAATTCAGTTTGGTAGTGCGAATGTAATCTGTTAGAAGAGAAAAACTATGATTTTGGTCTGTTTTAAGGGGAGAAACAGGGATTTATACTTCGCCCAGGTGATATAGAGCAAGTCCGGCAACAGGAGACTCCGTAATCATTCCCGTTGTAAATCCGTGTTCGGCAGCTACATCCTTGAAAATAGCAGAAAAGAAAAATGCAACCGATCCCGTAGCATGCAGTGGTAATTCCTTATTCGGATAATGAAGCAGTTGCTTACGGAAAAAAGCATCAAATCCGGTTCGCACCAATTGTACCATTGCAGGATTCTTGCTGTTCTGAAAAACAAATTTGGAATACGTTGCCAAATAGCGATTGGGAAATGGCTTTCGGTAAACATGTTCAATCACATCGTCAATTTCAACTTTCAGACGTTGTGTAAGCGAATCACTGATGGCTTTCGGTAGCTCATCACTAAAATGCGCATTCAGCAGCGTCTTTCCAATCCATGCACCACTGCCTTCATCTCCGAGGATATAACCCAATGAGGGACGTTGATGAGTAATCGATTTTCCATCGTATTGACAGGAATTGGATCCTGTTCCCAAAATGACAGCAAGTCCGGGCTGACTACCGCACAAACCCCTGGCTGCACCAGTGAGATCACTTTCAACTTTAATTAATGCACGAGAGAAAACGGTTTCAAGCGCGGTTTTCATTTTGTGCTGACGTTCGGTATTGCTGCATCCTGTTCCGTAAAAAAACAGTTCTGTTATACTTTCTTTTGCAGGAAAACCAAGAGATGGGATTAACTCTTTTTCAAGAACATGGGCTATCTCGGCTTCTTCCAAAAACAAGGGATGAAGTCCCTGTGTCTGGAACTGATGGATTTTCTTTTCCTGATCGATCAGTCGCCAGGCTGTTTTGGTAGATCCGGAATCGGCAAGGAGGAGCATAATGGTTTTTGTTGAGGTAAAAAGCAATAATTACCAACAGTTATTTATATGCGAACTTAATGTTAATTTTATCAAATCCATTATTGGTGTTCCTGTTATCTTGTATTATGTACAGATCCTTGATTTTTATTCCTTTTCCGATTGATTTGTTCTCTAAACTGTTGTTGGGAATCGGATGTGTTTTAATGGTTTGTTTCCCGTTTTATACATCTGCACAAACATTTACAGGAACGGGTGGATTAATTCCTGATAATGGAACAGTGGTTGATTTTCCATTGAACGTTTCAGGACTTACTCCCGGAACGCTGGATAATTCGTTCGGGCTTTTAACGGTTTGTATGAACATCACCCATACCTGGGATGCTGATCTGGATGTTCAGCTGGTTAGTCCGGGCGGAATGGCCATTTTACTTTTTTCCGGTGTTGGGGGTAGTGGAGATGATTTTTTGAATACTTGTCTCGATATGTCAGCTCCGAATCCCATTGGTTCAGCCGGTGCACCATTTACAGGGAGTTTTCGTCCTATGGGTATGTTGGGGAATTTTAATAACGGATCGAATGGAAACGGAGTCTGGAAATTACGCATCACCGATACCTATCCTGCCGATCAGGGGAATTTATTGGACTGGAGCATCAGCTTTGGTGCAAATCCGCCTCAGCCTTTTCCATTTACAGATTCTGATTTGCCGCTAATTGTGATCACAACCAACGGACAAACCATTCTCAACGATCCGCGAATTGTTTGTGATATGGGTATTATCGATAATGGTCCGGGTAACCGGAATGCGCTAACCGATATGTACAATAATTACAATGGACGAATTGCCATTGAGATTCGCGGTTCATCCTCACAATCTTTTCCGAAAAAAAGTTATGCTTTTGAAACACAAAATTTATCAGGCGCGAACCTGAATGTTCCTCTTCTGGGAATGCCTGCCGAAAATGATTGGATTTTGTATGCTCCCTATACCGACAAAACAATGATGCGTGATGCCCTTGCTTATCGTTTGGGTCGCGATCTTGGAGCCTACGCGCCCAGGTATGCTTTTGCTGAATTATTTATCAATGGCCAATACATGGGAGTGTACTGTCTGGAAGAGAAAATTAAACGGGACAATAACAGGGTAAACATTGCCACACTAACAACTACAGATACTACTGGAAATGAATTGACCGGTGGCTATATTCTTAAAATTGACCGCACGGATGGACCCGGATCGTATTTTACATCGGCGTATCCCGGTAATTTTGGAAATATCAACTTTGTTTATTCTGATCCGGAAGGACACGAATTGCATCCATTGCAAAAAAACTATATAGAAACTACTATTGATCATTTTGAGGATGTTTTGGCGGGTCCGCAATTTATGCATCCTCAAAACGGATACCGTAAACTCATTCATGTTCCTTCTTTTATCGATTATTTTTTAGTGAATGAACTTTCAAATAACGTAGACGGATTTCGTTTGAGCACTTTTCTGTATAAGAATAAAAATTCCATCGACAGTTTGATTCACATGGGGCCATTGTGGGATTATAATTTAGGGTTTGGCAATGCCGATTACTGCAGCGGGGCTTCTACTTCAGGATGGAGCTATATTCATAGCGGAAATTGTGGTGACGTTCCCTTTTGGTGGGACCGATTTATGCAGGACAGCACTTTTGTACGTGAACTGCGTTGCAGGTATGAGGAATTGCGTCAGACTTTTTTCAGTGCTTCATACCTGAATGGCTTTATAGACTCAGTTGCCCAGGTATTGAATGAGTCAAAAGACAGAAATTATTTGGCATGGCCGATCCTGGGGACTTATGTTTGGCCGAATCCTTTTGTGGGTAATACTTACCAGCAGGAAATCGTGTATATGAAAAGCTGGATAAACAGTCGTCTGAATTGGATGGACGCAAACATTCCGGGTGCTTGTCCAAATCTTGGTCTTGCAGAGCATTCTTCAGCTCTGTATTTAGCATTGTTTCCAAATCCTGCAAATACACAAATTACATTTGCATTTTCTTCCTCAACAGTGATCACTGATCTTTTTATTTACGATCGCTTGGGGAAATTGTTGAAACAACAGCAGTTTAGCGGAAGTCAGCTTACACTTTCGGTAGAGGATTTATCACCCGGTATTTATTTCGTTCAATGGAATTCCGGATCGAATCAGGGTGTTCAGAAATTTGTGATCAGCAGGTAAGCCACCTGTTAATGAGTGCATTTATCAACTTTATTGCTCACTTAATATTTTTTTGACTGGGTATTTGCTGGTTGGGACCTGTTAAATAATTCCGGATTCTAAATTGAATCAGATCGTTTATTGGAAATAATTGCTTAGGATATAGGGGCTGTTTTTTTCTTAGACCTGTTAATAATTGGAGAAATTTGATTTGACTGAAAAAGCAGTAGAGCGTAGAATTGTGAAAATTGAAATTATGAGGACGATTTTTCTTGTATTTCTTGTTGTAACGATTTTTTCAGCAAGAATAAATGCCCAAGCAGTTTATCAGCTAAACATAAACAATATAAATGCGGCTATTTATAGCCAAGGAGGCTTGTTTAGTCCCTATGAAACGCAGGGATTTGAAGCCCCCGGTGGAAGTGGGTTGAGCACCATTTTCGCTTCTAGTTTTTGGCTTGCTGGTTATGATTCCGATTCCTTAAATTTTCTGAGGGCAAATATTGAAACATACGACAGCTTTATGGATTTGACTACAGGGCCATATCAGTTTGGCATGGACTCTACTACTGTTAATAGTTTGGCTGCGATTTATAATCGGGTTTATCCAATTAAGAGGGCTGAGGTAATTAATTTCCAGGTGAATTTTGGAACACCCGGATATCAGATTCCTCAGAATATTTTGGATTGGCCGGGGACTTATAGTTTTAATTCACTTAATTATGTCATTGCTCCTTTCCACGACCAAAACCAAGATGGAATTTATAATCCCTACGATGGAGATTATCCTAAAATGAAAGGTGATGAAGCTGTTTTTATTGTCAGGAATGATTTTGCGCCTCATGTATGTTCCGGGGGGACCGGAGTTGGATCGGAATACCATTTTTTGATTTATGCATTTAATGATCCAATAGTAGCCTCGTTGAACAATACAGTTTTTGCTGAGGTAACCATAATTAATCGTGGAAGTGTTTCATTGGAAAATGCCTTTTTGGGTTGTTGGACAGATTTAGATATCGGTAATGCTGAAGATGATTTCATAGCAAGCAATGTCGCGGGTGGATATTATTATGGGTATAATGGCGATACTTTCGATGATCCGGGTTCCGGGCAATATGGTTATGGAAATAATCCGCCTGTACAGGCAGTTGTTTTTCTTGGTGGGCCTAAATATGCTTCTGATGGTTTGGATAATGGAATAGATACTGATCCTCAATCTTGGCCGGATGCAATTCCCTATTCTGGGGTAGGAGCGTTTTTCGATGATGGAATAATTGATAACGAAAGAATGGGGATGACTGGTTTTCGACACTATTTTCTAAATGATCAATCAGTTTCTCCTGCAACTGGGGGACCAAATAATCCAGATAGCTATTATAAATACTTATCAGGTAAATGGTTGGATGGGACACCGCTTTTTTACGGAGGAACAGGACATTTGTCATCGATAGGAGCTCAAAACAATGGATTAACGCCGTGTAACTTTGCTTTTCCTGGAAGTTCAGATCCTTATTGGTGGAATACAAATGGTCAACCCATGGTTCAAACTCCAATCTGGAGTGAAGAGTTAATGATGAATACGCCTTCTGACAGAAGAGGGGTTGGAACATGTGGTCCTTTCAATTTTTTACCCGGGGATACAGTTGTGTTTGAAGTTGCCTATGTTTTTGCCTGGGATTCTTTAGGAGTTCATACTGGAGGTTCTTTGGGACTTGTAGATGATTACGTAAATGAAGTAAGAGAATTATGGACATATGACACAACAACATTGTATGAATCTTTTGCTGTGAATACAAGTGAAATTGAGCATGATTTTAATCCAGATTTAATAGGCCTATTCCCCAACCCGTCCATGGATTTTGTAAATATTGATTGTTCAATCGTCAAAGGAAAAGTACGAATAGAAATATTTGATATTGGAGGAAGTTTATTGTTCAGTAAGTTAGATTTGGGTTCAATTATTACAGTTGATGTTGTTGATTTTACTCCTGGTTATTATCTTGTTCGTGTCTCAACAAGTCAATGGCAAACAGAGAAAAAATTAATCATAATCAAATAAAAAAATCCCCGCTGAGTGAAGCGGGGATTTTTATTTTTTTTGGATTTAAATCGTTTCCGGTAAAGTACAGGTTCGGCCTTCGTTCACCTTTTTGAGATAGTCCATCAACGGAGAAAAATAGTTTACCATTGCTTTCGCGCTCATTTCGCTGCCAATGTTTTTCTTTAAATGATCTTTCCAATCTACGCTGGCTCCAGGACGCATCAGTTCTTTCATGAAATTTCCAACCTCCTTGTTGCCCCAGTAATTGGTGTTGTGTGGATCTTGTTTCAGAATTTTTGTTGCAATGTGCTCATGAAACTGAAACAAAAGAATATTACTCATTGCGTAATCGTAGTATTGAGCAGGATCATCACTGATATGCGTTTTGGTTGCTGCATCACAATATTCCTCTCCGCGTGTTGTTGGAGGAACTATTCCCTGGTATTTTCCTACTAGTTCCCACCATCTTTTGTTGTATTGATCGGCAGGCAGATTTTTTGAATAGAGTTCGTATTCAAAATCAGTCATTACACCCGCAGCCCACGGAATTACCACAACATAGCTGAGCGCTTCACGAAGCAATACTTGTGTGGGATCACTTTCTGCATTGGTATCGATCAGTCCGCGTCCTTGTAAAAATGATTTTTGCATCGAAGCTAATCCAATCATAGTTCCAAATGCTTCATGGTAGGCTCTGTTGGCTCCGTTGCGCAGAATGATGGGTACATCCGGATTGGAATATTCCAGAAAATAATAAATATGTCCCAACTCGTGTAGCACCGTTTCCCACCATTCACTGTTTGCTTCAACACTCATCAATGAGCGAACGTCGCGGTCGTTGTTCATGTGCCATGCTGATGCATGATTGTTTTTGCTGTAATTGGCGTCTTTTGGCAATGGATATAGACTTGATTTTTCATGAAAACTTTTCGGTAGTGATTCAAACCCGAGTGATACGTAAAAGGCTTCGCCTTCCTGCATGATCCATTCAGCCGATTTTTTTTCAAGTGCACCTTCCACATCAAAACCTTCCACGTTAATCATTCCACTCCAGTCCTGACCCCAACGGTTGGGTACCCAATGTGCGGGTAGCATTTCGGGTACGGGTTGTTTGTAGCGTGCTGCAAGCTCATATCTTGCCCAGGTGTGTAATTCACGGTAAAGCGGCCATAACTCGCGAATCATATCCTGACAAACACCGCGTAATTCTTCTGAACTCATTCCGTATTCGCTAACCTGATAGCTGAAATAATCGGAATAACCCAATGCCTGAACCGACCGGTTGCGAAGATCCTGCAATTTTACCAGACCTGCTTTTAATCCTTTTCCAACTTCTTTCGAAGCTGACCATGCTTTTAGACGTTTGGCAACATTGTTTTCTGTTTTAAGGATGGCATCAATGTCATTCGTGGAAACTTTCTTTCCGTCGATCGTAAGATTGAAACTGTACAATTTTTCACTTTGCTCATTCTGCGCCTTGATGCGTTCTTTCACTATATCACCCGCAGCTTCAGGAGAACCTCCTGCCAAAAAAAGAATATAGTCGAGCTGACGAACCTGAATTTCGCTGAGTTCTGATTTTTTTGTAAGATAGTTTTGCGCTTTATCCGTATTCGCTTTACTGCCAGTGAATTTACTCATGGCTTCATCCGCAAGTCCTGCATTGTGCGATGCGGTGGTGTCGCCGGGAACGATTCTGGTTAGCATTGCCCATTGTGCTTCGTTCTGTGCGTACAGCAGTTCCTGAAATTTCTGATTGTACTCGTCGAGATAAATCTGGACTTCTTTCTGAATTTCCGACTGATTGTTTTGCTCCGGATTTTCGGATGCTGTTTTGTTTCCTCCGCAAGCGAAAAGCACGAAAGAAAGCAGGCTGACTGATAATAGTTTTCTGAACATGGTTTCAAGGTTATTTTTCAATATTAGAAATAAAACCGATTGAATGATGTCCGTCTGTCCGCTTATTCTTCCACTGGTAAAATTTACTCAGATCGACCTGATCACTTTCCCTGTCGGCGTTTCCTTGAATGTGTTGATATACACGATCTCAGCCGGAGATTGGTTCCTCGGCAGGCTTTCTTTTAAATGGCTGAGCAGCATCTTTTCGGTGTGTTTGTCAAGGATGTCTCCTTCCAATACCAGAACCGGACGCTGACCTAAAACGTCATCAGGTTTCGCGCTGAGGTAGAAGCGTCTGTCTGTAATTATCTCAGCAATTTGTTTTTCCACTTGCTCAGGATGAATTTTTAGTCCTCCCGAATTAATTACATGATCTGCACGACCCAGCCAGCGAAACTTATTGAGATCGGTAAATTCTACAACATCATTGGTGATCAAACGCTCATCATGCAAATGGGGTGCATCAATAATCAGGCAGGATCGATCATCCACATCCACGCGAATCCCTTTTAGCAGGGTGTACGATTCCGATTTTTCCTGACTGTTAAGTTTTCGTAATGCGATGTGCGAAACTGTTTCTGTCATACCATAGGTCGCGTAACAACTGCATTGAAGTCCTTGAAGCTTCCGTATAAGTCTTTCGGAACTTTCTCCGCCGCCGATAATTATGGTTTTTATTGCATTTAATTTTTGTTTGCCTTCGTTACTCTCCAGCGCATTGCTGATCTGAAGGGGAATCATTGCCGCAAAATCGAAAGATTGTTCAGCAAATAAATGTTCAGCAGGGTTTGAGTCGGGACGAACACTTGTAATTTCCCATTGGCCAACGATTGCTCTCACCAACATCATTCTTCCTGCAATATATTGTGCAGGTAAACAGAGCAGCGCTTTGGTATTTGCATGCAGTCCAAAAAAAGAAATGGTTGCCTGCGCGCTGGCTAACATGGATGATTTTTTTATCGCTATGGATTTTGGTTTTCCGGTACTGCCTGAAGTAGTCACAATGATGTGGTCTTCGTTGCTCCACCACAGCGATAAAAATTCACGAATAAATGGATCGCCCACTTCATGGAGGTTCGCTGCTGTTATGATTTTACCGTCAAGCCGGAGCTGTTCCATTTTCAGAAATTATTGCTGTGTTCCATTGTTGATCCCTGTTGTAATGCAGATGACCATCTCTTAATTCAAGTGGTGAAGGAATATTGTTGGAATACAATTGTCCGGTGCCCAATCCTTGCGGCATATTGGTGTTTAATGTGGCTGTCCACTGTGCTATAGCATTTAAACCGATATTCGATTCAAGTGCTGAAGTAATCCACATGCTGATATCCCGTTCAGCGGATGCCATGATCCATTCTTCACATGATCGTATTCCTCCCAGCAGGGATGGTTTAAGAATTATGAACTGTGGTTTTATTTGTTCAAGCAATTGCTCTTTTTTTTCGGGTGAATTTATTCCAATCAGTTCTTCATCAAGTGCAATGGGTAGTGGACTGTTTGCACACAATTCAAACATTTTTTTTTGTTGTCCCTGACGGATGGGTTGCTCAATGGAGTGGAGCTGAAGCGTTGCGAGTCGTTCCAGTTTTTTCATGGCTTCTTCAGGCGAAAAGGCACCATTGGCATCTACTCGGATCTCGAGAACTTTTTCGGAAAACTCGGAACGGATCTCTTTGAGCAACGCAAATTCTTCTTCAAAATTGAGCGCACCTATTTTTAGTTTGATACAGGAAAATCCGGATTCAATTTTTTCCCTGACTTGTCTTTGCATTTCATCAATGGGTCCCATCCACACTAACCCGTTAATGGCAATGGGTGTAGTTCCTTCCGTAAATGAAGAAGGAAAAAGAATTTTACCTGCGCCCTGATCAAGATCAATTAGCGCCTGTTCCAAAGCGAAACGAACGGATGGGACATTTACCAGTGCATGATCAAGCCAATTGGGATCATCGGGCGAAGCGCAAACTTCTTTTAGTGTTGCCGTCACCTCGTTTTGCGACTCCATGCTGAGCCCTTCCAAATGTCCGACCTCACCTATGCCGATACATTCAGGTTCATGCTCATCCCATACCTTCAGAAACCATGATCGTTTGGAGTTTAGAATACCCCTTGATGTCCCTGAAGGTTTGAGGAATTGCAGATCGTATTTGCTGAAAGAAGCTTTGAGCATGTCCAAATTTAGCATCTGTTGGGGCATTTTCGCTATTTTATGATTGAATGATGCGTTTAGGGAGCTATTTTTGGGAAATGAAACGACTATTATTCATCGATCGCGACGGGACCATCATTGTTGAACCACCCGTAACTTTTCAGATTGATACGCTGGAGCAACTTCGTTTTTTACCTGGTGTGATTGGGAGTCTGGCAGGAATTCGCAGGGAGACGGATTTTGAGTTTGTGATGGTTACCAATCAGGACGGACTGGGAACGCCTGCTTATCCGCAAGCTGCTTTTGATGATGTTCAAAACAAAATGCTTGAAATTCTAAAAGGCGAAGGCGTAGAGTTTGATGCAGTACATATCGACAAACACTTCCCGCACGACAACGCGCCTACCCGTAAGCCGGGAACAGCCATGTTGACTGACTATTTTGATACCAGCCGATATGATTTGAAGAATTCGTTTGTGATTGGTGATAGGAACACAGATGTTTTATTGGCTAAAAACCTCGGATGCAAAGCGATATTTATCCGTAACAACGATGAACAAGATCCATCCCTCAACGATTTTGTCGCATTAAATACTTCTGATTGGAACGAGGTATATCGGTTTTTGAAATTACCAGCCAGAAAAATTGTTCACACACGTAAAACAAAAGAGACAGATATAAAAATCGAAATCGATTTGGATGGATCAGGAAATGCGGTTATTCATACCGGATTGGGATTTTTTGATCACATGCTTGAACAGATTGCGCGTCACGGATTACTTGATTTGTCCATTCATGCGAAAGGCGATCTTCACATTGATGAACACCACACTATCGAAGATACAGGTATTGCCCTGGGAGAAGCGTTTGCACTTGCTTTGGNNAATAAACGAGGGATTGAGCGATATGGCTTTTGTTTGCCAATGGACGATTGTCTCGCTCAGGTTGCAATTGATTTTGGTGGACGTAACTGGATCGAGTGGGAGGCAGAATTCAAACGTGAAAAAGTGGGGGATATGCCAACGGAAATGTTTTTTCATTTCTTCAAATCATTCAGCGATGCGGCCAAATGCAATTTGAATGTTAAAGCGGAAGGCGATAACGAACATCATAAAATTGAGGCCATTTTTAAAGCGTTTGCAAAATCAATTAAAATGGCTGTAAAGCATGATCCCGACAAAAATATTTTGCCAAGCACAAAGGGGGTGATTTAATTCCCGGTAGAATAGAATAAGAATGGTGTTACGCTTTTTTGAGAAATTCTGCGCGTAATACCAGGCCTTTGATTTTCGGGTGACGACATTCTACTTCCTGCGGATTATCGGTCAGACGAATGCTTTTAAACAAGGTTCCTCTCTTTAGTGTTTCTGAGGTTCCTTTCACTTTGAGATCTTTGATTAAGGTAACAGAATCCCCGTCGTTCAGTACTGATCCGTTTGAATCTTTAACATCCATAGCTCTATTTATTTTTGATTGGGTTTGGTGCAGATTCCGTAAATGATGTAACGCTTTTTCTTAGGAGTGATGTGGTCAAAAATCAGCTTGTCAAAAAAGGATAAGAGGTGACGCTGTTTTTCTGTCCTTCCAAATGTTCCGAGGAAGCCGTTAGTGTTCAGTTGAACATCAACAAATTTATTGCTGAATGCTTCAAATTCTTCAAAAGTGGGATATCGCCAATAAGCAGACCATTTTGTAAATCGTTTTCTGAAGTAACGGTGCAGAGCACTTGCCTGCAGGTTTTCTGCAAACAACAAAACTCCGCCGGGTTTGAGTGCTTTGAAAGCGGTAGCGAAAACAGCCTGCTGTGCTTTTTTATCGTTGTTACGACCAATTCCTCCAAGTATGGATTTAAAAACGATGAGGTCAAATTTATTTTCAAAAGGAATGGATGTTGCATCAATGTCCCGGTAGGATATGGATTTTGAAAACGGAAATTTTTCATGCTGTGGACCTGCAGTTGATGCTGTATTTTCAAGATCTGAACAAACCACTGTTTTTCCCTTTTCAGCAAGCCAAAGCGATAAACCGCCTTCACGACCTCCTAGTTCAAGACATTCGTTAACCTGCGACCACTCCACATGCTGCTCCCAATAGCGTAAAGCCTTCGACCAGTTGCGGACGTCCCACTGAAGGATTATTTGCGGTTGCAGCATTGAGCAAAGATAGAAGAAGTTTTTCAGAGGCCAGTTGGGTGCGGTTTTTTGCAACAAAAAGAGGCAGAACGCATTGTTCTGCCTCTGAATAAATTGATTGCGAATTTTATTTATGCTTCCGGAGCAGATTTTTTCTTCTTAAAAACGTTTTTTACAAGAAAATAAATGATCAATGCAGATAATACCCCTGTAAGGAAATCGGTTAATGGCACCATAACTGCGGTATATACCATCATTGAAAATTCAAATTTACCGAGATGTTTGATCTCCTTTATTTCCGATGGCTTGATCATATTGCTCGCAACCCAAACCAGTATTCCGCCAATACAAGCCATTGGTATCAATTCAAGGTATTGTGCCAGGAAAAATGCCATAGTCAGTTTTAGCACAGCTTTAAAGTAACCCGCCAAAGGAGTTTGTGCACCGGCTTTTATGCTGGTTGCTGTTCGCGCCAATGCTCCTGTACATGGAAAGCCCTGAACCATTGGAGTGAAAATCTGTACCATTCCCTGACCGAAAAATTCTTTATCCGGATTGAATGGTGTTTTTTTATTTCCCGCAAGTTTGTCGGCCATCGATGAACAGAGAATGCTTTCTACACCCGAAACAAAAACGATGGCAACAACAAAAAATAAAATATCAAGAATTACGCTTCCATTTAATCCCGGCAAAGTAGGCGCGGTAAAGGCGAAAAAATTGTTGGGAATTGTACCGTAAATATCTTTCACAAGAATAATGTTTTTATCGGCGAGAAATGTTGCTGAAAGAATGGTCGCTGTTCCCATGGCGATAACCGGTCCGGGAATAAAAATGGAAATTCTAAGCAACAGTTTCGTTAAGCCGAATGTAAGCGCTCCAAGGAAGATCGACCAGAGATTGATCTTGTCTAGATTTTGAGATGCCAGGTAAAAATTGTGGAGGATTCCTCCTTTAATATCTTCGTCCTGACCAAGTAAGTCGGAAAACGATTCAATTCCCAAAATGTCTTCCAGATTAGTAAGTGCTATTGCTGTTGCAATTCCTATGGTGAACCCAACGATAATTGAATTAGGGACATGTTTTGCGTATCTTCCAAATCCGTAAATCCCCATTACAATAAGCACAATTCCGGATAGAATGGAGACCAGAACAAGGAATCCATGTGCAGTTGCAAAATCACCTCCACCAGCAGGACCGTATTTTGCAATGAGACTTGCAATAACCGGAATAAATGCAGCGGTAGGACCGTATACCTGGTATTTCGATCCTCCAAACGTTCTGCCAATTACACAGGCCAATGCACCTGCAATAATTCCGTGTTCGGGACGCATACCCATGGCCATTGCAAAACCCATAGCCATCGGAATGGCTGTCATTGCAACAATGAGTCCGGCACTGAAATCGCGGTAGACGGTTTTTTTCCAGTTTTCCCTTGTCAAATCCTCCCAACGGGAATCAAAAAAGGTAAAGAATAGTTTTATTCTCGATAATGGAGAATCGGGATTAAGCGTTTTATTCATGGTTTTTGGTTTAGGCAAAAAGCGATTGAAGATGATCTCCCTCTGACAACAAATCGTTATTGTGATGGTCTACTTTTTTTACCGGAATAGTGGCTCGATCGATAAAGAAGTGTAGCTTGGCACAAGGAGTACCTGCAGGGAGGTTTGGTTTTGAAAGAGTGTAAATCTCATCTACACATTTTGCTTCCAGAAAATTCACGAATGATGCTTGGTTTTTTCCCTGGAAAAGTTGAATGCTCAATGTTGTCAGGTTTGGCTCGAATCGATTCTTAATGATCTCGATGGCAGTTCTAAATTCATCACTCATTAATTCTTCGATTCTTTTTCTTGGCGAGAAAAACAGAAGTTCAGTGATTGAGCTTTCAAGAACATCAGCATACAGAAGTATTATCTCTACTTCTTTTTCTTTGTAATCTTCAAGGGCAACCTTTAAGGTGTACAAAGAAGAAACTTTGAAATTTGTAGGAATCAGAATGGTCTTGGGCATAAGTATAAAATGTGCATTTGTTATGAAATGCATAGATCATACATGGGAATTATAATCGGCTTAGAGAAGGATTAGAATTTGATTAGAATTCTTATTTCGGGAAGGAAAGCGGAATAGTTACCTGAACTGTAGTGCCCGAATTTATTACAGATGTAACTTGTAATGTGCCTTGGTGAAGACGAAGAATGTTTCGTGTTAATGGAAGTCCGATTCCATAACCTTCAAAATACTTGGTGTTTGAGGCCCGGAAAAATGGGTCATAGATGAAAGGGATTTCATCCTCAGGAATACCAACGCCATTGTCGCGAATAATGATAACAACTTCCGAATTGCTGGATCCTATTGAAACAGTTACAGGTTTGTTATAGGAATATTTGCACGCATTGTTCAACAAGTTGGCAAAGGCCAGATGAAGCAGTTGACGGTTTCCCTGTATTTTTAGTTTTCGGGGATCATCGGGCAACAAACTGAAATCGAAATGAATTTTATTGTCAGGATTCAATTTGTCGATAACCGTTTTTACTGCCCATAATATATCGTCAACCCGAATAGTTTCAAAAGGAATTCGCTTGCCTTCATAACCGGTTTGAGCAAGGAAAATGAGCGATTTAATAATTTCATCCAATCGCTCTGCTTGTTTTAATATGCTTTTAAGCGACTCCTGGTATTCTTCCGGTTCCCGGTTTTTTATAAGCGATACGTCTGCTTCACCAATGATGGATGTTAATGGCGTGCCCAGTTCATGAGAGGCGTTACTGATGAAGTTTTTTTGAGTTTCAAAGGCTGTTTCGAGCCTGTTTAACAAATCATTGAATGTTAACTTGAGCTCTTTAATTTCATGATTGTTTTCTTCCTCTTCCAATCGCAAATGAAAATTTTCGGCACTTATCGTTTTAACTTTTTGGGTGATTTGACGGATTGGTTCAAATATATACCTGGAGAAATAATAGGCAGTAAATGAAGTTACAAGCAAGGTTAAGAGTAATCCAATAATCAGGATGTTTCTGAGAAAGCTAAGGTGATGCGATGAGTAATAATTTTCTGCAGAAACAACAACAATATAGTTTGCCTTTCCTTGAGGATAGGTTTGTCCGGCATAGAAGGTGTTGCCGTTTTTATAGGTCGACTTCCCCTTATCAATAATTTCCTGTAGGAGTTCAGCAGGAAGTTTTGATTCTTCAGAAATTCCGCCAACAGATAATTGAGGATTTATTTTGATGATGTATTCCTTTTCCTCACTCAGTTTTTCAAGATGTTGCTCTCTGATCTTTTTATAAGCGTCTGCAGTGAGCTCATCCTGATCCAAATTGTATCGTGCAGCAATTCCTGCTCGTGTTTCAAGACGTTTGTAAAAATCGACATACGAATAAGCATTGAGAAAATAGTAGATTCCACCTCCAAACATCAATAGAATGATCACGTTCGTAATCACAAGAAACAAGGCTATTTTCGAAGGAGTTTTCAAGTTTTAAGAACATATCCCATGCCAACAACTGTGTGGATGAGTTTGATTTCTGATTCGCTGTCGATTTTTTTTCTGAGGTAATTGATATAAACATCAACTACATTGGTGCCAAGATTGAAATGGATGTCCCAGGCCGATTCAAGCAACTCAGATCGCGACATAACTTTTCCTTTGTTTTTTGCCAAAGTCAATAAGAGCCGGTATTCCGTTGCTGTCAATGTAATTGGTTTTGCATTTCGAAACACTTGTTTTGCGCGATCATCTATTGTCAGATCGGAAATCTCAAGGATGTGATCTGTTGTTTCAGATATCAGTTCTCCGGAACTTCTCCGTAGCAGAGCTTTTATTCGCGCACTCAGCTCAATGAATTTAAACGGTTTGATCAGATAATCGTCGGCACCGGTATTCAGACCTAATGCAACATTTTCTGATGTTCCCAATGCGGTTAAAAACAAAATGGGGGTTTTCGTATTAAACGAGCGGATATTTTGACAAACTTCCAAACCACTTTTCCCCGGTAACATAATGTCTAGAATGATCAATTGAAAAACCTGCTCCCGTGCTAGTTTCTCTCCTTCTTCTCCGGTAAGTGCAACAACAATTGAATAGGATTCTTCTTCAAGTCCTTTTTTAATAAAGTTAACTACGCTGATCTCGTCTTCTATCAGAAGAATTTTTTGCATGGAAAAATCGCTATTGTTTCCATGAATATAGGTAAAAGGAACGAGAACGGGAAAATTGAAGGCTTCTGTTACAAATCAGGATCGCTGAATGCCGGGTCATTGATGAAATCCCAATCTGTCAACGTTAGCAGGAAATTTTTCATGTCGATTTTTTCCTGTGGTGTTAATCCAACACCGCCATCTGCTGCAAATTTCATCAAGGGATCAATGGTAGGTGAAACTTTTACACCCGAACTGTAATGATTAATAACTTCTTCAAGCGTCGCAAAACGCCCATCATGCATATATGGACCAGTAAGCTCAATATTGCGTAGCGTAGTGGTTTTAAATTTTCCGACATCACTCGGATTAAACGTTACTCCCGCTTTACCCGGATCAATAAAAATAGTGTCAAGTCCATTGTTCGCTAAAAGTTGTTTTGCCATCAAGATCGGACCATGGCAATGGAAACAATCGCCTCCGGATATTCCGTTGTTGTCGTCTTTGTCGCGCATAAAGAGATCGAATCCATTTGCCTCACTGGGAGTAAAGGAGGCTTGTCCTCGTGCAACCTTATCAAACTTGGAATTACCTGAAATAAGTGTGCGCAAAAATTGTGCAATGGCTTTCACAGTACGAACAGAGTCAATACCCGGTGTTCCGAATGCTTTATGAAACAAATCTCTGTATTCTTCACTGGCACGAAGCTTACGTTCAACATTTGGCCAGGTGTCGTTCATCTCCACCGGATTTCGGATGGGTTCAAAAATCTGATCCTCGAGGGTTGCAGAACGCCCGTCCCAAAAGAAAAATTGTTCCCAGCCAAGGTTGATCAAGGCCATCGCATTGCGTGTTCCTTCTGCACCGGTAATTCCAACGGAAACACGGCGCGGATCTGCAAATGCATTCGATTGCAAATGACAACTTGCACACGATTGTGTGTTGTCTGCCGATAATAGTTCTTCGTAGAATAATTTTCTTCCCAATTCAACCCCTTCAACGGTCATTGGGTTATTTACAGGAATAACCATTTGAGGAAATCCCTGAGGAATGCGCAGCTGATAGGGAGTTGTTTCGTATTCACCAATGAAAACATCCTTGCGGCAGGCAATCAGCACCACAATAAGAATAAACACCGATAAAACTGAAATACGCTTCATGACTGCAAGTTAAAAATCTTTTAAGGGCGAAATGACGGGTTATTTAAAAATCGATGATCGGTAAGTGTTTTCAAAAATGCAATCAGATCGCTTTTATCCTGATTGCTGAGTGAAAAGCCGGTAATGAGCGGACTCTTATTCGCATGCGGTTGACCACCTGAAGCGTAATGATCGATGACATCTTCCAGTGTTCCAAGACTACCATCATGCATATAAGGTGCCGTGACTTCCACATTTCGCAATGAAGCTACTTTGAATTTGCCTACATCTTGCGGAAGTAAGGTAATTCTGGCTCTTCCTGTATCTGGATGATTGAGGGATAAACCGTTATTTTCAAAATTGAAACTTGTAAAATTAAATCCGCTGTGGCAATCTGCACAATGCAGCGAATCTGCAAAAAACAAATCCTTACCACGTAATTCCGATGCAGTAAGCGATCCGCCATGGATTATATAACTGTCATAACGTGATTCGCCGCTTATGAGTGTCCGTTGAAAAGTTGCTAGTGCACGAGTGAGAACATACGTGTCGAATGGACGTTTGTAAGCATAGAGACTCAAATCGTTGTAATCGTTTTTGATTTCATCAATTACCTGCAGAATATCCGAATCCATTTCTGCAATATCTGAAA
Source organism: Flavobacteriales bacterium UBA2798 (assembly GCA_002351955.1). Lineage (GTDB taxonomy): Bacteria > Bacteroidota > Bacteroidia > Flavobacteriales_D > UBA2798 > UBA2798. Next base: position 47,010 of record DEHO01000070.1, read on the forward strand.
TGGGGGCATGCACTTGTAATTCCAATGTTGGAACTCCGCCATCTTTCATAAGAAGCGGCATCCAAGCGAGATTGAATAATGGCGGTGCATTTCTGAAACCGATTCTTCCCTGTACGCCTACACTTAAGGGACTCACATCCGAAAATGCATTTTGAGGGAAATGACAAGATGCGCAGCTGATGGTATTGTCGGATGATAATCGTTTATCGAAGAATAGTTTTTTACCTAATTCAATTCTCGATTTGGAAATATAATTATCAGCCGGAATATTCGGATTGGGAAATCCCGGAGGAACACGTAACTCATAGCGATCGCTCAATACTGGATCTTCCTCTCTTTTGCAGGAGGCAAGCGTTAGCAGAAGTATAGCTATGAAAAAAGTTGGTTTCATTATTGAATGGAGAAAGCATTGCGCATGAGTAGAATGAAACGTTCAGCTAATGGATAGTTGTCGTTGGTATGTGTCGAAAAATCGTATTTGAGATCAATAGTATCTGATGTATTGGTGATGAGTTTATTTACATCGAGGTCAATGGTTATGGTTCTGGTTTGCCCAGTGGTAATGCCAAATGACGATGTCAATTCCACTTCACTGTAAAGTGTATTGGCGCCCGGATGAAAAAAGAAAAGACGATCGAGATTTCCTGAACCTGTTCCACTGGTGTCGGCGCGACCTTCAAATTTTGCGAAGATGTATCCCGTACTCCAGTTCCAATGAAGATCATTGGCCTGGTTAGTTGAAAACGGATGAGATGGGGGTAATAAATTGGGATCTGCATTGTTCATGCTTGCATCTACACCCAATCCAAATTTCACTGCCGTATAATTCGCTGGTTCGAGTTGTATGCTAAATCCGTTTGTTGCATTCGCGTGATTGATATTCACTGCTTCACGGATTTCATAATAACTTCCGTCTGTTCTTTTCAGTTGAAAATGATGCAGCAGATATTTTACGGTTTCCGGTTTAATGCGGTAGTTCAATGCACTTGAATAAACAGAATTCAGGACCATCGGCTGCCCGTTAAAGGAGGCCGTAAAGTTCACTTGCAAGGTGCCTTTTGTTGAAGGCGGATCTTCGGGTGTTCTTTTGCAAGAAACGAGTCCTGCAATAGCGAGCAGCGCGATGGTTATCCTGAATTTCATATTTCTTTAGATTAAATGATTAATGCACGTGAACACTGAATACAGAGTCTGCGTTATTCATGAATTGCGTAGCCAAAGGCATATTGTCCATGGTGTGAGTGTGCGATGTGCTTAAGGACATGTTGATTCCGTCAAAGAAGCGAAGATAATCGATTTCAATGTGAACCGTGTTACTTGCATTTGCAGTTAGATCCTGATGCAGGTGCAATTCAATGGCCTTGTACAATGAGTTCATGCCAATATGAAACTGGTACATTGATTCCGGAACACCGTCAGCGTTACGATCAGCATTTCCTTCGATCACCACAAAACGGTAACCTGAACTCCAGCTCCAGTACATCGACGGTGTTTGTACACCCAAAGCAGATCCTGCAGGTTGTGTAGCGGGGTCAACGGAAAGATTTGATGCGGGATCAACTCCAATATTAAAACTCATTTCATGTGCATGTGTGCCTGATACATTGCCCAAAACAATTTCTGTAACGTTTGGACGAACAACATAATGAGGCGTGTGATTGAGAATGGTATCACCCATATCGTTGGTAAATGCAAATCCGTTCACATAAAAATCTGCTCTTGAAATGGTAAACACAGTACCAAAAGCATCGGTTAAATTGGAATTCAATACCAATGCAGAGCTGCCAACTTTATGTTCCAGTTCCAGTTTAATGGATGTTGGTGTAGGGGTTGGCGTTTGCGCCGGTGGATCTTCGTCTTTACGACATGCCGAAAGTGAAGTTAGAGCCGCAAGGCCGATAATTGTTGCCTGTTTAAATGAAGTTTTCATACTTGTAAGTTAGTTTAATTTCAGTTCATTTTTTGTGATATCCCTTACAGACTTACAGTCATGCCAAGAATAAAACGGTTTATAAGGGGAAATTGTTGCCCGTTCATTACACTGAATAGCCCGGGTTGGTAGCTGAATTGCCACTGCATCCTTCCACTGAAATAATCCAGTCCGAGGTGCAACATCCCAACTCTGCCTCCGCTGGCGTCAACTGTAGCGCCACTCTGGCGATCTGCAGCAGCTTTTTCCAGCAGAAATCCCCAGTTGGGCATCAGCATTTTTCCGGGTGATAGTTTAGCCTGGTAAAACATCAGCAGATTCAGGTTAAATGAATTACCGTACTTGTAACTTTCTGTTCCTGATGTGTTGATTTTATAGCTGGAGAATACTATCCAACCGCTTGGACCTTTTTTCCCAATGTATTCCATTGTTAAGAGAAAATCGGTGCTTCCGGATGACCCTTGCATATCCAGATCAGCGGTTTTCCCCAGATAGTGGAATTTACGTCCGCCAAATGGTAGTTTAACGCCTGCTCCAATGCTCAGTCGGTGTGTAAATTCTGCTGAATCCGATTGCGTATTAAAAAGAATCCTGTTGCTGATAATGGTCGGATCTCCGAGGCCATATACATCAAACTGGGTGTATCCATTTAAACTCCGGTAATTGTTTACCAGAGGAAGAATGAACAAATGATTCCATTGTTTCTTCTTTCCTCCGAATAAACGAAAGCGTAATTCAGCAACATTGAACAGTTCCTTTCCCTTGGTGATTCCGGTATCAGTCTGGTGTGCGGCATGACGGACTTCGGGTAATCCCTGAGCAGGAAAATTTCCTTTCAGGTACCGACTTCTGTACATGATGCCAAAACTGTTTCTGAAGTCGCTTGGTGTAATGCCTGAATAAACATTACAGATATCACAGGCATGCGCGCATACGGAATACATCAGCAGGAAAAGGAAAAATAGTATCCTTTTCATGGTTTGATTTTTTGAGTAGTATCAGCTTTTGCTGACGAAACAGTGAAAGAGGATCAGCACTCAGGTGGAGGCGCAGAGAGTTCAGAAGTTCCCGATAGCGGGTGATAGAAAAGACTGCCGAAGCGTTTAACTTTCGTGGGGAATAAATTCAGATTGAAATCTGTATTTGCCAAAGGAAATACATGTAAATCGGGAAAGGAATAGCTGCTTGGGTTTACAGGTTGCGCAGGATCTGAACTTTTTTCTTCTGCCTGTTTGAGCTCTTTGGCAAGCTGACACTTACCATTACATTTTAACTCCGGTTTCGCTTTGTTTTCGCAACGTGTTTTTGCAATTTCTTCCTGCTGAAAATGGAAACGAACTGTAATGAATGTCCTGATCCCCGAACCTGTAAGAAAGGTGGTAAGCAGAACAAATACAGTCAGAATTCTCAACATTTATTGGCGAATTAATGTGCCAAATATAGCAGCATTATTTGAAGTGCTCAAACTGATAGAATAAATACCTGCGCACAAATCCAGCAAACTGAGGGAGATCATGTTTTGACCACTGAAACTTTTGCTCAAAACCTGTTGGCCGGTCATGTTGAATATGCTGATGTTGATTAATCCTTCCATTCCCTCCGGTACGATGAGCGTAATTTCATCGGTTGCCGGGTTGGGGTAAAATCTCAATAGTGTTGCAGCTGTTTCTTCAATGCCGATTGATCCGCTTGTGCAATCGTATTCCTGCACTGCCAATAAGGCTTTGTATAGATTCAGTCTTCCACCGGTTACAGTGATGTTTTGCAAAGCGAACACAGAATCGACTCCATCATTGAGTAAATAGGACTTCATTTGTAAAGCCAATGCATCCGGATCGTTTTTGTAGTCGGTTATTAATTGTGTACAGGCAACCGACCACATCAATGCAATTGTTCCGGCAACATGCGGGGTAGCCATTGAGGTCCCGCTCATATTGCCATAATTGCCGTTCATGGTTGTGGAATAAATATTTGTTCCTGGTGCGCCAAGATCAATGGTGGTTGCGCCATAACCTGCAGTAGCTTTTGAATCGTCGCTGCGGGTATTGGTAACCGAGATCATCCAATTGCTGGGGCATGCCGTTGGAATATCTCCCTGGGTATCGACATTGTAATTGGCATTTGCAGTAGCTGTTGCCGATAGAATTCCTTCTTTACCCAATGTGTCGTACATAGCACACCATATAGGGTAATTGGCAGGGTTTCCAAGATCAACGCCAAACGAGGAGTTGGTGGACACAACGAAAGCGCCTTCTGCACCGTTGGTGGTGTTGTAGGTGCGACGCATTTTAAGAACATACGAATAGGCAGCAACAACAATAGATTCGTTTCCGCTTGAACCTTTGATGGGAAGAATATCAACATCCCAGTTTACACCGGTAACTCCTGTCGAATTTCCACCTTTGGCGCCAACTGTTCCGGATACGTGGGTGGCATGCGACTCCCAGCTTCCGCCCTGTACATTTGCGTTGTTATTGCTGGCATTCCATCCATTTACGTCATCCACATAACCGTTGTTGTCATCATCAATGCTGTTTCCCGGAATTTCGCCGGGATTTACATAGTAACTGATATCCGGATGATTCAGGTCAAAGCCACCATCAATGACTGCAACAACGATCCGGTCATTTTGCGCAGTTAATCCTCCTCTTCCAACCGACCATGCATTGCAGGCTTCAATATCGGAAGTACCGCTGCCACCGTTGGATCCGTTATTGTAAAAGGCCCACTGATTGCCAAAAGAAGGGTCGTTCGGACAGGTATCTCTGAGAGTTACATTCATATGATTGAATTGTGCAAGAGCTGTCGCTTTATCTCGAACAACTGCATTGAGTGCTTCGGTATGACTGTATTGCAGATCATTGAAACGAAGCAGGTGAATATTGATGTCAGAAGAAAGCACTTGCTCAACACGAAAAGCAATTCCGGGATAAAGAGCATTAAGTCGCTCAACAAATGCTGACGGAGATTCCTGGTGATGCAGCATCACCATCACCTGACCCGGGACAATATTTTCCTGTGATTTTACAGTGAATGCAAAAACCACCAGTAAAGCAGAGAATAATAGCTTTTTCATTAATGAAGGATTATTCCGAAAGATCATTAATTTTAGGGAGAAAAGCAAGCGAATTGTAGCAACGGATGAGTATTCAAACAAGCGGAAATGCGCCCCTATCAAAAGGGCAGGGAAAGAACTTCCTGGTTTATAATGCTTCAGCAGGATCAGGCAAGACCTTTACCCTTGTGAGGGAGTATTTGCGCCTTGCACTCTCGGGAGATAATCCCAATTACTTCCGTAAGATCCTTGCCATCACTTTTACCCGAAAGGCTGCAGCAGAGATGAAAGAACGCGTGCTGCATCATTTACGTGTATTGTCGGCCGATCCGCTCTCCCCGCTTTATGACCCGCTTTTATTGGATGAATACCGGAAAGTTTTAAGCCTTCCCAACGAAATGATTCGTATGAGGAGCGAACGAACGCTAAAGGCTATCCTTCACAATTATTCAGAACTTTCTGTGTCAACCATCGATAGTTTTGTCCACCTCATCATCCGAACCTTTTCCCGCGATCTCCAACTGCCAATGGATTTCGATGTGGTTATGGAAAAAGAAACAATTGTTGATGAGGCTGTCGACCGATTGATTGACGATGCAGGAAAAGATGAGCGTATCACAGCAATGCTAAACAGCTGGTTGCAACAGAATACCAGCGAAGGCGATCGATGGGATGTGGCAAACCTGATGAAAGAATTCGCCAATAAAGTACTCTTTCGTGAAGACAGTGTTGAACCATTAGCAAAGCTTTCAGAAATACCGGCAGAAGAATTGAATACACTCATTTTGAAACTTAAAGATCAAGTCAACACGTTTAGGGCTGCGCAGGTAAAAGTCGCGGAGGAAATTATTGACCGAATCACCAAGATGGGTTTAAGTGTCGATGATTTCTCCTACAAACAAACGAGTGCTTTTGCAGCATTTTTAAAAGTGAAGGCAATTGGTGGTCGGCTGGAAGAATTAAAATTCGGAACACGATTTACCGAGGTAGTGGAAAAGGACAATTGGTTTTCCACTGATTTCAAAAAGAAGAATGGCGCATTGGTAGATGAAGTCAGACCTTTTTTGAATGATGCCCAGAAAAAAATTTGTGCTGCATTAAAAGATGCTACTTATTTCGCAGCAATGCATTTATACAGGGAGATCCATCAGGTGCTCTTGTTGCATGAGATCCGATCACGCATAGAAACAATAAAAGAAGAACGTGATCTTTTGTTTATTGATGATTTCAACAGATTGGTTTCTGCATTGGTGAAATATGATCCCGCTCCGTTCATCTACGAAAGAGTAGGCGAACGGTACGACCATATCATGATTGATGAGTTTCAGGATACTTCGGTAATGCAATGGCATAATTTTATTCCTTTGGTGGAGAACACGCTTGCTATGGGAAAGACCAGTTTAATTGTAGGTGATGGTAAACAATCCATATATCGTTTTCGCAATGGAGAAGTTGAGCAATTTGCATGTTTGCCTCATCTTTATGGTAGCGAGAATGAATCCTTGATGCGGCAAAAACAATGGCTATTTAATGACCAATTCGAATTTCATACGCTTGATACCAATTATCGTTCAGGCAAGGTAATTGTCGACTTTAATAATTCATTTTTTTCTGCCTTTCGCCAGCAGTTTCCCCATGCGCTTGCATCGGTTTACGATCATCTCGAACAAAAGGTCCCCAACAACAGAGATTACGGATTTGTTTCCATTCGTTTTTCATCAAAAGAAATGAAACGGAAACAACTGATCGAAGAACACGCTGCCTGGTTGCTTCAGAGTATTGAAACAATGCGTGTGCAAGGATATGCGTATTCTGATATTTGTGTACTGGTGCGATCCAATGCGGAGGGAGATCATATGGCTGCTGCATTGGCTCGTGCGGGAGTTCCGGTTGTTTCTCCGGATAGTTTATTGATTCGTACTTCACAGAAAGTTCAAATGATAGCTTCTGTAATCCGATGGATGACTCGTCCGGAAGATGAAGAAAACAATGGCAAGCTCGCTGAATTACTTATTCATCACTGTCTTCCGGGTAGTGATTTCTATCCGGTGTTGGATAAAGCGTCAACAGAATACAAAGGCAGGCGGACAATTGATATTGCCAAATTATTTGAAGTGCTGCAGTTAAAGCTCAACACGGATGATATGTTACGGTTCTCGCTGTATCAGTTGGCAGAATACCTTATTTCATCCTTATCGCTTGAAAGAGATGAAGCATTCATGAATGCATTTCTCGATCAGGTATTCAGTTTTTCGCAACGGGAAAATGATTTACATGCGTTCGAAGAGTGGTGGAAGGAAAAATCAGAGAAACTCTCCGTGCAATTACCGGATTCGTCGGATGCTGTTAAGGTGATGACCATCCACAAATCAAAAGGTTTGCAGTTTCCGGTGGTGATGATGCCATTGCTTACCTGGTGGGATGATAATAAGAAGGGAAAACAGCGATTATGGGTTGAGCTGGATCCTGTTTTTGATCCACTGCAGAACGCTCTTTTTAAAACCAGTCAGGAAACATTTTCACAGATAGGGAAAAAGGAGATTTATGAGGAAGAAGCTGCACGTACAGAGCTTGATCGGATCAACTCACTCTATGTTGCGTTTACCCGGGCCGAAGAACAATTATTGGTTTTTTCACAACACTTATCCCGTGGTTGGGCTTCTTCGCTTATAAAAAATTTGATTCCCGAAATCAGCGATGAAACCAGCGAATACACATTGGGAACATCAGAAAGAATAAAAAATTCAAAACGAAGTGATGCATCAATGGTAGTGCTCAAACCTTCAAGGCCTGTAAATTGGCAGGAACGTTTACGTATCAGTTATGAGTCGCAACGTGCATGGGGAGAAAGTGCCGGAATGGTTTCTATCCGGCTAGGAAATCTTGTTCATTTGGTATTGTCAAAATTGAAGAATATAGCAGAGATCGATACTGTCCTTCGTTCACTTGAAACGGAAATTGCTGCTGCCGGTACTACCTATGATGGGGTAAAGGCAGAGATGGATAGAATCTTTTCCCATCCTTTTTTGAGAGAATCTTTTGCTGAAGGACAAAATGCTGTATCAGAACTTGAATTAATCGATGCCTCAGGTACAATGTGGAGGCCGGATCGTGTTGTGTTTTTCAAGGATCGTACTGTAGTTATTGATTTTAAAACCGGAAAACAACGCGAAGAACACAAACAGCAGGTTGCTCACTACGGTAAATTACTTTCTGAAATGGGATGCCCTTCTGTTGAAAATTACCTATTTTACACCTTCGATTCCATACTTGAAAAAGTCGCCTGATGTTTTCAGAAATTTATACCAGTAAACAACCTGCCCCATTGCAGTCGTATGCATTGATGGCTTGTTCGCTTGGTGTAACTGTTGCTACATTGGTGTTTCCAAATCTGCAACATGTGTTTGGAAGTTTCGATGAAGGAACAGATTTCATGCAGCGCCTCACAGTTGCATTTCAGCATGGATTTGAATGGCGATCATCCGTTGTTCACCTGCTTATTGATTTGGTCCTGATGGCTTTTATTGCAGTCTTTACAGAAAAAGTTCTTGGAGCCTGGATGTTTTTCCTGCTTAGCATTTCCACTCTTGCATGGTACTCGCTTGTACATACTGTTTTCGGAATGATGGGGCATGGTGGAAGTGGCTTGATTTGGGCGTTTGCGCCTGTGGTTTTTTATGTGCTTAATGAAGGTCGGCTTCTAAAGACCAGAAGTCAGTTCGATGAACTTTTTCGCACTTTCCGATTGATCCTTGCCATAATGTATCTGGTGATTCCTGTACTGATGTCGATCATTCCGATCTATTTCGATTCTGAAACACCCTTGCTGCGGTCAATTATTTACGGCAATCTCTTTCATATCACCGCAACGCTTTGGGGAATTGGTTTTACCATGTTATTTCGTGAACAAATCCGTGTTCGCTTAAAACAGTTTGCAAAAAAGAAGAAATTCGAACCTCTCGAAAGTGATCGTTACGCTGCATTTCTTCCCTGGTTTTATCCTTTGCTGATCGTACTTGGATTTATTTTCTCCAGATGAAGTGGTTTGTTGTTCCTTTTGATGAATTGTCTCCGAATGACCTATACGATCTGCTGGAACTTCGTACTAATGTTTTTGTGGTGGAACAAAATTGTCCTTATCCGGAACTGGACCGAAAGGATCAAAAGGCGATCCATGTTTTTGCAAGAGATCAAAACGGAGAAATTGTTGCAGTGGCACGCATTTTTGAACCGGGTATTTCATATTCCGAAGCTTCCATTGGCAGAGTTTGTACATCTTCTGCTGTAAGAGGTTCAGGTGCCGGTATCGCTTTAATGGAGCTTTGTATTCGGGAAATTGAACAACGTTACGGGAAATGCGCCATCCGGATTTCTGCCCAGGAATACCTGAAAAAATTTTATTCCTCATTTGGCTTTGTTCAGGTAAGCGAAACCTATCTCGAAGATGATATTCCACATATCGCAATGCTTAGGGCAGAATAAGTGCTGCTGGGTATCAGCGGGATAATTAGCAGAATGCATTTTTGTGGGGGATTGCTTCAAATTCATTAATTTCGGACTTCATTCTACAATTATGAAAAGACTACATGTAATTATTCTTGCTGCTATTGTAAGTGCAGCTGCCTGTAAATCGGGTGGAAAAAGTTCTAAGGTTGAGGTAAGTGGTTCGGATAAGAACACAGCTGTTGCCGTTGAGGCAGTGAAGGAAGAAATGCCTTCGTTTACATTTGAAACCGTTGCAGGTACAATCGATTTTCAGGATATGGATCCTAAAATCGATCCTCGTAAAGATTTTTATTCGTTTGCAAATGGTAACTGGGTTCGTAACAATCCGGTTCCTGCAACAGAAAACCGCTGGAGTAGTTTTAATATTCTTTCCGACGATAACAACCGTAAGCTTCGTGCAATTCTCGAAGAAGCGGCAGCCGGAAAATATCCAAAGGGCGATCATCGTCAGCTGATCGGTGATTATTATGCAAGTTTCATGGATAGTGCAAAACGCGATAAAGAGGGGATTGCACCCATTCAGACTGATCTCAAAAAAATTGATGCCATTAAATCGAAGAAAGAACTTGCTGCTGTTATTGCTCATCATCACAATTACGGGATCCATCCTTTGTTCGATACCGGAATTGATCAGGATCTGAAGGACATCAATCGCCACATGGCATATATTTCGCAAAGCGGATTGTTGTTGCCCAACAAGGATTATTATTTCAAGAGCGATTCTTCATCAGTTAAACTTCGCAACAATTACATCGCGCATCTTTCTCGCATGTTCGTGTTTTTAGGTTACGATAAAACCAAAGCCGACAAAGCAGCAGCTTCAGTTCTCGACCTCGAAACCCAATTGGCAGAAGCATCGATGGGTCCTGTTGAAATGCGCAACATCGAAGCGCAGTACAATAAAATGAGTATTGCCGATTTCAAAAAATCAGTTCCTTCGTTCGATTGGAATAAATATTTTAACGACCGCGGTTTGGCGAAAGCGGATACTATCATTGTTGGTCAGCCGGCATTTTTCAAGCGGGTAGAGGCAATGATTACTTCAGTATCTCTCGATGTTTGGAAAGACTATCTTAAGATTCATTTCTTTGAAGCTGCATCCGGAAAGCTAAGCAGCGAAATTGAACAGGAAGTGTTCAGCTTTTTCAGTACGCAACTTCGCGGAACAAAAAAAATGAAACCACGCTGGGAACGGGCAATCAATTCCATCGGCTGGACTGCCATTGGCGAAGCGCTCGGACATGCATTTGTAGATAAGCACTTCAAGCCGGAAAGCAAACTGAAGGTGAATGAAATGGTCGACAATATCATGTTTGTTTTCCGCGGACGTTTGGATAAGCTGGAGTGGATGAGTCCGGTTACAAAAACAAAAGCACTCGAAAAATTGGCTTCTTTTACACGTAAACTCGGCTATCCTGATAAGTGGACCGACTATTCTACGCTCAGTATCACACGTGAGTCTTATTTCAAGAACTGGATGGAGCAATCGAAGTTTAAGGTAACGGAGAACACACAAAAGTTAGGTAAGCCGATCGACCGCAGCGAATGGCAAATGGCTCCTCATATCGTTAACGCTTATTACAATCCTACATGGAATGAAATTGTATTTCCTGCAGGAATTATGCAACCTCCGTTTTTCGATCCGAATGCTGAGGATGCTGTTAACTACGCCCGTATGGGAGCAGTGATCGGACATGAATTTCTGCACGGATTTGATGATCAGGGTGCGCAATTTGATGCAACCGGTCAGTTTGTGAACTGGTGGACATCCGACGATTCATTGAAGTTTGCTGCCCGTACCAACAAACTTGTTGAACATTTTAATTCCTTCGAAGCGCTACCCGGAATTTTCGTCAACGGTGAATTGACTTTGGGAGAAAACATTGCCGATTTAGGTGGATTAACCATGTCGTATTATGCTTATCAACGTTCACTTGAAGGTAAGGAGCGTAAGAAAATAAACGGATTTACTGCAGAGCAGCGTTTCTTCGTTGCATTTGCTCAGGTATGGAAGGAAAACCACACTGAGAGCAGTATGAAATTGCAGGTCTTTACCAATCCACATTCACCCGGAAAATACCGTGTGCTTGGACCATTGGCAAACATGCCTGAGTTTTTTCAGGCATTCAACGTAAAAGAAGGTGATCCCATGCGAAGAGCAGCGGATAAAATTTCTTTGATCTGGTAATTGTAAGCACTTTTAAGGGATGAGAATTCGTGAGGTTTGGTTTGTAGTTGTGTTTTTGCATGCGATGTTGTTACTGCTTTCCTGTAATAAGGGCAAGAATGATCCCGATTCCTGCAATGGGAAAACACGTCGTCCGGTAAAAGTTGTAATTGACGATCGCGTAAACCAGATCGATACGATCCCCATTCCTGCACGATTGGATTCTCTTGGGAAGATAGTCGTACCAGAAGTGAAATGGGGAACCGGTCGGCAGGATCTGGAATTACGGACCTACACAGTTCGTGCTAAAGTGCACAAGTTATCAAAGGAACGCGATGGAGATTATCACATTCGTTTAATTGACGATAACGAGAATTACCTGATATGCGAAGCACCAAATCCCGGTTGTTCATACGCACGACAATCGCGCTATTTGCAAAATTATATTCGTGTGAGAGAGTTTTTGGATCAGAATAAAAAAACACTGGAGGGTAAAACAGTAACACTTACCGGCGTGGCGTTTATCGATATTGATCACTATTACAAACGCAAACAGGCGGAGAATAATCTTGAGCTACACCCTGTGCTAGATATTCATTTCTAAATAAAAAAAGCGATGTGAGAACATCGCTTTCTTTTTTTCAGGGTTTAGGGATTATTTGTGATAGAAACGTTCTTTTACAATTTGATCGCCTTTCCAGTATTGAACTGCAACCTGTTCCAGTTTTACACGTGCATCATTCTGAAAGGTGATGTCCATCCAGCTCTCTACCATTGTAACACCATTGCTTTCATCTGAGGTAATCGCATCCACGCCGCCACCATTAATGGCTTTAACAGAACCGACAAAATTCTTTTCGTATTCGCGGTTTGCATCTTTTCCAACGCGTTCAGCTTCTCCCATTTCCTGCATCACAACATCGTTGTGGTAGTACTTTTCAAATGCATCAAGGATCTGACCTGAATTGACCATATTATACATGGTCGTAACTTTTTCTTTGTAGCTCATTGTTTTGAATTTAGTTCAGCAAATATAACACATTGCTACAATAGTTGTTTATACAACAATTAATATTTTATTATATTATTGATTATCATCGCTTTAAATTTCAATTGAGATGATAAATTTTCCTTAAAATTACTTCCAGCGTAGGCTTTCGATAAAGCGTTCTACATCTTCTCTAACATACGTTAGTACCGGGAGTATGGAATCGTAATTGGGTTTTGCCTGGAAATAAAGCGCGCCACGAATAAAATGAGTAGTGGAGTCAGTAATATAAAATTGAAGCGGAGAAGCTGCATTTCCCTGAATGTCGTAAAGCAATCCGAATACCTGCGCGGTATCGTTCACAAATTGTTTGCGTTCTATGGCCGTTGCTTTAATGGAATGATCGTAGGCCATATTATGACACTCTTCAATAAAACGGGCAACATTTCCTTGCAGACGTTTATACGTTAAATGCATGGTTCCTCTGAACGGAACAAACTCAATGTTTTTATTACACCAGGTAACAGTATCGCGACCTATATGATCAATTCGCGCATAGGAAGGAAAATCGAAAGTGTAAGGACAATCTCCACGGAATTCGATGTATTCTTTTTCAGGGAAATCAATACGCATGTATCCTCTTGGCTTGGGTACGCCGGGTTCTTCTTCGCTGCATGCGGAAAAAAATGCGATGCCAATTACAACCAGGAATTTTAGAAAACTGTATTTCATTCTGCAGGAAGTGTCATTTTTATTTGTTTGATTCTGCGCTTGTCGGCAGCTTCAATGGTAAAGGTGTATTCTCCAAACTGCACTTTCTCACCGGCCTGCAACATCCTTCCGCTTTGTTCAAGAAGAAATCCTGCAAGCGTATCACTTTCTCCTTTGGCCTTTTCAAATTCTTCACCTTCGATCCCTATCACTTTATAGATATCGATAAGTGAGGTCTTTCCTTCAAAAACAAGATTGCGTTCATCAATTCTTGAATAGGAAATTTTTTCATCATCAAATTCATCAGTGATCTCGCCAACAATTTCTTCAATGACATCCTCCAGTGTAACAATTCCCTGCGTGCCTCCATATTCATCAACCACAATGGCAAGGTGAATTTTTGCGTCTTTGAATTCCTTCAGCAGATCATCAATTTTTTTATTTTCAGGAACGAAAAATGCATCTCGTATCAGGCTCTGCCATTTAAAATCATCACTGGCATTTAAATGTGGAATGAGGTCTTTGATGTACAGCACTCCTTTAATGGTATCCAGTGTTCCTTCATAAACAGGAATTCGTGAAAACCCTGAATCAATAATGAGTGCAATTAAACCGTAAAAATTCAAATCAATGGAAACAGCAACAACATCCATGCGGGGTTTCATAATCTGACGCGCATCGGTGTTACCGAACCGTACTATTCCTTCCAGAATTTTTTTCTCTCCCTGCGTGGCTTCTCCTTCTCCAAGTGTTATTTCAAGGGCGTGACCAAGTTCATCTACCGTCATTGTTGAGCTTTTCTTCTTGACACGTTTATTGATGAAATTGGAGCTGGTGATGAGCATTTGTGAAATAGGCCATAACAGTTGTTTCAAAACCAGTAATGGTTTCGACATCACTCCTGCAACCCGAAGTGAAAATTTGTTGGCATAAATTTTTGGAACAACTTCACCAATGATGAGGATCATTGCTGTTACACCAATCACTTCTACAATGAATTCAAACCATGCCGGTGAATGTTCAAAATCAACCATGTCGCTTAAGGCCGTTGTGCTCAGAATGACAATGGCAACGTTAACCATATTGTTTGCTACTAGAATTGTAGCAAGTAACTGTTGCGGTTTTTCCAGAATTCCGGCAATGCGGCGATGAACAGGGTCTTCACTTTCGCGAATTGTTTGGAGATCTTTTGCTGTCAATGAAAAATAGGCGACTTCAGAAGCAGAAATTACGGCAGAGCAGATCAAAAGTATCCCAATAATTACCATGGAGATAACAGTGCCCGCTGAGGGTGCGTGAAGAATGATCAGAAAAAGATCAGATAGAGCGTGTACCGAGGGAGGTTCCAATGCTTTTGCTTTGGTTCAACTCAAAATGGCAGATCATCTCCGCCATCAGGTCCGGAAATTTCATAACCGCCGCCACTCATGTCTTCGTTGCCATGACCCTGAGCAGTTGCTGCAGATGTTGATCCACTTTCTGCATTACCCCGGGTAAGCATTACAAGATTGTCTGCAACTACTTCGGTAATGTATTTGGTAACACCACTCTGATCCTGATAAGAGCGGGTTTTTAATCGCCCTTCAATATAGACTTGCATGCCTTTCTTAAGGTACTTTTCCGCAACATCTGCCAAACCTCTCCACACAACAATATTGTGCCAATCGGTTATGGTTTTTAATTCATTGGTGTTTTTATCCCGGTAGGTTTCACCGGTTGCCAATGCAAATGTTGCTTTCGCAATGTTGTTTTCCATACGACGCACTTCGGGATCCTTCCCAAGGTTGCCGATTAAAATGACTTTATTAACGCTTCTTGCCATAGCTGACTACAATGATGCCGAACAAATATACAAAAAGCTAAACACCATGGGAAGAGAAATGCTCTTCCAGAAAGCGCTCGATCAAACGGGGAATGGCAACGTCAGGCATCTCATTCAGTGCTACACCGATCCAGCCTTGAGGGGGCTTAAATTTTCTGCTTAAACGGATCTCCGAGAATTGAGCATAAATAGTGCGATGGCTTAACTGATGCCTGTATGCCGCCACGTCAAAACGGAATGTTGCAGAGGCCGGAATCTTCCAGTTTTTGTCGATATGGATTTTACCGGTTTTACTTTCTTTTTCATTTGCTGTACAAGGTAATTCGTACATATTTTTCCAAATGGAATCTGACCCGCGTTTTCTGATGTAATACTTCGTGCTGTCGGATACAAAAAAATAGTGCAGAAAAAGAGAACTTACCTTTGTTTTCTTATCCTTGATCGGTAGCAAATCAACTTTTTTATGGCGGAATGCAAAACAACCCGTTTGTAAGGGGCAATCTCTGCAATTCGGATTTTTTGGAGTGCATTGCAAGGCGCCGAACTCCATTATCGATTGATTGAACAAATCAGGACGCTTTTCAGGAATATGTTCATCTGCAATGGCCTGAATGAGTTTTTTGCCTGTTGTAGAATCGATCGGTTCCTCAATACCAAAATACCGGGAAATTACCCTTGATACATTTCCGTCGACAACCGCCTTCTTCTCTCTATAGGCAAAAGAGGAAATGGCTGCTGCTGTGTAAGGACCAATTCCTTTAAGCTGAAGGAGTCCTGAATAAGTTGCAGGAAATTTTCCTTTGTATTCCTTTACAATGATTTGGGCTGTAGCGTGCAGGTTGCGAGCTCTGCTGTAATAACCCAATCCTTGCCAGCTTTTCAGAATTTGCTCTTCCGTTGCGGAGGCTAATTTTTCTACTGTGGGGTAGTTTTTTGCAAAATGATGGTAGTAGGCCATGCCTTGATCGACCCTCGTTTGTTGCAAAATGACCTCCGAAATCCAAATTAAATAGGGTTCGCGGGTCTCGCGCCAGGGTAGTTTTCGGGCGTTTTGGGTGTACCAACGGTAAATTGTTGAGGCAAAATCAGTCATTCGGACGTAAAATTGGTATTTCCGTCTAAAAAACAACTACTTCCATCGCAATGTTCTTGCAAGTTATTGAGGTTTAAGGGTATATTTGTGTGGAACACTAAAGAAAAAGAAACCAGTTAATCTTAAAAACACTACTTATGACCAAGGCTGACATCGTTGCTGAAATCGCTGAAAAGACCGGAGTTGAAAAGGTCGCAGTACAGGTTACTGTTGAAGCGTTTATGAATTCTATCCGCGAATCGCTTGAGCGTGGTAACAATGTTTACCTCCGTGGGTTCGGAAGTTTCATTGTGAAAAAACGCGCTGAGAAAACCGGAAGAAACATCTCCAAAAATCAGGCGATCATCATCCCTGCGCATTACATTCCTTCGTTTAAACCTGCCAAGACTTTCGTTGATCGCGTTAAGTCGAAGGTAAAAGTGAAATAATGAAATCTTCTTTCAGTAAAGTCCACCAGGGGATTATCCTTCTGGTGGCTTTTCTTTTAATGGGTTTTCTCATGTCGGCTCCACGGACACTGCCCGACAAAAGCTTTGAAGGAATGAATCCCGAACAGGCTGCTGTTGTGCTGGCGCTCAATTATATGGGAGGTGGCAATGGCCCAATGAAGGGTATCAAAATGCTCGACAAGATTACCGAACTCCACCCGGAGAATACCATCGCTGTCGGACGCCTGGCCGAATTTTCCATTCAAACAGGTCAGTATGAAAAAGCAGTGGGACGATTCGAAGCACTTGTAGCGGCAACTGCTGGTAGAGAACAGGTTGAGGCATTAATGGGCTTATCCGACGCAGCATTTTTAGCTGGTGATACAACGAAATGTTTGGATGCCTTGCAAAGGGTCTTGGCTATGTCGGAGGATTCATTACTTTTGCAGTCCGTTCAGAAAAAAATAAACGAATTACGATAACTTAATATTTACAATTATGCCTTGCGGTAAAAAAAGAAAGCGTCACAAGATGTCTACCCACAAGCGGAAGAAGCGTCTTCGCAAGAACCGTCATAAAAAGAAGAAGTAATCCTTCTTTGATCAATCTTTTAGCCGGGGCACAGTTTATCTGTGCCTTTTGGCGCTAGTAAAAGATTTGTCGGTCAACACGTAACTGCTTGAACATCGAGCTCATCATCGATGCTGGTCCCACTGAGGTGGTTATTGCTCTTCTTCAAGACAAACGTCTTGTAGAAATTCACAGAGAAAAAGGCAATAACTCCTGGTCGGTTGGCGATGTATACCTGGGAAAGGTCAAACGAGTCGTCCCGGGACTGAATGCCTCGTTCGTAAACGTAGGATACGAGAAAGATGCATTCCTTCATTACCTCGATCTTGGTCCGCAATTTTCTTCGCTTGCCAAATTCACAAAGCGCTCCCTTACCCGCAAACAAAGCACTTCCCATCTCGATCAGTTCGAAATGGAAAAGGATATCGATAAAGAAGGTAAGATCAGTCAGGTTGTTTCCGCAAACCAGAATATCCTGGTGCAAATTGCCAAAGAACCTATTTCATCCAAAGGTCCACGCTTAAGTTCTGAAGTTACACTTGCCGGACGTTACATCGTTCTTGTTCCGTTCAGCAATAAAATTTCTATCTCTTCCAAGATCAAAGACGAAGACGAACGCAAACGACTTCGCGGAATTATTGATTCTGTCCGACCTAAGAATTTTGGAGTAATTATCCGGACAGTTGCTCAAAATAAAAACCTCAGTGAACTGGACGCGGATCTCAATGCACTTGTTGCAAAATGGGATCAGCTGTACAAGGCATTGAAAGATGCAGAACCCCCAAAGAAAATTCTCGGTGAGCTCGATCGTACTGCAGCATTGTTACGCGATCTTCTCAATGAGAAATTCAACAATATTCACGTAAACGATCCAACGCTCTACGAAGAAATAAGGAATTATGTCCGCAAAATTTCTCCCGGCAGCGAGGGTATCGTTAAGTTGTATTCCGGACCAAACAATATTTTTGATCATTTCGGAATTCATCGTCAAATCAAAGCTGCATTCGGAAAACAGGTAACACTTCAGTCGGGTGGATACCTGATTATTGAACATACCGAAGCAATGCACGTTATCGATGTGAATTCAGGTAACCGCAAAAGCACCGATCAGGAGGCTAATGCACTTCAGGTAAACATGGAAGCTGCAGATGAAATTGCACGTTTGCTGCGTCTGCGTGATATGGGTGGAATCGTTTGTGTCGATTTCATTGATATGGGTGATCGCGAAAACCAGAAAAAACTTTTCGATCACCTCAAAGCATGCATGAAACTGGATCGTGCAAAACACAATGTACTTCCTCCAAGTAAATTCGGAGTGGTGGAAATTACACGTCAGCGTGTTCGTCCTGAAACATCCATTTCCACAACCGAAAAATGTCCTTGTTGTATGGGCTCTGGTGAAGTTGGTGCTACTTTACTTATTACCGATGATATCCAAAACCAATTGCGCTATCTTCTGGCAGATAAGAAAATGTCGGGCATTAGTCTGGCTGTTCACCCCTTTCTTTATGCGCATTTTACAAAGGGAATTTTTTCCCAGCGCTGGAAATGGTTTCTGAAATACAAAAAATGGATCCGTATCAAAGGAGTTACCTCTCACCATCTACTCGAATATCATTTCATCGATAAGTATGGGGAAGAGGTGCTGGACTGACTTTTTCTCAGAAAGAAATTCCTCAGCTCAACATCCCTAAAATTTTCTTTTCCACTTCTTCGCTATCCCATTTTTGTTCAATGCCGGGCATTGCCATAATGTTTTGCATGATGTTTTCCTGACGTAATCCTTCGCGCAATGCCTCAGAATAGCGCATGTGTGGCGAATAGGTTACCATCGAATAAAGTGGAATCCATTTCTCCGGGTATTTTGTGCTGAATCGTGCTTCGATCTTTTTCTGCAAGAGGAATTTTGGATCAGCAGTTTTGTCGCGCATCTCAATAAAGTTCATCACGGCCAAATCAGCAATGGCATCACCATCTGGTTTGCGGAGGCTCTGGTATTCTGAAAACACTTTCTTGAATAATTCGGAATCATTCTCCAGTGACGCGTCCAATCCATGTTTACTCATCAATTCATCCAGTACCACGCAGTCTTCAAATCCACAATTCATTCCTTGTCCGTAAAACGGTACAATGGCGTGTGCAGAATCTCCAACCATGGCGAGTTTGTCTTTATAGGTCCATGGAAAACATTTAACAATCATCAGCGATGAAGTGGGATTGCTGAAATAATCTTCTTTCAGGGTGGGCATCATCGGAATGGCATCCGGGAATGTTTCCCTGAAGAAGCTCATCATCTTTTCGGGCGTATCCAATGCTTCAAACGATTTCTCTCCTTCAAAAGGGAAAAACAATGTACACGTAAAACTCTTATCCATATTCGGAAGCGCAATCAGCATAAACTGACCGCGTGGCCAGATGTGAAGCGCGTTGGGTTCCATGGCAAAATCTCCGCTCGCAGTTGGGGGAATGGTAAGTTCTTTGTAACCGTGATCGAGATAGGTTTGGGAATAATTAAATCGATCGGTACGTGTCTGCAATTGCATCCTTCCTGCTGAAAAGGCTCCATCAGTGGAAAAAATGTGATCGCTGCTTACTGTTGTGTTTTTTCCTGTTTCTGCATTTTCAAAATGAGTAATGGCATGATCAAGATCTATATCCGTACACTTTTCATTGTATACGATCTTTACTCCATGTTGCTCTGCCAGATCCATCAGTACACAATTCAGTCCTCCGCGCGAAACGGAATAGATGGCTTGCTCGTCTTTTCCATAAGGCTGATAGGTGAGTTCTCCACTCACCGGATGCATCATTCTTCCTTTCATGGGAATCGCCACTTTGCGGATCTCTTCCGAAATGCCTACACCCGCCAAGCCTCTCCAACCTCTGTCGCTGAGCGCAAGATTGATCGATCTTCCTGCAGAAATTCTGTTTTTGCGAAGGTCAGGACGACGTTCATAAGCGGTTACCTTATATCCTCTTTTCGCTAAATAAATGGAAAGCAATGAGCCTACCAGTCCTGCGCCAATTATCGTTACGTTTTTTCCCATGGGGTTGCGTGTTTTTATTCTAACAGTTATTTCGAATCAGTGTTCTTCATCTTCTTCACTGTCCGGACGAATTTGAAAGAAAATAATGGATGAAAGTATGATGCCCGTCAGCCCGAACAGTAATGCTACTGTCATGGTTTTCTGCGACGACTCTCCTTGCAGCAGCGGACTAAAATTCAGAATCACGGAACCTAAAATCAATGCTTTTCCCAAATGAAGAAGAAGCTCATTCGTTTTCATTTTACCCAATTGGTAGCTGATCATTCCTAAAACCAATGCAGTAATTCCTGCTATCTGAAGCAAATGCAGTTCGCCTTCCAGACCCTGACCGCCGGCTGTGCTGGTGTGACGAAAAAGAAATAGCAGCAGTGGCTCCATTGTTATGCGGATTTCAAAATCCTTGTAAGTATTTCTGCAAACCTGAACATATCCTCAAAACTATTGTACATAGGCACAGGTGCAAGACGAATCACATTGGGTTCTCTCCAATCGGGAATTACTCCTTCTGCAATCAGTTTGTTGAAGAGATCTTTCCCTTGTCCGTGTGCAACCATCGAAATCTGCGCACCGCGTTGATTCCATTCGAGAGGCGTAATAATTTCGAGAGGGGTATTTTCTTTTCCGCTCACGGCTTTATTCACTTCAGCGATTAAGAATTCGAGATAACCCGAAAGCAATCGTGATTTTTTTATGAGTTGCGGCATTCCTACTTCAGCAAAAAGTTCGAGTGAAGCTTTGTAAGCTGCCATGGATAAAACAGGTGCATTACTCAACTGCCATCCTTCTGCTCCGGGCATGGGTTGAAATCCTTTTTCCATTTTGAAGCGGATGGATTTATCGTGCCCCCACCATCCTGCAAAACGGGGTAATTTGCTATGCGCATGTTTTTCGTGGACAAATGCTCCCGATACAGAACCGGGTCCGGCGTTGAGGTATTTGTAACTGCACCAGGCGGCAAAATCAACATTCCAGTCGTGCAAATGAAGTTCCACATTTCCTGCAGCATGAGCAAGATCCCAACCGGCATATGCTCCGACTTTTTGAGCGGCTGCAGTAATGGTTTTAATATCGAAGAATTGTCCGGTGTAGTAGTTCACTCCACCCATCATTACCAAGGCAAGCGAATCTTTATTTTCTTCTATTACTTTCAGGATGTCTTCTGTACGAATAGTGTATTCACCTTC
>DEHO01000008.1 GCA_002351955.1 Flavobacteriales bacterium UBA2798
AGAATTCTATATCTTCTGGAGAATCGTGCTTTGATAAATATTGATCGATCACCGCCTGGTGAACAAAACCAACGAAACCATCTCCGGCAGTATCATTGATGTCTTTTTTCACTACCCAATTATCTTCAGGAAGGGGTTCAGACAAAACAAGATAAAACTTGAAATTAGGGAAGTCTTTCTCCAGATCGCGGAAATAGTGGATGTAAAATAACTCCTCTTTAGAACGACCACCGTACCAATATGAAACTTTACGTCCTGTTTTAATCGTTTTAAACAGCTCGTAAAGATGCGAACGCATAGGAGCCATACCTGCACCTCCACCAACGTACAACATTTCAGCATCCGATTCATTAATGAAGAATTCACCATATGGACCAGAAATAACTGCTTTGTCACCGGGTTTGAGGTTGAAGATGTAAGAAGACGCAATACCGGGATTAACATTCATCCAAGTATTTTTTGCACGATCCCATGGTGGTGTAGCTACACGAACGTTAAGCATGATCTTACGTCCTTCTGCAGGATAAGAAGCCATCGAATAAGCACGAACCACTTCTTCGTTATTCTTCATTACCAGATCCCACATTTTGAATTTATCCCAATGCTTGCGGAATTTATCAGGTTCACCCGGGTGATCCTGCGGATGGGCTGCAATATCCATTTCGGAATACTTCACTGTGCATGCAGGAATTTTGATCTGGATATATCCACCGGCTTTGTAGTCCATGTCCTCTGGAATCTCAACGATAAACTCCTTAATGAAAGTAGCTACATTATAGTTGGAAACCACTGTAGCTTCCCATTCCTTGATTCCAAGAATTTCTTCGTGAATATGGATTTTCATATCCTGTTTCACTTTAACCTGACAACCAAGTCTCCAGTGATCTTTCACTTCTTTTCTTGAAAAGT
Organism: Flavobacteriales bacterium UBA2798; assembly: GCA_002351955.1. Lineage (GTDB taxonomy): Bacteria > Bacteroidota > Bacteroidia > Flavobacteriales_D > UBA2798 > UBA2798. The sequence continues at coordinate 910 of DEHO01000008.1, forward strand.
GAGGTACTTCTGTTGGAAGAATCTCTCCTCCACCTTCAACAACCTGGCACTTACACTGTACGCAGGTTCCACCTCCACCGCAGGCAGAAGGAAGAAAAATCTTCTCATTCCCCAACGTGGAAAGCAAAGAACTTCCGGCGTTTACTTCAAGTACTTTATCATCATTGATAATGATTTTCACTTTACCGGAGGCCACCAGTTTCGACTTAGCGTATAGCAGAAGCGCAACCAGCAATAAGGTTACACCTAAGAATACGAGAAGGGCCATTACAAGAGTCTGTGTCATGACAATCGTTTTTGCAATGATTAAAATTTAATTCCCATGAAGCTCATGAAGGCTATCCCCATAAGTCCGGTTAGAATGAAAGTAATACCCAAACCACGAAGCGGTGCAGGAACATGAGAATAACGGATTTTCTCACGAATAGCAGCAAGCAAAACAATGGCGATGAACCATCCTATTCCACTACCAAGCGCAAATGAAGTTACATGAGCAATACTTGGATACTGACGTTCCTGCATAAAGAGCGCGCCACCAAGAATTGAACAGTTAACAGCAATCAGCGGAAGGAAAATCCCCAACGCTCCGTAAAGCGCAGGAAGAAACTTTTCTACCGACATCTCTACCAGCTGAACAAATGCTGCAACCACAGCAATGAACACAATAAAGGAAAGGAAGCTCAGATCGATCGATTTGTACTCCTCACCCATCCATGCCAATGCACCTGGTTTCAAAAAATAATTTTCGATAAGGTAGTTCAAGGGAACAGTCATCGTTAATACAAAGATGACAGCCATACCAAGACCAACAGCTGTTTTAACAGTTTTTGATACCGCAAGATAGGAGCACATTCCAAGGAAGAATGCGAAGATCATATTGTCGATAAAGATCGACTTGATGAAAATATTTAGTAATTCCATTTCTTCTGTAGTTTAGAAATCAATGTGCTTCGATGAGTTTGGTATTCCTTGCGCGCTGGGCCCAGATGTACAATCCAACAAGTATCAAGGCCATTGGTGGCATGATCATGAAGTTGTTCAGTACATACCATCCATCAGGATTATCCATTGAATAGATCCAATTTGCAGGTAATACCTGAGCATTCCACAATTTGCCTGAGCCAAATAACTCACGAACAATTCCAAGGAAAATAAGGATGATACCGTATCCAATACCATTACCTAATCCGTCGAGGATAGATGGACCGGGTTTGTTACCCAAAGCAAATGCTTCGATGCGTCCCATAATGATACAGTTGGTGATGATCAGTCCGACAAACACCGAAAGACTCTTACTTACATCGTAAACGTATGCTTTAAGAACCTGGTCGACGATAATAACCAACCATGCAACAACAACGAGCTGTACGATGATACGAATACGGTTAGGAACGATATTCCGCATCAGCGACATAAAGAAGTTCCCCATAATAGTAACAGCTGTAACGGAGGCCGCCATAACTACTGAATTATCCAGTTTTACGGTAACAGCCAATGCCGAACAAATACCCAATACCTGTACAGTAATAGGATTCGAATCATTAAGCGGATCGGTGATCAGCTTGCGGTTCTTTTTCGAAAAGAGTCCTTCTGAAGGAGACTTTGCGGGAGCGGTAGCTTCACTCATATACTCAGTTTAATGCGGTTGATTTAGACATGGTCTTAAAATATTTGCTGTAAATACTCATGCAACGCATCAGCATTTCATCTACACCAACAGATGTGAATGTTCCGCCGGAGATTCCATCTACAGCATGATCGGATTTTGGTCCGCCCGGTTTTACAACACGAATAGAAACAAACTCTCCGTTGTCATCATGAATTTTCTTTCCAGTGAACTGTGTTTCGAAAAACGGAGTGGCAATCTCAGCACCCAATCCAGGCGTTTCGCTCTTGTGATCGAATGATGCACCGGCGATGGTATTCAGGTCTTCGCCAACTGCAACATATCCCCAAACACCAGCCCAGAGACCTTGTCCGCCCACAGGCATTACAAAAAATCGGCTACCGTCTTTCTCACAAATAAAAAGTGGGTATCTGCGATCTGTAGCAGGCTTATCCTTGAACTCAGAAAGCGCATTGATCGTTAAAGCTTCTGCAATTACATCCGTCTTTACTTCAACAGCCTGACTATTTGCATCAAGAATAACTGCGTCTTTAACGTATTGCTCAAACTTTGTTCCTGCATCCTGCAGCGTAGCTTCAACCTGTATGGCCGCAAGAATGTTTTGTTTCTTATCGTTCATCACGTTTTTCTCCTGAACCGGCTTGAGGGTTTGGGAAACGATTACCAGTGATGTTCCTACTACCACACACATCGCAATGGCGAAGATGATGGTATATGCGTTACTGTCTTTATTGATGGCCATAATTAAGCAGTTTTAAGTTTGGCACGGTTAAGGCGACGCTTGATGTTAGCCTGAACAACGTAATGATCGATTGTGGGTGCAAATACATTGCTTAACAGAATTGCCATCATCACACCTTCGGGGAATGCAGGGTTGACAACCCTAACAAGAATGGAAAGCATTCCGGCCAATACACCGTAAATAATTTTTCCGGTAGGCGTTTGTGCTGCTGTTACAGGATCGGTAACCATAAACACCATACCGAACATAAATCCACCCATCATCAACTGATGCATCGGATCAACTTCCATGTATGGATTTGCGCCCCATGCATTGAAAATGGTTTGCATTAAAAATCCACCTGCAAACATAGATGCCATAATACGGAAAGAACCAATACCGGTAAGAATCAAAATTCCCGCTCCAATCAAAATTGCAAGTCCGGAAGTTTCTCCCACTGAACCAGGCTCAATACCAATGAAAGTTGTCCATAAATCGGCCACTTTTTCATTCATTACAACATCTTTCGTTTCCGGGTTGGTGACCAAGCCTGCAAGGTGACCAAGATTAGTAGCGCCNNATTCCCGTTCCGCCAAAAACTTCTTTCGCAATTACCACCGAGAAAGCAGTAGCAACAGCTACCATCCAAAGCGGTACATCAGCAGGCATCACAAGAGGAATAAGCATTCCTGAAACAAGAAATCCTTCCTGAATAGCGTGTCCTTTGGCGATACAGAATGCGAACTCAATTCCCAATCCAACACCGTAAGAAACCACTACAAGCGGCAGCACCTTAATCAGTCCGTACACAAACTCCTGCATCATTGTAGCAGGAATTCCCAAGGCTGAATAATGCCAGTAACCAACATTCCACATCCCAAAAACCAAACAAGGGATCAAGGCGATGATCACCGTCATCATTGTACGCTTCAGGTCGATAATGTCGCGGATGTGCGCACCGGAATGGGTGGCATGGTTGGGGGTAAATGCGAAAGTGGCAAATCCATCGTACAAAGGGTGCAGCTTTTCAAACTTGCCGCCCTTCTTGAACGAAGGCTCCATCTTTTTCATCATGTTTTCCAGAAACTTCATAGGTGTTCTCTGTATGGTATAAACAATTCTAGTTGACTGTAGTTTAGAAGCATTCCTTTTTCACAAGATCAAGTCCGCCGCGGACAATTTCCTGAGAGTTGATTTTGGAAGTACAAACGAATTCGCAAAGCGCAAAATCTTCAGGATCTACTTCGTAAATACCCATGTTCTCCATTCCCTCAAGATCATTCGCGAGAATGGCTTTGATGAGCTGAACAGGATAAATATCGAATGGAAAAACCTTTTCGTACTGACCGGTCATTACAAATGCACGCTCTTCTCCATTAATGTTGGTGTCGAGATTGTATTTCTTACCGGGCATAAGCCAGGTTGGGAAAGTACGTGATGCTGAAAATTTGCCGAATCCGGGGCTAAGCCAGCCTTGAGTAAGGAAGAATTTGTATTTGTTTCCTTCTTCTATTACAGTAACCTGATTATCATAATACCCCAGGTATCCGTTCTTACCGGCATTTGAACCTGTAAGCACGTTTCCGGAGATATAACGGACTTCTTCGCTTTCGTTAATGTTACCTTCAGTAATCTGGGCCATAGTTGCGCCGGTTACTACACGATAATATTTAGGATTTTTCACATGTCCGCCAGTAAGAGCAACGACTTTACTAAAATCTGTTTTCCCTGTACGGAAATAGCGTCCGAAAATGATAAGATCCTGTGGGTTGATGTACCAGATAATATCTCCTTTATTTATAGGATCAATATGGTGGATTTGCACGCCTACATTTCCTGCAGGATGCGGTCCGCTGATGGTGTTGATCTGTACACCGCGGGAATTGGAAAATACTTTTGACTGTCCGAGACTGCCACTAACATTAAGATGAACTTTTCCATTGGTAAGTTTACTCAAAGCATCCACACCAAGCTGGAAATCCTCACCCTGTCCGTGTACGATAAAATCGTAGTCTGGCGCAAGAGGAGCTGTATCGAAACAGCTCACAAATATCGATTTGGGCATATCAGCCGGGTTGGCAACTCCGGAGAAAGGACGTTGACGGAGCAATGGCCATAAGCCAGACTTTAACAGACTTTCTATTAGAGCCTCTCGCGAAAGTGATTTCGGATCGGCAGAAGAATACGTTTCGTAGCTGGTTTCAGCATCCGCTTGCACAAGAATCTCGAGAACTTTACGTTTTTCTCCACGAACCACAGCGCTTACCTTACCGCTAACAGGTGAAACAAAACGAATGCGATCGTTATACTTGTCGATAAACAATACTGAACCGGCCTTTACAGCATCACCTTCCTTAACAAGAACTTTTGGTGTAAGTCCGTGGAAATCGGTGGGTTTAACAGCATATGTTCCACTAACCGGGAGCGAGACGAGAACTTTCTCTGCCTCACCCTTGAGCCGGATGTTCAAGCCGCGCTTGATCTTTATGGCTTTTGACATGGAAAAGGATGTTTGGTACGGGGGCAAAATTATAAATTTGTTGAACCCAACAAACCTTTTTGTCGTTTTATAAACTTTCATTGAATCAACCGCCTGATGTCAACATCTTACAATAGACTCTACCGTGCCTCAGGCATACTCTTTTCCTTAATTTTTGTCGCCTGTAATATGGGTTCCGTCGAAAACACAGGAGTTAACGGGGGAAAAGACAATTCGGACAACTACACCGGGATTCCCCGAAAGGAAATGAAACATGAGGATCAGGTTTACTATCAAAGCATCCATACTCCCTTGTGTTACCGTACAGGATTCGACCTTCAACCTCCTGTAATTGCGCTTAATACACAGGAAACGGTAACTATTTCATTTGATGATTTCGAAACCAACATCAAGGACCTCTATTACGGATTGGTCCATTGTGATGCAAATTGGAAACCCGATAATCTGATGGAACAGGAATTCCTGGAAGGATTCTTTACCTATAATATCAGTTCCTATAAATACGGTTTTAACACCTATCAACCCTATATCCATTATAATTTCCAACTCCCCAATTCTTACACAAAGATCACACGATCAGGAAATTACATCGTAAAAGTGTTTGCCAATAACGATCCAACTCAACTCATTTTAACCCGGCGATTTGTGGTTTATGAAAATCAGGTAGATATCCGGTGGCAGTATAAACGTCCGCAAGATCCAGAGCACCGTACGACCAAACAGGAAATCGATTTCAGCATTCTTTACGGTTCACTCAATGTACCCGACCCTATTAATGACCTTAAAGTAGTGTTGTTACAAAACAACCGTTGGGATAATGCTATACGGAATCTGAAGCCCATGTTTGTCCGCGATCGTGAATTGGTATATGATCTTGATGAACCGAATATTTTCAACGGTATTAATGAGTACCGCTTTTTCGATTTAAAGAGTTTGAACTACAATACACCAAACGTTGCCCGGATTTTGAAGGACACCATCCCCTATCATGTTTTCCTCTTAAATGATGAAAGGAGACCCTATAAAAAATACATCACCAGTTTTGACATCAACGGAAAGTTCCTGATCAAAAGCGATCTTGCCAATGATCCGCATACCGAATCGGATTATGTTTGGGTGCACTTTTATCTTCCCTACGATACGCCGATCGACTCCGGTGATATTTATTTGTTTGGTCAATTCTCCGATTGGCAGGCAAAGGAAGAATTCAAATTAAGGTACAATTACAGAACCAAACGTTACGAACACGCCTTGTATCTGAAACAAGGATTTTACAATTACCATTATGCCATTTGGAATGATAAATCCAAACGCATTGATGAAACCCTTGTGGAAGGAAACCATTTTGACACTGAAAACGATTATACCATTCTGGTCTATTTTTATGATATCAGGGCCAATTGCGATCGACTTATTGGTGTAAGAAACCTCAATTCCGTTAAGAATTGACCATTCCCTAAACAGGATTTGGAAAAAACGATGGAAGTCTTATTTTTGGTTCGCTATGATAACCCAAGTGTCACAAGGTGTAAGTGTAAGTGTCTTTACAAGCTATGAAGAGGAATTATCCAATCCTCTGAACCGCCACTTCATTTTTACCTATCGCATACGTATCGAGAATCAGAATAATTTTACCATACAATTATTGCGTCGCCATTGGGAAATTCAGGATTCGCTTTCTTTTCCGCGAGAAGTTGAAGGCGAAGGCGTTATCGGAGAACAGCCACTTTTGGAACCCGGTCACTGGTACGAATACGAGTCTGCCTGCAACCTTACCAGTAACGTAGGAAGTATGAAAGGAACCTACCTTTTTCAACGCGTCGACAATGGCAATTTATTTCAGGCAAATATTCCATTGTTCATGCTTGTGACGCCGGACAAATTAAACTAGGCTTCGTTTCTCAGCACTTTTTTCGGGACCCTGAATTAGGCAATTCTTGTCATTGATTTTTTCCCAACTCAAGTCGTAAATACTGCAACGTAATCGTCCATCGGGCAAATGCGATAAATGCGTAAGGAATCCAAACCGAAACCCCCGAATTTCCAATTCGTTTAGCGGTAATTCTCTTTCAGATTGGTTTCCGATACACCGTTCAAGGATCAAATAATTGGTACGGATGATCCTGTTTACATTTTTTGCCAGGTTTTGGGTGATCCTGTGGTTGCGGTTGTGGTATTGAATTCGGCAGGCGTCAGAGCAATATTTCTTATCAGCTCTACCGCTAACGGCAGATCCGCAATCAAGACAGAATCTCGGAGTTTTCATGGATGATCTTCTTAATGTCAGGTCTGGTGTACAATTCACTTTTCATCACCTTTCCATCTTCCCGGAAGATCGGTTGTCCGTTTGCATCGAGTTTCGACATGTTGCTGCGCTGGATCTCCAGAAATACTTCCTCGATCTTGTGCTGCAAACCATGGCGAAGAATGGTCCCGCAAAGTATGTACAACTGATCGCCCAGTGCATCCGCTATTTCAATGATGTCTCCTTTTCTGCAGGCATCGAGGTACTCATCATTCTCCTCCTGCATCAGACGGTGCCGGAGCATGTACTCCTGCTCTTTCACCAAAACAGTGGGAGAATGGTGGTTATCGATTAAAAATGCGTNNGTCGATGACTTCGTGCAAATAAAGTCGGGAATTGTATTGCATGCAAACCAGATTTGGGTTCCAATTTAAGTTTCGGCGGGAGATAAACAGTATAAAAATGCTTAACAATTTTTAACAGCGGTTAATAACCCTGTGGCGTATTAAAGGAGAAATTTGCTTTAATAAATCCACTATCATGCTAGAAACTCCATCCGTAGGTAATCAGGCTTCTTCAAACCAGGGCTTTGATATTCGAGAATTGAACGAACGTATACAAAGGGAAAGTGCCTTTGTTGATTTGCTGATCCATGAAATGGATAAGGTCATTGTCGGACAAAAATACATGGTAGAACGCTTGATGATCGGGCTATTGTCGAACGGACATATCCTTCTCGAAGGAGTTCCGGGTCTGGCAAAGACCCTTGCCATCAAGACCTTATCGGAAACGATTGATGCGAAGTTCAGCAGGATTCAGTTTACGCCGGATTTGTTGCCTGCCGACCTTGTTGGAACCATGATCTACAACCAGAAGAAAGAAGAGTTTACTGTGAAAATGGGTCCCATCTTTTCGAATTTTGTGTTGGCCGATGAGATTAACCGTGCACCGGCAAAAGTGCAAAGTGCCCTACTGGAAGCTATGCAGGAAAGGCAGATCACCATTGGGGAAAATACCTTTAAACTACCCGAACCCTTTCTTGTATTGGCAACCCAAAACCCGGTAGAACAGGAAGGAACCTATCCACTACCTGAAGCACAAGTCGATCGTTTTATGTTAAAGGTAGTTCTAACTTATCCCAAAAAGGAAGAGGAGAAACTGATCATCCGTGCCAATCTTGCACCTGAGGGAATGCCCAAGCCCAATAAAGTACTTACCCCAGAAGTGATTCTTTCAGCCAGGAAATTGGTTCGTGAAGTTTATATGGATGAAAAAATTGANNCTCCATCCATCAATTTGGCACTGGCAGCAAAAGCATATGCATTCATTCGCAGAAGAGGCTATGTTATACCAGAAGATGTACGTTCAGTTTGCCACGATGTTTTACGTCACCGTATCGGTCTCACCTATGAAGCCGAGGCAGAAAATGTTACGGTGGAAAGCATCATCAACGAAATCCTTAATCGCGTAGAGGTTCCCTGATTGCTATGCTGGACACCCGGGAGTTACTGAAGAAAGTGCGGAAGATCGAAATCAAGACCAAGGGCTTGAGCGAACAGATCTTTTCGGGCGAATACCATTCTGCCTTTAAGGGAAGAGGAATGGCCTTTAGTGAAGTAAGGGAATATTTTCCGGGCGACGATATACGTACAATCGACTGGAACGTAACAGCACGGTTTAATCATCCTTATGTTAAAGTATTCGAAGAAGAACGTGAACTTACAGTGACACTTCTTCTGGATCTTTCGGGCTCATCCGATTTTGGAACAAAAGGCAGCTTTAAGCGCGAACTCATTGCAGAAATTGCGGCAGTCATTGCATTTTCTGCTCTGAAAAACAATGATAAGGTGGGCGCGATTTTTTTTACCGATACTGTTGAACGATTTATTCCTCCAAAAAAAGGGAAAACTCATATTCTGAGAATCATCAGCGATATTATCAGTTTTGAACCTAAAAGCAAAGGAACAGATCTGGCAGAACCATTACGCTTTCTCACCAATGCCATTAAGAAACGTAGTATTGCATTTGTATTGTCGGATTTCATTACCGAAAATGCATTTGACGACACCTTGCGTATTGCGGCGCGACGGCATGATATTGTAGCGCTCGAAATTTTTGACGAACGCGAGTTGGAATTACCCAATGCGGGAATCATCCGTTTGCGCGACAACGAAAGTGGCAAAACCAGAATCATCAATTCATCACTTCGATCTGTCCGCACTAAATACAAGGCAAACATGTTACGGCGCAAAGACGCGCTCAAAAGCCGATTCCGTAAAGCTGGAGTTGATCACGCTGCAATTGCTACAGGAAGTAATTATATCCGTCCGCTAATGCAATTGTTTAAAAGCAGGGGCAAATGAAACACATCCTTGTAAACATATTGCTCATCTGTGTTCCGCTGTTCGGATTTTCGCAAGAAGTAAAACTTCAATTAAATCTGGGAGAGATCCGAATCGGAGAACCCTGTAAACTTAATATTGAAGTCCGTCTTCCCAATGAAAAATCAATTATCGGATGGCCGGAATTTACAGATACATTCAGTACTTCAAAGCTTGAAATCATTTCAAAATCTGCTCCGGCAATGGTAAACCAGCTAACCGGACAAATGGAATACACAGTCACATCGTTCGACAGCGGTTACCACGCTATTCCACCGGTCAGTGTTTTAATCGACGGAGATTCTATTTTATCAAATGCGCTGTTGATCAAGGTAAATACCGTTGAAGTTGATACTACTAAACAATTCCGGGATATTAAAAATATTGAAGAAGAACCCTTCTCCTGGAAAGATTACTTTTTAAGCATTTGGTATTGGATATTGGACAACTGGTACATCGTCCTTTCCATTGTAATTCTAACCATTGCTTTGGTTCTATACATCATTCGCAAACGAAAAAAGAACGAGCTCCCTCCTCCTCCACCTCTTGTTGCACCCCATATTGAAGCAATTGAGCGATTGCGAATAATTGAAAAGGAACAGCAGTGGCAAAAAGGATTCTACAAAGACTATTATACTTCATTATCCGATTGTTTACGCCATTATATTGAACGTCGTTTTAATGTTGCAGCCCTTGAACAAACTACTGATGAAGTTGTGCGATCACTTCGACTAATAGATCTGGACGAAGAATCGAGACGACATTTGGTGTATGTTCTGAAATTATCGGACCTCGCCAAGTTTGCAAAGGAACAACCTGCGCCACATGAAAACGAATCGGCATTGAAACGTTCGTTTGAATTTGTGCAACGCACACAATCGGTAGAACCGGAAATACCATCAAAGGAAAATGAATAAAGAAGCAAGCTTCGATTTTGGCTGGCTCGATTTTTCATGGGCAGATAAGCACCTATTTTGGTTGCTCTTGGTCATTCCTTTACTTGCTGTTTGGTATTACTACATCCATTATAAACGCAGTCAGGCAATACGTTTCTCTTCACTGAATGGGATTGCATCTTCGGGATGGAATAGTATTCCTGCACTACTTTTTTCGCTTCGTCTATTCGCTTTGGGTGTTCTCATCCTTGCCTTTGCCCGTCCGCAATTGCAGGAGGATGAAACCTTCACCCGTAAATCTGCAGAGGGAATTGATATTGTGATGGCACTGGATATTTCAGGGAGTATGATGGCAGAAGATTTCAAACCAAATCGCCTGGTTGTTGCAAAGGAAGTCGCCATTAATTTTATTAAGGAACGTCCTAATGACAGAATTGGACTGGTAGTTTATGAAGGCCAAGCATTTACTCAATGTCCGTTAACCACCGACCACAATGTGTTGATTCGTCTTTTTAATGATGTAGAACCCGGAATGATTCAGGACGGTACTGCCATTGGAATGGGGTTAGCGACTGCAGTGAACAGGTTGAAAGAAAGTGATGGAAAAAGTAAAGNNGATGATGAAGTCGATTGCCGAAATGACCGGAGGAAAATACTTCAGGGCAGAGAACAGAGATAAGCTGGAATCCATTTACAAAGAGATCGATCAATTAGAAAAGACGCTAATAAAAGTAACCGAATTCAGAGTTGATCCTCCTGAAAAATTTCACTCGATTTTATTGATCGGCATGCTGCTTCTTGCTGTAGAGTTTCTGCTCAGACACTTTATTTTCCGTATGATCCATGAATAATGCCAGTACATATCGCGTTCGAACATTGGTCGTCCTTGTGCTGATCAGTGAACTTTTATTCTGGAGTGCTGCAATCAGTCTTTGGTTGTACCTGCAAACGAATGTAGAGGAGTTCCGGATGGAAAATGTTGAACTTTTACAATTGCTGTACGGATTACCTGTTTTGGGTTTGTCGTTTTTACTTTTTGCCAGATGGAAGAACAATGCGTTAAAACGTTTTGCAGAACATAGTCTGATCAACAGGATCGATCCCGGTAGTTCCACTTCAAAATCTTTTCTTCGCTTTTTCCTTTTCAGAAGTGCTATGGCCATGTTTATCATAGCACTTGCCAATCCTNNAATCCTCAATATGGAAAAACCAAAAAAGAAGCCGTTGCATCCGGAATCGATCTGATGATTGCATTGGACGTCTCCAACAGTATGCTGGCTGAAGACATGAATGCGGAAATGAATCGCTTACGTGTTGCCCGTCTTTCCATCGAGAAATTATTGGGGAAATTACATGGCGATCGTATTGGATTAGTTGTTTTTGCCGGAGCTTCCTACACACAACTTCCAATTACTACCGATTACTCTGCTGCCAGACTCTTTTTGAGCGGCGTTAGCACAAACATGATGAGTTCACAGGGCACAGCCATTGGCAGCGCTATTGATACTTGTATGCGTGCATTCAATTCGGAAGATGAAACGAAAAAAGCAATCATTGTAATTTCAGATGGAGAAAATCACGAAGATGATGCCATTGGTTCAGCAAAACGAGCTGAATCAGAAGGTGTGATTGTGCACACCATTGGCGTTGGATCGCCTGAGGGTAGTCCAATTCCTGTTTATGAAAACGGCCAAAAAACAGGGGTTAAGCGCGACAATGAAGGGAATACTGTTATAACCAAACTGAACGAAGCAATGCTTACTGAAATTGCCAATGCCGGAGGCGGAAGTTATACCAGAGCAAGTGGCAGTGACCTTGGATTGGATCGTGTGGTACGCAGTATTTCCTCAATGGAAAAGAAAGAATACCTGGCAGAAATGTATACCGATTACGAAGATCAGTTCCAGATTTTTATTGGACTTGGATTATTGTTATTGGTATTGGAAAGTTTAATCACTGAAAAACCCAACCCATGGTTAAGGCGACTTTATTCACAGGCATAATCCTGCTGTTTCTTGTCCCCCGTGCAAAGGGTCAGGATCAGGAATTTCTCGGAAGAAAATACCTCCGTGAAGCAAATGCACATTATGCAAAAGGAGAATACAAAGAAGCGATGGCCAAGTATCAATTGGCCTTACAAAATGATCCTTCCAACGTAAAATCAGGTTACAATCTTGGTAATGCGATGTACAGGGATAAAAATTATTCAGAAGCAATTAAAGCGTATGAAAGCAATGCGCTTCAGCTTCACGACCCGTTGCAAAGGGCAAAAGCGTTTCATAATTTGGGAAATGCACATATGCAGGCGCAAGACTACCAGAAAGCAATTGATGCTTATAAGCGTGCATTAAAAGACAATCCCAACGATGAAGATACCCGATACAACCTTGCCTATGCCCAACAAATGCTGAAACAACAGCAGCAACAAAACGAAAAAAATAAGGATCAGAATAAAGACCAAAACAAAGACCAGAATAAGGACAAGAACAAAGACCAAAACAAGGACCAGAACAAAGACCAAAACAAGGACCAAAACAAGGACCAGAACAAAGANNCAAAACAAGGACCAGAACAAAGATCAGAACAAGGATCAGAACAAGGACGAAAACAAAGCGGAAAATAAAAAAAATGGAGATCAGTCAAAACAGCAGCGACCGAATCAATTAAGCAAAGAACAAGCGCAAAAAATTCTTGAAGCATTAAACGGAAATGAGAAAAAGCTTCAGGATAAGATCAACAAGAAAAAAGAAAAGGCTATTGTAACGGGCATTGAAAAGGACTGGTAATGAAAAGCATTAAATACATCTTCTTACTATTATTGCTTCCTCAGCAGCTGCTCGCTCAAAGCGTACAGTTTGCCGCCAGAGTTTCGCGTAACAGTCTGGGAGTGGATGAAAATTTTCAATTGGAAATCGCAACCAATACAGATGGAAAAGTAACCCTACCCGATCTGTCTTCATTTCGAATAATTGGTGGTCCAAACAGAAGTAGTTTCTCCAGCACCAGCTTTTCCAATGGACAACGCATACAAGTTAATACCTACAGCTGGACCTATTGGTTAATGCCGGTTAAAGAGGGAGAATTTACCATTGGTGCTGCCAAATTGATTTTTGAGGGAAAAGAATACACAACAGATCCNNCAACAGATCCCATCAAGATCAAAGTTGGCAAGGCAAAAGATCCATCATTTTACCAGGACAATTCCCGGCAGCAAATCTTCATTTCGCTTCGCACGAACAGGAGTAAAGTTTACGAAGGAGAACCTGTGGTTGTCAGTTATACGGTAAACAATAGGCTAATGCGTGCATCCATCGAAGATCATGAGTTCCCCAACCAGACCGGTTGTTGGATGCAAATCATTGATCCGGGACAAAAAGGCTGGCCGAGTTATACTGAAAANNTATCAGGTCACCATTTTCAAAAAAGAAATTCTCTATCCCAATTCCTTCGGAACACTTAAGCTGAAGCCCTATAAAATGAAAATCCTTGGCCAGGATCGTTTTTTTACAAAACAATTTGACCTTAACAGCAATTCAGCATCACTGGAAGTATTGCCTTTGCCGCAAGGAAAACCGGAATCTTTTTCGGGAGCAGTTGGTAAGTTTAAAATGGAAGCCAGCATCAATAAAACCGAATTAAAAACCAACGATGGAATTGACCTTACCGTTAAAATCAGTGGTAACGGTAATTTTATGTTCATTGATAAGATTTCATTCACGTTGCCTTCCGACATAGAAACATACGACCCGGAAATAAAAGAAAAACTGAGTTATTCCGAATCCGGGACCAATGGATCCAAAGAATTCCGTTATCTCTTAATCCCCCGAAAAAAAGGAAAATATACGATCGGTCCGATTCGATTTTCCTATTTCGATCCTGAAAAGAAACAGTATTTCACTCTCGAGAGTGATGCTTTTCCGATCACTGTTTTAAAAGGAGAAAATGAAGATCAGCCATCAATGGTTCAATCCTCCGAGGTGGAAATCATCGATCAGGATATCCGTCATTATCCTTCTTACAGTAACGATAGTTTTCAACCTGATCATTTGTTCTTTGGAAGTAAATTGTTCTATTTTTTATTGCTAACCGGCCCTATGGCTTATATGCTGGTAATTTTTATCGGAAGAAAAAGTAGTTTGTCAGAAGAAGAAATTATCAGCAACAAACAAAAGAAAGCGAGTAAATTTGCTATTCAGCAATTGGAATCTGCAAGAAAAGCTCTTGATAAGGGAGATAATTCAACATTCTATGCCGAACTATGGAAAGCGCTAAATGGGTATTTATCCAATAAACTACTGATAGAGATTTCCGGAATGACCAAAGAAAATATTCGCTCTGTGATGGAAAAAAAAGGAGCCGGAGCAATTGAAATTGAAGCCTTTCTTCGGGTAATCGAATTGTGTGAACTTGCCCGATTTGGAATGGCTCAATCCATCAACGGAATTGAAATCTATCATGAAACGTTAAGTCTGATTGATCAACTTGAAAGTCAACTGAAATGAAACGGATAATTCTTCTACTCCTTGTTTTTTCAGCATCTTATTGCCATGCGGATGAGAGTACCTTTCAACAGGCAGATCAATTGTACAAATCACAACAATACGATTCTGCCAGGGTTCTTTTTGAATCGATGCTGGCAGAAGACAAACAATCAGCGATTGTCTTTTTTGCTTTGGGTAATTGCTACTACCGCCTGAGCGACCCTGTTACTGCAGTTTACTATTATGAAAAAGCGATTAAACTGGATCCCAATAATCCTGATCTGAAAGCGAATATTGCCTTTGTCAGAAAACAATTCAAAGACAAAGTGAATACAGATCGCAGCGGCATATCGGGATGGGTGTTTTCAATTGTTAATGACAATCACCCGAACAAATGGTCGGGGACGGCTGTAATACTGATCAATTTTGCATTTCTATCATTGATACTCTCGCGTTTTTTGTCTGCCAAGAAATCGCGGATTGCCTTTATCGCCGGAAGTGTTGCATTGGTTCTTGGAATTTCCAGACTAATTCCGGCATGGTACCAATACAGCAGTATCACCAATCACGACCAGGGAATTGTAAAAACAGACCGTACTGAAATCAAAAGCGCACCTTCTGAAAACAGCAGCACCGTTTTTATTCTATCTGAAGGAACGAAAGTAAACATAACAGAAAGCAATGAATTCTGGCTTGAGGTCAATATCGGCGATGCCAATGTTGGTTGGATTCAACGTGAACAAATTCTTGAAATTTGAGCAGAACTAAACCATCCATAGTAATTCTGGGAACAGGAAATGTTGCCTATGCCTTGGGAATTGCCTTGTTTAAAAATGGCTATCCCATAAAGCAGGTATATAGCCGATCGCACGAAAAAGCCTTGCAGTTGGCCCGAAAACTGAAAGCATCCTTCACCGACGATCTGCGCGCAATCGAAATCGATGCTTCTGTTTATTTACTGGCGATCAGTGATGATGCCTTACCCGAATTTTGTAAGGCGCTCCCACGTCTAGGCGGAATTGTAATGCATACATCAGGAAGCATACCACTCTCCGTTCTTAAAAAACAAAATCACACCGCTGTTATTTATCCCTTACAGACATTGCAAAAAGATCATCAACCGGAATGGCAAAAAACATCCTTTTTGGTTGAAGCAAATGATGAGGTCGGATTAAAAATGGTAAAAAGCATTGCGCGTACACTGACTAAAAAAGTAATTCAATGCACATCCGAAGAACGAAAGCAAGTCCACCTTGCTGCAGTTATTGCAAGTAATTTCAGTAATCACCTGTTTGCGCTTTCGCAAGATATTCTCCAGTCAAATAAACTTCCAACTGATCTTCTTGCTCCGCTCATTGAAGAGACTATCAAAAAAAGTCTGAAAGGAGATGCAAAAACCAAACAAACAGGACCTGCACGAAGAGGTGATCAAACCATCCTTCGCAAGCATCTCAACATGCTCAATAACGACCCACTTACAAAAAGTATTTACAAACAGATTTCTGCTTCTATACAGAAAATGTATTCTAAAAAATCGAAAAAATGAATTACTGGCTTTTAAAATCAGAACCTGATGTGTTCTCCTGGGATGATCTGGTAAAAAAAGGACCTTCTGTTTGGGATGGAGTTCGTAATTACCAGGCACGAAACAATTTAAAAGCTATGAAAAAAGGCGATAAGGCACTTTTCTACCACAGCAACATTGGCCGTGAAATTGTAGGTATTGCAACCATTACCAAACCCTTTTTTCCTGATCCGACCAT
This sequence comes from Flavobacteriales bacterium UBA2798, assembly GCA_002351955.1. Taxonomy (GTDB): domain Bacteria; phylum Bacteroidota; class Bacteroidia; order Flavobacteriales_D; family UBA2798; genus UBA2798. Next base: position 17,524 of record DEHO01000008.1, read on the forward strand.
TGACGACGAGCGATGGGTAGCAGTTGAAGTGAAGGCTCAGAAAAAATTTAAAAATGCTGTTACACTTGATACCATCAAAAATACTCCGGCACTTGCCAAACTACCACTAGTAACCCATTCGAGGTTAAGTGTGATGCCGGTTTCGGAATTGGATTTTGTTTTGCTTTGCGACATGGGAGGAATTGTCTCATAATCAAAATACTGAAAACAGAGTTCAATTAATTCATTGCTTTAGGCTTTCAGCTATTTTATTACTTTTGCTCAAAATTGATTCCTATGGGACGCGCGTTTGAATACCGTAAAGCAAGAAAGATGGCACGCTGGTCAGCCATGTCGACGACTTTTACCAAGATTGGTAAAGAGATCAGCATGTCGGTAAAGGCAGGTGGATCAGATCCCAATACCAATAGCCGCCTACGCGCAGCAATGCAAAACGCACGTTCTGCTAATATGCCTAAGGCGAATGTAGAAGCAGCCATTAAAAAAGCAACAGATAAGGACGCTTCGAATTATGAAGAAGTGAATTATGAAGGTTATGGTCCGAATGGAGTTGCCATTTTCATTGAAACAGCAACTGATAATACCACGAGAACCGTTGCCAATATGCGCACCATTTTCAATAAGGGCGGAGGATCGATCGGTACTTCAGGATCATTGGATTTTGTATTCGAACGTAAAGCCAATTTCACGGTAAAAAATACCGGGATCAATGTTGAAGAACTGGAGCTTGAACTGATTGATGCAGGTTTGGAAGAAATTGAAGCCGATGCAGAAGAAATCTTTATTGTAACCAGGTTTGCAGATTTCGGAGCAATGCAAAAAGCGTTGGAAGGAAAAGGTTTTGAAATTTTAAGTGCAGAAAAAGTCCGCACCCCATTAAGCACTGTTGAAGTCACTCCCGAACAACGCGAAGCCATTGACAAAATGGTAGAGAAGTTTGAAGAAGATGATGACGTGCAGCAAGTGTTTACAAATATGGCATAACCCGGATCACAGGTCACTTAATACTTGCTATTCAATCTTAGTAAAGAAAAGTCTGTGGATTAACCAAAAAACATTCATCCGAATCCATAAAATCTAATTTGATTTTCAATCATTTAGGCATCTTGTGATTTATGGAATATCAATAGCATTTTTTTTTCTCAAGATTTCTTGTGTTTAGAATACTCCAGGTAGTATTTTAGTGTGGAAAACACTTACTTACATCTATGATTCCTTTACCGCTATTCCGCATGACCGGAATATTGCTATTAGCATTCTATTCAGTAATCTCTAACGCTCAAACCACCTATACCTGGAACGGAATAACTTCGACGGATTGGAACACTTCAACCAACTGGACGCCTAACGGGACTCCATCACCCACAGACCATGTTGTGATCGTTACAGGATCAAACCAATGTACACTACCCGGCAATGTGGATGTTACAAATTTCAGTATGACATCCGGTACTTTAAATGTGGGAGCAAACACGCTAACTGTAACAGGAACTTTTTCTGCTCTCAACGGAACGATCACGGGAACAGGAAATCTGTTCGCCAATGGATCATCCGTTGTTTTTGGAAACACAATAGCAGGTCCAACAGTATCACCAAACGTTTCAATTTCCACCTTAAGTGTACGATCGCAACGAACCACGTATCATGGAAACGTAACGATTTTAAAAACAATTGGTGCAACAGCAGTAGACAGCTGGCGTGGTGGAAACACTTTTAACGGGACATTTTACCTAAACAATGCCTCAGATGACATTGCCGGGAACAATGGAGACATTTATTTTGGGTCCAACAATGGAGATCCTGTTGATGTTTTCAATGGAAGAACCACAATGATTGTATCGGGTGCAGCACGGATTAGAATTCCTCAAAATGGTTCTACAATTTTCAATGGGGTAACTCATTTTTTATCCAATGGATTTGGTGGGCAGCATGATAGGATACAACCTGCCCGTCAAGGCGCTGCGAATGCCGTTTTCAATGATTCGGTATATTTTACTTGTGCATCAGCAACAAGCGATATGCATATTGCCTATGATGCAGGCACTTCTTGTGTATTTAACGGACCTGTTGTTTGTAATCGTTTAACAGGTTCAGGTGGGGCATTTAATCTTGGGCTTGACGGAACGATCACACTAAACAGTAACCTTATTGTAAATAATAATAGCACAGGTTCAATAACTGTTACCAGCGGTTCAGGCAGTTCAACTTTGGCAAATGGAAATTCAATTTTTGTAGGAGCTGAAGGATTTAATTCAGGATCGCTTGATATTCGTAATTTCACTCAAATTGGAAATACCACTCAAAATTTAGTATTTTCCTCAGCTGCTGCATTATTTATTGGTGCTGCCGGAAGTCCGTGTACATTTAATGCAAACACGATTAATTTTTCAGCGGGGCGAGTTCGCTCACAGAGCACCACGTATAACAGCACTTCCATTTCATTTTCCAAAACCGGTGCAACTGCCGATGATAACGGCGACAATTTTTTTGGTGGACCTGTCACTTTTTCAAACTCAGGAGGAGCAGAATTCAGATTTTCTAGCACCATTGCGAGGGATGTTTTTGCATCAACTGTTACTCTTGTTAACAGCGGAACAGGTATGATATCGATGTCGCGCACTTTCGATACCGATTATGATTTTAACATTGAAATAAACAATCCGAGTGTAACTGCGGGAGGAGGAATTCAATTTGGAGCGAACGGAGGATCATCAACCCTTGCAAGTGGTAGAACCATTTCTGTAGGAGGCAGTGGATATGAATTTGGCTATTTGTATTTGTTCCGTTTTAATCAATTAGGAGGGACTCCACAAACCATAACTCTTGGAGCTAATTCCACACTTCTCCGAATGGGTTCACAGGCAAATCTGGTTTCGGGTTGTAATTTTTCAGGCAATTTTACTACAACTGCAGCAGGAATTGAAGGTACAGGTAACACCTTTCAAGGCTTATCAACATTTACACAAACCTCTACAGCCGGAGGAACAAGATTATGGGGAGGAAACACATTTCAGGGAGCACATGTGATCAATGTAACGGGAACTGCAGGCATTCAATGCTCACAATTATTCGCGGCCGAAACGTATAATTCAACAGTAACAGTTAATTTATCGGGAACCGGAGGCGTTACACTTGCACGCTCATTTGACACGCAGTTTCCACAGAATATCGTTTTAACCAGCACATCAACAGGATCTGTTGCATTTGGTTTTAACGGAGGAACGAGCACTCTTGTCAACGGAAGAACGATCAGCATTGGAGGATTGGGGTATACAGGAAGTTTCCTTTATCTCTATCGATTCAATCAGGTTGGAGGAACACCACAAACCATTTCCATTACCGGAGCGACTTCACAAATAGAGATGGGTTCGGCAGGGAATGCAACATATGGATGTGTTTTTGATGGAGACTGGACGATCAACGCTGTGAATTATGTCATTGCAGGTAATACGTTTAATGGCAATTGCACATTCACAAAATCAGGAGCCGGATCTGATGACAACAGCATTGGAGCGAACACATTCAATGGAAGTTTTTCAATGACCAACAATTGTTCGACCAACGGTATCTTCATGCGTTTTTCCAATATTTTTGGAGCTGACATCTATAATGGGCCTGTAACTTTATCTTCCAATTGCAATATCGGAGGAATGATTATGGGCCGAACTTTTGATGGTTTTTTTAATCATGATCTGATCATTAATTCCACCAATGGTTACATTTATCTGGGAGCTGGAAACACATTATCAGGAGTCTGTTATCTGGCCAACACACGAACCATTACCACTCCAATTTTCACCGGAGGTATTCTCTTTTTCCGTCGATTTGAACAATTGGGTACAACACCTCAAACAATTAATGTTACAGGAACTTCAGCAATAGAATATGGTGGAAGTGTTGCAAGTGCCGTAACCAATACTTTTTGCATTTTTAATGGTGATTTAAATTCCTCTTCCGGAGGAAGCACAGCCATTAACAATGGTTCATTCAGGAGAAATACCAGTATATCTGCACTCCGTTTTCCAAATGTAATAAATTCCATTTTCAATGAAAATGCAGGAAACACTATCCTTTCGCGGATTGCCGGTTCGAATAACGATGATAATGGCGGAAATAATATTTTCCATGGTAATCTCACGTTTAACAACACCGGTTCCGCACGTTTTCGGTTAGGAATCAACACCTATGGGAGCGACACCTACTTTGGAAACATTGAAATCAATAACAGCGGAACTGGAACAGTTTCATTTGCCTACGGAAACACCAGCAATCCGATTTCCGGAAATATCAATTTCATTAACAGCAATACAGGTACCATCATTTTTGGAGAAGCCTCGACTGCCAATTCAAGCACACTTGCAGGCACTCTTTCAGCATTATCAGGTAATTTCACCAATGGCACCATTTCGATTCGTTTTATGACACAGAATGGTGGTGCAAATCAATTTACCGGAACTGCATCTGCTGTTTCACTGGTACACAACAATTGCATTGTGAATGGAACAATGAATATCTCTACATCCGGTTCCATTACGATTACCAATTCAACTTACAACAATACGGTTACATCAACAGTGTCCGGCACAAGCACTATTCGTACGAATACGTTTCAGTCTAATGCCAATTTAACTTCCGCTTCGTTTATACTTGGAGGAACACTTGCACAAGGAAACACATTCAATTCAACCTCCACCTTTTTGAAAAACGGAACATCCAATGATGATACCAATGGTGGAAACATATTCAATGATCAAGTCAATTTCAACACTTCCAACGCTACAGGAAGATGGCGTCTTGGAACAACTGCTGATGATTTTAATGGTATTGTCAATTTTAATCAAAATGCAGCAGGAGTACTCGCTCCTTCCTATACTGCAGTCAGCACCTACGCCGGAAATGTTAATTTTTCTTCGCCGGCAGGAGTAACAATTACTTCAGGATCCGGTGGAGGACGAAGTACTTTTGACGGAGGAAATGCTCAGTCCATCAATTTAGTTTCAGGAAACAACCCAGTGTTTACCCGATTAACCCTCAATAAAACCTCCAACGCAGTAACGCTTAATTGCCCAATAACAGTAACTGTAGATTTTCTACCCAGTTCCGGTAATTTAAATACAACAACAACCAATATTGTTACCCTTGCAAACAATACAACCACCACTATCGGAAATGCCTCGAGTTATGTGAATGGTCCAATGGATTATGCAATGGCCAGTAACAGTGCTTCCAGGAGAACACTGAATTTTCCCATTGGTAAAGACTCCGACTGGAGGCCTGCTGTACTTGAAGTTTCCCACAATTCAAACACTTCCTACACCTACAGAGGAGAATTATTTAACAGCAGCGCAGAAGCCCTGGGATGGACAAAACCGGTTACAGTAGATTTGGTATCATTGGTTCACTGGTGGGATATAGATCGCTTTCTTACCAGCACTATGGTATCGTCACCCAATGCGAACCTTAGAACCGGAGCTGGTGACCGTCCGATTATCACCTTGCATTACGGTGCGAACGATGGTGTAACGGATCCGTTAAATCTGGTAATTTGTAAAAACACAAATGGGGCACCAACAACCTGGGACAACATCGGCGGAACAGGTACAGCAGCAGTTGCAGGAAGTATTACTTCGACATCCAATCCAACGGTATTTAATTCCTTCAGCAGATTTACACTTGGTAATTTATTGGGAGGAACCAATCCGTTACCGGTTGAATTATTAAGCTTTACTGCAGAACGAAAAGGAAATGATGTTGAACTTTTCTGGCAAACTGCCTCTGAACAAAATTCATGGTTTTTTGATATTGAGCGGTCTGAGAATGGACAAGAATGGCATTCTATCCTAAGAAGGCAGGCTGCAGGTAATTCGAATACAACTTTAAATTATTCAGAAATTGATTTTAATGTACCCAATAAACTACTCTACTACCGACTTAAACAGGTTGATTTTGATGGATCATATATGTATTCACAAATCAGATCAGTAAATCCTTCCAACGCATCAGACATTTAAATTACTATTTACCCAAACCCTGTAATGAGCGGGTCAATTATCTATATCAAAGTTCCCGGTAACTATGCAAATGCCAGAATTGAATTAATAGATATGAATGGAAAAATAGTACAAACGAATATCTCTACGCTTATAAATGGTCAGATTGAATTCCAAACATCAGAAATTTCCACCGGAATATATTTCTTGAGACTTTCCTCAAAAGGGAAAGTTTATCATAATAAAATTGTTATCCAATAATTTTAATACTGCTCATACCAGTTGAATTTTTCCTGTACAATTTTTGACTTTTCTTTTTTCAGATAATTCAAATACGAAGAAGCAACAGGGGAATGTTTTTTCCCTTTCAGCCAGATCAAACTCCATGTCGTTTTAATAGGTAATCCTGATACAGGAATGATCTGAAGGTACTTATTGTGCAATTCATTCCTAATACCAATTAAAGGCATTATCGAATATCCCATTTCAGCCAGTAATGCTTGTTTTATTGCTTCGTTGGTGGTAAGTTCCATTTTTTGTATTACACCAATAGAATTTTTCTTAAAGTAATTTTCCATAGATCGTCTGGTTCCTGACCCCTTTTCGCGAAATATCAAGGGTAAATCTTTAAATACCTCTTTAGCTTTTTGAGATTTGCCAATTGTAGATTGACCGCTACCTACCAGGAAGAGTTTGTTTTGCAGCAGATCAAGTTTTTCGGTATTTAATGAATTCGGCAATACAGAAACCAATGCGAAATCAACTTCATTGTTTTCGAGACTTGTCACTACTTTTTCTTTGTTTGTGACATCCATGATCAATTCAATACCGGTATGCTGATGGATAAAATCATTCAGAAAAAAGGGCATGACATAGATCCCTGTGGAAACAATTGAAATCTTCAGTTTTCCTGACAGTTTTCCTTTATAGGCCAAGGTCTTGTAATTGATTGCATGCACCTGCTCAATGATATTTTCCGCTGCCTTTGCAATCTCTTTTCCAAAATCAGTGATGTGAATTCTGCGACCAACAACTTCGGTTAAGGGAATATCAAATTGATCCTGGAAATTCCGAAGCTGAATAGAAACAGCAGGCTGGGTAAGATGCAATTCTTCAGCCGCTTTTGTTACACTTTGAGTCTTTACAATCTTCAGGAAAACCTGCAACTGGTTGAGTGTGTAATTCATAAATTATATTTATATATTTTATTACAAACATAAATAAAAAATTATAATCATAATTACTCACCTTTGCCCCATTCTTTGAAAAAAACGTGTTCACCTTAACTAAAAACAACAATGGACTTTAGTCTACTTATTGATAATCTGACCAATCCGGCATTGTTATTCTTTGTACTCGGAATTGTAGCTGTTTACCTAAAAAGTGACCTTACGATTCCGGAAAACTCTTCCAAGTTCATTTCACTATACCTACTGTTTGCAATCGGATTCAAGGGCGGACAGGAATTATCGCATGAAACGTTTACGTTCGAAATAGGAAGATCGATGCTTTTTGGAATTTGCATTTCTCTGCTTATTCCCCTTTACACATTCTTTATTCTAAAAAGAAAACTGAGCGTATTTGATGCAGGAGCAATTGCTGCAGCTTATGGATCGGTGAGCGCAGTAACATTTGTAACCGCAGTTAGCTTTCTTGAAACCCAGCAACTTCAATTGCATGGTCACATGGTTGCTATAATGGCTTTAATGGAATCTCCGGCAATTATTATGGGACTTATACTCATATCCATATTTAATGCTGATGAAAATGAAAAAATACAAAAGAGAACAGCAGTACAACATTCATTCACCAACGGTAGTGTATTGCTTATATTGGGAAGCCTGATCATCGGATATTTTGCAAATGCAAAACAGGCAGAAGGGATCAAACCTTTCACCAATGATCTTTTTAAAGGTTTCCTGGCAATATTCTTACTCGATATGGGTATAACCAGCGGAAAAAAATTAAAAGCCTTCTTTTCCTACGGATGGTTTCCTCTTCTTTTTGCACTCCTTATTCCGTTGATCAACGGTTGCATCATCGCAGCAATGAGTTCAATTGTTACACAGGAAATCAGTAACCGATTCATATTCGCCATTCTTGCGGCCAGCGCCTCGTATATAGCTGTTCCTGCAGCAATGAAGATTTCTGTGCCTAAAGCCGATCCAGGATTATTTTTACCAATGGCACTGGCAGTTAGTTTCCCCGTAAATATTACCATTGGAATGCCACTCTATTTCCTGATTGTGCAGCATACATAATCATCATACGATTCTTTTTCAAACTCAAAAAAGAAGCTCTCAAAAATACTTTTCAAAAACCAATGAATCCATAAGAATATCTTTTCCGGTTTCTACAGGTCCGTATTCCGAGTTTTCCATTCTTGCTTTGCGAAAATGAAAATTGTTTCCAACTCTTTTAAAATCCTTTTTTCCGGTAGAATCTAAAAACTCCTTAATTTGTAAGTCCGTTTTACGTATGTAATCCGACCAATTGATGCTGGATCCTTCTGAGATTTTTTCCAATATGATTTCCGGCTTTTCATCCCATTTTACGGTCTGTCCAATAAAATGATCCATTCCTCTCATCCAATACTTTCTGGTGGTTTCACCTCCAGACCCTACATATTCCGCTACAAACACAACAGAATCGTTCTCGAACAATTCGAATAGTTGTTCTTCGTAACCACCTTCACTTGCATTATCATAAATAGAAGTGCGGATTTTTAATCCCGAATCGAATATAAAAGTTGTGTTTGTAATATCGTAAGCACCGAAATACTCAATGGTAAAAAAAGGAAGGGTCACTTGTTCTTGTCTGGCAATTTCCAAAAATGATTCGTGCAGCGATTTCAAATAATAAAACCCACTATCCGTTTGCTCATCATCATAAAGATATTTATCAGGTAATTCATAGTCTAAAATACTGCCTACATCTGTAATGGCAGTATCCTTCGTATCCTTCACCGGTAAAGAGTTAACTTCCTCCTTTACAGTGTTTGTGCATGAAGCTGCGAAAACCACAAACAATAAACTAAACAACACTATTCGAATATACATAATCAATGAATTTAATAAAAATCATTCCGACTATCTTCCAAGTTTCGGCAGGAAATTATTCCAAATTCAACATCAAGGAATCTTGTGCAAAAGTCCCACCATCAGTAAGATCAAGAAGTTCTTCCACGCTTAAAAATCGGTTTCTTTTAATGTTATCCAAAACGATAATAGTATGATCAAGGGTTGTATTTCGGATAAACCAGGAACGAAACCCCTTCCACCATCCGGTATGATAGACAACGGTATAGCCTGCGAACGAATTTTTTAATCGCCAACCCAAACCATAATTATCCTTACCCTTTAACTCCTCTTCAGAATGTTGTGGCTCGAATGCTTCTTTCCAGGATTGTTTTGAAAGTAATTTACCAGTCCGAATTGCTTCACTGAAAAGGTAAAGATCTCCCACTGTTGAATACATTCCTTTATCTCCGGTAACCCCGTTTTGGTAATGATCCTCTATCAGCCGACCTTTCCAATCATATCCATTCAATGCACTGTCAATTACATCACCTTTGCATTTATCGTAAATAACAGAGTTTTTCATTCCCAAGGGAGAAAAAACAGATTCAGTCATAAAATCTCCAAAAGCTTTGCCTGAAACACTTTCAACGATACTTGCCAGTAAGGCATATCCGGTATTTGAATAATCAAATTTTGTATTCGGAGGATAATATGCTTTGGGTTGCTGCTCCCGTAAAATCTTCAAAACACCATCGTTGCAAATTGGTTTGGATTTGTCTGTCCAGTAATCATCCGCAAAATAATTGTAATTCGACAATCCGCCTCTGTGATTCAACAGCATCCGAATGGTAATTCCGGGATAGGGAAGGCTATCCAGGTATTTGCTTATTGTATCGTCTAAAGATAATTTACCCTGATCGCGCAACAATAAAATTGCTGCTGCAGTAAATGGTTTACTTCCCGAAGCCAATTGAAAGCGATGGTTCAGGTTTAAGGAATCATTTCCGCCCGGACTTGTTGCTCCGTAGGACTGCTGAATAACAATATGGCCACGAATGGCAACAAGTACATTTCCATTAAATTCTTTCCTGTCGCATCTATTTCTGAAAAAAGTATCAATAGTAAAACGAAAAGGTGCATACACCGAATCATAATAGGCCAATGAATCAAAAACAACTTGTTCGCAAGAAGGATCACCTTCTTCACAAGAGTCACCCGACGAACAGGAAAACAAAAAAAGGACAAACAAAAAAGGATAAACTACCTTGTTCATCCGCCAACCTGCTTCACTTTATACCCTTCCTTTTTGAGCAATTCCATCACTTTTGCACGGTGGTCGCCCTGTACAAGAATTTCTCCGTCTTTCACACTTCCACCAACACCACATTTCGCCTTCAGCATTTTTCCAAGAGCTTCCAGATCTTCCGTTTTGCCAATAAATCCCGCAACGAGCGTAACCGGTTTACCTGCTCTTTGTTTTCGGTCCAAACTGATTTTCAACTCCTGCTGATTGGAAGCAAGAGTTTCCTGCTCCTCGTTTTGAGAGTATTGATACATAAAATCAGGATTGGTCGAATACACCACATCTACCCTGTCCTTTTTACTTTTCGACATGCTTCTTTGTTTTGTCTAAAAATCGTAATTCAACAGGTTCAGACTCATTGAGAAAAAACATTTTTTCCACAGATCACTAGGGATAATGGATATCAACAAGGGAAAATCCGGATTACGCGTTGTTTTTTCACACACGATTCACCCTAAAAACACGTTTACCGCAGGAAAGCCGTATTTTTGCCGACCATGAGAGGAGTCCTTCTTGTATTTTTCCTGATTAACAATCTGTTACACGCACAGGTTCAACCCTGCGATAAAGCCATATCCCAATTACCCGGAATTGAAGAGCGGGCTGTAAAAGGTGAATGGGAAACTGCATTATCCTTGTGCAATACCGCAATGAAAAGTTGTCCCGACCGCGGTGAATTTCTCCTTCTGCGAGCCGATCTTTTTTTAAAGCTTGACAATATCGATTCTGCTGAGATTGATTTACGTCGGTATATTTTTCTTTTTCCAAATGAAGGAACAGGATTTCGAAAGATGGCCGGATTGCATTATTTCATTGGAGGAATCGATTCCAGTTTGCATTATCTGGATCGTGCCTTGAAAATAAATGCAGCCGACACCATTGCATTGTACAATAAAGGAGAAGTTTGGTTTGGTGAGCGGGAATTGGATAAAGCAGAAAAGCAATATTTGCATTTACTAAAAATCGCGCCTGATCATTTAGCAGCCCGGTTAAGATTATGCGATATTTGGATTTCGCAGGACAAAACTTCTGCATGCAGGGAGCAGCTTGAAATCATGCAAAGAAATCATGCACAAAACCTGGATGTAATTCTTACTGATGCAATGTTGCTCATCCGCGAAGAGCATTTCGACAGAGCAGCAGTTGTTCTTGACAATGCCCAGAGGATTGATTCAACAGAGAAGGCCATTTATTTTACCCGTGCTCTTCTTTATGAGCGGACCAACAAATACTCCGAGGCACTTCGTCAATACAATAAAATTATCACTATCGATCCGGATGATGCAAACGCCTATTTCGAACGGGGAAATCTGTTGATAGAAATGGATCAGTTTGAACTTGCAATTGCAGATTACAAGGACGTATTATCAATCGACACCTCCTTTGCTGATGCATGGCACCAAATAGGAATTGCACTTTACGAGTTAAGTGATTATGAAGGATCTGTAAAAGCAATGGATGAATACCTGAAACGCAATCCGGAAGATGCAGAAGCATGGTTTAACCGGGGTAATGGTAAATATGCTCACCAGGATTATTCGGATGCATTAATCGATTACAACGAAGCACTCAATCGCGAAGAAAATTCCGATTACAGATACAATCGTGCGATTTGCCACTATGCTCTAGGTAACCCGTCTGCAGCAATTCGTGACCTGGATGAGTATCTTCTCAAAGAATCGGCTGATGCAGAAGGATATTATCTGCGTTGTTTATGTCACCTTGAGATTCAACAGTTCGAGGACGGTTGTTCCGACTGCGAAATGGCTCGTAAAATGGGTAAAAAAGATATCCCAAAAAACATCAATAAAATCTGCAATGGAAAGCACAGAAAGAAACGAAAATAACGAACAGGAGCTGCATGATGATTCCTTTTACCAGCAGATTGCAAAGACTTATCATGGTCTGGAAGAATTGCTAGCAGACGAAATTCGGGAATTGGGAGGGACGGATGTACTTGTATTGAACCGAGCTGTTTCCTATTCAGGAGATGATGAATTGATGTACAAAGTCAATCTTCATTCACGTACTGCGCTTGCTGTTTTGGTTCCAATTGAAACGTTCAAAGCTGAAGATCCGGATGATCTGTATGAAAAAGCGATGAAGGTTGAATGGGAAAATTATTTTTCCTGTAATGATTCCTTTGCGATTCACCATTCGATTAACTCAGATTTTTTTACGCATAGTCAGTTCGCTGCACTTAAACTGAAAGACGCCATTGTTGACCGATTCAGAAAAGTCGAAGGTCGTCGTCCGAGTGTCGACAAGGAAAATCCACAGTTCCGTATCAACATCCATATTTTCAAACAGGAAGTCACACTATCATTCGACAGCAGCGGAGAACCACTGTTTAAACGCGGATACCGTCAGCGCCAGAGTCAGGCTCCGCTCAATGAAATTCTTGCAGCAGGAATGATCATGTTTAGCGGATGGAAAGGAGAAAAAACATTTATCGATCCGATGTGCGGAAGCGGAACATTACCCATTGAAGCAGCAATGATAGCAATGAATATCCCCGCAGGCTGGTACAGAAGGCGTTTTGGGTTTATGAATTGGAACAATTACGACGAACGCCTTTGGAACAGGATTAAAGATGAGGCAAGAGAAAAGATCCTCAAACAACCGCCTCACCTGATTATTGGAAGCGATATCCTAAGTGAAAACATCGATAAATGTGAACGCAATGCCCATTTGATTCGATGCAATCAGCTAAAGTTTGCTGTTCGCGATTTCTTTGATTTCCAGCGTCCCGATAATGAAGCAGCACTTGTAATGCTAAATCCCCCTTATGGTGAAAGGCTGGATAACGAACCCGAACTTGAGAATTTTTATAAGGCAATTGGTGATGAATTCAAAAAGAAGTTCACCGGTTGTGATGCATGGCTGATCAGCTCAAATATGGAGGCAATTAAGAAAATCGGATTAAAAGCCGATCAGAAAATCACCCTGTATAACGGTCCTCTCGAATGTAAACTCCTTCATTTCCCCTTATTTGAAGGTTCTCAAAAGGAAAAACAGGGAAAAGTTAACGGAAACTAAATCGTTACTGCTTGAATTTCAATGAAAACTTGTCCTTATATCGCAGATTTTTAGTAGAATTGTAAGCCAAACACCCTTGCCTTGAGTACAGTTTTCAGGAAAATATTTGCCAATGCCTCCACACGTATTCTCATACTCGTATTTGCTGTTATTATTGGCATCACTTCCTATTTTCTGGTTACCGGTTACTATACCCAGCTTGATCTTTATGAGAAAGCTGAGCTCAACAAATTACGGGGAATAGCCAATACACTCGCTCGTCAGATAGATGGAACTGCTCATGATATTCTTTATCAGCAGTATCCGAAAAAAGACCAGATTCAGACCACATCACAAGACCCTGTATATCTGGAATTCCACCGAATACTTGAAGAGGCACACGATGCTAATGAACTTGAAACAGCCATTTACACGATTGTATACGAACCAAAGGAGAAGATTTTTCGCTTTGCAGTTTTTTCAGATACGGTTTACTGGCGACACGAATGGGAGAAATTCCACGATACCCACGTGCAGCAATATGAAACCGGTGGCATAATTCACCCTTACACGGATGAGAATGGCACCTGGCTTTCGGCCTTTCATCCTATTCGCGACCATAAGGGAAAAGTAGTAGCAGTTGTTCAGGTTGATTCCCGCTTTGAGCCTTTTATTCTACAAACCAGAAAAGAGATTGGAATTCGTGCAGGAATATCATTGGCTATTATTGGTCTGATTGGTTTTGTTCTCTTCCGATCTATTCGCGGAATATTGAAAAAGGAAGAACAGATGACCAATGAAATCATTCAGAGCAAGGAGATCATTGAGGCGAAGAACAAGGATATTACAGACAGTATTATCTACGCAAAAAGAATTCAGGAAGCCATTCTGCCCTCGGTTGATCACATTCGTGAACAATTGAAAGATTCGTTCGTATTGTTCCTTCCACGCGACATTGTGAGCGGTGATTTCTATTGGTACACCGATCATGCCGACCGTGTTTACATTGCAGCAGTTGACTGTACTGGTCACGGAGTTCCGGGTGCGTTCATGAGCATGATTGGAAATACGCTGCTGAACGAAATCATCAACCAGAAAGATGTTCGCGATCCCGGCAAAGCGTTGGATCTGTTGGATGCTGGAATAAGAAAAGCTCTTAAGCAAAACGACGACAATACGGAAACACGCGATGGTATGGACCTCGCTTTGGTGTCATTGTGTAAACACTTTAAAGACCTTACTTTCTCCGGAGCATTTCGTCCACTTTTGCATATACGAGGTGATGAATTGACCGAACATCGTGCCAACCGTTTCCCTATCGGCGGAGGAAATGCCTACGTAAAAACGCCATTTACCACCACAACTGTTCAACTTCAATCGGGCGATTTAATCTATCTTTTCTCCGATGGATACCCTGATCAGATTGGTGGCGAAGGCGATAAAAAATTCATGACCCGCAGATTCAAAGAGCTGATCATGGAACATAAGAATCTCCCCATGGCCCAGCAGGAAAAAATCCTGTTGAAATCACTTCAGGACTGGCAGGGAGAACATGAACAGATGGATGACATCCTCGTTATCGGAATCCGGGTTCCCTAATCATTCGTTGGTATGCGGGTGATCATCTTCTTCCTGACACTTTTTTCCATCCCGTCTTTGCACTCTCAAAGCATAGGAATTTATTTCCCTGAGATCGTTTTTGATTTTGGCTATGTGATGGAAGCCGAAGGAAAAGTTTATCACACCTTTCATTTTAGCAATAACGGAAAAGAGACGGTCGAAATAAAAGAGATTGCAACGTCATGTGGCTGTATGCTTCCCCGGGCATCAGGAAAAAAGCTGGAACCTGGTGAGAAAGGATTTATTCAGGTCGAATACGATCCCGAAGGACGTCCGGGAAAATTCATCAAATCCATTGAGATCGTTTTTTCCTCTTCCTCAGTTTCAGAACAAAAATTTTACCTCAACATAAAGGGAATTGTTATTGGGAAAGAAGTATTACCGGCCTTTAAAGAAGACTGGAAACAAACCCAATTGCAAATTAAACCCTTTAAAGCTGTTATTGTTTCAGCTTCCGATTTTCGCTTTTTGAACCAGCCGGAGCTTCAGACTTTCATCAACGATATCACTTACGAAATTGACTTGAACGGATTCAGCACTGTCGAGTTGGAAATATTAATCCCTAAAGGAAAAAAGCTATCAGAACCGGCAGATCAATTGTTTCTTCCGGCAAAAAAATACCTGATTTCCGAATTACGAAGAAGAAATTATTCTCAGAATCAAATCGGTTTTCTTGAANNTGAAAAGGGACCTACACCCACTTCTCAAATAAACTCAGATGCGATGGGAATGATCCGTATTGCATCAAGAGATCTCAATAACGATTCCATTCCTGAATCCGGTTTCTTTTTTCGTCATACCGATCAACGCAACCACTTCAGGGAACTGGAAAAACTGCAACGTAGCGAAGACTCAATAAAGGCAGTTCGAAGCGGAATCAGAAATTATTCTCAGGGAACAATAAAATCGATTGATTTAAAATCAGATCATTACCGCTCGTTTCTGGAACAGGTTGTTCGTCAAGCCTTAATCAACAACACTATTGTAATAGCTGCCCGAATAGAAAGTGCTGCATTGCCTGATAACGTTGAAAAAGAAAAGATTGCATTAAAAAAACAATTACTGGTTCTCTCCAGGCAATTTTTAAATTCCTGCAGGGAAGAAGGCATTCCCGGGGAAAAAATAATTTTTAGCGTACCGGCAATCATTGTGCATGAACTCTCTGAAAAAAAATTACCTGAAAAAAAATTAAGTTTAACGCTGTTTACCCGATTCTCACAGGAAGATCATTTTGATCTTGTTGAACTTCTCGCCAACGATACCACCAGAAAACGTTTTTCACCGGTTGTTTCAAAAACCGGATATGCACCACCCTTCCAGGATCTCCCCAGTTACCAGCAATTTTTCAATACACCTGCAGGTATCTTTGATACGACAAAAACCGATTTTAAACTTTGGACAAAAGTTATTCTGGATGAACTTCGTAACGGAAAAAAAATTCGATTTCTCATTGAGAGCAGCAATTCCAATGCTCCACTTTATGGAAAATTCGACAACCTCTTTATTGCCCGTCGTCGCTCAAAAGAAGTAACGGAACAATTGAACTTCATTTTTTCAAAAACAAATTTCGCATCGCAAATACGATTTGATACACCCATCAATCAGGTTCAGGGTCCGCCGTATGATACCCGAATCTGGGGTATTTCGCTGTACGATAAATACCAGTACATAAAAATTCTTCCTATGTACGATACAATTCCTGAAACGAAATCAGAATTGTTCCCCTATCAGGTTAATTTCAATTACAATTATTTTGAACTTCCCTCCCGATCCGAAATCTTTCAGGTATTTGTAACCCGTTTGCTTCCGGAAATCGAAAACAAAGGATATATCCGGCTAATTGTAGAATCCTGTTCTTCCCACGTTCCTGCTGATAATTATACCAGCAATGAAACCTTATCCTACTACCGGGCAGAAAATTCAAAATATAAGCTGAGAGAAGAGATCAGGAAAAGAGGCTATGATCCGAGGCGACTCGTTTTTGTGGAAACCAGAGCACTTGTGCAAGGTCCGAAATACAGGCGCGGTGATGACACCAAGAGCATTGTATTTGAGAACTTTCAATACATTAAGATCTTTCCGGAAAGTATGATTAAAAAATGATCAGTTCATTGTAGGATCTTCAGGATAATCGGCAATAAGTGAGAAATTCTTACCCATCCCTTTTAGTACTCTCTTCCAGAGATCATCAGAATGCTGATCCATTACATCGGAATCCTCCACTTTTCCAACAATCCATGAACTCCTGGAAAGTTCTTCTTCCAACTGTCCGGGTGACCACCCTGAGTAACCAACAAAAAAACGAATATCTTCTTCCTTTAAGGATCCTGAATCCAGTGCAACGCGCNNAAACATCCCAATTTCCTCCCATAAAAACGTTACCGAAAATTGGAATACTGCCCGGTATTTTGTCGCCAAGCGTATGAATGTAAAATAAATTATCACTGTTAACCGGTCCGCCTATACTCACCCTTGTTTTTAAATCGGGCAAATCTTCAATGAGATCTGTTAATTTAATATCGAGATAATTATTGAGCACAAAACCAAAGGTGCCTTCCTCATTGTGTTCGCAAAGCAATATCACTGAGCGCTTAAAATAATCATCGTCCAGAAAGGGCTCCGAAATAAGAACATGTCCCTTAGCCGGTTGTAGTTTATTCAGTTTGTTGAAATCAAGTAATTCCATCTTTATTTTCTCCTTCGCTGTTCTAAGTCCTTCAACGGCCGGAAGCATTATTTGTTGCCGGAGATTATGAACAACGGTTAAAATCCAATATACTACAAAGCATCGAAAACGAAAAATTCGGATATTTAGGCCATGACAATTTTTAAAGTCCTGTTTCTTTATTGGTCTGCGATCAGCTTGGCTGCACCTCAGAACGCGTCCTATCAGTTCGCTGTTTTGAAATACAATGGCGGTGGCGATTGGTATGCCAACCCTACAGCCCTTCCAAATCTGGTGGAGTTCTGTAACAAGAATTTATCCATGAACATCTCCAAAGAAATAGCAAGCATTGAAGTGGGCAGTCCTGATCTGTTCAATTATCCGTTTGTCCATATGACCGGTCATGGCAATGTTGTGTTCTCTCAGCGCGATGTTGACAATCTTCGTAAGTATTTAATGGCCGGTGGTTTTTTGCATATCTCCGATAACTATGGAATGGATCCTTTCATCCGAAAAGAACTGGAGAAACTATTTCCCGGTAGTAAACTGATTGAGTTGCCACCTTCCCATGCCATTTACAATCAGAAATACGCTTTTCCAAAAGGACTCCCCAAAATACACGAGCACGATAATAAACCTGCCCAGGGATTCGGACTATTTTACCAGCAAAGAATGGTGCTTTTTTACGACTACGAATGCGACCTGGGGGACGGATGGGAAGACCCGAGTGTGCATAAAGATTCGGAAGAAACACGCACTAAAGCCCTTAAAATGGGTGCCAACATTGTGCAATATGCATTAATGGGCCGGGATTAAACTATTCGGCCGCAAACGATTTTCCCTGCAGGCCATTGACAACACCTTCCAAATAAATTGCCGACACACGCAATTGAGACCATTCACTTTCTTCCAATTCAGGTAACTGAATGGTCCAATTTCCACCGGAAATCTTTAAGGGAAAACTTAAGAATAAATCCTCGGAAATATTTAAGCGTTCCTTTATTCCAATTGGTAACATCACCGAGGCGGGTAAAATGCATTCTGCTGAAGAATTCAATTTATCCAACAGAAAAACTGTTGCATCAGCAATTCCCAAATAAGTAGCGCTTTGTGTACGTTTTATATTTCGGGCTGCAAAAATAGTTTCAGTTCGAATTTCCTGAATAAAACGTGCATCTTTCAAGTATTGCTTCCCAAGGGGTTTGTTACGCACCAGCACACTCGAAAATACCGGCACCATCGTTTCGCCATGTTCACCAATCACCATTGCACTGACCTCAGAGCCATTAACTCCAAAGTATTTGGCAATATTGGCAGCCATTCGGAATGAATCAATAAGAGTACCTGTACCAATAATTCGGTTAGAAGGAATTTGGGCGTATTGCGAAATGAAATAACTGATTACATCAACCGGATTGGAAACCACAATCATAACCGGATCATTGCTGAACACCACATCGCGATAAATCTGGACAGCCATTTCAATATTTCCACGCGCTACTTCCATTCTGGAACCGATGATCTTTTGCATGATTCCGGCTGTGTGAATGATAACATTCGATTCAGAAAAACAGTTTGTATCGTTTATTTTTATTACGGTATCAGGATGCATAACCTGACAGTGCAGCAACTCCATAATATGCCCCTGACGGCCGGCCATGGGCTCCATGATATTGATAATTCTTCCGGCTTTTTTTTGTTGGAGCAACAGCAAAGCAATAGAAGCTCCCACCTTGCCACAACCCACTATTGTTATAACCTCTGCAGAAGTTTGCACACTTTTTGACCTTGACTTTGCGTTACTTTTACTCACACTGCGAATTTCACAAATGAAAAAAAAGTGATTAATGACTTACATCAGTATGCCAATTTTTATTTTGATGATATTTCTTAGTCTTCCCAACAACCGGCCCGGGGATATTAAGACGCAGGAAATCAGAACCACCATTGAGACTGATGAGCCGAAATGGTTGTTTGATCCTGACCTTGGAGATGGATTTTCATTTCCGTTAAAAGGAACTTACAATGCAGGAATTTTATTTTATGCAGGAAAAAATTATTCAGTTCAGGTAAAGTCCGAAAACAAGGAAGATCAATTCATTGAATGGTTTATCCTTCCCAATAATTTTACCTACTGCCAGGTTCATACAATGGCAAAAGGTCGGGTCATTGGGATTGAACACGATAGTTTAGGATTCTATTACAGGATCCGTCATGCCTTTATCGAAAATGCAAAAAGATGTGAACTGGATATTACTTACGGTCCTGTGCTCATCAGTAATTTGCAACCCGGGCAATTGATCGAACGGCAGAATCCTATCGGTGAATTGGCGGGGAAAAAACTTTGTGTCCGGGTTAATAAAACAGAGAAGTCCCCTCTTTTCTTTAATCCCCCAACCTGGTATGCAAAAGAATACAGGAATACCACCTTTCCTAAAACTGAGGAGAATATTATAGTGGTGCGCAAAAAGGATTATTCCCTTTTTCATTACCGGAAGGGTGAGTTAAATTCACGTTTCGATATTTGTCTGGGACAGGATCCTCAAGGGCATAAAATTCAGCAGGGCGATAACAAAACACCTGAGGGTGAGTACAGAATTTCAGAAATGGAAAAAGGTCCTTTTGTTGGAGGTACAGGTCCATGGTTAGGTGAGCGTTGGATGCATTTCAGTTATCCCAACAGATATGATGCGTGGTTGGGTTACAAAAACGGAATAATTACCCGGGATCAATTTCTTGNNGGCTAACAATTATACCAAACTGGGTGGCAGAATAGGCATTCACGGATGGAATGGAAGGTTTGTTGCCAACGGAACCCAGGACCTAACGTGGGGATGTGTCTGCATGCAAAATGAAGACATCGTTCAATTGTACGAGCAGATTAAGCTGGGCGTTAAAGTCATGATCATTCCCTGATAGTGTGCTGTTTCTACTCCAAAAAAAAGCCGCATCCAAATCAGGATGCGGCTTTGTTGTTGTATGGACGATTATTGAACGATCAATCGGAAACTTTTTACTTCACCATTCACCGTTAAACGCACAAGGTACACACCCTGTTCCCAAGCTGAAGTATGAATAGGCAGCAATTGCTTACCATTCAGAACTCCATAGTCTCTTGTAGCGATTACTTTGCCTTGCAAATCATAAACTTCCATTGATACAGTTGAATTCACATCCAGATTGATTTCAACCTGAGAAAGATCTGCAGCAGGATTAGGGTACAATCGGGCATTTACAGAAGAAGCATTGTCATCAACTCCTGTAACCAGACTACTCAAATCGAGCATTCCGGCATTCTCAATAGAGCCGTTCGGGTGACGGAGAATTACAATTGCATGCATGTGGTTGAGTTCCCAGGCAGCATTGATTGTAAAATTGAACGTGTTATTGAATGCATCATTCTGGGCAATGCTTGCCGTAAATGCGTTCTGAATTCCTGTAAACGAAGGTTCGATATCGCGGGCAACATGCTCATAATGCATTTGTGCAGCAGGAACCGGATTCGCAAGAGCTTCGTAGCCTCCCATTACGCCATTGCTTCCACCGGCATAATAGTTGGTTTGATTGTATCCGCTTCCGGTACCGGTAACATCATCTTCAGTAAGCACCATTAGAATTCTCCAATCTCCGGAAGTTGCGGTTTGGAAGGTAGTAGTAACATTAACTGTAAGCTGAGAATTCGAAGAATTAAAAGATCCATTCATTGCAAAAGTTGCAGCGGGAGCAAGTACCACACGACTTAAAAATGCCGCTTCCATTTGAGAAGGATCAATATCAGTACCACGATCAACCAATGCAGAAGGGTAACCACCAATTAAGCCACCTATTGCAGCATCGTAATCAGATACTACCATTGGATCTCCATTATGCACAGCGATACCGGCCCAAAAGCCGTCGTATTTGGAGGCCATCATATCCATGAAAACAGCACCACGCGGACACCAGCCGCACCAAGTTCCTGTTCCTTCTTCACCGACAACCATTTTACCTGCTGCAGGTACAACAGGATTAATGGTTAACACCTTTACATTATCGTTTGCATCACCATCTGCTCCTGCACCATTTACATTTGAGATGGTAACAGTAACAGGATTACTACCTGCAACCAATGTGATTTGGGTCGGGAAAGTATACTGATAAGTTGCAAGTGAAGCAAGATTCAAACCGGTAACAGATTGATTGGAATTGTTACCGTTATAGTTGTAATTAATATCAAATGAGGTAATGGTAGTTGTACCCAGATTACGTATTGAAGCGGATACATTGCGTTGTTGCGTTGCCAGACCGGACGGAACACTTACAAGCGTAACTGCACCATTAACTGCAGGTAGCGTGTATGGAGTATGTGTGTAAAACACATCGTCCACATAAAACCCGGATTGACCGTTTCCACCCGCAGCAGTTTGATTCACGGGGTAGATATTCAAAAAGGAAACTCTGTTTATCGGATTGGAAAATGAACCTTGAGAAACATTATTGATGAACACTTCCCAATTGTTGGCATTCAAATCAATATCAATACGAATATCAAACCAGGTGTTGGGGGTATACGTTGTAGCAAGCAATTGACCATTTGTATTACCAAAGGTCATATTTCCATTCTGCAGCATCTGGCACTCAAGTGCCCAGGTTTGTCCGATGGTAGCATCTGCCTGTAAGTTAAAATATGCTCCCTTATTGGTCTGAACTTTAATTGCCATGCCAATGGAAAACTGACCTGTTGTGCGGACTCCGCCAAACGGGAGAACAACATCCTGCGGACCACCGGCTGCAGCGGTAGAAGTAAATAAAACGGAGTTGGGTGCACTGTTTGCATCGGCAGTTGTAATCTGAACATCCTCTGCCCCACCCTGAGCCCCGCTCCAGGTAGTCCATGGACCAGACTGAATGCCAAGGTAACCACCGGCAGTATACGAATNNAAAGTAGAGCGTTTTTTCATAAAAGAGATTTGAGCGATCAATATGAGAAGATTAAAGTAAGCATAAAAACCAAGAAATGGCAATTCTCGTATTCCTAATTAGGAATTATGAATCGTTTAGTTTTCATTTAGTACCTTAATTGCCAGTTAAATTTTACTGTAATGGTTGAGCCTGATTTTAATTCGATGACGCGTATAGACTGGCTGGGGTTTACCTTACTTGAACCTTTTACTGTGCTTACTGATTTGGTCATTACCGCTGTTTGTATTTTCGGTTGGTTCAAGCTGAAAGAACGTTCAAAAACCGAAAAAGTAATATGGCTATTGAGGTGGTTCTTACTAACAATGGGACTTGCAACGATGGTAGGTGGTGTATTGGGTCATGGATTGTTGTACTTAACCGGTATGAAAGGGAAAATACCGGGTTGGTATATCAGCATGGTTTCTGTTGCATTTTTTGAGCGTGCTGTAATCATGCATGCTCGGCCGGTTTTGAATAAAGGAATGGGTAATTTTTTCTCCTGGTTAAATTATGTTGAATTGGCAGCATTTATGGTATTGGCTGCTGTTACACTAAAGTTTATTTATGTTGAGCTACATGCTGTTTACGGACTTTTCATTATGGCTTTTTCATTAGAGATTTTCGTTTATGTGAAAACCAGAGACAAAGGCAGCGTTTACTTTTTTATTGCCACTTTTTTTGCGGCTGCTTCAGCTGTATCCCATGCCTTCCGAATTGGTATTAATGAGTGGTTTAACCATAATGATGTGAGTCATATCGGAATGGCTATAGCTGTATATTTCTATTATTTAGGTGGAAAACATTTAACTGTTCACTTGAGAAAAGAATAAAAAAAAAGGCTACCAAAATGGTAGCCTTTTCTGAATTTCAATTGATTATTTTTTGATTACCAAGGTAACTGTACCATTTTGTTCAATGGGTGTACCATCAGATTTCTCTGCTTTGAAAATGTAGAAATAGGTTCCTTCTGGTGACATCTTTCCGTTGTTTTTGCCATCCCAGGATCCGCTTGGTGAATTGAACATTCCTACTTCCTTACCCCAACGATTATAGATGGTCATTGTCATATTGACAACACCGGTTGCAACTATTCTGAATTCGTCATTCGATCCATCTCCGTTCGGTGAGAACACGTTTGGAATTAGAAGTGAAAAATCATCATAGACAACAATAGTCAGAACAAGAGTATCAACGCAACCATCGGCGTTGGTAGCAATAAGCGTAACAAAGTAAGTACTGTCAACAGGGTATGTCGCAGAAGTTGTGGTATTGGCAGTAATTTCAGACTGACCATTGCCATAATTCCAGGCATACATCACACCACCAACAGTTGTATTGGTAAATACCACGTCCAATGGTTCTACTCCTGCAGGAGGAGTAGCTGTTGCTGTTGCTGTTATGGATGAAACAACTACGTTTACGCTTGCAGTTGCGGTACATCCGTTAGCATTTGTACCAGTAACTGTGTAGGTCGTATTTGCAGAAGGAGAGGCCGTTGGATTGGAACTTGTAGTGGAACTTAATCCATTAGAAGGTGTCCATGCAAAACTTGTTGCTGTTCCTGTTACATTGAGAACAGTTGATCCGCCTGCACAAAAAGTTGCATTTGCAGGAAGGCTAACCGTAGGCAATGGATTTACTGTTACAGTTACACTTGAGGTCGTCGAACAACCATTGTTTCCTGTTACTGTAACAGTATAAGTTGTTGTAGATGCCGGCGTTGCTGTTGGATTGGCAATATTAGGGTTGCTCAACCCGGTTGTTGGTGACCATGCATAGGTAACACCACCGGTTGCATTTAATTGAACTCCTGCACCTCCTGCACAAAATGATGCATTATTTCCTGCATTGGCAGCCGGTAAGGCATTAACTGTGATACTGACGGTTGTTGAACCCGGACAAGGAGATGCCACTGTGAATGTAATTACATGAGTACCTACACCTGCAACAGATGGATCAAACGTACCATTTGCAGGATTGGTTATTCCATTCCCGGACCAGGTTCCCGTACTGTTAGCAGTTAAGTTAATAGGCGATCCATTCACACACAATGGAGAAACCGGGTTAATGATCGGGTTGGCCGTGTTAACGGTTATCGTTTCGGTATCCGAACTTCCACATGCACCTGAAATGGTGTAGGTAATTGTTGTTGTTCCTGAAACCAGGGCAGGATTAAATGCGCCTGTTGAAGGATTCGTTATTCCGGTTCCCGACCAGGTTCCGCCGGGTGAAGCTGCTGTTAAATTGATAATTGGGTCGGTTGTACAAAACGGACCCGCAGGTGTAATAGTTGAATTGGAAAGACCTGTTACAGTTATCGTTTCAGAATCACCTCCTCCACATGGACCGGTAAAGATATAAGTCACGGTTGGAGTTCCAACACCGGCAACAGAAGGATCGAAAATTCCGTTTACCGGATCTATGATACCGGGACCAGCCCAGGTTCCTCNNTCTCCTGGGATATTCGCCGTTAAAG
The DNA here is from genome assembly GCA_002351955.1 of Flavobacteriales bacterium UBA2798. Classification (GTDB taxonomy): domain Bacteria; phylum Bacteroidota; class Bacteroidia; order Flavobacteriales_D; family UBA2798; genus UBA2798. The sequence continues at coordinate 42,557 of DEHO01000008.1, forward strand.
CAAAGGATCCGGAATTAACACAAACCGGTGCAACAGGCGTGATTGTTGGGAAAGTTGGTGGAGTATAGATGTATGGTTCTGAATCGGAATTATTACCGCCATTACAAGTTGGAATTGATCCTCCTGTAAGCGTTAATGTGAAAATAGTGTTTTGTGTTGGACCGGGATTAACCAATGGGTTGAGCGAAGTAGTAGCATTCGGAATTGTAATGGCAGGNNCAGTCCAAATATACCCACCAGCGTAAGGGATTGGGCTTGCGGGAGAAACCGGAACTGTAAAGATTGAAGCGGTTGCAGCAGAACAGGAGTTGTCAGTAATTGGTGAGTTAATAGCACCTGAATTGTAGGTTACTGTTGAGTTTTGCACACATGTAGTTTGACCTGTGAATGTAATTGTTGAATTGGTAAGCGCTCCAACATCAGCTCCAATACAATCATAAATCTGAACTCTCCATCCGCCAAGGGTGGCATCACATCCATAAATTCCATTCCAGTTGATAGGTGTATTTGCCGGACCATAGGAAGAATAGGTACCTGTTAAGGGAACAGTGGCAGTACAAACGTTCAAATTTCCTGCAGGATTGGTCGTAAAACAAAGATTTGCAACATTGTTTCCACCATTACAAATAGCTCCCTGACCGATAGCACCAGGATTGGGAGAAAGCAAAATACTTGGGCTTCCACAAGTGGTAGGACCAACAAGATAAAATGCCAAATCCGATACATAGGTATGATTTGCAGTAAAGCAAACGGTTATTGTAGTAGTAGGGCCAACAAGGAATGGGTCTGCAGGAGGATTGTACAATTGTGTAGCAGAGCCATAATTAATTGTACCATTTAGCTGTACAGCACCACAACCGGGAGGAATAGGCGCTACATTAACAGTAGTTGGACTGGAAACGATGGAAACCCAGGCACGATAACAGCCAACTACAGTGGAAGTACCATCAACAATTGATACACGGTACAAACCACCAGCAAGGTTGTTAATGGTAGATGTTGGAACACCATTTTGAACAGTGAAAGGGTTCCAGGAATTAGTTGCAGGATTAAAAACCTGCCAAATAAAATTCCAACCCGGAACACCCGAAGGAGGAGTTGCTGTTAAAGTACCAAGCGCACCCGCACCACACCAGAAATAAATCGTGTCATTGGTTGCTGTGCTTGTATAGGTAGTTGAAGCCTGACTTGAATGCCCAACTCCAACAATTTGAGAGCTTGCTGACTGAAAACCCAGAAAAGCAAAAATACCGGCAAGTAGAATTAATTTTTTCATGCTTAAATGGTTTGAATGAATTCTTCAACAGAAGATTTTGAATCACCTTTCGACTGAACGATAACGTCGACAACTCCAAGCTGCATCAGCATTTTACCCAGAACAGATCCATTTGCGAGGTTTTCAGGGAAAAGCAGAATGACGTTTGCCCCTCCCTTTTTGTTTGGACTAAACCTGGAAGTTATATTATTGGATGATGCATACGCAACAAAAGCATCACGAACCTCATCAGAAGGAAAAGTGCTCAATTGAAACTTTACAGTGTAGGCTTTACCTTCCTTGGCAAAAAGCGATTTAGTATCCTTAAAGGTTGCAGTCTGCACCGATTGAGCAGAAAGCTGAAAACCTAAAAATGTAAAAAGAAGCAGGGAAAGATAGAATCTCATAACAAATGTGTTTTTTGAAAGACCAAAATTAACGCAAAAGGTTGCGTACTGTTTAATTTTTAATTGGTTTTACATTAACAATCTGACCAATGATAAGTTTTCGATGAAGAATCATCGATATTCAGGTCAAAAAACATATCAATGCGGCTAAGCTTAAATGTAAAATCAAATAATTATTTGATTAACAAGCTATTAAATACCTTTAAAGGGCGATTTTCTAAACCAGAAACGCGCAATCCAGAAATCTAAATGGGTTTAAATAGTCAATGCTAAAAAAAACAGGCGATCCTGTATCATTTTAAGCCCCCAGTCGGCTTTGTCCCTGTTTTTATCCTTTAATTCCTTGAACTGGACGAAATCGAAGTCCAAAGAGCTATTATTCAAGCATTTTCAATTTATCTTCGTCGGTGTCACACTGAACCATGGAAGATCTGCACATAGAAGGAACGACAAAAACCCCTGAAATCCATTTTGAGGCTTCAACGGGTATTCTGGAAATTAAGGGTCGTTCTATTCCTGAAATTTCTGTTGAATTTTATCAGGCTGCTATCAACTGGCTAAAAGATTATATACAATCTCCGCAGGATACTACTGTTTTTAATGCCAGGCTGGAATATTTTAACACTTCCTCTTCAAAATCAATTTTGGATCTTTTCAAGATTCTGGAGGAACTGGAACATTCCGGTAAAAAAGTAAAGATCAACTGGTTTCACATTGAAGAAGATGAATCAATGGAGGAAGCCGGAGAGGAGTACAAAATTCTATTGCAGTTGCCATTTGAAATTTTGGCAGTGGAGAGTTTGTGAGGATCCTCTTCATACCCTCACCCCAATCAAACAAACATCATCGTTCTGCTCAAGCTCGCCGCGCCAGGTTTCAAATTCAGTTTCCAGTTTTTGCATCTGAGTATCCATGTCCAAATGCTGAATGGAAAGTAGTAGCTCTCTCAACTTCGATGCTTTCAGTTTTTTCCCTTTTTCACCACCAAACTGGTCCTGGAATCCGTCTGTGAACAAGTAAATGGTGTCACCCTTGCACAATTCAATAGTATGCGTTGTAAAGGGCTTTGGATCGGCATATTTACCAATAGGTTGTTTGTCGGGTTTTATTTCAATGCGCTCAATTCCGTTTACACCATTTCTTTTGAATATCCAGAGAGGATTATTGGCTCCCGACCACTTTAATGTATTTCCTGAGAGTGAACAAAGGGAGATATCCATCCCATCTTTAACATCCTCATCGCTTTTTTCAAACTCAGCAATTACAATTTCGCGCGTTTTATCTAAGATTTTTCCTGGATCAGTTAAACCATATTCACGCACACTTCTATTCAATCCATTGTTACAAACCACCGAAACCATGGCTCCCGGAACTCCATGACCTGTGCAATCACAAGCTGCTATTAATACCTCATTTTCGGTTTTCTGCAACCAGTAAAAATCGCCTGCAACAATATCTTTCGGTTTGTAAAAAATAAATGTCTCCGGTAAATAGGCATTTACAATTCGCGAAGAGGGAAGGATAGCTGTCTGAATACGTTTGGCATAATTAATTGAATCAGTAATCTCTTTGTTCTTTTCCTCAACCAATTGCTTTTGCGCTTCAATGATCAAATTTTGTTTTTTGGTTACACGAAATCTGTTGTAAACAAATGCTGCAAAAAGAAGAACAAATGCCAATCCTCCAAATAGAACAAACTGCTGATTGCGTTTTACTCGTAATTCGGCTTTCTGACGTGCAATTTCCGCATCACTGACCTTTCGCTCTTCCATTCGGCGGATACTATCTGCAACCGACTGCATTTCATATTGGTAGCGGTATTCCTGTCTGATGGTTTCACGTTGGTTTTCATCACTAAGAATACTATCACGTGCCGCAATATACTTCTCATACATTTCAAGAGCCTGCTTATATTGCCCCTGCCGCATGTAAATTCCTTTCAACAAATTTGCAGCATCCCGCGTTTGCAAAATCAGATCCCGAGATTTAGAAAGTGTCATTGATCGTGAAACAAAATCAGCTGACTTTGACATATCTCCCTGCAAAAAATAATTATACCCAATATTATAAAGGCACTCGCTGATTCCCAAATCATCCTCGATTTCTTCCCGAATCTTCATGCTTTCCGAAAATAAAGCAAACGCTTCCGAAAATTTCTTCTGTTCCTGAAGCACCAGTCCAATATTGCTCAATGCAATGGCTTCTATCTGCCTGTCCTTGGCTTTTTTTGCGTAAAAAAGACTTTTCTGAAAATAAGCCTCTGCCTTTTCAGAAAGAGATTGTTCCTGAAAGAGCAGCCCGAGATTATTCATCGACGCACTAATTCCGGCAATATCATTTACTTCTTCCCGCAACTTCAAACTTCGCGTAAAATAATCTTCTGCAGCTGAATAATTTTTCATTTCCTGCTGGATGAGTCCAATATTATTGAGTGCGTATGAAGCCCCATATTTATCATTTAGTTTTTCAAATTCAATCAGACTTTGAGTTGTGTACCGCATCGCTTTTGCATAATCGCCTCTGTTGTAATGAATATTACCAATATTAACCGAAGCAACTGCTAATCCTTTGTAATCCTTTAACAATTGTTTGATTTGAACTGCTGACTCCAAATAGGTCAATGCCTTTTCATACACGTTTTTTTCCAGATACAATCGCCTGAAATTTATATAAACAGCAGATATTCCATTCCAGAACCGAATTTTTCTGTATTCTATTTTTGCTGCATTCAGAAATACGATTGCTGAATCGTATTTTCCCAGGTTGGTATAATATACCCCCATTGAATTGAATGCGTACCCCTTATTCTGAATGTAAAACTCCTTTTCTTTTGGATTGAGATTACTTTTTAAATTAACAGAACAAATACTATCAATTCTGTAATTGATCTTTAAAGCCTCTTCCGGTTCATACAGATAGATCAGGTCATCTATTTCTTTTAAAATCGTAATGCGAGTTGAATCATGAACAGCCGTATTTAATGCAAGCTTAAGAGAATCGAGCTGATTCTGCGCATTTAGAAAGTTGCCGCATACAAAAAGCACAACACAAATCATATGAAGCCCTATCAATACTTTTTCTCTGCCGCTTTTCATGAACGATCTCCAATTATATAACAAAAAAGTAAACCTATTAATTGACTAAAAATTGAAAATTTCGTTTTAGAAAACAAATTCACGGATATATACTATTACAACACTTATTTTTTAAAAAACCTATACATCTTCCGGAAAGAAGATTTATTTCCCGATACAAAACTTACTAAAGATGTTCCCCAATAAGTCTTCTGTATTAATCTGACCTGTGATCTCACCTAAATGAAACAAGGCCATACGAAGATGTTCGGCCAAAAGATCTCCTGTCAATCCTGCATCCATCCCCTGCTCTACTTCCTGCAAAGCAAGTTGTGCGCGTTGTAATGCTGCATGGTGACGCGCATTGGTGACTACTGTGTCCTGACCAAAAAAAGAATTGGAAGAAACATAACTGAACAATGCTTCTTTCAGCATATCAATATTGGTTCCTTGTTTGGCAGAAATAAAAATTACTTCTGGAATTGATCCAAACTTATTGCTCAGGTTTCCGGTGTCGGGAGTTTTATCGGTTTTATTGGCAACAACGATCAGCTTTTTGCTTTCGTTTCCAACTTTTTCTCTGAAACCCTTTACCACTTTTTCAATTTCTTCGGAAGAGCTGTCGACAGCATCTACCAGGTAAAGGAGAATATCGGCTTCATTCACTTTTTTCCAGGTGCGTTCAATTCCAATATTTTCAACAATATCATTGGTCTCGCGTAATCCAGCAGTATCAATAAAACGAAATTCAACGCCATTGATCATCATTACATCTTCAATGGAATCTCGGGTTGTTCCTGCAATTTCACTTACAATGGCTTTTTCTTCATTGAGCAAAGCATTAAGCAAAGTCGATTTACCCACATTTGGAACTCCTACAATGGCAACCGGAATTCCGTTACGAATTACATTACCGAATGCAAATGAATCCACCAAACGTGTTACGATACTCCGAATACCGACAACCAGTGTGCGTAGTTGTGTGCGATCAGCAAATTCTACATCTTCTTCCGAAAAATCGAGTTCAAGTTCGATCATGGATGCGAAATGAATAAGTTGATCTCTTAGCTTACCAATTTCGCCAGAGAATCCGCCTTTCATCTGGTACATGGCAAGCCGGTGTGCAGCCGCTGATTCTGATGCTATGAGGTCTGCTACAGCTTCGGCCTGAGAAAGATCCATTTTTCCGTTAAGAAAGGCTCTTTTGGTAAATTCACCCGGTGTTGCCGGATCACAGCCGTGTTCATACAACAACTGCAATAGTTGCTGCTGAATGTATTTTGAACCATGACAAGCAATTTCAACACTGTCTTCTCCGGTAAAGGATTGGGGAGACCGGAAAACAGTTAGAACCACATCATCAATTATTACACCTTCTCTTTGGATCTGCCCATAATGCGCGGTATATCCCCCGGCGTTTGAAATTTCTTTACTGAACACCCCATTAACGACCGCAACAGAGGCTGGTCCGGACACCCGAATTACAGCAATTGCTCCACTACCGGGAGCAGTACTTAATGCACATATGGTTGCAGATTTTTTCAACATTAAAAGCAAAAATACAAAATCCCTGCATGGATTCTTTGATAATCAAGGTGCTTGGCATATCTATTTAACCCCAAACTGTGGATTTCATCTTTAAAAGCAAGTGCCATTGACGTGTAGGAAATTGATATATTTGGGCTGCCAATTCATAAACCGAAAAATACACACCATGGGCGTTTTAGTGAACAAGAATTCAAAAGTCATTGTACAGGGCTTTACCGGAAGCGAAGGATCTTTCCACGCCGGACAAATGATCGAGTACGGAACCAATGTTGTGGGTGGTGTCACCCCCGGCAAAGGCGGAACAACCCACCTCGACCGTCCGGTTTTTAATACTGTTCAGGACGCTGTTGAAAAAGCAGGGGCTGATGTTTCTATCATATTTGTTCCACCGGCATTTGCTGCGGACGCTATCATGGAAGCTGCTGCTGCAGGAATCAAGGTGATCGTTTGTATCACTGAAGGAATTCCTGTAAACGACATGGTTAAAGTGAAAGAATTCCTCAAGGGACGTAACATTACGCTTATTGGACCTAACTGTCCGGGTGTAATTACTGCCGGAGAAGCGAAAGTGGGTATCATGCCCGGTTTTGTGTTCAAACCAGGCCGTATTGGAATCGTTTCCAAATCGGGAACACTTACATACGAAGCCGCCGATCAGATTGTTAAAGCAGGGATGGGCGTATCAACCGCAATTGGTATTGGTGGGGATCCTATTATTGGAACTCCGACCAAAGAAGCTGTTGAAATGCTGATGAACGACCCCGAAACCGACGCAATTGTGATGATTGGTGAAATCGGTGGTAACTATGAAGCACTTGCATCACGTTGGATCAAAGAGAACGGTAAAAAGCCTGTAGTTGGGTTCATCGCCGGACAAACTGCTCCAAAAGGCCGTAAAATGGGTCACGCCGGTGCAATTGTAGGTGGTGCAGAAGATTCTGCTGAAGCTAAGATGAAAATCATGGCAGAATGTGGAATTCACGTNNATCGGAGCAAAAATGGCAGAGATCTTAGGTGTTACTGCTTAATCAAAACACTATCCAATTTCTATATAAAACACCCTGTTTAGCAGGGTGTTTTTTTTTGTAATGAATAAAAAAAAGCCCCGCACGAGCGGGGCTTTTACTATTGGATGAAAGCTTTGATTATTTATTTACAACCAGCTTACGAACAGCGTGATCTCCATTGGCAGTTATAACTTCAATGAAATAGATACCTGAAGAAACCGAGCTTAAATCAAGCCTTGCATTAAGCGAATTGAATGCCTGGGTAGAAATCACTTTTCCGCTCAAATCCATAAGGCTAAGGGATTCAATGCTTNNAGCAGCCGGATTAGGATACAAATTGGCAATAGTACTTTCAATTTCATCAACAGAAAGACACGCATCAACAACAATGTTTTGTGACGCAGAATTGGTACAACCATTTCCATCAGTGAAAGTGTACGTAATGGAGAATGTTCCAACTCCGGCACCGGCAGGATTAAACGATCCGGCAGTAACTGCAGGTCCGGAATAAGTTCCCCCTGCTGGTGTTCCTCCGGTGAGAGCGATTGGTGCATAATTCACACATGTTGTTCCTTGTGAAGAAAGTGCCACAGTTGGGAGAGAATTAAATGAAACAATAGAAGCTCCACTTACTGTACCTGTGCAATTTGCATCGCTTAAGTTTACCAGGGTATACATTCCTGCAGCAGTAGCTGAGAAAATGTGCGTTGCCGAATTCTCACCGGTTACAGGGAATGTATTTGTTCCGTCAGTGATAACGAAATTCCAGGGTGCTGTTCCTGTTAATTGAACAGTAACATCTACTGTTTCTCCTACACATGCAGATCCTCCTCCATTGATTACTGCAGTTGGAAGTGAAATGACATTGATCGTAGCAGAACCGCTAACAGTACCAGAACAATTATTATCGCTTACACTGGTCATCGTAAATGAGCCGGTACCTGCAGCAATTGTATACGTGTTTGTAGCATGTCCGTTTACAGTAAATGGTGATACGCCATCAGAATAAGCGAAATCCCATGGACCATTACCAGAAAGAGTAATTGTAACCGGAGCTGTGGAAATTCCATCATTACAAACATTACCACCACCTGAAACTACAGCTGTTGGAACAGCATAAACTTCAACAGCGAAATTGGCAGTCACCTGAGGACAAGCACCGCTGGCAGCGATGGTATTGGTCACAGTATAATTTCCAGGTGCTGAAGCAGCAAGGTCAATTTCTCCTGTGCCGGCATCGATAGACAAACCACCTGCAGAAGTGAATGTTCCGCTACTTGCGCCTCCTCCAAAAACAGGAAGAGGATCTGTTCCATTTCCACAATACGCAGCAGCTGAATAGGAAAAAGTCGCATCCGGTGAGTTGGTGATATTGATGGTTTGGGTACTTGAATTTGGGCAAGTACCTGTTGTAGTATATGTAACTGTATAGGATCCGGCAACTGAAGTTGTCATATCAACCTCTCCGGTTGTGGCACTTACAAAATTCAATCCTGCGGGAGAAGCGCCGAAACTTCCGGGAACAGAAACTGTAGGCGTTGAATTTGCAGATCCGGTACAAATGGTATTGGATGCATAAGTAAATACGGCGTTATCAAGAGGCAGGATTGTAACCGGAATAGAACCTGAGAAACCAACACAACCGTTTGAATTGGTTAATGCCAACGTATAGCTACCGGCAGCATTTGCAGAGTAGTTTGCAGCTGTTGCACCTGAAATTGGAGTTCCATTCAAATTCCATTGGTAAGTTCCTGTTCCTGTACCATTGAGTGTTACATTTCCGCCAGGACAAAACGAAGTTGCCCCACCCGCAGTTGCACCCGGAATGGTTGTTGGTAAGGTTAATGTTCCGATGTAATCATTAAAGGTTCCGCAAGGATATCCATCATAAGTAGATGGCGCAACGACAACCGCATATGTACCTGCTGTTGTAAAATTGAAATTCAACGTAACCGTTCCGCATGGCGCTCCCGTTGTGGAAGCAAGTACTGTTGGACTAGCACAATTTGAAATGTTGACAAAGAAAAGATCAACAGGAAATTCAGCCTGAACAGAAAAGCTAACGTTACCTGTTTGGTTGAGTGTAAAGCTATACCAGTCTGTATCGCGGTTTCCGTTTGTAGCGTATCCATTTCCGAAAACAGTTTGACCACAATTCAATGATTGATACGCCGGAGTTGGCATCAAACAACCTCCATTTTGATCGGCGCCACACAATTCCGTCTCAGTAATAGCTCCACCTGGGGCCGTTAATGAACAAGGGGTGTATTGTTCTACACAAATTGTGAATGTTGTATTGTTGGGGACGTAATTGAAATAATCGTGAACACGGATATAATAGGTTTGACCAACAGTAAGATTAGGAAGATAAATATCTTCAACCCCGCCATCGAACGTTGCATCCTGACAAGTCACATTGACCAACGTTCCGCAACTTCCTGAAAAAACCTGAACAACTGCATCCATTCCTGTAGCACCATCAACCTGAATATGAGCACCGGGTGTTGTTGCAACAAAGCTGAACCACACATCATCTTCTGAAGTACCACTACATGCAGTAATTCCTGAATTGGTTGCTCCACCTATGTTTCCGTTTACTGGTGTACAATTTACTCCATGAGGTATACTGGTAGCACCCGCACAATTATCATTTGTTGGTGCAGAAACAGGAGTATAAACAACATTATCGATACCGATATAATCAGAATTCGCACCTGATGGTCCACCATTGGTTACAAAATAACGAAAGGCAATTCGCCCAACCGTTGGCTGAGCAAGTCCGGAAATTGTAATGGTATATTGGGTCCATGCTGTTGGATAAACTCCGGTAATAAGAGTAGGATTTATGGTCAATAATACCGTAGTATAATCTCCAACAGAGGTTGCTGTTGTTCCAACATTCATTGCATTGCCGTTTGTGCTTAAACGCACCTCAAGACGATCTGCAAACGCATCCGGAGCAGCCTTTCTAGTACGGAATGTTAACACATCTCCATTCTGAAGGTAGCGAGCAGGCATAAACATCCAGTTACTTAAGGTAGAAACTCCGGAACCGGCCTGAAAGTTTGCATAAACATAAGCGTTGGCAACACCGTTAAATGCATTAAACGGAGGAGCGCCACCGGGTTGTCCCCAACCACCTTGACCTGCAACACCTACGGGCTGACTGTTATTTTGTGCGTACCAATCTACAAGCTGACTGATATCATCAAAATTCTCTGTGAGGGGTTGAGCATACGCTGTACCTGTAATTGCAATTGCTGCAATAAGTGTATATAGTTTTTTCATCGTTCTTTAGTTTAGATCAGCTGCAATACGATTCAATTCATCCTGAATAGCAGAATGAGAAGGAGTGCCTTGTCTGTGTTTAGCAAGTTCAGCTTTTAATTTTACTGCATACAACTTGTTATGCTCTTTTCTCTTTTGAAGAGCTGCAGAATAAGATGAACGATCAGAAGAACTAACAGCCTGTGAAAGTTCAACGCTCTTTTTCATATCCTCAGCAAGCACATCCATTTTCAGAATTTGTTGCTGTGATGATGTGTATCCTGAAGATCCAAGAGGTTTTGCCGTAGTATTATCGGCTGGTTGTTTGAGTTTGGAATTGGTGGTTTGTACCTGGCCAACTGCTAGCGTACTTGCAAAAACTGCAAACAGTAATAATGTTAATTGCTTGATTTTCATGGTAGTAGTTTTTATGAGCTCACTAAATTAAATCAGAATGCCATTAAAAACAACGAAAAATGAAGCTAAGGTGAAAAATGTGCACCTTTTAACACCTAAATCCTTTCAGTTATTGAATTTTGAATTCAACACGACGGTTTTTCTGGTGATCATCGTCGGAGCATGGAACGGTATCAGAACAATTATTCAATAATTCGGATTCACCTTTAGCTGTTATAGTAATGATTTGCGAACGTGAAACACCAAGTGATACCAGGTAATTTACAACAGCGTTAACCCTTCGTCGCGATAACTCTTCATTGTATTCATCTGTACCTCTCGAATCAGCATGTCCGCTCACAGCTACTTTTAATTCTCGATTTGACTTTAAAACCTTTGCATTCTGGCTTAGTGTTGAAGCTGCATCCGGACGAATACCGGATTTGTCATAATCAAAATAAACCGTGATCAGTTTAGGTTCAGGATTCGATTTTGTTTCGGTAGTTGTGTTTACAGTGGTAATGGTAGTTTCATTGGTTACAGCTATCAACGCTTCCGGTTGGTGTTCAACTTCGGCATCTGCGCAATACAAAACAATCCGACTTCCGGAAACAACGCGGGCCTCTACATGTACAGAATGTTTTTTTCCATCCGTGAACAGCGTATCTAATACATCTCCTTTGGCCTTTTTGATCAGACGACCATCAATTTTCCACGCATATTCAACAGCCTTTAGTCCATCATCCAACACAGCAGATAAAATCAGTCGTTGTTTTTTCGACTTCTGATCAGTTTTGATGGAAATATGGTCTGAAAAATCACATGCAAATTCCTGATCTTCCTGTGGAAAAACGAGGATATAAATATCCATATCGCCATAACCGGAAGCCCGATCGGATGCAAAATAGCCGAAAGTCCCATCCTGTTCAAGAATCAGATAAGTATNNGTAAATTTTGTCCCATCCCAATCTGACCTGAACAGATCATATCCGCCAAAACCGCGATGACCACGTGATGAAAAATACAAGGTTTTGCCATCAGGTAAAATGGCAGGACTTTCTTCATCATCAGGTGTATTTACGTCGGGACCCAGATTTTCTGCTTTGCCCCAGGTTCCGTCACTTTGTTTTGTTGATTTCCAAATGTCGAGTCCACCCTGTCCGTTCTTCGAATCGGAGGAAAAATAAACGGTCTTGCCATCCGCCGTCATGCAAATATGATTCTGGTATTTTGACATATTGATGTTTGGTCCCAGATCAACAGGTTCTGTAAGTTCTCCGTTTTTGTAGNNCAGAAATATTGTATTTCCGTCGGGAGAAACAGAGGACACGGAAGCATGTTGAGGAACTTTGGATGACAATTTAAGATTCACCTTACGAGCAGTACCGAGGTCACCTTCGCTTTCCTTGGATTCATAAATTTCTTCATAATATTTCCCGTCTTTACCATCAATCAATCCACTTCCTGTTGAACGCCGCGAAGTAAAAAGCACCGTAGAATCTTTTGGTAAATAAATAGGCACATACTCAGACCCTGTGGAATTCACTGCATCATTCAGATGAATCAGTACAAGATCCTCGCCTCCTTCAGAGTTGGCTTGTCCGTACTCACACTGCTGAATATATTTATTCATTAAGGTTCTTAATTCATTTCCTGATTTGGTATTGGTACAAAATGGAAGTACAGCCTTAAAACCGGCAATTGCTTCAGTATATTTCCCCATGTAATGGCAACAACGGCCATATTCAATCAGTACTTCCGGGATGGTATCGCCTTTTTTGGAATTTTTCAGGTTGGTTTCAAGAACAGGAAATGCGTCTTTCCGTTTGTTGAGGTATTTACTCAGCAGGATCCCATATTCGGCTGTAGCAGCATGGTGATGCGGATCTAGCCCAACAGCTATTTTATAATTGCTCTCGGCACATTTAAAATCGTACGCTTCAGAACAATCACGCGCATCTGCCAATGCTTTTTTAAACGCATCCGATTGTTGAGCAGAAGCTGAAAAAACAAACAGGAAAAATCCACAAAAGAAAAAAATGTACCGCCTCATTTAGCCATTGTATAAGAGGCCTAAAAATAATAAAAAAACACTTGGTCTTTGAATAAATAAAACTACTGAACAACAACAACTTAACCCTTCGCGATCACATCTGAATTTACAATTCCGTAATCTTTGGATGGAATACATAACCAAGCAATAAAACAGCCATAAAGCCGGGTTTAAATAAGAAATAAATCTTTGTATTGGAAAAATTATGATTGCAACGAATAATCTTCATCCCAATACAATTGAATATCCAATCGGTTATTCTACAAAAAAGCGCGTTCTTTTCTTCCATTCTTTTCGTTTGACTGACATTAGGACCGGAATCGTTGACATGTGGTTAAAGATTCTGGTCCTTTTGTTTCATCAAAGGATGGGAAGATTGTTTCGCTATTACTATGAAGCAAAATAGGAAAAATGATTGAATCACTGAAGCCCGGAACAATAAACAAAGAGGATCAAACTCAGCAACCGGACAGCTTCACTACTAAAGAGATTGACAAGAAGCTTAAGAAGAAAAAATTAAAGAAAAGGAAGGTTGATCTTGTTGTAATTTCAGATGTACACCTTGGAACATACGGTTGCCACGCAGAAGAATTACTCCGATATCTTAAAAGCATAAAGCCTAAAAAGGTCATTTTAAATGGAGATATCGTAGATATCTGGCAATTCAAGAAAAGTTATTTCCCGGCCTCTCATTTACAAGTAGTAAAGCATTTAACAGGTCTAATTACTAAAGGAATCCCTGTTGTATACATTACAGGTAACCACGATGAAGCTTTAAGGAGATTTGCCGGATTTAAACTTGGAAAATTCAGAATAGAGAACAAGCTCGTTCTGGAACTTGATGAAGAAAAAGCATGGATTTTCCATGGAGATGTATTTGATGTGACCATGAAACATTCAAAATGGCTGGCGAAGCTGGGTGGAAAAGGTTATGATCTGCTGATTCTTTTAAATCGCTTTATAAATGCCATTTCCGAAAAACTGGGACGAGGAAAGATCTCCTTGTCAAAGCGAATTAAAGACAATGTAAAATCTGCGGTAAAATTCATCAACGGCTTCGAACAGGTTGCTGCAGAACTTGCAGTAGAAAAAGAATACAAATATGTGGTATGCGGCCATATCCATCAACCTGTTATCCGAACAATAGAAACGGATAAAGGCAATGTGGTGTACCTCAATTCAGGTGATTGGGTTGAAAATCTTACAGCATTGGAATATCATGAAGGAGCATGGTCGTTGTATCATTATCAAAACGATGCAAGAGCGAAAAAGATAAAACTGAAAAAAGAAGAGCATCTTGAATTAGACACTTCATTGCTTTTTCAAAAACTCACTGAAGAAATGCAGGTACTATCATGAAGATCCTATACGCCATACAAGGAACTGGTAATGGACATATGAGTCGTGCAATGGAAATTGTACCACTATTAAAAAAACGAGCGCATACCGATGTTTTAATAAGCGGTATACAAACTGAATTATCTCTTCCATTCGATGTGAATTACCGACTGTATGGAATGGGATTTGTGTTCGGTAAAAAGGGAGGAGTTGATCTTATTGAAACGTATAAGAAAAGCAGGTTGATCAACTTCAAAAAAGAGATCAGGGATTTACCCGTTGAAAAATACGATCTGGTCATTTCTGATTTTGAGCCGGTGAGTTGCAGGGCAGCTAAACGATTGGGGATTCCGGTTATTGGTCTGAGTAATCAGGCAGCAGTATTGGCATCAGGTGCTCCCCAAGCAAAGAATATTGATCCCGTTGGGCGATATATTCTGAAAAATTACGCACCTGTCGATTTTTCTTTCGGATTTCACTTTCAGCGATACAACAAGGATATTTATACACCCATCATCCGAAAACAAATCCGCACGGCTGAAATCAGCAATAATGGACATTTTACGGTTTATTTGCCTGCGTTTGACGATGAACGTATTCTAAGAAGATTAACTGCGTTAAAAAATGCAGAATGGCATGTATTTTCCAAGCACACAAAAAAAACATACCAATTCAACAATGTGAAGGTCTACCCCATCCAGAATGAATTGTTTATGGAAAGTTTTTTGAGTTGTAGCGGAATTATTACAGGCGCTGGTTTTGGAACACCCGGAGAGGCATTGTTTCTGGGAAAAAAGTTAATTGTAGTGCCGATGAAAAACCAGTTCGAACAACAATGCAATGCCATTGCCTTAAAAAACATGGGAGTTTCTGTAATCGGATCGTTAAAGAAAAAACATTTACCTGCCATTGAAAACTGGATGGGAGAAGAAAATAAAATTGCCGTGAACTACCCCGATGAAACTGAGAAGATCATTGATGAAATCATCAAGGCAAGACAAAGCCGGTTTTTACGGCCGATTCAAAATCAACGCAATATTGCATCCTGATGTTTACCGGAGAAAATTCAATCCTCCGCAGTTCATTCGGAGATGATTTTGCTTGGGGCGTTTCATCCTCTGCCTTCCAAACAGAAGGTGCATCATTGGCTGATGGAAAAGGACCTTCCATCTGGGATGCCTTTGGCGCTAAGGGAAAAATTAAGAATAGAGAAAAAGGCGATCAGGCAACCGAATTTTACAAATACTATAGGGAAGACCTCGCACTGATGCGCAGTATGGGAATCAGGAATTTCCGTTTTTCACTCTCCTGGCCTCGCATTTTTCCAAACGGAACCGGTAAGGTAAATTCAAAAGGTGTTGATTTCTACGATCGACTAATTGACCAATGTCTTGAACTCGACATTGCTCCCTGGGTTACACTGTACCATTGGGACCTTCCTCTCGAATTAGAAAAAAAAGGAGGTTGGACAAACCGTTCCATTGTAAATTGGTTTTCGGAATACGCAGAACTTTGCGCAAAAAGATATGGCGATCGTGTAAAAAAGTGGATGGTCCTGAATGAACCCATCGTTTTTACAGGGGCAGGATATTTTATGGGCGTACACGCACCGGGAAGAAGAGGAATTAATCCCTTCTTAAAAGCTGTTCATAATACTACCCTTGTGCAAGGTTTAACACCGGAAATTATCCGACATCATTCAAAAAATTGTGAAGTTGGTACAACCTATTCCTGCTCACATCTGGATGCTTATTCCGAAAATGAATCTGATGTATTTGCCAAACAAAGAGCAGATGTGCTGTTGAATCGGTTATTCATTGAGCCTGCTTTGGGATTGGGATATCCTCACCAGGATTTTAAGCCATTAGAGCGATTGCTTGATTTAATGGGACCCAACGACGAACAATTGATGTTTGGTAATTATGATTTTATTGGAATACAAAACTATACCCGCGAAATTGTAAAGGCTTCGTGGATTATTCCATATCTGAAAGCACGCCTAGTTCCGGCCAGTAAAAGAAATGTACCGCACACGCAAATGAATTGGGAAATCTATCCTGAAGCTATTTATACAATGCTTAAAAAATTTGGTGCTTACCCCAATGTGAAAAAAATTTACATCACAGAAAACGGCGCAGCATTTCAGGATCAACTTGTAAACGGAAGAGTACATGATTTGAACCGCACATTGTTTTTGCAATCATATATTGAACAAGTGCTCAAGGCAAAAAATGAAGGAATAAATGTTGCCGGTTATTTCATCTGGTCCTTCACCGATAATTTCGAATGGGCAGAAGGATATACGCCGAAATTTGGAATTGTGCATGTGGATATGAAAACACAAAAACGAACCATTAAAGATTCGGGATACTGGTACCGATCCTTCCTTCGGGGAGAACCTGTTCCTCAGCTGGCTGTCACCGCCTGATCACCAGACATAAAAATCCAAAAACAAATTATCCGATCGTGTTGTCGGTTTTTGTAGGCCCTTACTTAATTTTTCGACTTTCAAATAGGTGTACTGCCGCAATTCGGAGACTGAGATCCGTTTATCATGATTTATGTCCGCAGAAAAATCGCTGCCGGCACTCAAAATACAATAGGTGAACAATCCATTTTTCCATTCATCGCTTTCCATTGAAAACTCTGCTCCACCGGAACTACTGATTACAACTGTACCTGTTTGATCTTTGACATCTGCAAACAGCAATTGCATCATTTCTGTGGAGGAACCACCTGCCATTTGGCGTTGCTTTACTCCTGCTCCAACTGCACGAAACTGAACATTCTTAACTTCTACCTCTACCTGTTTTTCTTTTTCCAGCTCCGTTTTATCAAGTTCTCCACTATGACAGGTATCCATTATCAATAATTTTCGTTGTGCCGGAATCAATGCAAATAGCTTTTCAATCTGCTCATAGGCAATTCCACGTACACCGGGATTTGAAAAATCGATATCTTCGGTTGCGAAAAAATAATTGTAATCAACATCCAAAACACCATGACCGGCAAGAAACAAAATCACCACATCCTGTGAACCGGCAGCAGCAATAAAATTTCGAATGCTATCCAAAGCTTCTCTGGTTACTTGTTTATCACATAACAACAGCGAACGTATATCAGCGGTTTTATCGTTGGTAGAGCGAATCCTTGAAATGAAATCCTTTGCATCTTTTGCCGGATATTTCAGATCGAACTGATCATCGCTATAATCACCAACTCCAATGGCAACAACATAAACTTTGTTCGATTTTGAAGCGCCGCCACGTACTACTTCAAACTCATGCAACAGCGATTCTGCTCCTTTTTCATTCACGCAGGAAACATGTACATGGTTCGTTCCCGGCAATAAAGAAATTGCAACTTCCATATCGATGGAACGCGAGTTATAACGACGAAGATCGATTCCTGCAGGACCATTAAGCGGAACGCCGTTAACACGCACCAACAAACGATCAAGTTTTTCTGTTGCATCACTTAGCTTAACGGGAAATTTCAATTCTTCGGTGGTTGTGAGAGAAACAAGGGCGGATCGATCAAGAAACACCTCGGGTACCTGAAATTTTGTCCCGAAATCTTCTTCTCTGAAATTCAATCGTTCTAGCCTTTTTCTATATACGTAGTTAAATGCATTAACCAGATTCGCTGGTGTTTTCCCGATTCGCGATGCCACTATATCTGGACGATTTAATCGCATATCAAATTGCTCAAATGGGAACAACTGATCATCAATCCTAAAGGAAACAGATGCAAAGGCACCTCTGGATGCGGTATAATAATGATCAGGAGTAACAATAATGTGATCTGTTTTATTTGCAGAAATTAGAGACCCGATCTCTGTGCATTTTTTCAGATCCCACACTTTCACCATCCCATCGTTGGAACAGGAGAATAATAAATTCCCCTTTCGTTCAGCTTCAAGGTGATTAATCTGTCCTGTTGGATTGCGAAAAACGCACACTTCACTTCCGGTGGAAACATCCCAAACTCGAATGCTGTTATCTGCTGGTGCAACAACATTATTACCTCCTCCTGAAATAACATATTTGCTATCGCCGCTAAAAGTAACTGCGGTTACAATATTGATATGCCCTTTCAATTCTTTCCAGAGTTTCCAGGATCCAGTTTCCCAAATCCGAACGGTTTTGTCCCAAGCCACAGAAGCAAAATATTTTCCATCTGGACTAAACGCAACATCATGCACTAATACTTCATGTCCGCTTAAAGTTGCAATCTCATTCCCTTTTTCCATGTCCCAAACGCGAACAGTCTGATCCATTCCGCACGAAACTAGAAAGCGGTCGTCGGGACTCCATGCAGTAGCATATACTCCGTTTACATGCCCATTGAGTTTACGCACCATTTTTCCGGATTCCAGATCCCAGATTTTTATTACACCCAAAAAACCTGCACCGGCAACAAAGCGGTCGTTGTTACTACATGAGAGATTTTGAATCAGTTCACTATCAGTATCAAGGTCTTTAATGCTTGTGCCATTTTCAGCATCATACACTTTTAATCGGATCTGATTACTCATACAGATCAATCGGTTTCCGGAAGAATTGAAACATACCGGAAAGAATCCGTCAAGTTGTTTGGTGATGCGCAATTTTTCCAGATCCCATAGCTTAATGCTTAAATCATCGTAGGCAGTAGCTAGAAATTTCCCTTTCTGGTCATAACTCATACTCAACACCCTGTTTGCCTTTGAACGAAAGACTTTGAGATCCTTACCTGTGACGGCTTCCATATAAAATACATCCTTAAATGCAGTGTAGGCCAAAATATTCTCGAATGGATGCATACACATTCTGCGGATCGACACATATTTTTTCTCCATTGCAAACAATTGTTTTCCACTTTCAGGATCCCAGGATCTGATAAATCCAAAATGATCAACTGAAAACAAACGTTTCCCATCGGATGAAAAACAGAGATCCACCAATCGTGATTGATGTCCCATTAGCACTTTTTTTTCCTTTAATTCAGCAGTTGCATATATTCTTACAGTCTGATCGTCATATGCAGCAGCTAACCATTTCCCTGTAGGATCAACCATTAAACGTGCCGGTGAATATTGAAATGTTGTGAATAATTGAGTTGATCTGTGTTCAGAAAAATCAGGCATTGAAAGTTCAATGAGTTTACCGGTATGATCCAGCGCATATATCCACTTACCATCGGGCGATGCTACCATCCGCATTGGCATCCATTCCATTTTCTTTTTGATCAAAATTTTGCCGGAATTGGCATCGGCCAGCGCAAATTCATGGTTGTTTGTTACAAAAAATACCAATGAATCATTTCTCACAAACTGAAAGGACTCAGAGGTTGAGCTAATTCCATCTATTACAAAAAGTTCTTTTCCTGATTTGCACTCCCAAACTCTCAGCTGTTCATTATAATTAAGCGCTCCAATTTTGCGCGAATCTTTTGTGAAATGAACATCAACAATTCGTCCGTCGCTCCCAGCAAGTGTACGGTATTCACGGGCTGTGCGGACGTCCCATAATTTGATATTGTTATCATTCCCCCCTGTAGCAAGCCATCGACCGTCTTTGCTGAAATCGACGGTATTGACCTGATCGGTATGACCCGTGGTGAGTACAACTTCGGGATTTTGACTAAAAACCGGGATGCTCAATGGCATCAGAAGAATTAGAAGAAGTTTTCGCATTGTGATAAAGGTAGCAAAAGCCGTGCAACTGTTTTCATTACCTTAGCAACATGTTAATCCGCGAAATCGGTGTGCTCATACGAAAGGAATTTGACCTTGAAATCCGCAACAAAGTGGCAATTGGAGGTATTCTGCTGTATGTGGTGACCACTGTTTTTTTATGCTACCTCTCGTTCCGCGAATTGCAGGATACTACTGTTTGGAATACATTATTTTGGGTAATCCTGCTCTTTTCTGCCCTGAATACCATCTCCAAAAGTTTCCAAACCGAAAGCCGTTACCGACTCCTCTATCTTTACACCCTCGTTTCGCCCGCCGCTGTAATTTTGAGTAAAATGATCTATAATATCCTGCTCATGGGTATTACAGCTTTGGTCACCCTACTCTTTTATTCCTTATTTCTGGGGACAAGTCCACTCGAAGGCGCGAATGCAGGTATGTACCTGGTTGCACTCCTTCTCGGCTGTGCAGGTTTTGCGGGTATTTTCACCATGATTGCAGCTATTGCAGCGAAAACAGGTAACCAATTGGGAATAATGGCCATTCTTGGCTTTCCTCTGATTCTGCCTTTATTGCTTACATTAATTGGACTCTCTGGCATAGCGCTCAGGGGATTACCCTGGGAGTACGGAACCACCGAATTGCTCATTTTAACAGGTCTTAACATCCTCATTGCAGCCCTCTCCTATATCTTATTTCCTTACCTTTGGCGCGAATAATCTGAAGCAGCTCTCCGAATGAAAAACTGGTGGAAATATTTAAGTGTGGCTCTACTGCTGTATGTCATTGTGGTGAGCCTAAACACCCCACTTGGTCCGGGTTTAACTGCTGTTTCACCGGAAAACCTGAATACCGGAGAAAATTCCGAAATCAAAGTAATAGGATACAACACCCATTTCCGCAACAATCCACCGGATATGCAACATCCCGGAGTTTGGCTCGAATCGGATGGATTTCACCTGACCTGCAATAATGTGGAAGTAATTGACGACCAGGAACTGCATTTTTCGGTGGAGGTTCCCGATGAATTACCGTCAAAATCCCTGCATGTTTTCGTGAGCTATGATGAAGGCACTTTCATGCTTCCCAACGCTTTTCGTGCTGAGCAAAGTGTTAAAAACGATCAACTCAAAAATGAAGCACCGGAAAGTTTTTCAGGATCAGTAACTGCATTCTACTTTCCCAATCGCGAAATTTTGCGTGAGAGTATTCGCAATCTGATGTTTCATGTTCCCATGTGGTTTACCATGATGTTGCTCATGACAATTTCAGTTGTTTACAGCATCAAATATCTTTCCGGACTAAATCCTGATCACGATTTAATCGCAAGGCAGGCAGTAAATGTGGGATTGCTTTTCGGAATACTTGGCCTGCTCACCGGTTCTTTGTGGGCCCGATTTACTTGGGGTCAATGGTGGGTGAGCGATACCAAACTGAACGGTGCTGCCATTACCACACTGATTTACTTTGCCTACACCATCCTTCGCGGATCGATCAACGAGGAACAAAACAAAGCAAGGGTGGCAGCTGTTTACAATGTGTTTGCTTACGTCATACTGATCGTACTTCTCATGGTGCTTCCCCGACTTACCGACTCTTTACATCCCGGAAACGGTGGCAATCCCGCATTCAGCAGTTACGATTTGGATAACGCATTGCGAACGGTGTTCTATCCGGCTGTTTTAGGATGGATGGGAATATCATTATGGATTCTTCAGCTTCGCAACAGGACAGAACGAATCAAACAACAAATTGAAAACGCATGAAAACTCTACTTTTTCTAATTCTGGCATTGCTATACAGTTATGATTCTTTTGCCGGCGGAATAGAAACCTCTATGCACGCCGCAGGAAAAATGAATGTTACACTTGGTGTAATTGCAATCATCTTCATTGGAATAGTAGTTTATCTTTTTCTCATCGATCGTAAGATTACGCGTCTTGAAAAAGAAATTAAAGAACGTCAGTCATGAAAAAAACCCACATCATAGCTTTATTGGTAATCGCTGTATCCATTGGAGTAATACTTACTTCATTAAGCGGTGCTAGTACATATGCCAACTTTACGCAGGCCTTTGAGCAACCCGGAAAAAAATTCACAGTGGTTGGTCATCTGGATCACGAATACGAAATCACATCTGAACCCATGCGTTGTTCGTTTTATATTCGGGATAAAGAAAACAACCTGAAAAAAGTGGTCTACAACAAAGCCAAACCACAGGATTTTGAACGTTCTGAAAGCGTGGTACTCACAGGTTCTGCCGATGGTGATACCTTTTTTGCAAGTGAGATTTCAATGAAATGTCCTTCGAAGTATAACGACGTTAATAAAACACAGTGATCGAAACCTACACCGGAGAACACCTCCTGCCCGGATTAATCGGACGATTTTTCGTTTCGCTTACCTTCGTTGCTTCCCTTATTGCTTTTTACACTTATCTGCGTGCCAGTAAAGCTACCGGAGAAGAACAGGACAAATGGAAAAAATGGGGACGCTGTACTTTTCTGATTGCTGCAGCATCTTCATTTATTTTCATTGGTACAATGTTTTATCTGCTCGTGGTGCAGTATTTCGAATACGATTACGTGTGGGAACAAAGCAATACAAAGATGTCGTTCGAATACATCCTGGTTTGCTTTTGGGGCGGACAGCAGGGAAGTTTTATGCGTTGGATTTTCTGGCATTCAGTTATAGGATTGTTTTTACTGCGTTTTGCAAAGGGATGGGAAAACGAAGTACTCGCAGTATTCGCATTGTTGCTGGCTTTTATTTCGAGTATGTTGCTCGGTATTTATATCGGCGATTATCGGGTTGGGACAAGTCCTTTTGCCTTACAACGCGAAACCATTGATGGGCTCAGCGCGCTTTGGTCCTTAATCCCCGATTATCTATTGCTCGATCCTCGCTTTGCAGATGGACGCGGATTGAATCCCTTGCTTCAGAATTACTGGATGATCATTCATCCCCCAACGCTTTTCCTCGGCTTTGCATTGACTATTGTGCCATTTGCCTATGCAGCAGCCGCATTATGGCGACGGTCTTATTCCGAATGGATCAAACCTGCACTTCCCTGGACATTTGCCGGAATACTTGTGTTAGGCATTGGTATTTTGATGGGAGGGGCATGGGCGTATGAATCGCTGAGTTTCGGAGGATTTTGGGCTTGGGACCCTGTTGAGAATGCATCGTTGGTTCCATGGATCACCTTGGTTGGGGCCGGACATTTAATGCTTGTCAACCGTAATCAGTCACGCTCACTTTATTCGACTTTCTTCCTTACACTGATCAGCTTTATTTTGATCCTCTATTCAACGTTTCTTACCCGAAGCGGAGTCTTGGGTGATACTTCTGTCCACTCCTTTACCGGCGATGGAATGTTAGGTCAGCTTTTGTTTTGTTTGTTGTTTTTCATCTGGGCATCATTCACCTTGCTTTTGGTTGATAAAAAAGCACAGATAAAATATACTGTAATCAGTTTAGCACTTGTTCTTTTCGGAATTTTTATTGACCTCAATACAGTTCTTTACAGTTCCGGTGATTTTGTGTTGACCTGGCGTGGATTAATTATTTTGGTTGCATTTACCTACACCATTATCTTCCTGATCAATAATTACCTGCTGCATTTTCCAAGAGAGAAAAAGGAAGAAGAATTATGGTCGCGCGAGTTCTGGATGTTCATCGGGTCATTGGTACTCGTGTTATCGGCAGTGCAGATCACTTTCAGTACTTCTATTCCTGTTATCAATCTGCTCTTCGATACCAAAATGAATCTGGTAGAACAGGCAGCACGAAACGAAGCATTCAACCGCTGGCAAGCACCATTTGCGGTAATCATTTGTCTACTGATTGCGTTCGGACAATTCCTCAAATACAAGAACACTTCCTTTACAGAATTCGGGAAAAAGATTTTGCCTTCGCTTGTAATTGCGATTGTACTCACGATTGCATTGGGTACTATTTTACAACTCACGCATTACCGGTACAACCTGTTATTGTTCACTGCCCTTTGGTCGGTCGTTGCCAATGCCGATTACTGGCTGCGTTTCCTGAAAGGGAAAATGAATATTGCAGGATCCTCCATTGCCCACATTGGATTCGGAATTCTGATGCTTGGTGCTTTGATCTCACAGAATAAGCAAACCATTATTTCAGAAACACCTTACGGATATAATTTGTCGATGCTTGGAAAAGATTTGAGCAATCTTACCGACGTGCAAATTTTCAAAGGGGATACCACGGAAATGAGGGAATACTTTGTGCATTACTCCGGTACAAGTCAGGAAAAACATTTTTTACGTTTCAACATCGATTATTTCTCTAAAGTTCCTGCGCAATTTCAAAAAGGTGAACACATGAAGTTCGATGGAAATGTGTATCGGTGTTTAAACGATCACACTTCGTCAGGACAACTAACTTCAGACATTTCGAATTGGGAACTACTTACCGATCCGGGTGCTGAATTGTATTTTGCCGCACAACCCTGGTCGGCATGGCAAGCCGGTGAAAAATTATTTCATCTCCAACCATTTGTACAGTTAAACGACATGAGTAATGTTGCCGAACCCGGAACAAAACATTATTTCGATCATGATATTTTTACGCACATCAAATATGCCGATCTGCGTTTGGTTAAAGAGGACGACAACATGCCTCCTTATGAAATAACCACCCATGAAAACGACACCATTGGAAATCCAGGTTTCATTTTGCGCGTTGCGGGTATTCGTTCATTAAACGGAGAAGAGAAAGCCCAACGAGGACTCGACACCTCACTTTCTGCTGCACAATTGAATATGGTCGTGTATGATATTTGGGACATAAGTTTCCGTTATGGAAAAGAAGTAAATCCGGTGTTCTTTATAGAGGAAAATGAATTCCGTTCCCTTCCTGCACGTTCTGAAGAATTGAAGACTTCATTTGCAATTAAGAGTGTAAAACCCAAAAAAGATGAGCATTCCCATACCGGATTTGAACACGGTGGAACGGAAATTACCCTTGAAATTACAACACCGGAATTTATTATAATGCATGCCATTCGTTTTCCATGGATTTCCATCCTGTGGATCGGTTGTCTCATCATGGCAATTGGTACAGGAATGGCAGTGGTGTATCGGGTGAGGAAGTGAAGGGTGAACGGTAAACAGTGAATGGACTCTTCACTCCTAACTAATAACTGATAACTCCTAACCTATTCCAGCAAGGTGAACGAAAATCTATTCGTTAGTACCATTGCAATCGGAACTCAAGATTCTGTTTTCTAAAACAAGCTGAGATATTCCATTCCCAGATAAACTCCATCATCCCGTATTTCGATGGGATATACATCGACATGCAATCCTGCACCCCGACCTGTTTTGAGATCGAAAGCATAACGGTGCCAGGCACAAACAATTTTACCGTCCTCTGCGCAGCCGCCTTTGCTTAAGCGAACACCCTGGTGCGGACATTTATCGCGAACTGCCGATAATCCTTCGGTGGTGTGAACCAGGCAGATATTTTTTCCACCTACGTTAATTCCTTTAACACCATTGAGTGGAACAGAAGCAACAATTGCATCTGTGGAAGCTCCAATTTTATACCAGCGAATACGGGTTTTGAACACTGGCCTAAATTTAGCGCAACGGGTGCTTTTTCCCACTATATTAGAGCCACAAAATCAACCAAGATGAAAAACATTTCTGTGATCGGAGCAGGAACCATGGGAAATGGTATCGCTCACGTATTTGCTCAATTCGGGTATAAAGTCAATCTGATCGATGTTTCGGAAGAAGCACTCAAAAAAGCACTGGCCACTATTGGTAAGAACCTCGATCGTCAGGTTGCGAAAGGATCACTTACTGAGGCCGACAAGGAAAACACACTCAAAAACCTCACTACCTATACCGATCTTAAAACCGGAGTTTCCGATGCACATCTTGTTGTTGAAGCCGCTACTGAGAATGTAGATCTCAAACTGAAAATCTTCCGCGACATGGATGCCTTTGCACCTGCAAATGCTATTCTTTCCACCAACACTTCGTCCATTTCCATTACCCGTATTGCAGCACAAACCAAGCGTCCTGATAAGGTGATCGGTATGCACTTCATGAATCCCGTTCCGGTAATGAAACTGGTGGAAGTCATTCGCGGATATGCCACAAGCGATGAAGTGACTTCAGCCGTTATGGAAATGTCGCGCAAACTGGCTAAGGTTCCTGTAGAAGTAAACGACTATCCCGGCTTTGTTGCCAATAAGATTCTCATGCCTATGATCAACGAAGCCATCATTACCCTCTGGCAAGGTACGGCGGGTGTTGAGGAAATTGATACCGTAATGAAACTGGGAATGGCGCATCCCATGGGACCACTGCAACTAGCCGATTTTATCGGACTCGATGTTTGTCTCTCCATCCTCCGCGTACTGCAGGAAGGTTTCGGAGAAGATAAATATGCGCCTTGTCCATTGCTGGTAAACATGGTTACAGCCGGAAAACTCGGTGTGAAATCAGGAGAAGGATTCTATTCCTGGACACACGGCACAAAAGATCTCGTTGTTGCAGATAATTTCCGCAAGAAAGTAACCGCATAATTTTCGGTTGACACGAACGTCTTTTTTCTCCTATGAAAAAATCAGGATGTTGTCCGAAATGCAACTCTACCGAAGTGTACACGACTAAAGGAACAACCAAACGTGGTGAACGCTCATCCATTGGCATTAGTTCCTTTTCGTCTGTTTCGATTGACCTCTACATCTGCATTTCCTGTGGCTTCATTGAAGAATATGGAGAGGAAAGCGATCTGAAAGACCTGAAAAAAATGGAAAAACTGAAGAAACTTTTCCGGAAGGTTCAGCCATGAAAACGCTTTACCTCATTCGTCACGCCAAATCTTCATGGGGCGACTTAAGCCTTAGCGATTTCGACCGACCACTGAACGAAAGGGGAAAACGCAATGCGCCTTTCATGGGAAAAATCATTCGCAGTAAAGGAATAAAACCGGATTTGATCGTAAGCAGTCCTGCCAAGCGCGCCTACTCCACTGCCAAAAAAATCGCAAAAGAAATCGGTTATAAAACAGAAAACATCAAAACCGAATCTTCCATCTACGAAGCAGATGTGCGCACCTTACTAAAAGTGGTCAATGAACTCTCTGCAAATGCAAAAACGGTAATGCTGTTCGGACACAATCCCGGTTTTACTGATTTTGCCAATTACCTCTCAGGCGCCAATATCTCCAATATCCCAACCTGCGGAATGGTATGCATCCGGTTCAGCACATCCAAATGGGAAGAGATCAGCCGCGACACTGGTACATTTACAGAATTCGATTACCCCAAAAATTACCCTGAAGGGTATTGATGACTTTCGATTCATCCATATTTCCCTCCATCTGTCACCATTAAGGATCAAGGGAAGAAGAGTTAATAAGAAACCACCCTCAATCCTTATCACGGATATCAATTCTTCAAACGTATATCCGCACATGATTCGACCAAAGGAAGAATCATCCCGACCGTAGCGTCGGGATTCCCACATTCCCACATTAGAATATTCGCACATTCCCTACCTTTACCCCATGCGCATCGATATACTCACCGTCCTCCCCTCGCTGCTGGAAAGTCCGTTTGCCGACTCCATCCTCAAGCGTGCCATTGAAAAAGGACATGTTGAAGTCCATGTACACAACATCCGCGATTATTCGGAAAGCAAGCACAAGCAAGTCGACGACTACCAATATGGCGGTGGCGCAGGAATGGTACTGATGGCCGAACCCATTGCCAAATGCATCGACAAGCTTCAGACTGAACGCAAATACGACGAGATCATCTACATGACACCCGACGGTAAAACGCTCGATCAGCGCGATGTAAATGGCTTTTCGCTCTTAAAAAACCTTTTGATCATCTGCGGGCACTACAAAGGCATTGATCAGCGCATCCGTGATGAATACGTTACACGCGAAATTTCCATTGGCGATTATGTACTGAGCGGAGGAGAATTAGCTGCAGCTGTGCTTTGTGATGCAATTATCCGTTTAATTCCCGGAGTATTGAGCGATGAGACCTCTGCCCTTACCGATTCGTTTCAGGACGACCTTTTGGCCCCACCTGTATATACCCGACCGGAAGAATGGCGAGGCAGGCGTGTGCCCGACATCCTTCTTGGCGGCAATCACCGCGATATTGAAAACTGGCGCATGGACGAAGCACTTCGCAGAACCCGTGAGCGCAGACCGGATTTGCTGGATGAGAATTAACCTTTCGAATTAAAATCTATTCACTCTTCTCATCGCTTTCCTGATTCCATCCGCAACGCGACAATTTCTTGCGCAATGCTTCACGTTCAGCCTCGGGCATACCCGCCATTTTAGCACGCATGGCCGATTTCCAATGCTGGTGACGCGATTTCCCACCGCATCCGCCGCATTTGCGATCAAAACCGAATGAAGGATCACTGAAAAGAATTTTACTGAGTAGCAGGATTCCTGCCGACTGTATAAAAGTCAGTTCCGGTAAGTCAAATACGGCAGGCATCAATGCATTCCACAGCCACATGACGATCAATCCGCCAAACAACAGTCCGAACAATACTGCAAACAGTATTTTAAAGGCTCGTGTAAAAAAGTATTCAAACATATCAACTAAGTTTATAGTTCATCATAAAGTGATTGGAGTCGCTCGCGTAAAAAAAGCACAGCATATCGTTTGCGCGACAACAAGGTATTTTGTCCTGCTCCGGTTATTTCGGCAATTTCCCTGAAGCTTTTGTCCTCGAGTTCATGCATCACAAAAACCTCACGTTGTTCAGAAGGCAACTCCTCCAGTGCATCCATAATGGTATCCATGATCAGCTCATTGGTCATCATCGATTCACCATCTTCAGCAGTTCCCCGTAACAGATCACTCAGAAACAGCGGTTCACCCTCATCATCACGGTGCACTGCAATATCTTCAAGCGAACCGGTTTGCTTTTTCCGGTAANNTGGTAAAAGACATCCTGCAGAATATCTTCGGCTTCCTCGTCTGTACGCACACGATCGCGGATGAAACGAAACAGCTTCTTCCGCTCACGCTTTACCGTAGAATCAATCTCCTGGTTCTGGGATTCGGTCATGCTAACATTAACTATGGCAGTTCTTACGTGACTCATCTGTTTCGGAAGACGAGCGCAGAAAAAGAATATTGCAAGATGGCGAATTTAAAACCATAAACACCTAAAAATCAGTAAAATAATTTTAACTCAAGTAAGGAGTTGAATCCATTCAGAAAAAATTACGTAATTTGCGTAATGTAAATTACGTAATTANNGTGATACTCGCCCATCGCCGTATGGGAAAAACTGTTTTGATTGAACATGCTTTTCATCAGGTGAAGAATGTAAAGGGACTGAAAACATTTAGTGTGGACCTGTTGCCCTGCGAAAACCTGAATGACTTTTGTTTGGTAATGGCAAGAGAAGTGGTGGCGCTTCTTGAAAGCAAACCTGAAAAACTCATCAAAACCATTCGGGGAATGTTTCGCACTCTCAACCCG
>DEHO01000060.1 GCA_002351955.1 Flavobacteriales bacterium UBA2798
ATTCCATCGATGAAGCGCTGGCCGGGCACTGTACGCATGTTGAGGTAACGATTAATGAAGATAATTCCATTACGGTTAAGGATAACGGACGCGGAATCCCTGTTGATTTCCATGAGAAAGAGCAGCGTTCTGCGCTTGAGGTGGTATTAACCGTTCTGCATGCCGGTGGTAAATTCGATAAGGATTCCTACAAGGTTTCCGGTGGATTGCACGGTGTGGGTGTTTCCTGTGTGAATGCACTTTCTACTCACCTTAAAGCTGAGGTTCACCGTGGAGGAAAACAATATGTGCAGGAATTCAGCATTGGTAAGCCGCTGTATTCCGTTAAGGAAGTAGGAACAACAGATTACCGTGGTACCATTGTAACGTTTAAGCCCNNTGCAACGCGCCTTCGTGAGCTTGCGTTCCTAAACAAAGGAGTGAATCTTCGTCTTACCGACCGTCGCGAGACCAACGAGAATGGTGAGTTCCGTAATGATGAGTTTTATAGTCAGGGAGGCCTAAAGGAGTTTGTTCGATTCCTCGATCAGAACCGTGAAGCCCTGATGAGTGATGTGATGTACATGGAAGGCGAAAAGGCAGGAATTCCTGTTGAAGTGGCTATGGTGTACAACACATCCTATAGCGAAAACATTCACTCCTACGTAAACAATATCAATACCCACGAAGGCGGAACGCACCTTGCCGGTTTTCGTCGCGGATTGACACGTACGCTTAAAAAGTATGCCGACGACTCGGGAATGCTTAAGAATTTAAAGTTTGAAATTTCGGGTGATGACTTCCGTGAGGGATTAACCGCTGTAGTTTCGGTAAAAGTGCAGGAACCATTGTTTGAAGGTCAGACCAAAACCAAACTCGGAAACAACGAGGTGATGGGTGCGGTAGACCAGGCAGTAGGTGAGATGCTGAACAACTATCTGGAGGAAAATCCAAAAGATGCGCGTCAGATTGTAAATAAAGTAATCCTCGCTGCAACTGCACGTCATGCTGCCCGTAAGGCGCGTGAGATGGTACAGCGTAAGAGTGTTATGGGAGGAACATCACTTCCGGGTAAGCTGGCCGACTGTTCTGAGCGTGATCCTGCAGCCTGCGAAGTTTTCTTTGTTGAGGGTGATTCTGCAGGTGGAACAGCCAAGCAAGGACGTGACCGCCGATTCCAGGCCATCATGCCATTGCGCGGAAAGATCCTTAACGTTGAAAAAGCGATGTACCACAAGATCTTCGAAAACGAAGAGATCAAAAATATCTATACAGCTTTAGGTGTGCGTGTTGGGACGGAAGAAGACAGCAAGGCATTAAATCTGAGCGGACTTCGTTACCACAAAGTAGTGATCATGACCGATGCGGACGTGGACGGTTCGCACATTACTACGCTAATACTTACGTTTTTCTTCCGCTACATGAAAGAGCTGATTGAAAACGGATACATCTACATTGCCACTCCGCCGCTTTACATGGTGAAAAAAGGTCAGACTTTCCGTTACGCATGGAACGACGAGCAACGCGACCAATACATCAATGAGTTAAAAGGTCAGGGTAAAGACAGCAGTGTAAACGTACAACGCTATAAGGGTCTTGGTGAAATGAACGCAGAACAGCTTTGGGAAACAACCATGAATCCGGAAGCCCGCACATTACGTCAGGTTACTATCGATAATGCTGCGGAATGTGATCGTGTATTCTCTATGCTCATGGGTGATGATGTTCCCCCACGCAGGGAATTCATTGAACAGAATGCCAAATACGCGAAGATTGACATTTAAAACAGTTCCATACAAATGAGTAAAAGAGCAGGCCACGTGTCTGCTCTTTTTTTTGGTAACAATTTCTTCATACACGAAACAGACAATTAGCCATCGTTTTTTGGTTTAGGGTTATGGAAACAGATTCAAAGCTGCATCCACTAAAAAAAACGATCATGAAACACAAATGGCTTTTGTTGCTGCTGTTGCCTGTGCATGTTATGGCAGGTGAACTGGAATTAAAAACAAGCATTAAAGATGTAACGGTATTCCAGACCGGTGCGCAGGTTACACGAAACGGAATCACCTCCGTACCCGCAGGTGAATCGGAAATTCATTTAAAGGATATTCCTCCCGGACTAAAACGTGAAAGTATTCAGGTAAGATCGAATGCTGAAATTACCTTGCTATCCGTTTCATTTGAGACCATCACAAATGATGTTGAACCTGACAGGGAAAAGAACAAACTGTTGGAGAAGAAAAAGGAAGAATACGAAATCCGTCTTGAAGATATGCTCGCACGATTCAGTATTCTTCAGGCAGAAGAACAAATCATTTCCAATCTTCAGCAGGTGTCTACCACTTCTACGGGAGTGAATGTTGATCAGATAGTGAAAGCGCAGGAAATCATGCGGACAAAAATGAATCTGATCATTACTGAACAATTGACTTTAAAACGAAAAATTAAAGATCAACAGGAAAGCCTGCGAGAAGTCAGTCAGCAAATTTCAGTTCTCAACGGAACAAAGCAAACATTGAGTAATGATATTGTAATACGCGTTTCGGCAAAACAGGAAACGCGTGCTGATTTTTCAGTTTCGTACATCATGCCCAATGCACGATGGATCCCTGCTTATGATATTCGGGTAAAGAATGTTGGTGAACCCATGCAGATCGAATACAAAGCGCAGGTGCAACAACACACCGGTGAAGATTGGAGTAAAGTCAAACTCAAACTTTCCACGGGAGATCCATCACTAGGATCCAAAAAACCAAGCATTGTTCCCTGGTATATAAACCTAAATCAACCCTACCAGCAACCGCAACAACAATCAAACTTTTACAAATACACCGATGCAAAATTCACCAAGGTGAGTGGAAGAGTGTTTGACGCAGAAAACGGAGAAGCATTGTTCGCTGCGTCGGTAATTGCAACAGGAACAAATATTGGCGTCTCTACCGATTTCGACGGCAAATTTTCACTTACGCTACCGGAGAATGCAAGCAGCTTAACTGTAAAATACATTGGGTATAATGATCAGGTGATTGCACTTACAGCATCAGAGTTTAATATCTATCTCAAACCTTCCGTTGTTGAATTGGCTGAGGTTGTGGTTATGCAGGAATCAGCAAGAGGCAGAGACAATCATTCTGCACAATCGATCAGCTATAATTCGGTTGGTTCAAAATCTTCCGGCGCAACAGTTTCCCGCGAGGATATACGGACAACAGCAGTTCGCGGATCGCGTTCTGCAGCCTCCATGCCTCAGGTGCAACCGCAGTTAAATATTGTGAGCACAGAATTTGTTATCACCGAATCCTATTCCATTCCTTCCGGACAAAAACCGGTAAGCGTTACCATCCAAACAGTTCAAACTCCGGCGCATTATCAATATTACTGTGCACCCCGACTTGATAAGGATGTTTTTCTAACGGCGCAAATTGTCGATTGGGAGCAATATAATTTTCTCGAAGGAAATGCAAACGTGTTTTTCGAAGGAACGTTTGTTGGGAATACATTAATGGAAACGAAATACCTGAGTGATACACTTAATATTTCGCTGGGAAGAGACAAATCCGTTAAAGTAGAGCGTAAAAAGTCGAAGGAGTATACCAAACGACAAATAATGGGTGGCGATCAGTTCACCTATCGTCATTGGGACTTTACAGTGCGAAACGGAAAATCGCAGAAAATAAATATCATTCTTGAGGATCAGTTTCCGCTTGCAGCAAACTCTTCGATAGAAATTCGTCGCGAAGAAAAAAGCGGTGGAGATCTCAATGAAGAAACCGGAATTGTAACCTGGAAGTTTGATCTCGATCCGCAAAAGAACAAAGAGCTGAAGCTTCGCTATTCAGTAAAGCATCCTAAAGGAACATTTGTAGGATTGGATTGAGGATTTAATGTCCGAGATGATGATTCTCGTTGTGAAGAGAGGAATACTTTGGAGTTACTATTGGGGAATTTAGAGTGTAACCCGGGGGCGAATGGAGTTTTCTATGAGGATATATTGAGTATAGCCGGGATGTTCTTGTTAGCTTAATCGGGTGCTGTAATGGGGTTTCTCTATCAGGATGATGTGGTTATATCTAAGATCTTTTTTGAATTAGCCGGTTGCTGAAGCACCCGGTTACGGATGGAAGGTGGCTTAATGACACAGGGACTGAAGCCCCTGTGAGAAAGAAATGATTGTTTGAGGCATTGGCCTCAAATAATCATTTCTTTTTCTTCTGCTGTTGCATACGCTGCGCTTCTTCGAGTCGCTGCATAAAGGCAGATTTCTTTTGGGCTTTCGGATTTTTTCTGTTGGCCTGTATCTGTGCAAGAATTTTTTTCTCGTCGATAAACCATTTTTTAATCCCCCACATAATTGCAAGTGATAAAACGTTGGAGACGAAATAATAATAACTCAGACCAGATGACATGTTGTTAAAGAAAAAGATCATCATGATAGGGAAGAAGTACATCATGAATTTCATGCCCGGCATGCCGGTGTCCATCTGACCGCTATTCATTCGGGTAATAAGAATAGTTGAAACAGCCATCAACAAAGTGAACAGAGAAATGTGATCGCCGTAGAGGGGAATATTAAATCCGAAATCGAGAATAGAATCGTAACCGGAAAGGTCATCAGCCCAAAGGAATCCGGTCTGACGAAGTTGAACTGCAGATGGAAAAAAGCGGAATACAGCAATCAGCACGGGCATCTGTAAGAGCATCGGGAAACAACCTGCCATTGGATTTACACCTGAGCTGCGGTAAAGTGCCATCGTCGCCTGTTGCTTGGCCATTGGATCGTCGCTTCCCATTTTTTTGGTGATTTCATCAATCTCCGGCTTAAGCACACGCATTTTTGCACTCGACTTGTAATTTTTATAAGTGAGAGGAAGAATGATGATTTTTACGATCAAAGTAAGAATGAGAATGATGATTCCGTAATTCCAGTTCATCGAATCAAGCACGTTGAAAATTGGAATGACAAGGTATTTGTTTGTCCAGCGGAAAATCCCCCAACCAAGATTTACAATGTCTTCCATTCCGTTGTTGAACTGCGAAAGTTCCTTGATGTCGTTCGGACCAAAATAGAATTTGAGCGGAACATTTACTTTTTCCGAATTTTCTGAACCAATGTTGAGGTCAGCAACATATTCCTTGATGTATTTTGCAGACGTAAGTTGATTCACGGCAACAGAAGATCCATCATCCGAAATTCCTTTATCCGACATCAGCACAACCGAGAAATAACTCTGTTTGAATGCAATCCAGGAAGTAGGTTTTTCCAAATCGGCTTTATCGCTTGATGTTTCACTCAGGTATGTTCTTCCGGCGTCGGTGTATTTGTAAAAAACAGAGGAGAGCATTCGTTCATTCTCAACAAGCCTTTCGGTGGAGAGAAGTTTGCTGCTCCAATTCAATTCGAGTGTATTGGGAACATCTTCTTTACCGAGTCCATTTACCTGAACCTGCATTCCCATCACAAAAGTCCCTCTGTTGAGTGAATAGGTCAGTTCAATGAATTTTTCCGGATCATTTGTTCCGAAGCGGTAAACAAGCGAAACACTATCGGCGTTTTCGGTGGTTTGTACTTCAGGAGCGGATGTAGAGGCAAAAAGATCAAGTGTGCTAATCTGTATGCCATTCACCTGAAAGCTGATTCCCATTGACGAAGAATCCTCATCAAAAAGTTTAAGTGGAATGTTGCTATCCTTATCTGTGAAGTTGTAATACGTCTCGTAGTTTTTCAGTTCGGCAGAAACGATTTGTCCGCCCTTATTGCTAAACGTTAAACGAAGGCGATCGTTTTCCAGAACATGATACGTTTTTTCACCCTGCGCAGCAGCTGCGAAAATAGAGTAGCGATTCGCCAGACGCAGATTCTCTTCCGCTTTCAGGATAGAATCACGAAGAGCGAGTGTAGTGCTGTCGCCTGTAGCTGCAACTACTGTTGTGCTGTCGTTTGCAGCAGAAAGGGTAGCGGTGGTAGCGACAGTATCCTGTTCTACAGTAATGATTTCTTTTTTTGCAATAGCCGCTTCAGCGCGGGCAATGCTGTCTTGTGCCTGGGCAGCGCGGAGACGTTCTTCTTCGCTGGGTGCATTCATTACTGAGAACACTACCAGAATTACTGCGATAAGAACCAATCCGATGACGGAATTTCTATCCATTGAGGAGATGATTGAATAATGAGGGGGCAAAGGTAATATTCAAAGAGATACTACTTCAATCCCGCAAGGAGATTATTCGTGAAAAGGTAAGACTCAAGAGTTTAATGGCTTGGAAAAGGCTTTTTCGGGAGTTCTATAAATTGAAATGAATACTTAATCTGCTCTTTTTTAACCGTTTAATCACAATTCAATCTGAATAGAATGTTCTGATGAACTGAACGTATCAGAAACAAAGGGGTACGGACTACAGATATCCTTAGTATTTTTGAAGCATGGCCATGTTCTTGGATTTGGTATGGAGGCATCGATTTGGAGTGTTGGGAACACTATTCCTGCATCTTGCATTTGTGATTTACAGTCGCAATCAGGTAGTATTTGTATATGAGCCAACTGTCGATTTTATCGATATGAGTGCGGTACCCATTCAGTTATTGCCTCCATTGGAACCACAAAAACAACCCGAACAGCAACTGGATGCGAATGGGAATGTCATCAATAAGGAGTTTAATGCAGCGGATCAACGCGAAAATTCTGAACAGAATTACGATGCGCGGTTTAATAAATCGAACGTCGAAAAAAGTGTTTACGACGAGTTGAAAGCATTCGAAAAAGCAGAGTTCGACAAATTACAATCCGGGAAAGGAAATCCGGGAGAAAACAATTCCAAGGAAGTCGATATTACGCAGCAGCATAAAACCGACAACAATAAACAGGAAAAAGATCCGAACAGCAATCAGGGCACGAGCAGCGGAGCGTTGAAAGGAACAACAACAGTGGAATACGATCTGGGCGGACGTCGTCACGAAAAAATGTCAAAGCCATCTTATACCTGTATTGGAAGCGGAACTATTGTAATGAAGATTAAAGTCAACCGCAGTGGAAAAGTCACCGGTGCTTCCATTGATAATTCTCAATCGCAAATTCCGGAAGAGTGCATGCGTGAAGCAGCATTGACCTATGTTTACCGCGCCAAATTCGAAGCATCTGCAACTGCACCTGAACCGCAGGAAGGAACGATTACCTATCGGTACATTCAGCAGTGAGAGGGAAGCGAACCGCAAATCCTCCTTCGTTCCACTTCGGAGAACGTAAGGAGAATGGGAAGAAGGATGTTCTGAAGGGAAACAATGCTTCACTTAGCGAAGCATTGAAGGTGCCTTCGGCACTACATAAAGGTGTACCACTGTAAATTCTTAACCTGAAGAAAAATTTTGAAACGGGACCAAGTCCTGAAGCGAAATCGACTGCAAGGAGATTTCTGCTTCAGAGCCGTTCACTGTTCACCATTTACTGTTCACCCAAAACAGCTTTACACACCTCATCCACTTCCTGCTCCGTTAGAGTATTGAACAATGGTAGTCGAAGCAATGTTTCGCCAAATCGTTCCGCGTTGGGTAATGAAACATGTTGAGCATTCTGCTTGGATATGAAGCTGCTTGTGTGTAATGGAATATAATGAAAAGACGATGCGATATTTTTTTCTGCAAGATGTTTGCGAATCCGATCGCGGGTGGATTGGTCTTTGCACAGAATAAAAAAGTGATGTGCGTTGTGATCCATCCAGGTTTCAATTTTCGGTAGCTTCCATAACGGAGACGACACCGAAGTCAAATGATTGAAGTAACAGTTCCAAAGCGATTTCCGGTGAGCGAGTGCTTCGGTTCCGTTTTCGAGTTGTGCCAGAAGGAATGCAGCGCTGGTTTCGGGCGGCAGGAAGGATGATCCGAGAGATTGCCATTCGTAGGATGATGTTTCTCCACGCAGGAAGGCCATTCGGTTGGTGCCTTTTTCAATGGCGAGTTCGGCTTTTTTCATTAAGCGTTTATTGTTGATGAGCAGTGCCCCGCCTTCACCGCAATGCAAATTTTTTGTTTCGTGAAACGATAAAGTGCCTAAATCACCAAGTGTGCCTAATGCCTGTCCCTCGTAATACGCCCCAATGCATTGAGCCGCGTCTTCGATAAGGAATAGATTTTTTTCCTGCGCGATACGCAACAGCGCATGCATATCGCAGGCCATTCCCGCGTAGTGCATTAATACTATTGCTTTAGTCTGTTTGCTAATGAGTTTTTTTACGCTGGCGGGATCAATATTCGGATGATCGGGTAAAGAATCGGCGAACTTGAGTGTTGCTCCCCGCAAGGCAAAAGCATTGGCGGTACTCACAAAAGTGTAGGAGGGAAGAATCACCTCGTCACCCGGACCAATGTCACAAAGCAGCGCACTTAATTCCAGTGCATCTGTGCAGGAAGTGGTCAGGTAATTTTCGCCGTAACCGTATTGGTTGGAAAGAACCTCCCTGCAACGCCGGGTAAACGGACCATTCCCTGAGAAATGCTCACCCCGTACTAGTTCGTTGATGTAGACTGTTTCCTTCCCGCTTAGCCAGGATTTATTGAAGGGAATCTTCATGATTCGAATGTAACCAATATCCCGCATCATTCATTCTCTAGACCTGAGTGTAGAGGACGGTTTGGCGCTAGACCTCCGGGATTTTTAAAATCCCGGAGGTCTGCGGGCACGGGGGGCGAAGCGGCGCGAAGTTCGGATTGGGTAAGGAGGAAATCAAGCGAATTAATACCAAAAAACCTGTTGATTGAAAGATTCGACGGGCTTGGGGCGGATTTGTACCTTTGATGAATGCTTGATTACCTGAAACAACCCATGGTGAAATTCCTGCTTCGTTTTGCAGGACTCTACATCCTATGGTTTCTGCTCTACGATGTTTGGCTGCATCCTGATGGAGCGCTGGATGCGCGGGTGGCGTTTTATACGATTTGGATGGCGGAGGATGTATTGCAGCTTTTCGGATATGTGGTCCTAACCGATAGTGCGCGGATCATCGCTGTTGAAGGTACTTCCGGATTATCCGTGGGTGATGCCTGTAATGCTGTAACGTTGGTGGCCTTGTTCGCCGGATTTATTCTGGCTTATCCTTCGCATTGGAGAAGAAAATTCAGGTACATCGGACTAGGCGCAGTGAGTATTGTGGTGCTCAATGTACTACGTATCGTGGTGCTGGCCATTATTGATACGGTTTCGAGGGAATGGACGGAGTTCAATCATACCTACACGTTCACCTTTCTGATGTACGGCTACATTTTCCTCCTTTGGTACTGGTTTGTGAAGAGGGACGCAGTTTCCGATGAAAATAGGTCATAATTTGTACAACTTTTTGTACATTTGAGCGTACATAATCTTGCTATGAAAGCGATTTCCCCCTCCGTTTTGCGTTCGCGCATGAAAGAGTACCTCGATGAAGTGGTACAAAATGAAGAAGTTATTCTTGTGCCCAGAGGCAAAGACGATGATGACACAGTGGTGATGTTATCCTTGAGGGAATACAATGCTCTTCTCGAAACCGGACATCTGCTTTCTTCCAAGCGCAATGCGAAGCGACTGGAGGAATCTATTCAACAAATGGCAAAAGGTAAATTGATTTCCTTCGATGCTGAAACCGGAAAGAAGAAACGCAGCAAGCGATGAATATTGAATTCACGCCTAATGGGTGGGAAGATTTTCTCTGGTGGCAGAACAATGATCCGGAAACTGCCCAGCGCGTGGTGGTGCTGATCCGCGATATCTGCCGTTCTCCTTTTTCGGGATTGGGTAAGCCCGAAGCGCTTCGTTACAATCTCAAAGGTTTTTGGTCGCGACGAATTACGGGGGAACACCGATTGGTTTATTTTATTTCAGGGAAATCGGACGAGACGCAACGCTGTACGATCTTACAATGCAGATTTCATTACGATGACTAAACAGAAAGTTTTCACAACCCTATTGATAACCGCATTCGTTCTCGTATTCGGTGCGTTGGGATATTACCGTGATGTATTGTTTCGTCATGTCAATTCGCAGATCAGTGTGTTGGAATACGGATCGGATGCTTTCGGATTTTGGTGGGGCACCGGTTTTTTAGAGAATTTTACGCTTGAAGGATTGTACCGCTTCAAATGGGTCGGCACCATCGTTTTTGCTTTTATGAATTTTGGATTGTCGTTGATGGTTTTGCTGGTCTGGTTCCGCTCGAAAAAAAATGTTGTCTTGCTTTCGCTGATGTATGCTGCTGTATTTTTCATGGCTGCAATCGGAATGCTCATTGGGAAATTGCTTCCCGGAGCTGCAGAATACATGTATTATTTTTCCCGCTGGCTGATGGGCGCTGCGCAGTCGCCGTTGTTGGTGATGATCTTGCTTGTTTTGTTTTTTTCACCACTAAGACACAAAGTTCACTAAGAGGCACTAAGCGTAAATCTATTTCTTTCTCCCTTCCTACCTTCGCGGTTACCAAATCCTTTCTCCCTTCCTATTCAAAAACGGGAATCGCCCGCTGATTCTGATCGAGGCGCATGGTGTTGATCGCCATTCTTCTCCATGCAAGAGCTGCTTTGGCATTGATGATTTCAAAGCGGGGATATTCGTCGGTGAGAACGAGTGCGTCGCTGAGGTTATCTGTTGGAAGAGCTTCCGCTGGAGTTGTGTAGTTTTTTTTGGAGGCTACGAATAAAATATTGCGCTGGTTTTCATCATCGCCGGTGGGCCATGCGGTGGTTTGCATTCCGGTTGAGGCCAGGGTGGCGTAAATGGAACGTGCACCGCGACCTTTTTCTCCTTCCCAGAAACCGAAACTGTTCACGAAGATCATTCCGTCTTTACGCAACAGCGTTTTTACTTCGGCCAGACTTTCCGTGGTGAGAATGTGACTGGGTGTTTCTTCTCCCTTGAAGGTGTCGAAAATCACTACATCGAACTGCTGCTTGCAGGTCTTGATAAAATGGCGCGCATCGTCGATGTGGATGTCTACATTTTCGGGCAAATCAAAATAATCTTTCGCCACTTGTGCAATGCGCGGATCCAATTCGCAGGCTGTAACGGAAAATCCTTTTTCGGAAAAATGTTTAGCCACGCTTCCTCCTCCCAAACCGAGTAACAAGATGTTTTTGCGGTGCGAGGAAAAGGTATCGAGCACTTGTTCAAGTTTGTAGATGTAAGTGAAATACCGCTCTTCTCCTTTGTTGCGATCAGCATGGGGATCGTCCATGGTTTGCGATACGCGGTTCACGAACAACCACCTGCTGGTCTGACCTGCTTTGGTGGTGTCGGCATAGTACACATCATTGGGGAAATCGAGCACCATAATCTGCCCGAGCACTCCTTCGCCCGAATGCACCACACGGATGGAGCTTACCGGTTTCACGGCTGTAGTTCGAGCTGCAAGAAAAATACAGGCACCCAGAAATAGAACGGCAGGTAGTTTTTTCCCCTTCACCAATTCAATCGCGGGGAGAATTCCCAATACGATTCCCGTTGCGATGGCAGGATAGGTTAAACCGAAAGTGGGAATGATCCAGAAACCAAAAAGAAAAGTGGCAAGAATGCCTCCCACGGTGGAAATGGCGTACACGGTGCCCGCTGCTTTTCCGGCGTGTTCTCCGTCGGTGGCAATGTTGCGGATGATGAGCGGAGAAACCGTTCCCATCAGAAATACCGGTGGAAAAAGAATCAGCATGGCGTTGATGCTGACTGCAGGTAGAAGAGAAAAATATCCGAAGAGCGACAATGAAAATTTACTGGTAAAGGGCATCAATGCGGTGAGTGCTGCTGCCAGAACGAGCACTTTGTACAACCACTGCTCCGGATTTTTTTTCGTGGATAAAATCCCTCCCGCAAAATAACCCGCTGCCAGTCCGCCCAGGGTGATTGCCATTACGGCCGACCATACATACAAGGAGGAACCAAAAAACGGTGCCATCATTTTTGCGCCCATCAATTCCGCCGCCATAACGGATGCGCCTTCAAGAAAGGAAAGGAGTAAAAGGTATTTTTTCATTGGGACGAAGATAGGGGGGAATACCTCTCAGACGCTCAGGATAGGGATAATCATCACAATTGCATAGCTGAAACTATTTGAAAAACAATCGATTGTAGGTAATCTATGCAAATTCGGAATTCGATTCCGAATTTGCA
This sequence comes from Flavobacteriales bacterium UBA2798, assembly GCA_002351955.1. GTDB lineage: Bacteria > Bacteroidota > Bacteroidia > Flavobacteriales_D > UBA2798 > UBA2798. The sequence goes on from DEHO01000060.1 coordinate 12,096, forward strand.
TAGATTTTGTATATTTGTGTATGATTTATAGGGATTTATCAAATGTTTTGAAGGGACTCTCCGGTAAAATGCCCATCCTATCTGTCACGGGGCCACGTCAATCGGGAAAAACGACCCTGGTGCGTGAAGTGTTTTCCGGTCATGAATATGTGAATCTTGAAAATCCTAATACGCTGGAAGAAGTAAAATTTGATCCGGAAGGGTTTCTTCGTCAGCGTTCCGGTGGACTTATTATCGATGAAGCGCAGCATTTTCCCGAATTGTTTTCCTTTATTCAGGTGATCAGCGATGAGGTTGGGAAAAAGGGTGAATTTGTTCTCACGGGTTCGCAGCACTTTTTGCTTTCTCAACGTATTTCGCAAAGTCTTGCCGGACGTGTTTTTGTAACGCATCTTTTACCCTGTACAATTTCTGAAGCGAATCGTTTTGAGCACTGGCGCAATTCGCCCAATGCAGCCATGTATTCCGGATTTTATCCGCGTATTCACGAGAGTAGAATTGAACCACATTTGTTTTATCCATCATATATCCAAACCTATATCGAGCGGGACGTTCGGCAAATCATTAACATTACACGTCTAGGCGATTTTCAGCGTTTTATGCGTCTGCTTGCGGGGAGGGTTGGTCAGGTGATGAATTATTCCGCTCTTGCCAATGAAGTGGGGGTGGATATGAAAACAATAAAAGCATGGACGCAATTACTGGAAGCTTCCTTCGTTGTTTTCCTCTTGCAACCACATCATGCCAATTACAACAAGCGGATTGTTAAATCGCCAAAACTCTATTTCTACGATACGGGTCTTGTTTGCAATTTACTCGGTGTACAGTCGCAGGAACAACTCGATGCGCATTGGGTGCGTGGCTCATTGTTTGAGAATATGGTTATTGCCGACATCAAAAAATATTTCCATCATCATCATCGGCAACTTCAGCTTTATTTTTGGCGGGATAGTAATGGTAATGAGGTAGATCTTCTCATTGAACATTCGGACGGTTTAGATATCGCAGAAATAAAATCAAGTACCTCGGTGAATGCATCGTTCTTTAAAGGACTCGATTATTATTCCGGGTTAAATCAATCGGTGAAACGATCCTTTCTGATTTACGGTGGAGAAGAATCAAGAACACGAGGTCGGCACTTAATTCTTCCCTGGCATATTGCGGCACAACAAATAGCAGAGGTATGAAATTACGCACAAAGCCCTTTTTACTCCTCTTTGCTGTCACCCTCCTGATCCGACTGGCATTGCTCATTGCGGTACAAGTCAGCGATCCGGAATTGCACATGTTGCACGATTCGTACGGGTATGCGTCGATTGGCGAGAACTTTTTTGAGCACGGGGTATGGTCGCAATCGGAGGAGGCGCCGTTTTATCCGGATGTTTTTCGCACGCCGGTGTATCCGCTTTTGATCGGTAGCATCGTTCAACTCGGTGGCGATTTACTTGCACTAATGCTGGTACAAATCCTGATTTCTCTTCTCACCCTTTATTTTATTCTCCGTGCAGTAGATCTTCTCTCCAATGGAAATACCAAAGTGATGCTGATCATCGGTTGGCTGTATGCATTGGATGTGCCCTCCATCGTAATGGGGAATCTGGTGATGACGGAGAATGTGTTTGCGATGTTGATCGTAATCGCTTGCTATTTTCTTTTTTTACCACTAAGACACAAGAGCACTAAGAATTCACTAAGTTTTTTTTACGCCGGAATCTTCCTCGGACTCGCTATTCTCACCCGACCGGTTGCGCTGTATTTGCCGGTGTTGCTGATTCCTTTTTTGCTTTGGAAATTCAGAATGCAGGCCCTTTGGTTGGTGGTTCCGGTAATGCTCTTGACCGGTAGCTGGTATGCACGGAATTATGCGGTGCATCGACAGGTGTTCTATTCGGAAATCGGGAATTTTAACTTACTGTATTTCCAGGCGGCTGATCTTTTTGCGAAGGAACACGGACTCACACTCGATCAGGCACGGGCGCATTTGTACGAACAGGTGCAAAACGAAATGGAGGTGATTCCAAGGGAGGATCCGGTCTTGTTTTACGAGATGTGCGGACAAAAAGCAAAGGGAATCATTGCCTCTCACCCTGGAGGATTTTTGAAAAATGCGTTGAAGGCACAGAGTAATTTATTTTTTCGCCCGCTGCGGGGTTACCTCGATTACCAATTGGGTGTTGCCGATGTTTATAGCGCAAGTTCTCCTTACGGACGAAGCTCCTTTCTCGGACTATTCGCCGAAGGGAGTCATGGGCTGACATCACTTACTATTCCCCTGCAGCTACTCATGAATCTTGCTGTTTATGCGGCCTTGCTGCTTTCTCTTTTCCGGATGTTCAGAACAGATCGGACGCTGTTCTGGCTGGCGCTGATCCTTATTGGTTATTTCGTGCTGGTCTGCTCCGGACCGGAGATCGATGCGCGGTTCCGGGTGGCGGTGTTGCCTTTGTTGCTTGTTTTTACCACTAAGGGATTTTCTTTACCGCGGAGGGAAGGGATTGTTTAACCGCAAAGGGAGGCCCTTCTTCGCTGTTGCTACGAAGGATCAAGGAGGGGTTTAACCGCAAAGGGAAGGAGGTTTTCACCACTAAGGCACTAATTGCACTAAGAATCACTAAGATTTAGTGAACCTAAGTGTTCTTAGTGACTTAGTAGTGATTTTTTTGCACTAAGAAGCACTAAGACTTAGTGTACCTAAGTGTTCTTAGTGACTTAGTGGTGAAATTTCTACATTTGCACCCACAACCTACAACCATGAAACGCGACGAAACCATTTTCCATCTCATCGAAGAAGAAAAACAACGCCAAACCCGCGGTATTGAGCTGATCGCTTCCGAAAATTTTGTGAGCGAACAAGTCATGCAGGCTATGGGCTCGGTGCTGACGAACAAGTACGCCGAGGGACTCCCTTCCAAGCGGTACTATGGTGGTTGCGAGGTAGTGGACAAAGTGGAACAATTGGCGATCGATCGTCTCAAGCAGCTCTTTGGTGCAGAATGGGCCAATGTACAGCCGCACTCCGGGGCGCAGGCCAANNCGGTGAATTTCTCCGGTAAACTTTACCGTCCGCATTTCTACGGCGTGGAAGAAACTACCGGAACCATCAATTACGATAAAGTGGAGGCCACTGCCAAAGAATGCAAGCCAAAACTTCTCATTTGCGGAGCCTCAGCTTACTCGCGCGATTGGGATTATGCACGTCTGCGTTCCATTGCCGATTCGGTGGGTGCGCTGCTTTTGGCGGATATTTCTCACCCGGCCGGACTCATTGCTGCAGGATTGCTCAACAACCCGATGCCGCATTGCCATATTGTAACGTCGACCACCCACAAAACACTGCGCGGACCACGTGGCGGTATCATCATGATGGGACAGGATTTCGATAACCCATGGGGNNAAAATGTCGGCCTTATTGGATGCTGCGGTGTTCCCCGGTACACAGGGCGGACCACTCGAGCACGTGATCGCTGCCAAGGCGGTGGCTTTTGGTGAAGCACTGTCGCCCGAGTTCAAGGCGTATGGTCAGCAGGTGATGAAAAATGCTGCAGTCATGGCGGATGAATTCATTAAACGCGGATACAAAGTCATCAGCGGAGGAACTTCCAATCACAGCATGCTCATCGATCTGCGCTCTAAAAACCTCACCGGTAAAGCCGCAGAAAACGCACTCGGACTTGCAGACATTACCGTCAATAAAAACATGGTTCCCTTCGACGATAAATCACCATTCGTTACCAGCGGAATTCGTGTGGGTACTCCTGCAATTACATCACGCGGTGTAAAGGAAAACGAGATCGCAAAAATCGTTGAGCTTATCGATAAAGTACTCATGAACATCGGGAACGAAAGTGCAATTGCGGAAGTGAGAAAAGAAGTGAATGCGATGATGAGTGGGAAGTCTCTTTTTCACCACTGAGGCACTGAGCCCACTAAGGAACACTAAGAATTTCTAAGTGCATCTAAGTGCAATGAGTGTCTTTGTGGTTCAAAAAAAAATTTACTTTTTCCCTAATCTCCGTCCTGCATAAATCGTTCCTGCCGCAGCGAGGAAGATCAATCCACCATCCAGTGGAACCGGACACGGAGGAAATGGAGCAACACCACAAGGAGGATTCGGTGGACCCATACCCATACCCATACCTAATGCCATTGATTCTTGAGCGAAGACCGTCAGAATAGCGAGAAGCAGGATGAGGTAAAGGCGTTTTTTCATGATTACAAATATAGAAAAATTAGTTAGGAGGAAAAAGTTAGAAGGTAAGAGTTAAGAGTTAGGAGTTAAAAGTAGGGTAATAGATAGCCCTACTCATAACTCATATCTCATAACTAATAACTCTTTTCTCCTCACGGAGCAAAGAATTTCCTCGTCACCATCTTATCTCCCTGGCGTACGCTTACAATGAACATACCGTGGAAGCTCTCTGGGAGTGCCACACGAATATTTCCTTTGGAGATGCTGATGCTGCGGGCGCTAACGATTTCCTGACCGAGGAGGTTGGTGACGCTGATAACAGAGTTCATTTCATCCTCAAGATCGTAGTTCACGAAGATGCCTTGCTCGGTGTGGGTGATGCTGATGCCTTGTAATTCAGATGAGGCTGAAGAGACCAAATTACGGTTGCAGGCGCTGTTGTCTTTGCTGAGGTGGAGAACGAAACGCTCATCGGATGCTCCATCTGCATAGAAACGGTAACTGCCTTCAATAAGGTCGGTGAAGGTCTTGGTGTGTTTGTCTTCCAGTACCACACAGTTGAATCCTGCATCCTGGGCGAGTCCGAGTTCATTTGCGCTGATGGTGTAGAAACCGCTAACTCCAACTGCAAAACCGAGTGGCAGAACGAGATTGTTTTCAGCTTCCATTTTGTTCAGACGCAAACGCTTGCCTTCTGTGCTGAGGCTGTATAGCGAGGGAGCATTGGGGTGCGGAACTTTCTTGAAGGTAACGTCGCTTCCTTGTTCGTAGGCTTTGCTCAGGCCGTCTTCGAACACAAAATTGGTATTCGAAGTGAAGTTTGTTTCACCATCGCTTTTAAGGCGCAGTTTAAAGAATCCGGGCTGCGTGCTGCGGAAGAAGCTTGAGTTGGATGTGGTCTTGTTGGTTTCTCTGAAAATTACATTTCCTGCTGAGCTAGCTTCAATCCAAAAACCCTGGTGAGGAGCGATTTCATCGCCCGGCCCACCAAAAGAATAATCATCTTCCGCTTCATCCCAGTACATGAAATGATCATACATGAAAATGCCTGATGTAGACCTAAATGTAGTCCAATCTATATGTGCGGCATAAGGGTTCCCAATAAGGTTCCACCCGTCATTATCTACAGTTACAGCGCGGGAAATATTACCCCGGTTTGGAGTGCCTCGGCTGTCAATGATTGTTTCAGAAAAACTAGTATAGGAACCATCATCATCCAACCATACTTCAAAACCTTTACCCGGAGTTAAGGGTTCGTTTGAAGAGGAAATATATTCCCAGTCCCATAGTGATTCATCATACCCTAAAACACTGGGAAAGGAAGCCCCCCCACTTGCGTAAACTATTAAAATTTCATCATCCCAATCCTGAATTGTTGTTGACGTAACAGGGCTTGCCATTGTTGAAAATCCTGCAACCCGAGTACTGATATGCCTTTGAATAATCATTGACCCGATAAAGTTACCACCTGTTACTTGTCCAATTCTTGCAGTTTGAGAGTCGTTGGAAATAAGTGTAACCTGATTTGAACCGATAGTTAAATTTCCGGCTTGAAGATTTAGTGTGCCATAGATATCAAGTAAAATATTTCCATCTAAGGAAATCCCATTGCTATTGTTAAAATTAATTGTGCCTGTAGTAATGTTGCCTGTTCCGCCAAGTATTGTAGGAACAGTCCCGGTCATTTCTAATCCACCACTCTGGGCATTTAAAAGACCATCTGATGTAATATTACCGGCAACTGTTAATAGTCCGGGGGTTGTCACATCAAGTTGACCGGTAGCTTCTATTGTAAGAACTGAAACTTGCTGACCTGTAAACAATGAAACTACATCAGTTGCAGAAATGGTTACATCACTTTCAGGAAAGGGGATACAAGAACAATTCCATGTTGTTGTATTTTCCCAATTTCCAGTGGTAATACTCCTGATTTTGGAACTCCGATTACCAATTGTGAAAAATGCACCATCAGGTAAATCAACACCGGTCCAAGTTACAGTCTGGGTTCCCGCATTGTAAGAAAATCCGGTTGTATGTTGTGTAACTCCTGAACTGAAGTCGCCATCCATGTCAATTAAAAGCTCATACTCAGTAGGATCGCCAAAATTATTGGTGCTTAGGTCAACTGAGAGCGTTACTGTTCCAACATTTCCGGTTTGGTCTGCCCTCCAAACTCTGCCTAGACGTGCAGCATTTGGCAGTCCATAAGGTTGGTTAGTAAAGTTAATTAGATTGATATCTGTTTCATTGTGTCCCCAAAGAAGGAATTCACTATTTGAAAGATTGGATGGAGACTGGATTTGAACAATACCAGACCCTCTTGAATTGGTATGGTTAGTTCCATTGCTAGCTTGCCCTATTCCGGCAACATCACCACTGTGGGAAGGGTCGAACGCATACAGATCTGTTGGGACAGCTATTGAATATTTTGAGGATAGGTAGTTCTCAACGATCAATTCCTGGGCAACGTTTAATAACACGTTAAACACGATGACCTCACCGATGCCTCCCTTATGGTAATAACCAAATGAACTTGGAGCAGGGTTGTTAGATCCAATTGTTGTTTCTGATTTATTCGACAAAGACCCTCTTGAAGGCACATATGGGCTACCGCCATTAGTTTCGAAAGAGACAGAAGAAGATGCTCCAGAAGTTGCCATTCTAAGCATCGTATTCTGACCGGAATTTAATGTTGTAAGAGTTGGAACGAATGTCCCATTATACCAAGCTCCCCAGCGCCCATTGGTAGTTCTTGAAAAAACATGATGCTCACGATTGACAAATATTGCTCTATTACCATTTGAATTATCTAAATGTCCCACGAAAAAATAAGTAATAGTGGGAGTAGATAAATGACTTGAAAGTGTCAAGAAATCATTACTTCCATCAAAATGAAGTCCGGGTCTTCCATTGATAATTGTATTCTGATATCTTGGCATTGAGGACCCAGTTAACTGGTTTGCAGTTAATGCATTACCAGATCGGTCTGGCCAAGAACTAATAGGTGTGTTATTTACAACACCAGTCATGAATGAAGCATCCAACCACAACACATTGGTAGAACTAGTTCCAACACCACCGGGTCCAGTCTGACAATGGGAAGAATGGTTCAGAAATGCAAAAAGAGCAGTTAATAAAGCAAATGACCTCATAGTGGTAAGAATTTATAGGTACCGAATTTACAAAAAAAGGCCGAAATACAGAGAAAATTACACAAGTTGATAATGAAACATGGTGGAATGCCTGTTTTTAATTTCAATCGAGGAATGAATATGTGCAGGAATAAAATTAAATGCCTGATTAGTTTAACAATAGTGTTAAATTTGAACTCATGAAGTCAAATACCCCTGCCCAAGGACCGATTATTGAACTGAAAGACCTTTTGGTTGTATACCGGGGTTTTGTACGCAATATTCTGGTGATTGTATTGTTGCCTGTTCTCACGGGCGCAGGAGCTTATTTTTACGCATATAAACAAGCTGATATTTTTGGGGCTACGAGTCAGGTAATGGTGAAGTCAAACGAGACATTTGATTACCAGGAAAGAATTTACGATGCCCTTGGTTATTATGAAATATATGGAAATATTCCTAACCAGATAAAAGTTATTACCTCACGCGATTTGATTGAAGTGGCGTTAAAACGGTTGGATTATTCGGTTAGCTATTTTATTCTGGGCCGTCTAAAAACCGCCGAGGTGTTTTCAGGTGTTCCGTTTAGGGTAGATGCAAAATGCCTTAATCATGCAATGTATGAACGTGAAATTTTCATAAAAATTATTGATACCACCTCACTTGAATTGCGATATGATGTAGGAGACAGAGAGGTTGTTGAAATTCTCTATTTTGATGTACCATTTGGGAATAGAGATTTGTATTTGCTTTTCAGGAAGACGGACTTCTTTTTTCCGGGTGCTATTGAAGAAACCCGTGAAGTAAATTATATGATTAAAGTTCATAGCCATTCCGGGTTAATCTCGAAATACTCTTCATCGCTAAGTGCTACAAATATCGAATTCACAAGTATTATTGAACTAAATCTTACAGATGAAATTTCTGAACGAGCAGTTCAGTTTCTAGATACTCTTGCCCAGGTTTACATTGAGTACACAATGGAATCAAAAATCAATATAAGCGATAATACGATTATGTATATCGACAGGCAGTTGGCGGAGGTAGTTGGTATTTTAAAAGATATTGAAGATTCACTTGAACATTATAAAACGGATCTTGCTATTTTGGATTTGCCTGAAGAAGCAGAACAATATTTTGGAAAATTCATTGTGTATGAGGATGTCTTGAAGCGACTTCAGGTAAGGTTGAAGGATTTAAATTCGCTTGAACAGTATATTCTCAAGTTTAGTGATGGCACAGAAAAATTTCTTCCCTCCTCTTTTTATGTGTATGAGGATGATGAATTTCTGCAGAAGGCAGTAGAAGATCTTTACACTTTACAGCTTCAGAGGAGTACTTTTCTTACTACGGTAACAGATAAATCAGAATCAGTTGCCAACCTGGATCGGAAGATCAATGAGTTAAAAGCAAGTATGTTGGTATATATCGAAAATTCCAGGCATGCTATAAAAGACCGTATGAACGCAATGAACACTGAAATCTCCAGTTATCAGGGTAAAATAAAAAGCATACCGTCTAAAGCCAGAGGATTGTTAAATATTACCAGAAGGCTCCAAGTAAATGAGAAACTTTATGTTTATCTCTTGGAAAAAAGAGCAAATACTGTAATTGCAAAAGCTGGAATTATTCCGGAAACCAAAATAATTGAAAGAGCTAGAAGTTTGGGTGTGGTGAAACCTGACAAGAAAAAAATCCTTATTTATGGAGTTTTGGTTGGTATCTTGATGGCTGTTTTTATTGCATTTGTAAGGGAAGCCTTTTTCAGAAAGATTGGAAGCATTTATGAGCTTAAGGAAATGAGTTCAATTGCAATTCTTGGTCAGGTAATGCGTCAGCCGGATGCAAGCAAAGAAATTTATCCGGTTGTTTCTGATCCTAAATCTGCCATTGGAGAATCATTTAGAGGTATACGTGCAAATCTTCAATTTTTTGGTGAAAATGCCAAAAATCAGGTAGTGTTGGTTACGTCAGTTTCGCCGGGTGAAGGGAAAACTTTTTGTTCTGTAAACCTGGCTATGATAACAGCCAAGGCAGGAAAACGTGTTCTTCTGGTGGAATTGGACATGCATAAACCAAGAATTTATAAAGCACTGAATATTTCCAATTCTCATTCAAATGGGCTTTCGGTTTTTCTTTCGGGACGTGCAGATTTCTCCAGCGTAATTCAAACAACAGAATACGAAGGATTAGATGTAGCTTTATGCGGGCCGGTTCCACCAAATGCTTCAGACCTTGTCCTAAGCCCCAAGCTCAGTGAGTTTTTTGAAAAGGCCAGAGAAGTGTATGATTTGATAATTGTAGACACACCTCCAATTGGTTTGATTTCCGATGGCGTTGTTCTTATGAAACAAGTTGATGTTAATATTTTTGTGCTTAATGCTAAAACGGCATCAAGGCAGGAAATCAAGTTTATTCAGGGAATACTTGATGACAGAAAGGTATCAATGCCTTGTTTTATTCTTAATGGGGTGAAAATTTCAAATTTCAAATATTATTTCGATAGATATGGCCTTGGTTATGGCTATGGTTACGGCTATGGTTACGGCTACGGCTATGGCTATGGATATTCAGATAAAAAAAGTTCATGATTCATAATGAAAATGAAGGGGGAGCTGTATGGTGGGACCAAAAATGGTCTGCCTCCGATGGGATTCTTAAAGAAATTTCACTGAAGAAATTGATTTCACCTGGAATTTTCAGAGTGCTATTGTTTAGAGATCTGAAAGTTTCATATAGACAAACACTTTTAGGGCCATTGTGGTTTGTTTTAAAGCCTGTATTAACTGCATTAACATTTTATTTTCTATTTGCCTTATTAGGTAGAGCAGACGGATTAAATTCTTTTTTGTTTTTTTTGAGTGGGATCGTGATGTGGATGTTTTTTTCTGAGACACTTAACAGGTTATCTGATTCCATATTAACCAATATTAATCTCCTATCGAAGGTTTATTTTCCTCGAATTACAATTCACACAGCAATTGTTGCTTTTGGGTTATTCACCGCGGTAATACAAACATTGTTGTTGCTATGCTTATTGGGATTTCTCTCAGTTTTTCATGATTTTCAATTTTCATTTTCGGTTTTTCTTTTTCCAATCCCCCTTTTAATGACTTCATTATTGTTGATAGGCATGGGATTGTTGTTTTCTTCTTTAACTGTTCATGTTAGGGATTTAAGGTATGTGATAGGTTTTTTATTGCAGCTTTTGATGTTTTTAAGTTCAGTGTTTTTTCCTGTGAACTCACAGCAGGGGATTTTGAAGATTGTAATAGCTCTAAATCCTATGTCCGGGAGTATTGAATTGTTCCGATATGCGCTTCTGGGAACCGAGTTTTCATGGATGGCAGTTACGGCAAGTTTTGTATATATTTTCTTTTTTTTAATAGTTGGATTTTTGGTGTTCCGCTCAGTTGAAGAAAACATTGCTGATGTAGTTTAAGATGAAGGTTCTTGAGGTAAACAATATTGGGAAAAGTTATAAATTGGGTTATAATAAAGGCCTAGTACAAACATTGTTTGGTAGGAAAAGTCGCGATCAGTTTTGGGCTTTAAAGGATGTTTCATTTTCCCTGAATCAAGGGGAAGTTTTAGGTATTCTTGGTAGAAATGGCGCAGGAAAATCTACACTCCTAAAAATCATTTCCAAAATCACGAAACAAACAGAAGGAACTATTAAAATTAAGGGAAGAACTGCCTCTTTGCTTGAAGTAGGTACGGGTTTTAATCCTGAACTTTCAGGGCGGGATAACATTTTTTTAAATGGTACTATTTTAGGCATGACGCGAAGGGAAATTGTCTCCCATTTTGATGAAATAGTTGAATTTTCCGGTTTACAAAAATTTTTGGATACTCCCGTAAAAAGGTATTCAAGCGGTATGCGGGTTCGTCTTGGTTTTGCAGTTGCTGCTCATTTGCAAACTGAAATATTAATTGTTGATGAAGTGCTCGCAGTTGGCGATTTTGAATTTCAAGCAAGATGTTTAAACAAAATGGATGAGGTTTCAAACCAAGGCCGGACGATAATTTTTGTTTCTCATCATACGGAATCAATGTTACGGTTATGTAGTCGTGGGATAATTCTTTCATCCGGAAAATTGGTTTTTGATGGAAAAATAGAACAAGCGGTATCAAATTATTTAGGTATAGACTCCGATTCGATCACTTCTCTTAATCTTTCAAACAGATCTGGTTCAGGAGAAATTCAATTTAAATCGATTTTCTTTTCTATTGTAAATTCTAATAATCCATATTGGAAAACCGGAGCCGATTGTCTTGTTCGTGTAAATATTGAATCAGTTAATAACAGTGACCGGGGCAAAGAGTATTATGTTTCTCTGGTAATTAAAGATTCTTTAGGTAAAAGAATCTGTAGCTTATCTTCTGTTTTTTTAAACAAAAAATTCAAAGTTTCTGAGAACTCAATTGTTTTGGAATGGGAAGTAAATAAGCTTGGTTTATCTGCCGGGAAATATATTATTTCGGCATTTATTTTCGAAAAGCCAGGCGCTCAGCTTCCTATTGATGTACTCGAAGATTGCTGCGCTGTTGATGTATATGAGGGTGATTATTATGGCAGCAACATCGTTCAGTCTAAAGGAACTGATGTATTGTATTTACCGTTCGACATAAGGCAAATACAATGAAGAAGTTAAAGGTCAATTTAATTGTTCCCGGTGGTGGTAAGTGTGGAACATCATCCTTACATGAGTACCTCAATCAGCATCCACAAATAGCGATGTCTACGATTAAGGAACCACATTTTTTCTCCATGGAGAGCCGGTTTGATCTTGGTTTTGAATATTATGATCAATTGTTTGAAACGACGAAGAATGCAGTATATTTTGGAGAGTCAAGTACTACGTATATTGGCTCAAAAAAGGCTATAGATAGAATACAAGAATTTGTTCCTGATGCCAAGTTTATAGTGATTTTGCGAGATCCGGTTGACAGGTGCTATTCACACTATAAATGGATGTGTTCCCTTAATTTGGAAAAAGAATCCTTTAGGGATGCATATTACAGGGATATGAATATTGACTTTGATCCGAATTTCCCAGTTAATAATACAGGCTTTAGGCATTATTATCTGTTTAGCAGATATTATACATTATTAAAACCATTTTATGAAATTTTCGGGGCGAATCGAATTCATGTACTTTTAACAGAAGATTTGAAGCAAAACCCATTGGAAACACTGAATCGATGTTTTGATTTTTTAGGACTTAATAACCTTGATAAAATTAACGCGGTTACCGAAAACGTAACTCCCTTGGTGAGTAGAAAATTGGAGTTACCATCGATTTGGAAAATAGTAAAATTCAGAGGACCGAAATTTTTTCGTGATAATTCAAATTTTAATCGTTGGCTTGAAAAAAAATACACAATTTCAATACCATTTCCTGAATTAGGTGAAGAAGACAAAGCTGAATTATCAGCGTTGCTGGAAAATGAAGTTGAGAAATTAAGATTGTTAACCGGAAGAGATTTCAATAGTTGGAAAAATTTTGTAAAATCATGATGCCTCACATTATTGACTTTAATCAAATTGGCGATTCTGCAATTGGATTCATTAGCGTTGCTGAGTCCCAGAGAAAAGTACCGTTTGAAATTAAAAGAGTATTTTGGACATATTATACTCCCCAAAACGTAACAAGAGGGAGACACGCTCATTATGTTACAGAGCAAGTCTTAATTGCAGTTGCAGGAACCATCAAAGTATCGGTGGAAATTCCCGGGGCAGAAAAGCTTGAATACTTGTTAGACAGTCCTTCAAAGGGATTGTATTTGCCTCCTAATGCTTGGCACACAATGGAGTATTCTCATAATGCTGTTCAATTAGCACTAGCATCAACGAATTATGATGAAAGTGACTATATTAGGGACTATTCAGATTTTAAAACGTTGAAGCCTTGAAATTTTCCGGTAACTTTAAATTAATTGGTTCGAATATAAAAATCGGTCAGAATGTTAAGATCGGTGACGGGACAATTATTTATGACAATGTTTCAATTGGAGATAATACTATTATCTGTAATGATTGTGTTATTGGCGAGCCGATTCAGGATTATTATTTCAATGAGAATTACGAGAATCCTCCATGCTCGATAGGGGCGAATTCATTGATAAGGAGTCACACCATTATTTATTGTAATGTTACAATTGGTGAAAATTTCTCAACCGGACATAGGGTAACTATACGAGAAAATTCAATATTTGGCGATCATTGTAAATTAGGTACTTTAACAGATATTCAAGGATATTGTACTATTGGAAGCTACGTATGGTTGCATAGCAATGTTCATATTTGTCAGGGAGCACAAATTGATAATTTTGTTTTTATTTATCCATTTGTGGTTTTAACAAACGATCCTCATCCTCCATCAAATATTTGCAGTGGACCACATGTAGGGGCTTATACTCAAATTGCTGTTTCAAGTGTTTTGCTTCCTGATTCGCGAATTGGTGAACATGTATTGATAGGAGCAAATTCGGTTGTTGGTGGAGTTGTGGCAGATTATTCTTTGGTTATTGGAAATCCTGCAAAGTTCAAAATGGATGTAAGAAGCATAAAATCCAAAGACAAAAACAGTAGTACTCCTTTTCATTACCCATGGCCAAACAACTTTAAGCGTGGCATGCCCTGGGAAGAATTGGGGTTTATGAAATGGAATGAATTAACTAAAGAAATTTAATATGGCTAAGAAAATTAATGTAACTAGTGAAGCAGATATTTCTACTTTCTACAATCCTAGTGATTTCAATAACCGCTTAGGGTTGTTGGAATTGATGAAAGCCGGTGCTGTTCCGGACTTAGAGCTGATGAACAATATTGGTTTGTTTCTGGATAGACGGATATTGTCACGGTTTTTATTTGTGAATGAATTGTACCAAAAGATGATGCATCTCCACGGAAATATTTTTGAGTTTGGAGTTCGTTATGGTCAAAACCTTTCATTGTTTACCTCTTTGCGAGGTATTTATGAGCCATACAATTATAATAGACGAATTGTTGGTTTTGATACTTGGGAGGGATTCCCTGCTGTTCACTCTAACGATAAAGAGAAATGGAAAAAAGGTGATTTTGGTGTTCCTGAGGGGTATGAGAAGTTTTTAACCAATGTCTTGCTTCAACATGAAAAAATGGCGCCTATTGATCACATCCAAAAATTCACATTGGTAAAAGGCGATGCTACAAAAACTATAAAGGAGTATCTGGCAAATCATCAGGAGACAATAATTTCTTTGGCATATTTCGATTTTGACATTTACAAACCTACGCATGATTGTTTGGAGGCAATATTGCCCTATCTTTCTAAGGGTGCTGTAATTGGGTTTGATGAGATAAATACTCCGGAATGGCCAGGAGAAACCAAGGCTTTCCGGGAAGTTTTAGGAACAAATAATTTTTCTGTTGTTCATTCTACTTACAGAGCGAATGCCGGATACATCATTTATGAATAAACTTGGTTTATCTGATGATGAATTATTTTTTTTTTCGATTCGACGGATGAATAATATTTTAGTGAAGTTATACAGAAGATTTTGTGGAGAAATGAGATTGTGTAAAGAATCAAAAGTTCAAATTACAAATCCTATTTCAGGATGGGGCCATGTTGAAAGGCGTATTCCTTTTATATTTCATTTTGTTCCTCAAGGTTGCCTTTCAACTAATTTGACTGAAGAGTTCCAGTTTATGCCGATTAAGTCTGCTGAATCAGTAGATTTTTCCGGGGATAAGAAATATTGTAATATTGGGAATTACGTTGTAAAATGAATACACCTTTAGTCTCAATAATATGTTTATCATACAATCAAAGTGATTTTATTGTTGAGGCTCTGAATTCATTAATTCAACAGGACTATACAAATATTCAAATTGTTTATTTAGATAACCAGTCAGCAGATGACTCCTATGTAAAGGGTTTGCAAATTTTAAATCGGTCCGGTTGTAATTTTGTTTCCCATCAGTTCCCCAAAAATGTTGGAATACCAAAGGCGCTAAATTTTGCCTTAAAAGAATTGGTAGCCGGAGAATACGTTTCAATGCTTGCAGCAGATGATTGGTTGGAACTTTTTGCCATTAGAGAAAAGGTGGTATTGAGTCAGGCAAATCCGGAATTAGGTATTATTACAGCATATGGAACTATTTTTTATGAAGACACTAATTCATTCTCACCTATTGATGTTCGGATTTTTAAGAAGGGAAATGTTTATGGTGACTTGTTAAAGCGGAATTTTATTTTTTCGATGGGGATATTGATAAAGAAGGAAGTTTATGATAAAATAGGTTATTATAATGAGAATTGTACAATTGAAGATTGGGAATTTTCTCTCAGAGCCACTAAATTTTTTGAAATAGGCTTAGTAGAAAGAAATCATTTTTTTTACAGGCAACACAGCAGTAATTATTCAAAAGGCAGTCATAAATATTTTTCGGATTGCATTTTAATTCTAAAGCAGCATTCGGATCATCCAAATTCTAGAATTGGACTAAAATGGATAACCATAGCGTATAAGAACTGGTTAATTAAAAATGGCAATCAAATTTCGGATCTGAAAGAATTTCGAAAGCTTATGCGGGTTACACTTACTGATATTATGACATATTTTAAATTCTGGTTTCGGATTAAAAAATCAAATTTAGGAAATAGACAGTGATTATAAATCTCATTCATGGTCGGATAGTGATTTTATAGTCATATTGATTTTAGATTTTGATTTAAAAGAGTAAAACAACAAACTTAAGCCTTAATTTTTTTGTTATTCTTATGATTTTATATGTGAAGAGAAATATCATAAATATAGATGTTTACACACTGTACACTTTGATTTGTAATTTAATGCAGGATTAAAAAATGAATTTGATTAAAAGAGTTCTCCGTAAATTAATTAGAAGAAGAGTTGATGACCAAGTTTCTGATCAAAATGAATTTTGTGAAAATTTGGGATTTAAATTACCGGGATTTAAAATAGATGTTCAGGTCCCAAATGGTGAAAAGAGATTGTTTATTGGTGAGAATTCTATGGTTGCCGGCAGATTTATTTTCGAATCATCAACTGGTAGTGTAATGATCGCCCCTAAATCTTATATTGGCGGAAGTGTATTTATTTCCCGAAGTAAAATTGAGATTGGATCAAATGTATTTATTGCGTGGGGATGTACTATTTATGATCATGATTCGCATTCGCTTGATTATCTTGAAAGGAGAAAAGATATCCAAAGGCAAATAGAAGATTTGAAAGCTGATAGAAATTTTATCATGTCCAAGAATTGGGAGGTAGTGAATTCAAGGCCAATTAAAATTGAAGACGATGTTTGGATTGGAATGAATGTATTGGTCTTAAAAGGTGTTACAATTGGAAGAGGAGCAATAGTTGCGGCAGGAAGTGTTGTTACCAAGAATGTTGAACCTTGGACTGTTGTTGGAGGTAATCCAGCAAAGCTGATCAAGAAGTTACCTATTGGAATTAGAGAGGAGAATCCCCAATGATCACATTCTATTACCAGCCCAATGCAAACTGGATTGCAGAAAGCTATTACTATCTCAATACAATCCGTACGCTTTCCTATCTGCGTGATGACGAGCGTCCGGCGGTTCTTGTTTATTGTCCTGATGAATCAGCTTTTGTAGAGTTTTCAAAAATCAAATATCCTGAGCTAAAGTTAGTATCACGAAAGCAAGTATTTAGCCAGGGATTTTTTGACCGTGTATTGAATAAACTTCGGATAAAAGTATTTACACCGGGATTCAGGAATCTTGGTGGAACTATTGGTTATTTTTCATACGGTGTTCTTGATTCTATCAGGCCTTTAGTTCAGAATCTTGATAAGGTAATTGTTTGGATTCCTGATCTTCAGGAGTTGGTTTTGCCGGAGTTTTTTTCTTCTGAAGAAATTGAACGAAGGAAGGAAATACATCAAAAAATTATTTTGCAGGGAAATGAAATTGTTTTTAGCAGTGATTCTGCCAGAAAGGATTTTATAAATGCATATCCCGGAGCCCAAAATAAAATGCACATTTATCATTTTAGTTCTATTTTGCCAGAGCATAACCATGTTTCATTTAGTGCGATTAAAGCAAAATATTCGGTACATGAGTCATACTATTTTGCGCCTAATCAGTTCTGGGCTCATAAAAACCAGCTTGTTATTTTGAAGGCTTTGTTATTATTGCGTGAACAGGGGCTATATCCTAAAGTTGTATTTACAGGTAAACAGGTTGACCTTAGGAATCCCGGGTATTCAAATGAAATTCATTCTTTTATTTCTGAGAATAATTTGAATGATCAGGTAAAGATTCTTGGTTTTATTGATCGCATCGATCAATTGGTGCTGATGAAAGCTTCCCTAGCAGTGATTCAGCCTTCACTTTTCGAGGGTTGGAGCACAGTAGTTGAAGATTGTAAGGCAATGGGCAAATCAATTATTGTAAGTGATATCAATGTTCATCGCGAACAAGATCATCCGGCAGCAAGGTATTTTTCACCAAAGGATCCCAAGCAACTTGCTGATGCAATTACCGCAGATATAAGTTCGCAAATTGAGTTTCCTGTTTCTTATTTGTATGACAATCAAATTGTTAAATCAGCAAATGAGATTTTAAGTATATTTAAAGCCTGATGAAGGTAACTGTTGTAATTCCGTCTTATAACCAAGGGCATTTTATTGAAGAAACCATTCTTTCTTTAAAAGCACAGGGTGTTTCTGATTTGGAAGTATTGTTATTGGATGGTGGGAGCACGGATAACACCCTAAAGGTTATTGAAAGGCACAATAAAGTATTCAAAACCATTATTTCTGAAAAGGATAATGGCCAGGCTGATGCAATAAACCGAGGATTTAAAATGGCAACCGGAGATATTCTTTGCTGGTTAAATTCTGATGATTATTTGATGCCTCGCACTTTGGAAAAAGTCCTTGAAATATTTCGAACTAGAGGCAATGGAATGGTCATTGGAAATGCGATGCATTTTTATCAGGGCAGCTCCCGGATTAGAGGAAGCGAAGTCTGTGAAAGACATGGTAAATACGATATTCGCTTGGTTGATTATTTAATTCAGCCATCAACCTTTTGGACTCGTGATGTTTGGGAAAGAACAGGTACACTTGACGAAAATCTATCCTATGTTTTTGACTGGGACTGGTTTATTCGTGCAATTAGGTCAGGTATATCAGTTTTTCCTGTATATGATTATTTATCTGCCTATCGGATTCATTCCGAACATAAATCAGGAACAGGTGGAAATAAAAGATTACAAGAGATTTCTGATATATATGCAAAATACTCCGGTGATAGTTTTTCGAAGGCTTATCTTGATATGGTAGAAAAGAAGAGGGGATTACAGAAGGTTAATTCATTATTCGATAAAGTCAGGAAAAAATCATTTTTTAAAAGTGATTATGAACTAATCAATACATATGGGATAACAGATATTGAGTTCGATCAGTTAAAGTTGATGATTTGATGACTATCTCAGTGTTGTTAGTAATACCTAACTTACAGATTGGGGGCGCGGAGGTAACAGTTGTCAACCTTGCAAACAGTTTATCGCGCGTTCCCGGAGTGAAGGTTTATTTATTAGAGGCATATATTTCGAGAAATCCGAATCTTGTTCAGACAATTTCTCCTGAAGTTATAATAGCTTCTTACGAGCCCGGATTTCTTATTAGAATAATAGATTCCTGTGTAAATTTTACTGGGAATTGGTTTCAGGGTAAAAATTTCAGAAAGGACCGATTTTTCCATTTTTTTCAATTGAAATATATCAGGAATTTATTGAATAGGACAAAATTTGATATAGTTAACTCACATCTGCCGGCTGCTGATTTTTTTGTTTATCAGATGTGGGATTTTAGGAAATCAGAACCTGATTGGAAGTGGATTGTATCAATGCATGGTAGTTATGAGTATTACCAGTTTCCGCATCCTTTAAGTAAGGTAATCTTTAAGCATGTCGACGGAGTTTTATATTTGAGTGATAAAAACCTGCGTGTATTAAGTGAGGCTGAAGCGCTGAATCCCGGGATGAAAACAATGAAGTTATATAATTGTTTGGGAGATTGGCAATTGCGGAAGAAAAATGAAAGGATGATTGAGCTTCCTAAACGAAGCGAAAACACTTTTCGATACATCCTAGTATCAAGACCTTCTATAGAGAAGGGTTGGGAGGAAGTAATCCATGCATTTATCATGATGTTTGAAAATAATCAAAATGTTGAACTAATCTTATGTGGTGAATCAGACTACAAGGTTGAAATGCAGAAAAAGTATTGTTCATATAAAAACATTCACTTTATTGGATTCTGTAGCGATCCAATATCATTGATGAAACAATGCGATGTTGGAGTTTTGGCTTCCTATTTTGAAAGCTTACCATATTCAATTATGGAGTATCTATTTGCTGGTTTACCTGTTATTGCAACAAGAGTTGGAGAAGTGCCAGATATGCTGGTAAATCCCCAAGGTTTAAAAGCAGGGCAATTAATCGAAATTTCAGAATCGGGAAAGCCTGATGTAAAAAAGTTAGCTCAGTGCATGATTGAATATTATAATAATCGTGCTTTATTTGAGAATCACAAGAATGCCACTTCCACTTTGTTTGAAAGATTTAATGCAGAAAAATGGGCAGCAGATTATATTGATTTTTGTTCATCTTTGATTAGTGAATCTCATGGATAAATTTCCAAGGATTACGATTATTGTGCCTTCTTACAATCAGGCTGAGTATCTTGATGAGACTCTGAGTTCGATTATTGATCAGGCATATCCGAATCTCGAATTATTTGTTATTGATGGAGGATCAACTGATACTTCTGTTGAAGTAATTGAACGTTTTAGTTCTGCCATAACCTGGTGGGTTTCTGAAAAAGACCAAGGGCAAAGTCATGCCATAAACAAAGGGTTGAAAAGAGCTACCGGTGATGTCATTAACTGGATAAATAGTGACGATATTTTGGCTGAAGGTTCGTTGAACAAAATCGCATATATATTTGAATCTAATCCGGGCCTGCATTGTCTGATTGGAGGTTTGGAGTATTTCAATCATGAAAAAAAGTGGATTCCGCAAACACAACAAACTTTTACTACTCTAACTGAAGCGTATGGCAGTTTCCGAATAAGACAACCTTCTATGTTTTATTCAAAAAAGGCCGTTGCCTATTTTGGCGAGTTAAATTCAGAATTGCATTACTGCATGGACTTGGATTGGTGGTATAAATTTATTGGTCATTTCGGAATTGAATCAACGCTTCAGATTTCCGATACGCTTGCTTTTTTTAGGATTCATCATTCATCTAAATCAAGCACCGCTTTCCAGGGATTTTTAAAGGAAAAGGCCTTACTGATTTATTCAATTGCACTTTCACAGAGTTTCAAACATGAAAATCGCACACTTGAAATTTTATTTAATGATATTGTAAATTTTTCAAACGCAGTTTCAAACTTTAAATATCCTGAAATCACATCGAGTGCAGTTCGCTCTGCTATTTTTTCACTGGTAATTGTTCGTCATAGTGAAATATACACAAAAGCTGAGTTCACAAGATGTGTGTTTGCTTTGCGTGTAATTCGGAAATCATTTCCCGAGTTTATTTTAGATCCTGAATACATAAAGCTTAAAAAGGTTTTACGATTCGGTTGGTTTTGGTTTAGAATCAATAGAAAGTTAAAAAGCAAATTCAGTTGAACAGAAAGGGGTTTGAATGAGTAAAGAGATAACGATAATTACTTCATCCTTTCCATATGGCAGTTCTGAGAGCTTTTTGGAGGCAGAAGTATTAACATATGTTAATAAGGGAATCAAAGTAAATATTATTCCGGTGAATCCTAAAGGGGCACCTCGACATCTCGTTTCACTTATTAATGTCATTCAAATTAATCACCGGCATATTGGATATATTAAGGCGTTGTATAGGTTCTTACCAGTATTTTTTTTCGAACTGTTCAGAAGTAAACGCCCATTGATCGTTATTTCCCGCGCGCGCGAATTGTTTTCGCTTTACAGACGAGCATTAGGTTGTTTTTTAGGGGTAAAGGAATTGAGATTTTGGTCGGAACCGATTTACTCATATTGGATGACGGACTCTGTATTCATACTATTGTTTGCGCGAAAGGAAAATCTAATTCCTGTGGCTATTAGCCGCGTTCACGGATATGATTTATATACGGAAGTTTCCAAGGACCAATACATCCCATTCCAGAAATATTTTCTAAAAGAGTTGGATGTGATTTGTCCGATTTCAGATTTTGGCGCCAAATATCTTTTGAGTAGTAAGGTTCTGGCGCAAAAGATCCATGTACAGAAATTAGGGACAATGGATAGGTTTATCAGAAAAGTAGCTAAAGAAAAAAGTAGATATTTAGTTGTGTCATGTTCTAATTTAGCATTGGTTAAGCGGGTTCATTTGATCCCTGAGATTTTAGGGGAAACCTGCCTACCAATTGAATGGGTGCATTTTGGAGATGGAGCCGAATTGGAAAGTTTAAGGGAAACCGCGTATAGATATTCTAATTCTATGATTTTCAAATTTTTAGGACGTGTGCCAAATGCTGAAATCCATGATTTTTACCAAAAGCATGATGTTAGCTTATTCATAAATGTGAGTTATAGTGAAGGGATTCCAGTATCGATTATGGAAGCATCTTCGTATGGAATACCTGTATTAGCAACAGATGCTGGCGGGACTTCTGAGGCTCTGCCTTCCTCATATCCATTACTTTTTCCTGTAGATACTTCGGTAGAAAGATTTGCAGAAGGAGTGAAATTGGCGCTGCTTGATCCTTTGTTATCCACTAAATTATCTGAAGATCTGAGGATGCATTGGGCTAATTCTTTTAATGCAAGCAAGAACTATCCTGATTTTTATAACTTTATTGATAAAATGTGGTGAAATTATGAAGGCAATTATTTCGAAATTTTTAATTAGAAGAGGATTTAAAAAACTTCAGGCTTCAATTCGGTCGCTTGGTCCAAATACTCTTAATCCTGCAGAAACGATTTCCTTTTTGTATTCGAAAGATTCTGAGCTGATTCAGCCTTGGCAATTTAAAGAAGAACTTACTGGCTTGGCAACTGAGATTTCAACCAGGAAACCAAAAACGATTTTGGAAATTGGTACTGCAAATGGCGGGACATTATTTATGGCTTCTCGTCTGGCAGCTGATGATGCCTTAATCATTTCTATCGATCTCCCGGGAGGGAAATTTGGCGGTGGATATCCAGATTGGAAAGAACCTATATATAAATCATTTGCAAGAGCAAATCAGAAAATCGAGTTATTACGCATGGACTCGCATCTTGAATCGACAGAAAAACGCTTGAAGGAGGTTTTGAATGGGCGTACAATTGATTATTTATTTATTGATGGAGACCATACTTATGAAGGCGCAAAGCATGATTATTACCTTTACTCGAAATATCTGTCTAAAGGTGGTTTAATTGGAATGCACGATATAGTTATACACCCGAATTCCAAATGTGATGTTTATAAGCTTTGGGTTGAGTTAAAAAATATCCATAAGCATAAGGAGTATGTTAATAATTGGGATCAGGGTTGTTATGGCGTTGGAGTATTGTTTCCATGAAACTCGAAAAATTTCTTTTTGTAATTCCACGTACTCCTGTTTTGTATCGGCAGGAGCTTAGAGAATATTTGTTTCAGTTTACAATTAAATCGTTAAACAATCAGACCAATAGAAATTGGACAGCAATTGTAATTGATGAAGTTGATTTTGTAGATGGTAATGTAATCTATATATCATCAAAAGCTATTACGAAGAGAGAAAAGTTGCTTTTTGCTATTGATTGGATAAAATGTCAGGATAATCTTCCTGAATTTATGATCCGGCTCGATGACGATGATTGGATTTCGCCGACAGCACTGGATGAATATTCAGACACAAAAATTGATTGTATTACTGATCGCTATCAGTGGATGTATGACACAATTAATGAACGATTTATTTGTCCTGATTACACCTGGATGCCAAACACTATTATTCATAAGACAAATCACGCACTTACAATTGTTGACGAACAACAAACACCTTTGTTTGCCTCTGACCATAGTAAATATTTCCAGCTCTATTATCAAGCAAAAAAGGTGAAATATACTTCTCGAAATTCTCCATTGTATTTGCGAATATTGTCCCCAACTAATTTGTCTTTATCAAATAGTTATGGGTCAAACATAGGTACTCTAGATCTTGTAGCTTATAAAGAACAAGTGAACAGGATAAAACGATGGAGAAGATTTCTGTTTTGGAGAAAGAATCCTCCAAAGGGGTTTATAGATTTAATTTCCCGATTTCGTCAAGATTTTTTTAAATATTTACCAAATGCAAAATCCTGAGATAGTAGTTTTTGGTTCCGAGGGGTTCATTGGAAGAAGATTAATCGATATTCTCGAAATTGAGAAGAGGTCGTTTTCGGGATATGATGTGCATGGGGAATCAAAGGGTAATTCAATCAGAGGCAAGTTCTTTGGGTCAGATACTGAGATAGAAGAAATTATTTCAAGACAACCGAAAGTAGTTATTAACTGTGCTGGTTCAGCGTCTGTTCCTAAATCATTTGAGGACCCGATGAATGATTTCATGATGAATACTCATCTGATAATTCGATTATTAAATAGTATTCATCTTAAATCTCCGAATACATATTTTATTAATCTTTCAAGTGCTGCAATTTATGGTCAACCTGAACATTTACCAATTACAGAAGATTCGGTTGTAAATCCTCTTTCTCCATACGGATACAACAAGTGGATAAGTGAAATTTTGTGTCTTGAATACAAGAAATTTTTCCATGTAAAAAGTTGTTCTTTAAGAGTATTTTCTTCGTTTGGTCCGGGCTTGAAAAAGCAGTTGTTTTGGGATCTCTATTTGAAATCTCTTGAATCGAAGGATGGAAAAGTTGAATTGTTTGGAACAGGTTCGGAGACACGAGATTTTATATATGTTGATGACCTTGTTCGTGCAATTCTTCGGGTTGCTGATGCCAGACCTGACTATGATGTAATAAATGTGGGCTCCGGCATGGAGACATCCATTTCAGAAGCAGCAACTATTTTTTTTAATGAAGTTGGCGGGGTAGAGGCGGTTTTTTCAGGGCTGGAAAAAACAGGTGACCCTAAGAAGTGGCGTGCAGATATATCAAGGTTGAGTTCAATTGGTTTCAAACCTGAATTTTCCTTTATAGAAGGAATTACAAATTATGTGAAATGGTTAAAGTCATCTGAAAACTAATTCTGGTGATACATTTCTTCCCAGAATTGTTGTGTTCTTATCAATCAAAATAGAGTAGGGTACTCGGTTCGTAGGAATATCTCTAATAACTGGAGTATTCCAACCCTCACCTGTGTGTAATACTCGCCATTCTTTGTGAATTTTTAGCCCACTATTTTCAATAGGGTACAAATTGTCAATTGGAAATAGAATAACCTTAAATCTTTCAATTGCTGTGGAAATTTCAAACTGTTGATACAGTTCGTTTATGTATTCTATACAATGGTCGCATTCCTGGGAAAACACAATTATTAAAGTTTTCTTGTTTTCCTCGAGCAGATCGTTAGGTTCACGGAAGTACGTGGGTAGTGGCCATTTATTACCTATTGAAAATAAGCTAAGCTTTTTTAATTTATTAAAGGTGTACTCGTCGCCAATGTTTTTAAGCAAATGAATTTTTGAATGAGTAACATCAAAAAAATGTTCAATTACTTCAGGATTACCATTATTAAAAAGGAAATTGGACGTATGGGAATAGATAAGTTCATTCATCCGATTGCTGGAGGAAATATGAAGTATCTTTTCAATTTGAAGTTCAACTCCCTCAATTGTATTGGGAATATCTGAAAGAAATTTTGTTATTATGTATGGTAAAAGAGTTGAGTTTTCTAATCCACTCAATTGCCAGGGAATCGAATCAAAAAAATGCTCTCTTTGAAATTCAATAGGTTTGAGATCTAATAAGTAATGTATATACGCAATAGGCCGAAATGTCTGACAAAAATATGTATTGGGGTATTGATTTATTTTTTTGAAAACAATTTTATAGAAAAGTTCTTTGTTGTCATTAATTTCTTTTTTTTTGCTTTTGTAAAAAAGTTTCATTTCATCCATAATTAAATTTTCGGATGACTGAATTGTAATTATTTGATCTTGCCCTAAATTTCCCCGGTAATCAAAAATCAATTTAGCTTCATTGAAAATTATAATATCCTTTAAATGGTTGTTTCTCACTTTTAATGAATAGTACCCAGGCTTGAGATTTTTATATTGTAGATTAATTTCCCCTTTTCGCTTAAATCTTTTAGTAGGGAGGCTTAAAGTTAAACTTTGACCATAGTATTGATAAATTTCGAAATGATCTAAACAAGAATCTGGCGCATTAATAATAATTTCGATTTTCTCTCCCTTTGAACCAGTATTTACCATGGAAAATACAAGGAAGAGAAGTATTTGGAATTTATTTTTTACTTTAATGAATAGCAGCACCTGAAATTTCTTGTATTGTATACTCCTGTTGTAGTCAGAGAATAAGTTAAATTACTTTGGTTGCATCCTCCATTTCCAACTACCCTTACACCTTGAGGTTCATTTCCTGAATCATCAACCCACTCCCAATTGTTTGTCATTGTATTTAAACCTGAAATACCTTTTTGGCAAGCATAATGAAATTCACTCCAAGTACAAAGTCTCGCGTTTTGATCATAGCACGTATTGATGGCAGAAAAGAAGGTATTTGTTGGGTATTCGTTAGCACGGATACAATATTCATCATTTACTTTAATATAACCATTTGGACAATTTACCTGAATAGGAAAAATGAGATCAAACCTACCTCCGGAAAACGTTAGAATAATTGTTTGATTGATGGTAAGATCACCCGGTAGTATAGGTCTTCCTGATGGATGCCAGATTGTATAATAGTTAAGACCATTTACAGATATTTTTGTGCCCGAACTTAGAGAAATCAATTTAAAAACTATTGTTGTTCCAGTATCAGCAACATCTAAATTTGGATAAAGTTGAACGTGAATTGAATCCGTTCCTGTAAATACTGGTGTTCCCCATAATAAGCTGCCAGATTGAATTGATTTGTTATTCAGGATTTCTGTTGGGCCTTGTGGCATTGGGACATTGTTTATTAGACGATTTGATGAGTCGGTCGAGTTAAGTATTATTGGTGCATTAACATTGATCTGCGACTTTACAGGAGATCCGATTATCCCTAAGAAGATAAACAATAATATAATATTAAATTTGGCTTTCATCATTTAGTGTAACAACATCTGCCGGCGGCTGTTGTTCCTCCGAAAACATTAATAGAAAAATTTTTATCACAAGCACCGTTTCCAAGTAATGTTCCTGCATTCGAGTGATTTTGGGCACCATCAATCCATTCCCAGTTATTGGTAGTGTTTATCATTCCCAAGGAGGTTTTTTGGCAAGCATAATACCATTCCCCCCAAGTGCAAAGCTTTCCTCCAAGACTTTCGCAATACAAATTTAGGGTCCAATATCCAATTACGGGTATTTCATTAATCTGGATGCAGTAATTATTATTTGCGGCTACAAATCCTAGAGGACATCCATTTTGTCCAATACCTGAGCTGATAAAAATATTATTGTTAATTATTGATACCCAAATTATCCGACCGGCAGGGAAATCAGCTTTATTTATTCTTTTTTCATCCGTTCTTTTAATGGTATATCCTCGATTGTAAATAGTAGCACTATCGGAGGGAATGGAGTCAGACAAGTATACTCTAAAAATTATACCGCTAATAAGGCTATCCATTTGAAAGAAAGGTGTTATTTCAAGGACCCCGTTAGTGTTTTTTGAAGTGGCCGATAACAAGGTCCCATTTTGATAGAATCTTGCTGGCAATGGATCATTAGGTTGAGAAGGATCAGCAAGATTTCGAATTGTTGCTGAATCGTTAGCAATTACAATTTTATTATTTATAAAAATCTGACATTTGGATTCAATACTAAATCCGAATGCGCCAATTACAATGCAAAAAAATATTTTCATCTTCTGTAACAGCATCTAAAAGCGAAATTTTGAATTGGAGGAGCATAAGTCCCATCATTACAAGTTCCAAATCCTACTAATTTTGCTGCATCTGCATTGTTTGCAGCATCATCTATCCATTCCCAATTGTTATTCATATTGTTTAGGTTCGCCCCTTGGTGATAGCAAGCAATATACCATTCATTCCAAGAACATAAATGGCCGTTTCTATCTCCACATGTTTTTGATGCAATGTAAAAGGTAGCCGCTATTGTTTCGTCAAAATCAATACACAGGTTTTCATTAATTGCCACCGTATTGTTTAGGCAAGGTGAGTAGGGAGTTGATACCATATGAAATGCAGAATCAACAAAGATTAATAAAACATATTGGCCTATTTGGATATTTGCAGAATCCAACTTTTTGCCTGTTGCATTTAATATTTTTTTAAAGTCAAGTTGACCGTTTCTTATTCGGATATTTTCAGAACTATTTGTTATTGGAGAAAGAAATGATAGGAACAACCCATTTGGATAACCAGAAAGATTTGGTGAAAGAGATAATGATATCGAATCGTTTCCCGTTAAAGTAGCAACACCATAATTCAAGATGTTTTGTTGACCAATCCAAGCAGTTGTTGCATTCAAACTGTCAACCGAATGTGACATTCCTTTAATGGTTCGAAGAGAGTCGTAAGGAGAGGTGAAATGAATTGATTGCCTAATTTCAACCTGGCCAAGTGCTACAAAGCCAAACAAATAAAAAATCAATATGAATAATGTAGTTCTCATTGTACAACAATCTTCTTTTTGTGATTCTTGCCATTTTCAGACTCAAGTATTATGAAATAGCAGCCTTTTGTAAGGTTGTTGACATTAATTTGATGGGAAAGCGAATAATTGGTTGTAGAGTACACTTGTTTACCAAAAGAGTCAATGATTTTTAGGTTATAAGTAATATTTGACCTAATGAAAATCCATTCGGCAGAAGGGTTGGGAAAGATTGATATCGTTTCTTCTTCAATATCAGAAACCATCAATGAGCTAAAATCATAAATTTCCGAATTAATAGAGCATCCAAACTCATTTGTTGTTATTAATAGATACTGCCCATTTGCGTTAGGTATTAGATAGTTCAATGTGTCTCCAATTAGCTGAGAGGAATTAAAATACCACTGATTTACATTTGAAACAGGTATTGCAAAAAGTGTGTCAGAACTCAGAATAATCGAAGGGATATCCGGTATTGGGTTAACTAGAATTTGACTGGTATCATGATTGGTACATCCAAATTCATTTGTAAAAGAATAAATTACATCAAATAAACCTATGACACCAATTTGTGGTGAGAATGTGTTATTATTAATATGTAGTCCTGAAAAAACACCACCTATTGGTGATCCAACGAGAAAAACCTGATTCGAATTTGCACAAATAGTTGTGTCTGCCGAAGAGCTCACTTGTGGCAATGTCAAGATTGTAATAGAATCAAATTCCGTACTTACACATCCAAACGCATCGATGTATGTGTAAAGGAAGGAAATTTGGCCTGGGCCTGCAATAGAAGGATCAAAACCACCTGCCTGAACTAAATTGCCAGACCAAACTCCTCCACTCGGGCTTCCGTTAAGGTGGTATAACGGTGAGTTTTCACAAAGTGAGTCAATGTTAGCTAATAGAATTGAAATTGGAGGGAATATTTCAAGGTTCAAAATTGTATCAGAACTACCAATATTATTTAGAGATAGTACGAGGTTATAATTCTGGAGTGGGAATACTGATTGTTCAATTATTTGTTGAATGGAACTTGATCCTGAAAATAAAATGGTATCGATATTAATCGTATTCCCAAGAGAGTCAATAAATAATATGGAAAGTTCTCCTGATATAGGAAAATTTGAATTAAATGTCAAATTAATTGTATCACCATAACAAATCTGAATTTGTGATGGTTGGGTTGAGAAAAAAAACTCACCAAGGGTTAATAGAGTTGATCCGATGAAGTTTAATGTGTCTGTGACACCAATTATGGGCGGGGTATTTATTCTATGTTTTACTGAGGCCTGCCCACCTTGAGCGCGAAACAAGTTTAAATGAGTTGGACTAATACTGTTTAATTCTGTACTATCTGCCTTAACTACTATTGTGCCCGAAAAGGAATCGCCCTCACTGATTTTAAGTTCATAATATCTTAAAATACCAGGAGTTCCCATTCCTGATAGCGTATCAATATGATGTCGTTGAATGGACAAGGTGTCCAATGAGGAGTTGTTGGTAATGGTAATTCCGAGGCCATTCAAATTAGTAGCTAAAGGGAAATTTTGATTCAAGTAGATTGACGATTCATATCCTGTGCCTACAATTGGAAAGCCTGGATGCTCTTTAATATGTGTATTGTTTCCCAATAGGATATGACCGTTGTTGACTACGGATGAATTTGAAAAAAGAATAAGACTGTCTCCTCCAGTGGGTAATTCAATAGTACTTCCTTCTTGAATGACTATTTGTGTTCCAGGTAGAACCGAAATTTGGGCTGGACAATCAAATATGAAACTCAATAAAATAAGTGAAAATGCAAATCGCTTAAAATCAACAATGTATGAGATTAATCTTGACAATTTTGTATATTTGATTTTCAATTTAATCACTCTATTCGTAAAGTTAGGAAAAAGGATAATCTGAAATCTTGATTTTCAGGTATTTTTGATAAATAGTCAAATGGACAGGACAAAAGCCCACTCTTTTCTTACATGAAAATTCTGTATGTTTCTTCTCATCCTCATTTGGATGTTAATGCCGATACAGGTTATGGAACCCATATTCGAAAAACAATCGAGGGGTTTAGAACTTTTGGGCACGATGTGAAGGTGGTTTCAGCTTGTAATATTCAGGTTAATGAGCAGATCCTAAGTTCAACTCCTTCAAAAGGAGGGAAATCAATTTTGAAAAAACTGATTCCTGTATTTATTTGGGAAACGCTAAAAGATTTTAGGTGGGTTCGACAGGGGCATGAGTTTCAGATTCGAGTTGAAAAGGAAATTCAAGACTTTCAACCGGATATGGTTTATGAGCGGGGTGTTTATTTGATTTGCCCAATCGTGAAAAAGAAAACAGATCAATTTATTTATGTCTTGGAAGTCAATGCCCCCTTGCTGGAAGAGAAAAGAAAAATGGGCGGGAGGTCGTTGTTTGATTTTATTCAGCGAAAGCGTACGAAGTTTCAATTTGATTCATGCGATTTTTTAATTACGGTTAGTTCTGTATTGCGTAGTTTTTTCATCCAAAATTATGGACTAGCGGAGAAAAAGGTTGTTTTTTTGCCTAATGCTGTTGACCCGGAAGAAATTCAAATTGACAAGGAATTTGTAGACCAGATATGTTGTAGGTTTTCTTTTGAAGACAAAGAAGTGGTTGGTTTTGTTGGCTCAATGTTTCCTTACCATGGGGTTGAATTGCTTATTCATGCATTTGCCAAATTATGCAGAGAAAATAGTCGTTTGTTACTTGTCGGTGATGGCTATGTTGTAGAAAACCTGAAGCAACTTTCCAGGGAGTTAGAAATTGCTGATAAGGTTTATTTTGTCGGAAAAGTAGCTCATGATAAGGTTTACTCGTATATTTCATTGATGGATGTTTGTGTGATGCCCGCTTCAAATTGGTATGGTTCGCCGGTAAAGATTTTTGAATATGCTGCTATGGGAAAATTTATTATAGCCCCCAATAATGGGCCAGTAAATGATGTAATGGTTCATTTGGTGGATGGTTTTTTAGTTAATGGCCAGAATGAAATACATGATGCCTTGGTGTATTATTTTAATCATAAGAAAAGTTGTGATACGGTTGCTATGACTTTTAAAGAAAAAGTTTTACAGGAATTTATTTGGAGTAAAAACGTAGAAAAGATTCTAAATTTAACCTCGAATAATTAAGATGAAGAGCAGGATTCAATCTAAAAATGATTATACTTTTTATCTAGAGGCAGACAGACTCTCATTAGGAAGGCAAAGAACACTTGTTTTTTCTTTAGATTGGTTGAAAGAACAGATTTTTAGAGATCGGATTTATAGATTTCAAAGGTTACTTCGAAAAGTGGAATATTATCAGAATTGTAAAAAGCATACTTTCATCGGACAACTCATATTTTTGTTTTTATATAGGAAGTTTCTTAATGAATCTATTCGGTTAGGATTTTCCATTCATCCAAATAATTTTGGGCCCGGATTGGCTATTGCACATTACGGAACAATTGTAGTTAATCAATCTGCAAGGATAGGTGCAAATTGTCGTATTCATGTGGACGTAAACATAGGAACTGAGGCGGGATTTTCTGATAAAGCACCTCATATTGGGGATAATATTTATATTGGTCCAGGAGCGAAAATTTTTGGGAGTATCCGAATTGCAGACGGTTGTGTGATTGGCGCAAATTCTGTCGTGAACAATAACTTTGATCTACCTGGCAAACTCATTTTGGGTGTCCCAGCAAAGGATCATGGAGATGTCGACTCTACAAAGTATTTACGACAGGGAACCACAGGTGTGGGGGATCCGTTATGGGATGAATTAAATGGCTTAACGGGAAATGAAATTAAATCGGCTCTCAATGAGTGACCCTTTAGTTTCAGTTATTATTCCATGTTTTAATGTTGAGGGATGTATCCTTCGGGCCTTGAGTTCATTACAGACTCAGTCTTATAATAATCTGGAAATTATATGTGTTGATGATGGCAGCTCTGATCGCTCTGCAGAAATAATTTATCAGTGGAAAATAGAACATCCAACAATGAATCTTATGTTGGTTACTCAAAAAAATTCTGGAGCTCCATCTGCAAGAAATGCAGGATTGTCATTAGCTAGAGGATTGTATCTACAATTTTTGGATGCTGATGATGAATTACTTCCGGAAAAAATTAAACATCAGGTTTATTTGGCAGTTAGGGATGATCTTGATATTGTGATTGGAGGTTATTTGATAAAAGATGAAGAGGATCGCAACTTGTTTAAAAAAACACCTTATTTACAAGATCCATTTCTTGCCTTGATGCGGACGAGAATGGGAATAACTTCTGCAAATTTGTTTTCTAAAAGTGTATTGGAAAAGGCTGGTGGATGGAATGAAAATTTAAAAAGTTCTCAAGAATATGATTTGATGTTTCGGATTTTGAAGGGTGGGGGTAAAGTTGGATTTACCGAGGAATTATATACAATTCGCCATAATAGGCCTGAGTCTATAAGTGCTATGAATATTCGTAGGAATTGGGACTCATATTGTAATTTAAGATTCGAAATTCTTAAGTTTATTTCGGAGAACTTTTCAAAGCCACTAGATCACGATTATCTTCAGGCATATTTTGAAGCGATTTACATGTACTCTAAAGTAGACTTTAAAGCTTCCTATTCTTGGTTTAATAAGCTTGTTTGGGTTAACTTTCGCCTTTCGCCTTCTGAAATAATTCCTGAAATGTATTGCAGGTTATTTAATGTTTTTGGTTTTAGAATCGCACAAAAAATATTATTAGTTTTTGGAAAATAGTGCAAGAGATATTCTATTTTTAACCGACGGTATCCCACCCTATGTTATGGGCGGCATGCAGCGTCATTCTCTTGAAGTGTGCAGGCAATTGCTGAAACATGGGTTTCATGTGCACCTGGTACACTGTGTTCAATCAGGTGAACGTTTACCGGATGCCGGGGAGGTGAAGGGTGTCATAATTCAGAATGAATCCTTCACCGGTTCATTAACCATCACCGGATTTCATTTTCCTTCACCGGGATTCTTCCCCGGGCATTACCTGCGAAATTCACTTAAATACGCGAAGGATATTTTCGATTCGATTTCAAATCAAAACTTTGATTTCATTTATGCGCAAGGCTTCACCGGATGGCATTTTCTACGGCAGAAAAATCGGGTGACGCCTGTATGGGTGAATTTTCACGGATTGAATATGTTTCAGCGTACAATTGGATTGCGTTCAAAACTGGAGGCAATGATGTTGCGCGGATCTGTGAAAGAAAATCTGAAATTGGCGGATGGGGTGATTTCGCTTGGAGGACACCTCACTGAAATTCTTAATCGGAAAATAGGAATTGATGCATCAAAAATAAAAGTTCATCCCAACGGAATTTCATCCCAATGGATCAAATCCGAGGGGGCTTCTATCCAGGATAGCAACAAACGTCGTTTTCTATTCGTTGGTCGCAATGATAAAATCAAACAATTCGATTTAATTTTTGGTTTAGCCAACGAGTTTAAAGATCGGGCTCAGTTTGGTTTTGTAGGTCCTTTTACTCCGGATGTTTCTCAGGAAACCGGAATCACGTTTTATGGGGAGATAAAAAAAGAGGAGCAATTAAAAGCGATCTATGATCAACACGATATCATTGTCTGCGCCAGTATTTCTGAAGGACTGCCAACTACATTACTTGAGGGTATGGCAAGGGGATTGGTCGTTCTCACCACTCCTGTGGGAGCAGCTTCTGAATTGATAAACGGAAATGGAATTATTGTAGACGGGTTTGATGCTTTGGCAATCAAAAAAGGAATTCAGAACATCCTTGCGATGTCGGAAACTGAATTTTCAAATGCAAAAAAAAGGTCACTTGAAAGAGTTCGATGCTTTACCTGGGGTGCAATCGGTGAAAAAGTTGCAGGTGATATCAAACAACTCTCTTCAAAGGAGAATTAAGCACATAGTTCAGTCCTTCTTCCAAACCGATACCCGGTTTAAATCCGGTAATGCCAAATAATTTCTCCGAACTTCCCCATCTGCGTCCCACTTCATAATCGTAGCGTTTGCTTGGAGATTCAAGAAATTGAATGGGTGACTTGGATGCCGATAAAGCAACAATTTTTTCTGCAAGATCACGAATGCTGATCTCGTGTTCATTCGCAATATTATAGATCTCTGATCCCTTGATCTTCTCTGTAAGCAGCATGCAGGCCTCAATGGTATCGTCGATATAGGTGAAATCGCGGGTTTGCTCTCCGGTTCCGTAAACGGTGATGGGTTTGTTTTTACGCGCCTGTTCCAAAAAGCGGGGAATCACCATGCGTTCGTCCTGACCAGGCCCGTAAATATTGAAAAAACGTACTGAAATGGATTCCAGTCCTTTTTCCTGGTACATCGCTGCAAGGTAGATTTCATTATAGCGTTTGGCAATGGCATAACTCGTGCGCGGATCTACATTGATGGTTTCCGTAACGGTTTGGTCGATCGCCGAATGACCGTAAATCCCACTGGTAGAGGCATACATGATCTTTTTGATGCCGTTGGTAAGGGCTGCATGACAAATATTGCGCATTCCAATGATCTCAGTATCCATGGTTTCCACCGGATTGTCGGCCACCACATCTACACCCAAAACAGCTGCAAAATGGTAGATAAGATCACAGCCTTTGGAAAGCTCAAGCATGGCTGCTGAATCACGTACATCTGCCTGGTGAAATTGAATTTTTCGGAAGGTTTCCGGATTGATTTTATTCCCTCGTAATAAAATGTCGGCTACAACCACCTTGTGCCCCTCGTTTACCAGCCGTTGAACCAAATGACTACCTATGAACCCGGCCCCGCCTGTTACAAATATCTTTTTTGACATAGCAATAATTAGTGTTGGTACAAAGGTAAATACACTAAATCGTTTAATCCCCACCGAAAAGGNNGAACGGTTATGCGCTTTCTGATCTTCCGCTGTTTTTAGTTCAGCTCTTTACTGCCGCATTGCTGGGATGGGGGCTTTCCCGTTTTATGAACCAGGAATCATCGGAATCCAATCCTGTTTTACTGGCAGGGGTATTTGCTTTTCTCACGGCTATTGTAAAATTTTCTTTTCCGCTCGGACTCGTTCTGGTGGCTCTCTCCGTTCTTGCAGGTTTCCGCTGGGTGAACAAGGCCATGAATGAACGTTCGCATCTCTTGTTTCTATTGGCTGCTGCTGCCGGTATTGGTTGCGGATCGGGATCGGTGATACTTACACTGATTGCATACGGAGTTCTTGTTTTTCCTGTGCTCTGGTTCGCAAGAAAATAATGAAAAGAAAATCCAATATCCTGCTCATTTATCTTCTGCTTGGTGCAGGACTGGCTGCTGCATTTTTACCATCGAAGTCATTTGTTCATTTTTACCACTATACCGAATCCGCATCTTTACCCGATGCATTACTAACTTCTGATGACATTACAGCGCCCGGAAATTGCATGCTGCTTTGGTCAACGGATGGAAGCAATTGGATAAAATGCAAACGGATTTCCAAATCTGAGCTCAAACCTAGTTTCGGTAAGACTGCACTCTCTTCGATTCCTACTTCTTTTCGGTGGAAAGCTCCAATGGAAGGTTTACCTGTTCTACCTGTTCTTCAATATGTGGTAGTCCGGGAAGAAGACGGAGCCAAACTTCGTTCTCCTGTACGCTACCATGCATTTGATGTTCCGAAAAATGATCTTCCTATACTGTCGCTGTACATTAATCCGGATGATTTTTTTTCGGAGGACAGGGGAATTTATGTCCCGGGCAATGCTGCACATTTCAGCAAGGCGCAATCTTTTCGCACAAAATGGTGGAATCAGTCTGCAAATTACCATCAGCGAGGGAGAGAATGGGAAAGAAAAGTTCATTTCCGGTATTATTCCACTGATGGGCAATTGCTGTATGCCTCCAATGCAGGCGCACGCATCCACGGAAACGCCACCCGTGCCTATCCGCAAAAATCGATTCGTCTTACTGCGAGAAAGGAATACGGAAACGGAAAATTCACGTTTGATTTCTTTGGAAACGGACAGAAAAAATTTGATGATCTTATTTTACGCAATGGCGGAAACGATTGGGATCGTACACTGGTAACGGATGCCTTCATTCATACCTATTGCAGCAAACCAGATGGAAAACATGCAGTGTTGATTTATCAGGATGCACAGTTTTGTGAAGTGTACCTCAATGGAGAATATTGGGGGATTCATAGTTTGCGCAGCAGAGTCAATGAAGATTTTCTCGCGCTGGTGTTCGGGATAAAAAACAATAAGGTGGTAATGGCAGAGGGAGCTTCAATTACCAGCGGTAATACTGAAGATGAAAGAGCATTTGCAGAATTGATGCGTTTTGTAAAGGAACAGGATCTTTCCCTTGAAGAACATTTTTTGAAAGTTGAAAAGGAAGTCCATCTCGATGGTTTGATTAACTATATGGCTATCGAAACATTTTGCGCCAATACCGACTGGCCTGCCAATAATGTAAAACAGTACCGGATAAAGGACAAGGATGTGGATGAGCCCTGGAGAAAGTGGAATTGGGTATTATGGGATATGGATTATGCTTTTTCCTATGCTGGAGAAGAGGCAGTGCACACCAATGTGTTTGATCGTCTGAAAAAAAGCAATGCAGATGTAGCGCAATTGTTCTGCCGTTTAAGCGCCAACAAACAGTTTGCCGACTATGCAGTGGAACGCATGCTTTCAATGGATCATTTGCGTCCGGAGAAAATTCTTCCGGCATTCCAATCTTATGCTGCGCAGATAGACGCCTCTATGGATGATCNNGAGAAAACCAAACGATCGCGAAAAATTTCTGTTGGCAACCCAACGCTTTTTAGAACAACGCTTCGCCATCTGGTCGGAACAGGTGAAAGCTTTTTTTAAGGCAGGAGGAGAGTCGTGATCGAATACCTGCGTAATAACCAACAATTCATTGTTCTGCTACTGCTCTGGTGGCTGGCCGGAATGTTTGGTGGTCCCTTGGTTTATCTGATTGTTCCTGCAACCATTTTTTTGATTTGGCGCACCGGTCATTATCAGTTGATCTTTCTTGGATTTTTGTTCATTCTGATTTTATCGGATAGCCTGCAGCCGGGAATGGGTTTTGCTAAAACTATTAAGAACCTGAATATTCTGTTGATTGCAGGAATATTTTTAGCAAGTGGAAATTATTTTCGTCCGTTTAATCAGTTGTGGAAATTGTACGTGCCCTATTTTCTGGTGGCCATCTTTTGCCTGATGTACGCAGGGCCAAACCTGAATACAGGAATACAAAAGACATTGTCTTACATCCTGCTTTTTTTAGCAGTCCCCAATTATATTTCTGCCATTTATAAAGAACGAGGGGAAGCATTTCTGAAGGATATGTTTTATTTTTTGCTGAGTATAGTTGTGATTGGAATTCTGATTCGTTTTTACAATGCAGAAATTGCCTTTTC
This sequence comes from Flavobacteriales bacterium UBA2798, assembly GCA_002351955.1. Taxonomy (GTDB): domain Bacteria; phylum Bacteroidota; class Bacteroidia; order Flavobacteriales_D; family UBA2798; genus UBA2798. The sequence continues at coordinate 49,616 of DEHO01000060.1, forward strand.
GCACGGGGGGAGAATGCGTGGTATTTTCGGAAATCCCAACGGCCTGGGAATTTTTCTGATACTTACATTTTTGTTTTTTTCAGTTACAAACCACCTTCATCCGGAGATGTATTCGAAAAACGAAAAACTGTTTATTTACGCGATTCTTTTTTATTCGGTGTATAAAACAGGATCGCGTTCTGCATTGCTTGCTATTGTGTTTTACCTGGCATTTATTCGTGTATATAAAGTTTCTCCTTTTTTAGGTTTCATTGCTTTTCTTTCATCCATTTTAGGTTACGAACTCTTTTTGCAGAATTATGCCACCTTAATTCGTGCGCTGGGATTGGAAACAGTTTTTCGTCTGGACACCTTGGAGGAGGGATCCGGTCGACTGATCGCCTGGACCTTTGCATGGGAGAACATTCAGCAAAGCATGTTTTTGGGTAAAGGAATTTCCTATGATGAATACCTAATGCGATCCAATTTCGATTATTTGTCTAAACAAGGTCACGAAGGCGGTGTTCACAATACGTATCTCATCATGTGGCTGAATACAGGTTTGATCGGATTGCTCGGTTTTTTACGTGGCTTGTTACTGACTTTTATTCGGGCGGGTAAGAATACACCCATTGCATTTCCGGTAATGTTTGCGGTGATGTTTTCCATCAACTTCGAACCCTGGCTGGCGGCTTCTTTGAATCCGTTTACAATTTTGTTTTTATCGATTGCAACGGTACTAACGGGAGATGCATTTGAGGAGCAGTGGAATAGGGTAAAGTCCACTTCGACTCCGCTCAGTGGCCATGTGGAGAACGAGAATGGGGGCGAGAACGGTACTTCTTTGCCGGGATTGGATGTTCATGGGGATAAACCCGGGAATTTAAAGGATAGTTGGGTATGAAGCGCAGATTAGTGAAAGGATTGCTTGGTGTTGCATTGGTGTTGATTGCCTTGGAACTGGTGGCGCGGTTTTATTTTGGGTTGGGACGTTTACCGGTGTATGTGGAGCATGAACGCTACGAATACATGTTCGCTCCCAATCAGGATGTTTGGCGCTTTGGAAATCATGTGTTGACTAATGAATTTGGTATGCGTTCCGCTTCGCCTCTTGCTTCGGATAGCATTCGCATTTTGAAATTCGGTGATTCGGTAATCAATGGGGGAGCACATATTGATCAGGATAGCTTGTCATCGACATTATTGGAAAAACAATTGTCGGATGATTTCGGAAAACCTGTTCGCGTGCTCAATATTTCCGCGCAAAGTTGGGGTCCCGATAATGCCTTTGCCTTTTTGCAGGAGCATGGTGATTTTAATACCGATCTGATCATTCTCGTTTTTTCTTCTCACGATCTTCATGATAATATGCATCACCAAAAAGTGGTTGGTGAAAAAAGAGCTTGGCCATCAAAGCAACCCTTATGCGCATTGACCGATGCATGGTCACGTTACGCTTGGCCCTGGATGCAACGAAAAATGGGAATGGAAACTGATGAATACGATTATTTCCTGGGCTTCGACGATTCTAAAGTGAATCCGGGATGGGAACAATTCATTAGGTATTCCAAAGAGAAAAACATTCCCTTAATCGTTTACCTGCATCCTGAACAATCCGAACTAAAATCTAAAACGTATAACAAATACGGTATAGAAATACTCAATTTGCTACAAAAGGATACTGTAAGCGTAATAAAAGGCATCGAAACGATTCGGGATCGCTCCTGTTACAGGGATAATGTTCACCTCAATGAAAAAGGGCACCGTAAGTTGGCGGAGGCTTTGTTGCCTGGGGTTAGATCGTATTTTAACCACTAAGGCACTAAGGCCACCAAGGTGCACTAAGTACTTAGTGTTTCTTAGTGAACTAAGTGTCTTAGTGGTGAAGCAAAATAGTTGGCATAAAATCAATTTTCCCCTATATTCGCTTGTGCCAAAAACGATACTGTTTCTGCTATTTGTAACGCTATTCCGGTTTTCCGGGGCGCAGCAGACATTGCCTTATACTTTTCATCACATCAATCCCAATGCCTTTGGCCTGAAAGATGTTTTTGGTCAGAATTTCGACAGTAAGGGAAGAATGTGGATGGTATGTTCCGAAGGACTTGCTGTTTATAACGGATACTCTGCTTCTGTTTACCGCTCCGATTCTGCCGATGCGAATTCCCTGCTCGGGAAATCCATTCAAAGTTTTCTGCTCGATTCGAACGATTGCTTTTGGATCTGTTATCAGGATACTTCAGGAATCAGTTTTTTTGATCCTGCGCAAAATACCTTCACCCATTATTTGCCCGATAGCACGCGAAAGGATGCAGCTCCCCCCGAAATGATTGTCGGTTTTCGTCAGGATTCAAAGAAGCGTTTGTGGGTGATGACCTGGGACGGTGGTTTGTATTTGCTGAATAAAGAAAAGGGAACATTCAAAAACTGGCGACGCAATTTTGAAAAGGAATGGGATGCAACACAGCCGGTAGGTAACAGGGTAAAAGTGATGAATGAGCTGCCGGATGGAAGATTTATGCTGGGCTTTTTCAGTGGAGGAGCACCAGCCGGTCCACCTATGTTTTTCGATCCGGAAAAAGAAGAATTCAGTTTTGTTCCGCTGGATGGTTATCGTTTCGGAACACATCCTGACGAAGAACGATTTGTTCGCGTTGCTCTTACCATTGTGCATTTTATTCATACCGACGAGAAGGGCGATTACTGGGTTGGTACCTATAGCGGGTTGCTGCACATTCATCATGCCAGTAAAACAATTCGTCGCGTTACGGGAATTACTCAGGATGTCATTCGTCAGAACCATGAGAATGCCCGTTCAATTCTTGTTGATGAACGTGGTCATTACTGGATCGCTACAGGTAGCACAGGAATCATGGTGGTGAATCCCAAAAATTACGATGTAAAATACATCCGACACTATCCGCTCAATCGTGGTTCAGTTTCCGATAATCGTGTGTACGGAATGCGTAAGGATCGCGAGGGAAATATCTGGCTGAGTACAGGTGCAGGCATGCTCGATATCTATTCTCCGGTGCAGCATCAGTTTCGCATTCTTCCCTGGGAGGATATGGGACTCGACTATTCCAACCGATCTGCACAGGTTATCCCGCTAAATCAGATGAGTGTGCGTTCTTCGCAACAGGTTTATCTGTCCAATCAAAACGGCCTTGCTATTCTGAATGCAGAAACCGGTGTTGTTGAACAAAATCTGGATGCGCGAAAAATTATAAGTGGACCAAAGACAGAACCGGTCTTTCATCAGTTTCGTTTTTTAGGTGATTCTATTTTCTTTTTTAGCAAAGAGAATATTGCGCTGATGGATGGAAGTGGCCGGAAAATTGTGCAGGCCGATTGGGCGAACNNTGGAGGAACCTTCTTTTTACCAATAATAGTACGGATGCTAATGACCTGTGGGTAGGAGGGAAAACAAATAAGAATTCCGGTTTTATTGTGAAGTATAATCCGGGCACACTGCAAGCGCTCGATTCCATTTATCTTCCAAAAGGATCGGCATTCACCGGAACATTTTCGTATGTTTTGCCTTCAAACCGATGGATGATTTCCATGGGTTCAAAGATGTTTGGTATTGTTGACCCCAAAGAGAAATCCTGCACACTGTTCAGTCCTGATTCCGGCTACAGCTATTTTCCGGATTCAACAATCATAACGGCTTNNATGAAGTCTCCGGTAAAACAGAATTGCTCAATGAACAAATAGGAATCAGCAATGAAGCTGTTTATGCCATTATCCAGGACAAACAAGGCGTTTTTTGGATGGCATTACGTCATGATATTTTACGTTGGGATCCAAAAGAAAAAAGTAGTTTTCGATTTGCAGAAACCTTCGGTTTGAATGCCGGAGAGTTCATTCCTTCCATTGCGCAGATGGATGAAAACGGTAAGATTTATATCACATCAGTAAGCGGGCTTGTAGTCTTCGATCCGCTGCAGGTAAAGCTTCCTGAGAATCATCCGCGTTTGTATTTTTCCGGACTTATTGCGCAATCCGATACCGCCAATCGCGACCAATTGATCACTTGGTTGAACGAGGTTCCTCAATTCGAATGGAATCAGAACAATATTCAGGTGGAATACTATTCGGATCTGCTGTTCAATATTGCGCCGCCCAAGTACGAGTACCGGCTTATCGGAATGGATTCTGTCTGGAAAGATAACGGAAGCTCCAATCGTATTCGATTTACCAATCTCCCGCACGGAAAATTCACACTCGAAGTACGCTTGACCAATGCATACGGTCAGCAAAGCGATGTTTTGCGTTGGACCTTCTCCATTGCGCGTCCGTTCTGGTTTTCGTGGTGGTTTTATATTCTTGTTGCGATTGCATTATCCGGTCTTGTGTGGGTGTACATCCGTTACCGCGAACGCCTATTGCGCGAGCGTCAGTTACAACTGGAACAAAAGGTGGCAGAACGTACTTCGGAAGTATTGCAAAAGGCAGAAGAGATCCGTTTGCAGAAAGACATCATCTCCGAAAAGAACAAAGAGCTCACCGATTCCATTCACTACGCACAACGTATTCAGCAAGCCATGTTGCCCGACGATCGCGCGATGATGGAGAGTATGCCGGAACATTTTGTGTTGTTTAAGCCAAAAGATATTGTCAGCGGTGATTTTTACTGGCATTCGCATCATCCGGATTGTGTGTTGTGGGCAGTTGTTGATTGCACCGGTCATGGAGTTCCCGGCGGGTTTATGAGCATGCTTGGTTCCGGATTGCTCAATCAGATTGTGAATGAAGAGAAAGTATTCCGTCCCGACCAGATTCTTAATCTTTTACGTGAGCGTGTGATCATTGCCCTGAAACAAAGCGGCGAACCCGGCGAAAGCAGAGACGGTATGGATTTAGGTTTGGTACAATATATCCCTTCGAAACAGCAACTGCATTTTGCAGGAGCACATAACTCCCTGTACATTGTGCGCAACGGAGAACTGCTCGAATACAAAGCCGACAAACAACCCATCGGCATTCACGGCGCAGAAATGAAACCTTTCACATTGCATGCTGTATCCCTGCAAAAAGGCGATCATCTCTATATGAGTTCCGATGGCTATTCCGATCAATTCGGTGGAGAGAAAGGCAAAAAATTCAAATCCTCGAACTTCGAACTGCTTCTCAAATCCATCAGCACAGAATCCATCGCCCGTCAACACCAAATCCTCGACGAAACCTTCACCACCTGGAAAGGGAATTTTGAACAGTTAGATGATGTGTGCGTTATAGGAGTCCGNNTCCCTCTCCCCTCCGCCCATTCCTGAAATCACTATCTTTGCCCCCATGGCCATCTCCCTGAAAACACGCAAACGGATATTTTACAGTTTACTTGCAGGTTTTGCTCTTTTGGTAGCAGGAGCTTTTTTTGCTAACCGCTGGGTGAAAACAAAAGGCTATTCGAATCTCTGGGAATTCATCACTACCACTTCTTCCAATTACGGAAAGAGTTTCAATGCTACTTATGAAACCTTATCGATTACCCTCGACGATGATGATTTTGCCAAATTGGAAGGTCAGCGCCAGCGGGCTTTGGAACAGGGAATCATGACCACAGAAGACGATCGATATGTCAATGCTTTGCTTGATCACAATGGCACATCCATTCGTGCGGAGTTGCGCTTAAAGGGGCACATGACCGATCATTTACAGGATAAAAAATGGTCGTTCAGGATCAAGACCAAAAAGGGTGATGCCTTTATGGGTATGAAACGTTTTTCGCTGCAGCATCCCGGAACACGCAATTATGTGCACGAGTGGATTTACCACCGCATGATGGAGGAAGAAGGAATTGTGGCTTTACGCTATTTTTATTTGCGTGTAAAAGTGAATGGAGATGATTGGGGCGTTTATGCACTCGAAGAGCATTTTACCCAGGAGATGGTGGAACACAACGATCGTTTACCCGGTCCGCTTATCCGTTACAATCCGGATCTCTATTGGGTTTACCGCGTAAATGAACTGCATGATGTTCGCATACATGAAGAATATGCGCAAATGCAATCTTCGTATTTTGAAGCCTACGAATCGAAAAGTACACTTAAGGATTCAGCGCAGCGGCAACTTTTCATTAATGCGGTTGATCGCCTGGAAGCATTTCGCACAGGAAAAATGAAAACTTCAGAGGTTTTCGACATAGAAAAACTCGCACGCTTTCATGCGATTGTAGATGTGGTAGGCGGACACCATTCCCTCGACTTGAGTGATGTGAAATTTTATTTCAATCCGGAGACTCAATTGATTGAACCGGTGGCTTACGAAAGTTTCTCCGTGCGCGATATTCAAAAACTGGCAGGCTCGTTTCGTTTTACAGGAGAAGAAAACGGTTACACCAATGAGCATCATGATCTCCTGTTTAACGATACTGCGTTTTTTGCAGCCTATGTTCGCACACTCGATCGTATTGCAACAAAAGACTGGCTGGATAACTTCTTTGCGCGCAACAACGACGAAATTGAATCGCATTTAGCCATTTTGTATGGCGAATTTGCCTATAAAAAATATACTACCTCCGGATATTATAAAAACGTTGAAAAGGTAAAAGCACTGCTGGCTGCTCCAAAATATTTATATGCGCATCTCGAGGGATTCACAAAAGATTCATTGTATGTGTCTGTCGCAGGAATTGATGCACTACCTGCAATGATTCACGCCATTATAATCGATTCGATGCGCGTGGTATTACCTCAACCTGTTTTTATTTCCTGCAAGCAAAATGATGAGCCTGTGCACTACAAACAATTTGCTTTTGTACTTCCTTCCGGTAGTTCCATTGGAGAAAAATCAACATTGAAAGTTGAATGGACCTTGCCGGGAAGGACAGAATTGCTGGAACAGGAAATAGCGGAATATCCAGCATGGTCAGAAAGTCGTGCAGAACAAGCCTATCTTCGTCGTTCAGCAAATATCAGTGAGTTTTCTTCTGTTTTGCAAATGGACGAAGCCAATAAGAAAATCTATTTTAAACAAGGCAAACTGGAGTTGAATAAGGATCTCATCTTTCCATCCGGTTATTCGGTTATAGTACTTGAAGGAACCCGCATTCAGCTCAATCATTCTTCACGCATCATTTCCTTTTCACCCATGCGGTGGAATGGTACGGAAGAGATGCCTGTAATTGTTGAATCGACAGACGGAACAGGGGAGGGGATCATTCTTCAGGCCGGAGGAAAAAAATCGACATTCAGTCATGTGCTGTTTCGCGGATTGCATCGACCTGAAGAAGGTGGATTCCTTCACAAAGCTGTTGTAAATCTTTACGAATCGCCATCACAGTTTTCAGCTTGCGAATTTTCTGAAATTACCGGCGCAGGTTTAAGTGCAGTGCGCTCAGCAGTGCAGGTTAACTCCTGTCGTTTTGCCGACATCAAACGTGATGCGATCCGCATGTTGTTTAGCAATTTTTCACTTACAGATGTGGTGATCACTAAAGTTGGCGACGACGCTGTTTCGATGAATAATTCCTTTGCACAGATGCGTCGTGTTAAACTGAAAAAAGTGAAAGGGAAGGGAATTATCGCAGAGGATTATTCCGGTGCCAGAATTTTTGATCTTGTTTGTAAAGACGTTAAAACAGCTGTCGATGCTTTCAATGGTTCGGACATTGTGATTAACGGTGCAGAATTCAGGGAATGCAAAACAGCGGTAAAAGCGCATAGCAAAGGACAGGTGTTTGGACCTTCTTCCGTTGTTGTTACCAATGCAGTTTCAGAGGCTGTAGAACAGTTAAGCGATCAGGACAAAGGATCAACTATACAGATAAGCGAAAAGAAAAGCGAATGAAATTCGTTCACGAAATAAGCGTATTGAAGTGCAGATTTCTTCTGTTGTTCCTTCTTTCCCCTTTATTGGTTTTTTCCCAGAACGCATTGAATTCAAAAAAGCTTTCTGTAGAGGATTCTGTTCATTCCTATCATTTTTTTATTTCCGCACATTTTCACGGGAGCTCAACGAATACAACAGGTCTGCCCGCAAAAACTGTGTTGAGTAATATTGAGGCAATAAATCGCGATCAACCCTTGTTTCTCGCGCACTTGGGTGATTTTTTTCTGGATGTCCGAAATGATATTCCTGCTTATACCGAAAATCTTCTGAATCGTTTTGAATTTCCGGTTTATAATGCGGTAGGTAATCATGATTTATCGGGCAATGTGTATCAGGAGAATTTTGGTGCTACCTGGTTTGCCTTTAATGTGGGGATCGATCGTTTTATTTTTCTCGATACAGAAATTGCAGATGGCAGCATTCGCGATGAACAGCAATCATTTTTACTGAGATCACTTGATTCATTACCGGAGAAAGCACGTGTTTTTATTTTTGCGCACCGTTTGATCTGGGCAGAAGATCATCCGGATTTAAAAAATCTGTTTACCGATAATACACGATCCGCAAATCCCGGTAATTTCAGGGTTGCTATTTTGCCGGAGTTAAAAAAGATCGCAGAACATCATCCTGTTGTTTTCGCAGGAGGATCAATGGGCAATGTGCCTTCTTCGTTTTTCTTTCACAAGGAAAAGGAGGCAGATATTACCTATATCGCAACAGCCATTCGCGATACACCGCGCGATGCACTTTTGAGGGTTGAAGTGAGTGGTTCGGGAATACACTATACTGCTTTTCATTTGCCATTGTCGCCGGAAGCGTATGATCTTTCGTATTACCGTCCTGAACAAAAAACGAAATCGCCTTTCAACTGGCGACTGGTACCGCTTTATACTACCCAGGCTGTATCGCACAGGTATTTCTGGTATGGGGTTTTGTTTATGGTGGTCCCCATTGCGCTTGTTGTTGGAATGATGATGCGCAGGAAGAAAAGAAAAAATGGAAAATAAGCGCATCGTATTTCTTTATACCGAAATCGCAGGATATATTTTATCCTGTATCAGTGAATTGTTGCGGCACGGAAACTATGAAGTTACTTTGGTGCGTTGGCCATTGAATAAGGAAGCGCCATTTGATTTTAAATTTCCGGAAGGATTAAAGGTCGAAGACCGGACTCAGTTCAATGATGATGCATTAATGAGTAGGGTAGATTCGATCGATCCGCACTTTATTTTTTGCAGTGGTTGGGTAGATAAAGGCTATCTGAAAGTGTGCAAAAAATACAGAGACCGAATTCCTGTGGTAGTGGGCATCGATAATCAGTGGGAAGGAAATTGGAGGCAGCGTATGGCATCCCTCTTGTCGTTTCGAATGATCAAACCGTACTTCAATGCAGCCTGGGTGCCCGGGGAAAAACAACGGGAGTTTGCAGGTAAACTGGGATTTCCTTCCGACAAAATTTACACCGGATTTTATTCGGCTGATACCGCTCATTTTTTTAATTATTACAATCGCTTTAAAGCGCAAAAGGAACAGGAATTCCCCAGGAGGTTTATTTATGTGGGACGATATCTTTCGTTTAAAGGCGTAAATGAATTATGGGATGCATTTGCTGAATTGCAGCAGGAGAATCCCTCTGATTGGGAATTATGGTGTTTGGGTACGGGAGATTTGTGGGAGAAACGTAAGGAGCACGATAAGATCAAACACTTTGGTTTTGTACAACCCGGAGAGATCGAAAATTTTATTCGCGATACCGGAGTATTTATTCTTCCGAGCACTTTTGAGCCTTGGGGAGTAGTCATTCACGAATTTGCTGCAAGCGGATTCCCTATTATTTGCACCAATAAGGTTGGCGCTGCTTCTCGTTTTGTGCAAGACGGAAAAAACGGATTTGTGGTTTCACCTTCCGATAAGAACGCATTGAAGACAGCAATGAAAAAAATGATGCAATGCTCTCCTGATGAACTAAACAAAATGGGTGAGGCAAGTCATGAACTGGCCAATGGATTAACTCCGAAAGTTTGGGTGGAAACGTTGGGTAGTATGCTAATGTGCTAATGTGTGAATGTGGGAATCCTGACGCTTACGGTCAGGGTTGTTCTTCTTCCGGTCGAACAATGTGCGAACGAATCCTTGTACCATTTGAGATTGTTCTTCGAAAGAAATCGAAATTTTAAAAACCCTCTTAGAATAAAACCTTCATCGTGAAGCAGAATTCATTCGCACACTTGTCCGCCGTAACACAGTGAAGGCAGATTCATCTCACTCGTACATTCGTCTTCATCCCTGGTCCCCGTCTTCTTTCCTCGTCCCTTGTCCGCCGAAGCACAATGTAGGAGGATCGTTCTCCACCCATTGTTCCGCCCGGGGAGCATGCAATATAACAGTTGATTTACCGGTTTACGGTGAATACGAAGCCTAATCGTCGCTAAATTTGCGGTGATTAATTTGTGTTTGCGGCGAATATCCTTTATATTTGTCGCAGAATATGCGTCGAAAATCTCGTTATATCTATGATTTAAAACAATGGCCTGATTTCAATTGGCGAACGGAGGAGATCGTTTCGCTATTGAGTGAAGTCAGGTATTTGCAGGGGCGCATTTTGGGTCGGATGGATGCCTTGGGATTTGATTTACGCAATGAAGCAGCATTCGACACGATGACGCTAGACGTTATCAAGACCAGTGAAATTGAAGGAGAAATTTTGGATCGCGACCAAGTGCGTTCATCGCTTGCACGCAGGTTGGGTTTGGACATTCCGGGCGAGGTAAATTCTGACCGAAACGTGGATGGAATGGTTGAGATGATGCTGGATGCCTCGATCAACTGTTTTCAGCCACTGAAAGAAGATCGCTTGTTTGCCTGGCATGCTACACTTTTCCCACTGGGTCGAAGCGGAATGTATCCCATTACAACCGNNGATGCAGGTAGTTTCAGGAGCATTAGGACGAGAAAAGATCCATTTCCGCGCGCCGGATGCTACACTGGTAAAAACCGAAATGCGCGCATTTATTCGTTGGTTCAATAAGAAAAATCCTGAAGTTGATCTGGTGCTGAAGGCTGCAATTGCTCATTTGTGGTTTGTGACGGTGCATCCCTTTGAGGATGGGAATGGTCGTATAGCACGTGCGCTAACAGATATGCTCCTCGCTCAATCTGATCGGAGCACGCAGCGTTTTTACAGTATGTCTGCACAGATTCGTTTGGAACGCAAAAAGTATTATGAGATTTTGGAACGAACGCAATCCGGAACAATGGATGTAACGGAGTGGATAAAATGGTTTTTGCAGTGCCTCATTCGTGCCATTCAATCGACCGAGAGTCAACTGAATCGTGTTTTATTCAAGGCTGATTTCTGGAGTAAAAACGCAACGACAGTAATGAATGAGCGGCAGAAAAAAATGATGAATAAATTACTGGATGGATTTGAAGGAAAACTAAATTCCTCCAAATGGGCAAGAATGATGAAGTGTTCGAACGATACAGCGATCAGGGACATCAATGATTTGATTGAAAAAGGTATCTTGGAAAAAGAAGATGCGGGTGGAAGGAGTACGAGTTATAGGTTAGTATGCTAAATTGCTGGTGTGCTGGCCTGTTAAATCTGATGCTAGGAGAGGAGAGCGTCTTCTTTCTTCGTCCTCGTCCTGATCTCGTTCCGGTTCTTTAATTTGGCAATTGGTAAATTGGTCCTGAAGTAGAAATCTCATTGCATTCGATTTCACTTCAGGATGAAAAAATTATAATATGTGCGGAATAAACGGAATATTCGGAATTGAAAAGATAGGTTCACCTGATACGGTTATCGGGAAAATGAACGATGCCATTGCACATCGTGGTCCGGATGCTGCAGGGGTGTGGAAGAACGATCAATTGGCGCTCGGACATCGTCGACTTTCTATTATCGATCTTTCTCCAGCCGGGAATCAGCCTTTTATTTCGGCAGATGGAAAGACGGTGATTGTTTTTAATGGAGAGATTTATAATTACCGGGAGTTAAAAACCCAACTGGGAGATTTTAATTTTCGCACCAATTCCGATACAGAAGTATTGCTCGCAGCTTGGTTCAAATGGGGAAAAGAATGTGTTCATCGTCTCGATGGGATGTTCGCCTTTGCAATCTGGGACAATGACAAACAGGAATTATTCATCGCACGTGATCGCATGGGGGTGAAGCCTTTGTATTATTCACAAAGTGGAAATTCATTCCTCTTTTCGAGCGAGCTGCGTGGATTACTGGCGAGTGGATTGGTGGATCGCGCCCTGGATGAAGAGGCATTGACCGATTACCTGAAGTACCAAACGGTTCACGCTCCAACAACGTTACTTCGGAATGTAAAAATGCTCTTACCGGGTTCGTGCATGGTAGTTACTGATACGGAATTTTCTATATATTCTTATTGGGATGCAGCGTCTAACACAAATTACGATAGTAAAGGAAGAGAGTACACTGAAGTTGTTGGAGAGGTTCGTGCGTTGCTGGATGCTTCTGTAAAAAAACGACTTATTGCTGATGTTCCTTTTGGGGCATTTCTTTCAGGGGGAATTGATTCCTCTGCGGTTGTTGGGTTGATGGCTCAGCATTCTTCGCAGCCTGTAAAAACCTTTCATATTTCGTTTGGAGAAAAGGAATTCAGCGAAGCAGAATATGCACGTAAAGTTGCTGATCGGTTTTCTACCAACCATACTGAGATCCTCATTCATCCGGATGAATTTCTTCGCGATCTGCCCGCTGCGCTCAATGCGCTTGACCATCCTTCGGGTGATGGTCCGAATACCTGGGTGGTATCGCGTGCTACAAAACAAGCAGGAGTCACCATGGCTTTATCAGGTATTGGGGGTGATGAGTTGTTTGCGGGATACGATGTTTTTCGTCAGCTGCACGGTCTCTCTTCCAAACAGTGGATGCAGTATTTTCCCATGTTACTTCGTCGCCCTGCGGGAAGTGCATTGATGGCATTGCGTAAGGGTGTTCGTTCGGATAAGCTGGATGAATTTTTGCGTCTCGAATATTTTGAGCTGGAGTATGTTTATCCGCTTTCGCGACAGGTGCTGAAGAATAAAAAAACAGCAGCACTCCTGGGACGAAAACAATTGCCGGTAAGCGCAGTGAAAAAAATTCTGGATGCCGGAATTGGAAGCGGAACAGCAGGTGCAGGATTGNNTATGCAGAAATGTACACCTATCTGCAAAATGTTTTGCTGCGTGATACCGATCAGATGAGTATGGCGCATGCACTCGAAGTGCGTGAACCTTTTCTCGATCATCAGCTCATCTCCTACGTTATGGGGATTCGCGACAGTTACAAATTTCCGGATCGTCCGAAAAAACTATTGGTTGATGCTATGGGTGATCTCCTTCCCAAAGCAATCTGGGACCGCCCCAAAATGGGATTCACCTTCCCCTGGAAACACTGGATGAAAAACGAATTGCGTGACTTCTGTGAAGAGCGTATAAATTATCTTTCACAAAGCCCTTATTTCAACGCAAAGGAACTCACATTGCTCTGGAATGCCTTTCTCAATGATGATCCGCGCTACCCTTGGTCGAGAATCTGGCACCTGGTGGTGTTGGGGCATTGGATGCAGAAGAATGCAATGAATTAGAAACAAAAAAAGGGAACACAACGTGTTCCCTTTACTATTTACAATGAATAAATTTTATCCTGCAAATACCATGTAGGCAAGAATGCCCAGTGCAGCCAGCATATAAATCCAGCTAACTCCAGCTACACCACCTCCATCAAAGAAAATGTGCTCGCTTCCGTGGTTATCGTGACCGTGGTCATGCCCGTGGTCGTGTCCGTGATTGTCGTGGCTCATGGTAGTTCAATTTTGTTGATTCAAAAATAGGAATTTTCCTTTAGGTGGATAAAAAAATCTGTACCCAAAATAAATTTGTAATTCGTTGATTTATAAACACAAATAGTAAATGAAGGCGAAAAGAGGTCACTCCCTCAAATAAACTCTTTTTACTCTTGCAGATACAGAAGTGAGAATTTCATAAGGAATCGTTCCCAGTTTTTCTGCAATTTCTGCAACAGGGAGCTCGGCGCCAAAAATGATCACTTCGTCACCTTCCCTGGCTTCGGGAATGGTGCTGATATCAATCATGGTCATATCCATGCAAACATTGCCAATCACCTTTGCTCTTTTGCCATGTACAATGACTTCTCCTCGACCATTACTTAAAGCACGCGAAAATCCGTCGGCATAACCAATGGGTAGTGTTGCGATAACGGCATCTTTTTCAACTTTTCCCTTTCTTCCGTACCCAACGGTTTGATGTGCTCCAACTTTTTTGATTTGCGAAATAATGGTTCGCAACCTGTTCACAGGCAAAAGCGCTGCTTTATCGTTTGGAGTTGTGCCAATACCGTAAAGTCCAATTCCTACGCGTACCATGTCGAATTGCAATTCCGGAAAACGACTGATTCCTGTCGAATTCAAAAGATGTTTCAATGGTGAATAGCCGATCGCTTCGGAAATTTGTTTGGCTGCAAGATTAAATTGATGGGCCTGTTCTTTGGTAAACGAATCAAGTTCGGTCGACTCACTTCCTGCAAGATGTGAAAAGACCGATGCAATTTTTATTTCAGGATGTTGTTTCAGGATTCCGCACAATTGCTCAACCTCATTGGGAAGAAATCCAAGCCGGTGCATTCCGGTATCTATTTTCAGGTGAATGCGGATGCCCGGATTTCCGTTGTGCTGCAAAATGGAAATTAATTCTTCCAACAGACGGAAAGAGTAAATCTCCGGCTCAAGCTGATGACGCAGCATGGTGTCAAAACTGCTACGCTCCGGATTCATAACCATAATGGGCAGACGAATTCCTGATTTGCGCAATTCTACTCCTTCGTCGGCATAAGCAACAGCGAGGTAATCGCAACGATTAAACTCAAGCATGCTTGCAATTTCTGCTCCCCCGCTTCCATAGGAAAATGCTTTTACCATCGCCATAATTTTAGTTTCCGGTAAAAGTTGATTTCTGTAATGGTGAAAATTATGCGCGAGTGCACTTAAATTTATTTCCATTACGGTTTCATGTGCCTTCTGCTGGAGTCGCTGCGAAATACGTTCAAAGCCAAAGCTTCTTGCTCCTTTAATCAGAACAATCTCATTGCGGAAATCAGCAGATCCAACCGATTTTAAAAATTCAGCTGTTCCCGGAAAAAAATGTTTTTCTCCGGTAAAATGCTTATCAAGCAAAACGATTCGATCGCCAATGGCATATACTTTTTTTATGCCTTTTTGCTGCAGCAACCTTCCTACCTCCGCATACAATTCATCGTCGTTGCGTTTGTCTTGTTGGATATCGGATAAAATAAGTGTTCGTTGCTGACTCCCTTTTTGCTGTTGAACAAAATCAAGTGCAATGGAAAGTGAAACGATATCGGAATTGTAGCTGTCGTTAATTATTACTGAGTTCTCATTACCGGGCAGTAATTCCAGTCGCATTTCAATGGGTGCGATCTGTTCCATTCCTGCAATAATGCGTTGGGGCTCCAATCCTTTTTTTATCAGATAGGAACAGCAGGTCATTGCATTATCAACCGATGCCTGATCGCTGAAGGGAATCCTGAATTTGAATTCCCCAACAACTGATTTTACATGTATGCGGGTGAATGTTCCTTCGCGAATGGTTTCTTTTTGTTGCAACCATGCTTCGGGATGTGTGCCCCAATCCAGACGTTCCGCTTTTGGGAAATGCGTTTTTATATATTCGTCTGTTTCCCTGTCGTTGCTGCAATAAATAATGCTTTCACTGGAGCGAAACAATTCCAGTTTGTTTTTGATCAAGGATTTTCTGTCGGGAAAATTTTCGGAATGTGCATTTCCGATATTGGTCAGGATCCCGATTTGGGGTTGTATGATCTTTTCAAGATGAATCATCTCTCCGGGATGCGAAATCCCTGCTTCAAAAATGGCCAACTCATGGTCTTCCTGCAACAGTAAAACCGAAAGCGGTACACCAACCTGTGAGTTGTAACTTTTCGGACTTCTCACTATACTTTTTTCCTGTCGAAGCAATTGATACAGCCATTCCTTTACAATGGTTTTTCCATTACTCCCGGTTACTCCCACAATTTCTGCATCGCTTCCTGCTCGGTGAAAAGCCGCCCAACGCTGCAATGCACGCAGGGGGTCGTCTACCAAAATGATATCACATCCTCCAATTCCGATTGCTGCACCGGGATCGGAAATTACTGCCATACGCAGTCCTTTACGAATGAGCTCGGCAAGAAACTGATGTCCGTCGTGGTTTTTCCCTTTTAGGGCAAAAAAAACTTTGGAATAGGGAACAGCATCCACACGACTGTCGGTCAATGGTGAGCTTGCTTCGGCATCTGCATCGCGACGAATGATTTTGCCCTGAATAATTTCAGCGAGTTGTTGTGTGCTAAGGGTAATCATTCCTTTTCCTCCCTCGCCTGGTTAAAACATGTCCTGCACAAGGGAAGATAATGATCGGTTTCTCCAAGAAGAACCAAATCTTTACTTGCACTGGTACGGTGCGAATACGTAGCAAGTTCTCCACATTCCATGCAGATGGCATGAACTTTTGTGACATATTCAGCAATGGCGAGTAAACCCGGCATTACCCCAAATGGCTTTCCGGTGAAATCCATATCGAGTCCTGCTGCAATTACACGTATGCCGTTATTGGCGAGTTGGTTGCAGACATTCACCAATTCTTCATCAAAAAACTGTGCTTCATCAATGCCCACTACTTCCACATCGGTAGCCAAAAGTAAAATCTCAGAAGACGCAGTTACGGGAGTGGATCGGATGGTTGTTCCTTCATGCGAAACAACATCTTGTTCGTAATAGCGACGATCAATGGAAGGTTTGAAGATCTCCACCTTTTGCCTTGCGAATTCCGCTCTTTTCATGCGACGGATCAGCTCTTCGGTTTTGCCGGAGAACATTGATCCGCAGATCACTTCTACCCAGCCTCTGCGCCGGCCTTGGTTGTTTCGTTCGAGGAACATGAAGTAAAAATAAGCAATAATTGGTTTTACCGGTAAGGATTTAGCGTTCAGGACTGTGGAATTGTGTGCCACCACCTGAGTTCATTCAGACTGCACTAACGAATTCAATCTATAGCAATGACTTCTTTGTATTGAGGGTTTGCTGTTAAGAAATTCGTATCAGTCCCCATTCATTCGTTTTCCATTATGGGCTATATTTACCAAAATCTTTTCCCATGGAAAACAGTCCTTACGACAGCATGAAAGATCTCATTCAGCGCATTCAGTCTGATCTTCTGAAAATGGAGCATGGCGAGTTGCATGCAGATGCTTTACCCGGGTTGGTGGATGATAGTCGGGAATTGTATGAGCGCCTTGTGGTGTTGCGATATAAGGCGCTGGAGAGAAGCGCCGATAAAGCCGGTATTGAGCCAAAGCGTGAAATACAACCGGAAGTGAAGGAAGTACCAACTACATTCAAGTTGAATATTACTTCACCGGTTACAGAACCTGTACAAACGAGTATTCTCGATGCAGCAAAAGAAGTTGTTCCTGAACAAAAAGCCCCCGAACCGCCAAAGGCCGAATCGCCAAAAATCCCCACAACGGCACAGCATGCATTTCAGGCAGAAGTTTCTTTGAATGAAAAAATTTCCCAGAATCAGGCCCGCGTTTCCATTGCGGATAAATTATCTAAAAAGCCGATTGCTGATTTACGAACCGCAATAGGTTTAAATCAGAAATTTCTTTTTATGAACGATCTTTTTGAAGGCGAGAATCAGGCATTTAATGAAGCAGTACAGCAACTCAATTCACAAAGCAATCTGGATGATGCAAAAAATATTTTGTTGAGTCTGGGCACGAAATACGAATGGGATCTGGAGGCGACTTCTGTTATTGAGTTTACGAATCTGGTAGAACGCCGTTACGCATAACACATGATAAAACAACTGCTATTATTTTACTTTTTCATCAATGGCGGATTTCTTTTCGCTCAATTGGATTTTGCAAAAAATATCATTGCAGATTTGAGTTCAGAGGAATTTCATGGAAGAGGTTATGTGAACGATGGCGATACTAGAGCAGCCGATTATATTGCTAATCTTTACGAAAAGCTGGGCGCACAAAAATTGGGTTCAAGTTATTTTCAGGATTTTACATTCGGCGTAAATACTTTTCCGGATACTGTTCGTATTACGGTTGACGGAAAAGATCTGATCACGGGTGTGGATTATATTGTAGACCCTGCTACTCCTTCCATCAACAAATCATATGAACTGGTGTATTGCCCTCCTTCGGGTTGGAATACTGTTCCCAAATTGCATGTGGGACGAAATGATGTGTGTTTTGTATTTGATGCAGGAAAAACGAAGGATAAAGATTCGCTAAAACTTATGGCCAGTTATATGCGTCAGGCAAACACTATTGCGCCTGTTATTCGCATTCAGGATACAAAGCTGACATGGTCTGTTGCCACTGAATTACGCGACAGAGCGCTTATTGAAGTTTTACGCGATCGTTGGGATACAACAGCAAAACGAATTCACCTCAATATTCACGCTTCGTTTAAGGCCAAACACACCGCAAGAAATGTTGTGGGTTTAATTCCGGGTAAAAACAAGAAGAAGTTTGTAGTGGTTACTGCCCATTACGATCATTTGGGCAGGATGGGTTCTTCAACCTATTTTCCGGGTGCTAACGATAATGCAGCAGGAACGGCTCAATTGCTTAACCTGATGAAATTTTATTCTCAGAATCAGCCTAAATATTCCATTGTTTTCATCGCTTTCGCTGCCGAGGAAGCAGGATTGATCGGGTCAAAATATTTTGTCGGTAATCCTCTCATCGATTTGAAAAAGATCCGCTTTTTGATCAATCTGGATATTATGGGAACGGGAGAAGAAGGGATAACTGTTGTTAACGCAACCAAACACAAAAAAGAATTTGGTTTACTGCAGAAGATCAATGATGACAAAAAATATCTGGTGCAGGTGAAAGCCCGTGGTGAAGCTGCAAACAGCGATCATTATTGGTTCACCCAAATGGGAGTGCCGGCTTTTTTCATGTACACCATGGGTGGTTCAAAAGCCTATCATGATGTGAATGATAAAATAGAAAATCTTTCGTTCTCAGAATTCGAAGATATCGCTTCTTTATTGCGCGATTTTATTCAGCGGCTGTAAACGTTTAGCGTAGTTCTTCGTAATCGGTAAACTCCGAATCATCGTCGCCGTACCGTTTTTCCTTTACCGGTTTTGTCTGACCGTGTACCTTTTTATTGTCGGGTACCTTTTCCTCTGTTCGGTTGGATGCAGCACGTCGGAAAACTCCCATCAGCCACATAATGGCTACGGCAATAATGAGGATCTCCCAAATATTGACCTTACCCATTAACGACTGAGATACAAGTTGCGTTCAGCATAGATCTGACGGAAATAGGGATCTTTCAAATCATCAATAAAACGAATGGCTTCTCCAGTCGATTTCATTTCTGGTCCAAGCTCCTTGTTCACATTCGGGAATTTCTCGAAGGAGAAAACAGGAATTTTGATCGCATAACCTTCTTTGCGCGGATTGAATTTGAAATCGGTGACCTTGTTAACTCCCAACATCACCTTAGTTGCGTAATTCACATAAGGCTCATCGTATGCTTTTGCAATAAAGGGAACAGTACGCGATGCACGTGGATTGGCTTCGATGATGTATACGATTTCATCTTTTATTGCAAACTGAATATTGATCAATCCTACAGTGCGAAGCGCAACGGCGATCTTGCGTGTATGATCTTCAATTTGCTGCATCACCAGATCTCCCAGGTTGTAGGGTGGAAGTACTGCATACGAATCTCCTGAGTGTATACCCGCTGGTTCAATATGTTGCATTACGCCAATGATGTGAACGTTCTCGCCGTCGCAAATGGCGTCGGCTTCGGCTTCTATTGCTCCTGAAAGAAAATGATCAAGCAAGATCTTGTTTTCGGGCATGTCGCGCAGAATATCTACCACGTGGGTTTCAAGCTCCTGCTCGTTGATTACAATTTTCATTTTTTGTCCGCCAAGAACATAACTCGGACGAACAAGCAGTGGGAAACCTAAATCTTTTGATAATTCGATGGCTTGTTCTGCACTCTCGACCACTCCGAATTTCGGATAGGGAATGTTGTTGTCTTTGAGCAAACTCGAAAAACTACCACGGTCTTCTGCAAGATCAAGCGCCTCGAAGCTTGTGCCGATAATTTTTATTCCGTAACGATGTAGCTTTTCGGCAAGTTTCAAGGCAGTCTGACCACCAAGCTGCACGATTACTCCTTCAGGTTTTTCATGCTGAATGATCTCGTAGATATGCTCCCAGAATACCGGTTCAAAATAGAGTTTATCTGCTGTGTCAAAATCGGTCGATACTGTTTCGGGGTTGCAATTGATCATGATGGTTTCGTAACCGCATTCTTTTGCAGCGAGTACGCCATGCACACAACTGTAGTCGAACTCGATTCCCTGACCAATTCGGTTTGGACCGGAGCCCAGCACCACAATTTTTTTCTTGTTGCTAACTACCGATTCATTTTCGCTTTCGAAAGTCGAATAGTAGTAAGGTGTTTGTGCAGGAAATTCCGCTGCACAGGTATCAACTAACTTGTAAACCCTGCGGATGTTCTGGTCTTGCCGTTTCTGGAAAACTTCACTTTCCAGACAACGCAACAAATGACCCAGCTGACGATCAGCATATCCTTTTTGTTTGGCTTCAAACAAGAGTTCGTAAGGGATATTCTGAATGGTGTGTTTTTCGATTTCTTTTTCCATCATCACCAGTTCTTCAATCTGGCGAAGGAACCACTCGTCGATTTTGGTTTTTTCCTTGATGGTTTTAAAAGGGATGCCAAGTTTAATGGCATCGTAAATATGAAACAGTCGATTCCAGCTGGGATGCTCCAGGCTTTGCAGAATTTGTTCCTGGTTGGTGAGCTCTTTACCATCGGCACCAAGTCCGTTGCGACGTATCTCGAGCGACTGACACGCTTTTTGTAAGGCTTCCTGAAAAGAACGGCCGATCCCCATCACTTCTCCAACCGATTTCATTTGCAGCCCCAATTCGCGTTCTGCACCTTGAAACTTGTCGAAATTCCAACGGGGTATTTTTACAATAACATAATCGAGTGTAGGTTCAAAATACGCCGAAGTAGTTTTGGTGATCTGATTATTCAGTTCATCCAGCTGATATCCGATAGCCAGTTTAGAAGCAATTTTTGCAATGGGATACCCTGTTGCCTTTGATGCAAGTGCAGAGGATCGCGAAACGCGTGGGTTGATCTCAATGGCGATGATGTCTTCTTTTTCATCGTCGCTCACTGCAAACTGAACATTACATCCTCCTGCAAAATTTCCAATGGAGCGCATCATTTTAATGGCCATTGTACGCATCTTTTGGTAGGTGCTGTCGGATAGTGTCATTGCCGGTGCAACCGTAATGGAATCGCCGGTGTGAATTCCCATCGGATCGAAATTCTCGATGGAACAAATGATGGCTACGTTGTCGTTTTTATCCCGGAGTAATTCAAGCTCAAATTCTTTCCAGCCAATTACTGCTTTATCAATGAGTACTTCATGAATAGGCGAAGCATGCAGACCACGTGTAAGCAAGCGGTCAAAATCTTCGGCTTTGTGCACAAATGATGCTCCTGTTCCACCCAGTGTAAAACTCGGACGAATCACCAGCGGGAAACCGATCTTTTGTGCTATTTCTTTTCCTTCCAGAAAGGATTTTGCAATGAAAGAAGGTGCCTGACCAATACCGATTTGGTTCATGAGTTGACGAAACTTCTCACGATCCTCTGTTATCTCGATGGCTTTGATATCAACGCCAATCAGTTTCACATTGTACTTTTCCCAGATTCCCTGTTCCTCACATTTTATGCAAAGGTTCAGTCCCGTCTGACCACCCATCGTAGGCAAAACAGCATCAATTTTATGGTGCTGAAGGATGTATTCGATCGATTCCGGTTCCAGAGGCTTGAGGTACACATTGTCGGCCACTACTTTATCCGTCATAATGGTTGCCGGATTGGAATTGATAAGCGTGACTTCTATGCCTTCTTCGCGTAATGAACGGGCTGCCTGTGAGCCGGAATAGTCAAATTCGCAGGCCTGTCCGATGATGATGGGTCCCGATCCGATGATCAGAACTGATTTAATGCTGGGGTCCTTGGGCATAGAGCAATGAACTGAGGTTGAAAATCGGGCAAAGGTAAGCGCTGAGAGGGACTTGGCATTGTGGAAAACTGTGCGATTTAGGGGGATTTTTGAACAAAAACTTCAATTTTCAGGCTCAAGAGAATGTAACTTAGCAAAATGGAAAGCAGAAGTGTAGAAAGCAACGGAATGAGTCTTGAGTATTTTTCCTTTGGTAATGGACCTCAGGTTTTGTTGTGCTTCCACGGATTTGGACGTAGGGCAGAGGATTTTTTCTATTTCAGGGAAGAGCTCGAAAAAAACTTTACTGTCTATTCCTTTAACGTGTTTCACCACGGAAAATCCGAATATCCGGGTGATCGGATCGAAAGGAATACCTTGCGTCCGGATGAACTTAAAGCACTGATCAGTCTTTTTTTAGATCAACATTCCATTGAGCGTTTTTCTCTGATGGGTTACAGCATGGGAGGGAAAATTACCTTGATGCTATTGCATTTGTTTGCTGAAAGAATAAACCACATGTATTTGTTGGCTCCCGATGGTATTGTGTACAATCAGTGGTACCGATTTACCAGCAAAAACAGAATTGGAAACAGTATCTATAAATCAATCTTACGTAAACCCGGTTTTTTCTTTTTTATTCTCCGGTTACTACGGAAAACCCGTTTGATTAGCGATAAATTCATGCGGTTTGTAATGGCTAATCTGGATACCCGCAACAAGCGAGAATTGGTCTATAAAGTTTGGATGACCCTGCGCAATATCGATCCTTCTCCATCCGAAAGTTCAAAAATTATTCGGAAACTAAATCTTCCGGTTTATCTTTTTTATGGGAAACATGATCGTATTATTAAAAGCAGCAGTGGAAAATCCTTTGCCAGTAAAGCAGGCGATTCTGTGCGATTTATAGAGGTGGAATGCGGTCACAATCTGTTTACACCCGACACCAAAAGTTGCTTGAAAAAAGTATTTTCTATTGAGTAAAAACAATCAGTCTTCCCTCTGTTTTCAGATTGCTGCATTTGTGTTTTTCTGCCAGAAATTCAATTGCTTTTTGGTGATAAAAAAATACATGAGTGGGATCGTTTTTGTAATACCATGTATCGAAATTTATTTTTTCAGCATGCATGTTCGTCATACAAACGATTTTTCCTCCGGGTTTTAGTTTGGAAAATAAGTGATCAAATTCCGCAGCCGGCCGGTGAAAATGTTCCATGACTTCCACAAGTAAAATGAAATCGTAATTATTCTCAAGGACGATTTTATCGGGATAAAAAAAGGGATCATACACCGATACATTCCAACCGAATTTTTCTAGATGTCCGCCCAGGAATGCATGAGGCCCGGCACCGTAATCCAATAGCTTATTTTTCCCGGAAATTGGTTCATTTAATGCGTTCAGAACCGGACTAATAAAATCCAGATACCCTTCTGTTTTTCCGGGATCATTATGCAATTCATACCTGGTTTTTTCCCTCTCAGGTTCGGGGAAATGTTCATGATGAAGGAATATACTTTTGCAGAAGGTACATCGGAGGTATAATCTGTCACTATGAATGGAAAAAGCCTCGGATTTTGCCTTGCAAAGGGGGCAATGGGAAGAAAATGAAGAAGTTAAATTTTCCTTCTGATGCATTGATTAATAGCCTTTTTACTGCTTATTGTTTGGGAAGGCAGCTGATTTTAGTTGTTAAAGATATTGAAAACAAGGCGACTGAGGTTTAATTGAGCGCGTCTCATTCGCAGCTTTTATTACATTTGATTTCTCCAAATTATCCAATGAAAAACATCGATTTCAAAAAGTGGCTTCCTTATCTGGCAGCAATAGTATTGTTCGCAGGGCTTACGCTCTCCTATTTCAAACCAATTACCGATGGTTATGAGTTAAGGCAGGCCGACGTTATCAACTATAAGGGAATGGCAAAGGAAATTCAGGATTTCCGGAAGATTTATGGTCAGGAGCCCCTTTGGACCAACAGCATGTTTGGGGGTATGCCTGCTTACCAGATCGATGTTCAGAATAGTTCCAATATTCTCCTCAAAATTGACAGAGTACTTCAATTGGGTTTCCCGGGAGTTATTGGATATTTCTTCCTGATGTTTATCGGGTTTTACATCCTGATGCTCTGTATGAATGTCGATCCCTGGCTGGCCATTGTCGGTGCCGTTGCTTATGCATTTAGTTCGTATTTCATGATCATTGTTGAAGCGGGGCACAATACGAAAGTCCATGCACTTGCATATGCACCTGCCGTTCTCGGTGGTTTTCTGCTGCTTATGCGGGGACGTATGTGGCTGGGAGCTGCCGTATTTACATTTTTCCTCGCGCTTCAATTGCTTTCTAATCACGTACAGATAACCTACTATTTGTTCTTATTGCTTTTCATAATCGGTATTGGAGAATTTATTAAGCTGATTAAAGAACAGGGGGTGATCCTGAATTTTGCAATGCGAACCGGTTTGATCGGACTGGCAGGAACACTCGCCGTAATGGCATCATCGAGTAATTTGTGGAATACCTACGAATATGGTAAAGACACTACACGCGGAGCATCTGAACTCACTATCAGTGCTGATGGAAAAATGGGTTCTGCAGATCAGGGTCTCGATAAAGATTATATTACCGGATGGAGTTACGGAATCGATGAGTCGTGGACGTTCGTTTTCCCGAGCGCGAAAGGAGCCGGATCTGGTTATATTCTTTCCGACAAAGATTTTCAGGATTCCAAAAAAGTGAAACCTCAGGTTAAAGCCTTTATCCAGGAAAAAGCAATGGAAAGTCAGCAATCGCAGGGACGTGCCGGATTTATGGTCAATCGTTATTGGGGAGATCAGCCGTTTACTTCTGGTCCCACATACATGGGCGCATTGGTTGTTTTTCTGTTTGTACTGAGTTTTGTGTTTGTTACTGATCCGCTTAAATGGGCGGTATTGATCGCATCGGTGTTATTCCTTATGCTGGGATGGGGTAGAAACCTGATGGGATTCACGGAATTCTTCATTGAAAATTTTCCGGGGTACAACAAATTCCGATCGGTTTCTATGATCATTTCCATGATCGAATTGGTGATGCCCTTTATGGCCATTCTATTTGTGAAGGAAGTAATTACGAAGCGGGAAGAAATGAAAGCCAAAACCAGGAAGTTTTTGATTGCATCCGGAATAACCGGTGGATTTTTACTCTTAGTGGTTTTGGTTCCACAATCATTTATTTCGTTCCTCAGCGAATCTGATCTCACTGCATTTTCTAATGAAAGAAATCCGATTGTAAGTGATCTTCAATCGCAATTGGTCGATTACCGGGTTGGTGTATTTCGCGCTGATGCCTTGCGTTCATTTGGATTTATCCTTGCAGGTTTTTTACTCCTCTATTTTTACATTACGAAATCGTTTTCACGCAATTTGCTGGTTGCCGGATTAGGTGTATTGATCATTGCGGATCTCTACAGTTTTGATCGCCGTTATCTCAATAATGAAAAAGAAAACGGCCAGTACGTGTCATGGCAGAAAAAAGGCGATTATCCGTATTACCCAACTGAAGCGGATATGTCGGTACTGCAGCAGGAGGCTACTGCTGATCCTTCGCTAATGACAAAGATTCAGCAGGAAATGTCGAACGTAAAAGTGGAAAAAGGACAGAACCTGGAATTGGCCCAAATTGTTGATGGTGCCTTTCCTGCACTTAATTTCGCAAGCAATTACAGAGTGCTTGAAATAGGAGATCCTTTTAATTCTTCGCGCACTTCTTATTTCCATAAATCGGTTGGCGGATACCACGGAGCAAAAATGAAACGGTATCAGGAGCTCATTGAGTTTGCAATCCGCAGAGAGCATAACATGGCATATGGATTTTTAATGCAGGTTGCACAAAACAATGTTCCTGCCAATCAAATTCCATCTGTGTTGATGATGTCGGGCTTATTCGAAAGAACTCATGTTCTGAATATGCTCAACACAAAATACCTGATTCTTGATTCTTCGATACCGGCAGCATTAAACCCAAAAGCAAAAGGTGCAGCTTGGTTTGCACGTAATGTTCGTTTTGTGGAAAACGCAAATGAAGAAGTACTTGCTGTTGCCAATCTCGAACCGGCAGAAACATTACAGGTTGCACGAAATGGAAAAACAATTGATTCTGTAACGTTCAGGAATACCAATTATGCCATCGAAGATTCAGTTCTGGTTGATCGCCGGTTTGCGGAAAAAGTAAAAAATCAGGATCCCGGTTTCGATTCGATGGCTTTCGTAAAAGTGGAGTCCTATTTGCCCAATCAGATCATCTATAAATCGAACAGTTCTGAAGACGGTTTCGTTGTGTTTTCCGAGATCTATTACGATAAAGGCTGGACTGCATACCTTGATGGTAATCCGGTTGATTATGTCAGGGTGAATTATATCCTTCGCGGGATGGATGTGCCAAAAGGGGAACACACAATTGAATTCAAGTTTGAACCTGTGGGCTATTACTCCATGAAATCGATAAATCTTACCGGTAATTTATTGGTCTTATTGTTTGTTGGGTTATTTGTATTCCTCGAATTCAGAAAACCAAAAAAAGCAGTTGCCTGAAATGAAAAAACCGAGGGTCTCGGTCATCATCTGCACGCATAACCGTGAAATGTACCTGAATCGTGCAATGGAGTGCGTTGCTTTGCAAAATGCAGATTCTTCACTTTTCGAATTGATTGTTGTGAACAATAACAGCACAGATTCAACAGATTCAATTTGTAAAGAATTCAGAGCACGATATACGAATTTAAATTTCTCCTATATCATTGAAATGGAGCAGGGGCTATCCCATGCGAGAAACAGAGGAATTAAGGAAGCAAAAGGCGATTTGATTGTTTTTCTGGATGACGATGCTTTTGCAGAGCCCGATTTTGTAAAAAATTTAATTGCTTTCTACGATTTGCATCCACCTGTACTTAGTACCGGTGGAAAAACGGTGCCCTTATTTGAAGAGGAAAAACCCGCATGGATGTCCCGTTTCCTTTTGCCTCTTGTAGCTGCAATGGATTTGGGTCCGGAAGCCCGCTTGTTTCCCAAGGGATGGTATCCTATTGGAGCAAATATGTCCTTCAGGAAAGCCGCAGTGGAATTGATTGGAAATTTTGATGTGTTACTGGGTAGAAAAGGAAAGAATTTACAAGGTGGTGAAGAGAAGGATTTTTTTAACCGGCTAAAAAGCAAAGGACATGAACCTTGGTATTTACCAACTACTGAGGTCAGGCATATTATACCTGCTTCCAGAATGAGCATTAACTATATTCGCCGGCAAGCGCGTGGAATAGGTTATTCGGAGCGGGTGCGCACAAAATCGCTGGGTCTGTTTTCGTATTGGGGAAAATGTTTTTCCGAGAAGATGAAATGGATCGCAAGTATTGTTTTATTTCTTTTTTACCTGATAACCCTAAGAGCACAGAAAGCTGTTTTTCTGCTACGTTTTCGATTTTGGGTTAGTCAGGGATTATTTTTCGGGAGGGAGTAACGCATGGAACGATCGAAACAATTTTTTGAGGAATGTCAGGCTACGTTCATGACGATTGCTCGTTTGATTTTAAAAGTGAAATGGAGAAAAACATTTCGTAATACAGGTGAAGAAAAACTGCTGTTGCTTGGGAACGGACCCTCATTGAGCAACAGTATGAATCAACTAGGTGATAGCTTAGGAAGAATAAAGACAATGTGCGTGAATCTGTTTCCGACTNNTTAAACGTGTTAAGCCATCTTATTTTGTGGTTTCGGCACCTGAATTTTGGTTGGAAAATGTTGATCCGGTGTATTTGGAGAGCCGTTCATCCATTCTCAGAGCACTTCGGGACGACACATCGTGGCCATTGGAAGTGTTCATTCCATGGGAGGCGCGTCGGTTTAAGGAATGGGTTCAGCTTCCTTCTAAAAATCCTAATATTACTGTTACCTGGTATAATATCCATCCTGCAGAAGGATTTCGCTGGTTTCGGCATTGGGCTTTTCGAATGCAACTCGGAATGCCTCGACCACATAATGTTCTAATTCCTTCCATGATGGTGGCCATTGCCAAAGGTATTCGTGAAGTTTACGTTGTTGGTGCAGATCACTCATGGTTGCCTCAAATTACAGTAGATGAGCAGAATGTGGTGCTGGTAAATCAAAAGCATTTTTACGATTCCGAAACAAGTCGGCCTGAAATCATGCGAAAATTAGGCACGGGTCGACGGACGCTTGCTGAGGTGCTTCAGAAGTTTCAATACACTTTTGCTTCCTATTTTCTCATCCGCCATTATGCCGAGTCGAGAGGAGTCAGGATTCTCAATGCAACACCGGGTTCATTCATAGATGCTTTCGATCGGATAAGCACCGAAGAACTTCGTGAACGGACTGCGCCACACTGATTTTCAACTATCTTTTTACTATTTTTGACATAACTTTCCCCAATGGGAATTAAAATGAAAATGAAAAAATTCTACGATTATTCGCTCGACCTCAATGGCAAGGCTATTTTGGTAACCGGTGGCACCGGTTCATTCGGAAAGAAGTTTGTGCAAACTGTCCTTGACCAATACCCCAAGGTAAAGCGACTCGTTATCTTTTCACGCGATGAATTGAAGCAGTATGAAATGTCGCTTCAGTTTCCGAATTCAAAATATCCTTGCATCCGTTTCTTTCTTGGTGATGTCCGAGACAAAGATCGCCTGGTTCGGGCAATGGAAGGAATTGATATTGTGATTCACGCAGCCGCATTGAAGCAGGTCCCTGCTGCTGAATACAATCCCACAGAATGCATCAAAACTAATGTAAATGGTGCCGAAAACATAATAGAAGCTTGTCTCGCCAATCAGGTAAAACATGTAGTTGCGCTCTCTACCGATAAAGCTGCCGCTCCGATTAACCTGTACGGTGCAACCAAACTTTGTTCCGATAAACTTTTTGTTGCAGCCAATAATATCAAGGGACATCGTGATATCCGTTTTTCGGTAGTGAGATATGGNNGTTATGGGCTCAAGAGGCTCAGTAATCCCGTTTTTTTTGGAGAAAAAGAAAAGCGGAATGTTACCGATAACACACGAAGAAATGAGCCGATTCAACATTTCGCTTGAACAAGGGGTTGATCTGGTAATGCTGGCCATTGCAAATTCCAATGGTGGTGAATTGTACGTTCCCAAACTTCCGTCCTATAACATCATGACTTTAGCAAAAGCCATTGCTCCAAATGTAAAAACAGAAATTGTTGGTGTTCGTCCAGGCGAGAAGATTCATGAAGACATGATTACACCAAGTGATGCTTTGAATACACTGGAGTTTGAAAAATACTTTATCATTTACCCAAATAACGAGGGGTGGTCAAAAATGGCGGAGGGATATTTATCTTCAGGAAAAGCCAAAAAGGTGAATTATGATTTCGGTTACAATTCCGGAAAAAACGATCACTGGCTCAACGAAGAAGATATCCGTACACTGATCCGTGAACATATCGATCCTGATTTTAAACCTTAATGCATATGGAAACCATCCCTTACGGCCGGCAACACATTACGCAGGAAGATATCGATGCGGTCATTGAGGTGATGAAATCGGACTTCCTAACCCAGGGTCCTGCCATTGCACGGTTTGAAAAGGCATTTGCAGATTATGTCGGCGCCCGATATGCCATTGCAGTTGCCAACGGAACAGCCGCACTACACCTTTCCTGTCTTGCGCTCAACGTTCACCAGGGAACACATGTCATTACTACGCCCAACACGTTTGCTGCATCTGCAAATTGCGTAAGGTATTGCGGCGGACAAGTTTCGTTTGCAGACATCGAACCCAATACTTTTTTAATTGACCCCATTGAAGTCATTCGGCTGATCAAGAATAAACCTGAAGGATATTTCAAGGGAATTATCGCTGTAGATTTTGCCGGTTATCCGGTGAATATGGAGCATCTGCGTAAGATTGCTGATGAGAACAATATGTGGATCATTGAAGACGCTTGTCACGCACCCGGTGCCTGGTTTACCGCTTCAGATGGTCAACGGCACTTAAGCGGAGGCGGACGATTTGCTGATCTTTCTATTTTTTCTTTTCATCCGGTGAAACATATAGCTACAGGAGAGGGCGGAATGATTACAACCAATGATGAAAAACTCTACAAGAAGTTGCTACTTCTCCGTACTCATGGTATTATCCGCGATCCGGAAATACTAAAGGAAAATCATGGTGGATGGTATTATGAAATGCAGGAGCTTGGATACAATTACCGTATGCCCGATATACTTGCAGCACTTGGTGTGTCTCAGTTGAAACGCGCGGAGTCCGGTTTACGACGTCGTGTGGAAATTGCAGCTCGATACGATCGCGAATTAGCAGGAATTCCGGTTAAACTTCCTCATCATGATAAGCAGGTGGGACATGCATGGCACTTGTACGTAATCCGAACCAAGAAGCGCAAAGCACTCTATGATTACCTGCGTGAACAATCTATATTTTGCCAGGTACATTACATTCCCGTTCATCTGATGCCTTACTATAGAGAGATCGGACATAAACCCGGAGAATGCCCCCACGCTGAAACTTATTATGAACAATGCCTCAGTTTACCCATGTTCCCCTCGCTTTCCGACGAAGCGCAACAACAGGTAATTGGTGCAATAAAAACATTCTTTGAACATGAAAACTAAACAAACTGATTTTTGGAGTGGCGAATTCGGTAAGGAATATACTGACCGTAATTCTTACAGCGATGAAAGCTGGGATGATTTTTACCGTGCCAATTGGGGCGCGACGAAGACCGAAATGAACGAAGAATGCCTGGAGGGGATTTCAAAAGAAGCCCGTATTCTGGAAGTAGGTTGCAATATGGGATTGCAGTTGCGCGGTTTTCAGCGAATGGGGTTTACGAAACTTTACGGAATTGAGCTGCAACAATATGCAGTAAATCGCGCTCACGAGTGGCTGAAGGATGTTAATATTATTCAAGGTTCGGGATTTGATATCCCTTTTCGTGATGGTTTTTTTGACGTAGTATGTACCAATGGAGTGCTTATACACATCGCGCCTTCTGATTATGATAAAATTATGGGAGAGATGTACAGATGTTCTGCGAGATATATAATGGGTTTTGAATATTATTCCGATTCGCTTATAGAAATCCCTTATCGCGGCAACAAAGGATATCTCTGGAAAGCAGATTTTGCTGCGGAATTCATCAAGCGTTTTCCAGATCTCAAGCTGGTACGTAGAAAACTTTACCCATACTTCAATCAGGCAGAAAGCGGGAATACGGATTATACCTATCTGCTGGAGAAAACAAAATGAGGCAAATGAATAATTTGATTTTACGCTTTTTATGAATGAAAAATTCTCAGTGTAGTGTTTTAATTGCCTTAATAATTTGAATTGATTTTTTGGTCTATGGATTTTGGAGGAACAATCGGAATTATTACCCAAGCAAGAATGACGAGTACTCGGTTGCCTGGTAAAATTCTTCTTGATGCTGCAAATGTTCCGTTATTAAAATACCACACCGATCGTCTTAGAATTTCAGGATTGCCGGTAATTGTGGCAACAACAACCAACAGGGAAGATGATCCTGTTGTTGCTTTTTGTGAACGGGAAGGTTTGCCTTTTTACCGAGGAAGTGAAAACGATGTGTTGAGCAGGTTTTATTATGCAGCAATCGAAAATAATCTCGATGTAGTTGTTAGAGTGACATCAGATTGTCCTCTGATTGATGGAAATTTGATTTTAGAAGGAGTGCAAACTTTTCTCAAACAGGGAGAGGGGAGATTTTACCTGGCAAATGGAGTGAAGCGCACCTATCCAAGAGGATTTGATTTCGAAGTTTTTTCTTTTGAACTCCTTAAAGAGGCTTTCATCAAGGGGATATCACCTGCAGAAAGAGAACATGTTACTCCCTATTTGTACTCCAATCCTGAATCGAACGTTATAGTAATTCCATTTGTAAACGAAAACGATTACAGCAGGTTTAGGATTACGCTTGATACGCCCGAAGATTATGAATTAATCAAGTTGTTAATAGAAAGGTTTCATTGTGATGAAATGGATTATAAGGAAATTATCAAAGTAATGTGCGATCATCCGGAGTTGGAAAAAATCAATGCTCACATAGAACAGAAAAAGCTTTGATAGATGTCTAAACGTGATTTATTAATACGAAATGAGTTGGGGTTTTTCGAAGTAAAAGAAAAACCTGATGCAATAGAATTGGAAGAATATTATTCCAGGAAGTATTATCAAAGCAGCCAGGGGAATTATCGTTCTGGGTACTCTGATGAAGAGTTGAACTATTTTGAAGCGAAAAACGAACAGCGTTTTCTCCTTGCGGAAACGTTTGCCAAAAAGAAAAACAATTCGTTTTTGGATGTTGGTTGCGGAGAAGGTTTTTTACTTGAACATTACAGGAAAAAGGGTTGGAATGTTCTTGGTCTTGATTATAGCTCATTTGGATGCGAAAAAATGTGTCCGGAGAGTTTGCCATATTTAAGAGTTGGTGATATTTACAAGAACCTTAATGAAATACTTCAATCCGGTGAAAAGTTTGATGTGATTAGTCTGACAAATGTTTTGGAACATGTAGTGGATCCTGCTTACATGTTAAGTGTAATCCAAAAGATTGCTCATGATGGATCGGTTTTGGTAATTACTGTTCCTAATGATTTTTCATTTTATCAAGAATTTTTGCTTGAGGAAAAGCTAATTCCTGATGAATTTTGGATTGCTTTACCTGATCATCTTTCCTATTTTGATAAAGACTCTCTTTCTGCATTGTGTTTTTCTACAGGATGGGAAAAGGCGGATATGGTTGCTGATTTTCCAATTGATTTATTCCTGGCAAATCAGCACTCTAATTATGTGATTGATCGTTCAAAAGGTAAAGAAGCGCACAAGGTTAGGGTCAAGTTGGAGAATCTTTTTCATTCAATTTCACCTGAAAAAACAAACTCCTTTTACCGTTCCATGGCAGAATTAGGTTTTGGACGACAAATAACCGGATTCTTCACTGCTAAAGCTATTGCAAAATGAAGAGAGACTATAGTTGTTGGAAAGAGTCAATGGTGAAAATAGACGATTATTCTCTCCGTCCGGTTCAGGATGAAGATATTGAATCAATTCGGATATGGAGGAATGCACAATTGGATGTATTACGCCAAAAGGAGCCGATAACTGTTGAACAACAATCAATGTATTTTGAAAAGCATATTTGGCCAAGTATGAAGTTGTTACAGCCTTCAAACATTCTTGTATCTTTTTTTTACAAGGATAATTTGATTGGCTATGGCGGCCTGGTACATATTTCCTGGCAGGATTTGAGAGCAGAGATGTCATTTTTACTTGATCCTAAATATACTATCGAAGAAGAGAAATATAGCGATTTGTTTTCTGTTTATATCGCTCTATTGAAGAAGATGGCTTTTGAGCAATTGGGGTTTCACCGATTATTTACAGAGACATTTGAAATCAGAAGTCATCATATTTCTGTGTTGGAGAAAAATGGTTTTATACGTGAGGGACTAATGAAAGATCATGTGATAATTTCAGGCAAGTATGTAAACTCTATCATTCATGGTTCAATAAATTCTAAATAAGATGTTAAAGGGAAAAAGAGTTTTTGTTAGTGGCGGAGCAGGGGTAATTGGCCGTGAAATGATTCCCCGGTTATTGTCATACGATGCTGAAGTATTTGTTGGCGATTTAAAGCCTTGTCCTTCAAATTTCACAGGGAATATCATTTACCGTCAGGGCGATTTAAATTATTTGGAAGCATCCGAAATTGAAGCATTTGCTCCTGAAATATTCATACACCTTGCCGCAACTTTCGAACGTTCAACCGAGTCGTATGAATTCTGGCACGAGAACTTTTGGCATAATGTACGATTAAGTAATTATCTGATGACACTTGTCAAGGATCTACCTTCACTTAAGAAAGTCGTATTTGCTTCTAGTTATCTGATTTATGATCCACGTCTTTATAATTTTGATACGGCTCAGGAAAAACCATTTAGCCTGAAGGAGACAGATCCAATTTATCCAAGGAATCTGACAGGAATGGCAAAGCTTGCTCATGAAATTG
Source organism: Flavobacteriales bacterium UBA2798 (assembly GCA_002351955.1). Lineage (GTDB taxonomy): Bacteria > Bacteroidota > Bacteroidia > Flavobacteriales_D > UBA2798 > UBA2798. Next base: position 83,643 of record DEHO01000060.1, read on the forward strand.
AATTGCGATTTATTGATGAGTTTAGGTCAGATCAATTCACAACTGTGTTAACCAGGATTTACCGTGGATATGGAAGAAATTCGCGTGATGTAATTTCACGTTGGATCAGGAGTTTGTTAGCGGATGAGCAAATTACGGTTTTTAGAAAAGAAGGAATCTTCGATTATATTTATGCAGCAGATACAGCCGAAGGTTTAATTCGCCTTGCTGCTGCAAAAAATACCAGTGGAATTATCAATCTTGGAACCGGTAAATCACGCAAGGTAGAAGATGTGGTTGAGGTATTGCGAAAGCACTTCCCGGCCATGAAGGTTGTTGAAGGTGATTCTGATATACCTTACGAAGCATCGCAGGCGGACATAACTTTATTAAAACAGAATATTGGGTGGTCGCCCGAATACGATATTGAAAAGGCAATTCCTGAAATAATCGCATTTGAAAAATCGCGCGCTGAAATAGAAAAGCCATTGATAACCGGAAATATTTTGGTAACCAGTGCATCGAGAAAGGTTCCACTGATGCAGTCGATGAAAAAAGCAGCAGCTAAATTGAATCCGTCAATAAAAGTTTTTGCCGGTGATATGAATACAGATGCTCTCACCGGATTTGTTGCAGACGGTGTTTTTGCGATGCCCAGAACAACACCGGAGAATGTTGGTGCAATTGTATCCTGGTGTAAGGAAAACAATGTGCAATTTATTATACCTACCCGTGATGGCGAATTGCTTTTTTGGGCAAATCACAAGGATTTGTTTTTAAAGCAAAGCATTCATGTTATGATTTCTTCACCTCGGGCTGTTGAAGTATGCCTCGATAAATTGTTGTTCGCAGAGTATTGCCTTACCAACGGAATTCCGGCTATTCCTACTTATTCAAATGTGGAGAGTTGTCCGGGTGACCTTCTGGTCGTTAAAGAACGATGGGGTGCGGGTTCAATTTCTATAGGAATAGGATTAACGAAATCACAGAGTGAGGAACATGCCGCCGGACTAGATGAAGCTATTTTTCAACCGATGGTAAAAGGTGTGGAGTTCAGTGTTGATGCTTATGTTACCACGAAAGGTGATGTAAAAGGTTTAGTGATACGAAAAAGAGAACGCGTGGTAAACGGAGAATCGCAAATTACCTGTACCGTGAATGATGATATATTGAATGATAAGTTCAGGTTGTACATTAAAAAATTAAATGTTTACGGACATATTATTTTGCAAGCTATTATCGACGATAAAAATGATGTCAATATAATTGAATGCAATTGTAGATTTGGGGGTGCATCAACTCTTGGATTAAGAGCCGGATTGGATTCATTCTATTGGTTTTTACTTGAAGCTTCAGGAGTTTCTATAGAAAACTATCAATTTATTCCGGCGAAAACTTCTATTCGACAGGTTCGTGTTCCTTCAGATTTATATTTTATTTCATAAGCATGAATGGAATAAAAGTTATTGTTTTTGATCTGGACGATACTTTGTATCCTGAAATCACGTACGTGCACAGCGGATTTAAGGCTGTTGCAAAATTTCTTGCAGAAGAATACCGCTTGTCCTCATCAAAAATTTATAAGGAATTTATTCTTGTATTAGAGAAGGAGGGTAGAGGAAAAGTTTTTGATGTCGTACTCAAAAGCAACGCAATTTACAGCAAGACACTAGTCAGAAAATGTTTGAGTGTTTACAGAAACCATTATCCTGAGATACATTTATTTCCCGGAGTAAAAAAAATGCTGAAATCATTAAAGTCGTATAGGTTATTTATTGTGACTGATGGAAATAAGCATGTGCAGGCAAAAAAAATAGATGCTTTAGGCCTGAATGGTTATGTGGAACATGCCTATATTACATACAGGTATGGGACAAAAAACATGAAGCCCTCTGTTTATTGTTTCGAGTTGATTGCAAAACGAACTAATACTTTCTTTCCTGAAATGGTTTATGTTGGAGATAACCCCAAAAAAGATTTTGTCAATATCAGGAAGGCTGGAATGAATACAGTGCGGGTATTGCAAGGCGAATATGCCTGTTTAAAAGCGCCTAGTGATTATGATGCAGAATATACATTAAATACTATTAATGAAATTGTTGATCTTTTAAAATAACCTTGTAATAAATTGTAATATGAAATTTGAAATTGCAGGCGTTCCTATTGGCCTTTCTCACCGCCCCTTCATCATTGCCGAGATGTCCGGGAATCATAACCATTCGCTCGAGCGTGCTTTTGCTATTGTTGATGCTGCTGTAGAAACCGGTGCGCAGGCAATTAAATTGCAGACCTATACTGCCGATACCATCACAATGAAAGGTGTGCATACCATCAGTGAGAAAAGCTCGCTTTGGTACGGCAAAGAGTTGCATCAACTCTACAAGGATGCTTATACTCCCTGGGAATGGCACAAGCCTATTATGGATTACGCAAAGAAAAAGGGAATCATTTGTTTTAGCTCTCCATTTGATGAAACTGCAGTCGATTTTCTGGAGGAATTAAATGTACCGGCCTACAAGATTGCTTCTTTTGAAAATACGCATCATCCACTTCTTAAAAAAGTTGCGCGTACCGGCAAACCTGTAATTATGTCAACCGGTGTTGCCTCCATTGATGATATTCAGGAATCAATCGAAGTTCTTCGCAGCGCAGGATGTAAACAACTGGTGATATTGAAATGCACAAGCACCTATCCTGCAAGTCCCGAAAACACCAATATTTTGACGATTCCCGATATGAGAAAGCGCTTCGGTATAGAGGTGGGATTGTCGGATCATACGATGGGTATAGGTGTATCTATTGGTGCTGTTGCGCTTGGTGCTGTGGTTATAGAAAAACATTTCACCTTGTCGCGTGCAGATGGCGGTGTTGATTCAGCGTTCTCCATGGAACCGCATGAAATGAAAAGTCTGGTAGAAGAATCAGAACGTGTTTGGCTGGCATTAGGTAAGGTTTCTTATGAACTCACAGAAGCGGAAAAACCCAGCCTTCAGTATAAGCGATCAATTTATGTGTCGGGCGACATTAAAGCGGGTGAAGTGTTTACCGGAAACAATTTAAAAGTTATTCGTCCGGCAAATGGTTTGCATCCAAGGTATTTTGAGCAGATCATTGGGAAAAAAGCAAAAAAGGATATCGCTTCCGGTACCCCTCTTCAGGCTGATATGGTGGAATAGTCATGTTCAGCCTTAAATAATGTTAAGTGCAGATAATTTCTGAAGAATGTTGATGAAGAGAACAAAATGAAAATGGGGCTTATTCTGTTTATTCCTTAGTTTTACTCTAGATAATCATAGACATGGGAATCGTTGCAAGACAAAGTATTTTTAGTGCTTTTAGTTTGTTAATCGGATTCACCATTGGCGCCATTAATCAGATGGTTCTTGTTCCCTACGTTTTCGAAGAAGGTTGGCCTCGGGAAATGTATGGATTGCTTCAATTGACAATTACATTAGGAATTGTGTTTTCCCAATTCCTGAATTTTGGATCAGGTCCAATTGCTGTCCGTATTTTGCCTAGGTTTAGATCGGAGGGAAGAGAAAAGGATTTAAATTTTTATTTATGGGTTTTCCCATTAGTGGGGATGCTGATATTGGGTGTTTTTTTCATTGCTGCAGGCGATTGGTTTATCAGAATTTTGACAGATGAAGTCTTAATGGATGCTAGCTATTTGCTGTTGATCATTTTTTTGAATTCACTTTTTAATACGTTGTTTCGCTCGCTTAACGGTTATGCTGTGGCTTCGTTTCGCAATTCACTTGGCAGCTTTTTTAATGAGGTTTACATCCGACTGGTACAAATTGCAGGTGTAGTATTATTTGCAATGGGCAAAATTGATTTTCACGGCCTGTTTATGTTTTATTCCATCAGTTTTGCGTCTCAGTTTTTATTCATGTTCTTATTGATGCGCGGAAATAATTTATTGGCAATCAAATACCCTGTAAATAAGGAGGAGTTTAAGGAATTAACCGGATTCGGTTTTTATAGTGTCCTGGATCAGGGTGCAGGTATTTTGGTGAACCGTATTGACGTACTTATGATTGGCGCGCTAGTCGGATTGTCGGAAGTGGTGTACTATCAGATGGCGTTTTTTATGATTACGGTTATCACCATTCCGTCAAGAGCTCTTTCAAATGTTTCTTCTGCAGTAACAAGTGAATCCATGCATAAGGAGGACTGGACAGGAATACGGAAATTGTTTTTTTCAAATGGCTTGATTCAAACCCTTGTTGGAGGTTGGATTTTTATTTTGATTTGGTGTAACCTTGATTTGGTTTTAATGATGCTTCCCCCGGAATTCAGTGTTATCCGATGGCCACTTTTTTTTCTGGGCGTTTCGAAAATGTTTGATCTTTTCACTTCTATCAATGGACTGATTATCGGATTCTCTCCTTTTTTCAGGTATAATTTTTATTTTAATATTCTTCTGCTTGTAATAACCATTATAGCTAATCTCCTTCTCATTCCTTATTACGGGATTACCGGAGCTGCTATTGCAACTGCTTTTTCTTTATTGCTCTATAATTTAATGAAAAGTATTTTTCTATACAGGAAATACGGAATTCAACCAATTACCATTCCCGGTTTATTGCTCTTAGCGGCATTATTCATCTCCGCAATTATTGGACTCGCTATACCTGATTTCATTTCTGTAGATATGAATTTAGGTTTGTTTCAGCGAACCATTCCTGTACTAATCAATATTGGAATCCGGACCATAATTATTTCCGGATCGCTTTATGCTTTTGTGTACTTGTTTGGTGTTAACCGGTCTATCCGGGAAATTGTTCCCGAAAAATTTCAACGGTTCCTGTAACGGTACTGTAATTAAAACGAACGACTGACTCCAACCACGTACCTGAATTGGAAATAGTTTTCTGTATAGGGTACAACGTTTAGGAACAAAGGCATATCAAATCGTAGCACCAATGGTTCAACCATTTCAAGTGGACCAAATCGTTTAATGGTTAGAGCGGTTCCAACACCTGCATCGGCTCGAAAAGATGCAAAATCAAAACGCTTCCCACTCATTTCTTTGGCCATGATACCTGCGTCGGTAAACAGGTAAATATCCAGTCCAAAATAGCGGCTGAGCTTTTTTGGTTTCCACTTTACAATATCACGAAGATCCAATTCCGCGCTGAAGGATGTGCCGCTGTTTCCTTTGTAATGGAAACTCAGATTGCCTGCGCTATCCATATCCGGAATAAGATAACCTGCATAGCCGCGAAGATTTAATCCTCCACCCGCATGAAAATGATTGGTGGAAGCTCCGTAATTACCTGTCCACTCGTAAGGGAAAAATCCAATCGAGCGGGTGTATTTACTGTTCATCATTTCTTCCGGATTTGCTCCTGCCAAAAACAACGCGCTTTCAGAGGGAATCGCTGACCCTGTTCCGTATTGTGCAAACAAGCGTGTACTTAATCGTGTCTTCCAGATTTTAAAACGGTGAATGGAGGTCATGCTTAATTGTCCGTATGAATAATCACTACCAACAGCGGNNTTTATCAATTCCAAAATTCAAGGTATTGTTGAACTTGTCGGCCATCCATTCTCCTGGATACAACAAATAGTTTAGATCAGCGGTGTCTTTTCGATACATCAGTTTGAACATTCCGTACATTCTGATATTGCGTTTATTATTCCATTTTTCAATGCCGGTGTTTACCGTTTTTAGTCCGTCAAGAACAGATCCTGAAAATAGAAAGTTGGATTTCCCAAAAAACTTGTTCAGTCCGGTTTTATAATTCAGCCGAAGTGAAATCGGATCGAATTCATTGTTCACGCCTTCGTAATTGCTAATACTTTGTGGAATGCGGTGACCAAATCCTGTATTTATCCATAACGTCACATCGAAAATGTGCTTGTAGTTCATGTAATTTCCATTTACATGCACTCCCGGTTTTAAGCCATCGTATCCGTTATACCACAATTCCGGCCTGACAAAAACCTCATAACGGTGAATGTCGGGATTATTACGAATGCGCGAATCAAACTCATAATGCACCGGGAATCGCATATTGTTGTTTAACTGATCAACATCTGCAAGACGATGACTCGGGTCAATGCGGATGTCGCGTATTGCAACAGGTACAGTGATCTCGGCGGTGTATTCCTCATTGAGTTTCCCCCAACCGGTCCATTTAGGAAGAACGGTTGCATTGGTCTGCTTTACAAACCAGGTATTCGGAATATGGAAATAATACATTGAATCATTTTCACCTTCTACAACGAAATCAATAGGCATTTGCATTTCGCCTTTGCGTCGGAAAGTAACAAGGTATTTGTTTTTTTCTTTTCCGTATCTGGCTTTTACAATAGCGTAGTCAATGGTTTTTTTCGTTTCAAACCACTGGTCAAAAAACCAGTTCAGATCAACTTTGGTATACTGGATAATGCTGTTCCTGAAATCTTCAACATAAGGATGCGCAATTTTCCATTGATCGAAATAGTTTTTCATGGCTGCCAAAAACAGATCATCACCAAGCACATACTGAAGATTGTACAACATGGAGGCTGTTTTGTAATAAGCATGACGGTATCCGCCGCCATGTCCCAATGCGCTTCCGAAATCATCAGAGTGGGTGTTGAGCACAGCGTCATCACCTTGTATCGCATCTCTGAGGTATCCATTAAAAACGGCGGATTCGCGAACCTGGTCGTAGTGTTTGAAACGATCGGTGTATTTGTTTTGTGGACGACTTCTTTGAATAGTGTCGCCATCAATGTTTTCCTGCGCCCACGCTGTTAGGAATTGGGTAAATCCTTCATCAAGACATGCGCGATAGGTTTCATTGTTGCCAACCTGACCAAAAAACCAGTTGTGACCAATTTCATGGGCAAGTAATCCGCGGTAATCCGGATCGAATCCACCATCGAGAGTAAGCATGGGATATTCCATTCCGTCTCTGGCATCTGCAACAACCATTTTGTGGTACACATACATTCCAAAATCGCGGGAATAAACCTCAATTACTTTTGCTGCGTATTCCGCTGCATTTTGCCATTTCCAGGCGTGATGTTCCTGTGCTACGGAAATACAGCTAACTCCATTCCATGTTGCTTCTCCTATGCGATAGGTTGGATCCGCCGTAAATGCAAAATCATGTACATTCTCTGCATGGTATTTCCAGGTCTTCCGTTGGTTAGGATCGTAAGGAATTGGTTCGCTGATATTTTTTTCTGCAATGGGTTGGGTGAAATTCCGGATATCAAGTTTTTCCCGCAAATCCTTTGGCAGAACTTCTTCGCGGTTGGTGAGATTACCTGTTGCCTCAACAACATAATTCGAAGAGAAGTTTAATTCAACATCATAACAACCAAAATCACCATAAAATTCTTTGCCTAAATGCTGATCGGTGCACCAGCCGAACTTTCTGTCGTACACTGTTATGCGGGGATACCAGTGTACCCCGTCGTAATGCTTGTATCCTTTGGTTGTGAATTTTTTAAAACGTCTGCCAACACCGTTGCTGTTATCAAAATACGTTTTGAATTTTATATGGAACTCACCGGATGTTCCGCTTTTAATGGGTTGTTCAAGAAATACTTTTAAAATGGTATTGTCTTGTTCCGTTTTCAGTTCATGGCCGTTTACGATTACCGATTCAACTTTTGTTCCAAGTCCTTGTTTTTCGTACGGACCATAATTCGGATAATTACCATTGGCTTTGTTTAGCTTGTCGTAATAGGATCCGGGTTGAAAAGCTTCCTGATACAAGTGGAAATAAACAAAAGGAAGATCATCAGGTGAGTTATTGGTGTAGACCAGGTGAAGTTCACCGCTGATAATATCACTGGCTTCATCGATTGTGGCTTTTATGGTATAATGAACATCCTGTTGCCAGTAGCCGGGATAGGGTGGACGATTTTTCCAATAATGTGGATTGCTCTTATTGCGATATGAATTGGGAGAATTAAGAGGGTCGTAGGCTTGTGCATGGGAGAATGACGACGATAAGACGATGAATGAAAAAAGAAAAAGTAAGTTTTTCATAGGGTCAGGAATTCATGCGTTTTTTCTTTGCACCGTGAATGGAAGCGTTGAGTTCGAAACCGATGATAAGAAGGTAAAACAGGTAATAAAAGAACAACAAAAAAGCAAGGAATGCTCCTAATGGACCATAAAGTTTATCGAATTTAGCGATATCCATCAAATAAAATGAGAATCCTTTTTGCAAAGCAATGATCAGCAAAGTGGACATTGTTGCACCTGCAGTGAAGAATTTCCATTTTTTCTGTTCTGTGTTTCCAATGTTGTATAGCAGGTTAATCACAAAATAATACAACAGAAAGAGTAGGGTGTTTTTAAAAACGATCATAAAACTATAACCTATTCCGGATTCAATCCATCCGATTCGGTAGAAGTAGTCGATCATGAATTGACCTGCAGCTGAAATGAGTGTGAGTAATACCGACAGTAGAATGAACATAAATAAAATGCCCAATGACCAAATGCTTTGTTGCAGAAAACTTCTTTTTTTCTCGAGATGTGATGATGAAGAGAATGCTTCCAGAAGTGCCTTGATTCCATTCGATGCAAAATAGATGGTTATCAGGAATCCAATTGAGAGCAGAAATGTTCGTTTTCGCTTAATAAGATCAACAAGTGCTTCATCAAAAAAATCATAAACCTGTGCCGGGAAAAATCCATGCATATAATCGATAATGCTGTTTTGAAAATTGTCGATGGGTACGAAGGGTATAANNATAAGTGAAAAAATGCAAATCACCATTGGAAAGGCAGCCAGTAAAAAGCGGAAAGTTACCGCAGCTGCCCGACTTGCAACACTGCCCGATGATAGTCCCGCAATAAAAAACTTTCCTACATCATAAAGGTTTTGACCTTCAAATCCAGGCAGAACCGTTTTTTGTGCGCGAATGGCAAGGATGCTTTTTATTTTTTTCAGGAAGTTTAGCATGCCTTCAAACTAAGATCCATCGATTTTACTGAATGGGTAAGGCAACCCATGCTAATGAAATCAACACCGGTTGCAGCGTAGTCGTATGCGTTCTCAGGTGTAATTCCTCCTGATGCTTCTGTCTCGAACTTACCTGCTACCATTTCTACTCCTTTTCGAAGATCTTTCAGGCTGTAATTGTCGAACATGACCCTGTGAAATCCTCCATGTTGAATGGCTTGTGCAAGTTCATTCAGATTACGGGTTTCTATTTCGATACGCAGGTTTTTTCCGGTTTTTCCGAGGTAGTTTCTTGTTGCGTCAAGCGCTTTTGTAATACCGCCGGCGTAATCAACATGGTTATCTTTAATCAGAATCATATCGTATAGACCAATTCTGTGATTGGTTCCTCCGCCAATCCTGACAGCTTCTTTTTCCAATGCGCGTAGCAGTGGAGTTGTTTTGCGGGTGTCAAGTACTTTGCACTTGGTTCCCTGAAGCGAGTCAACAATCTTTCGGGTGATGGATGCAATTCCGCTCATGCGTTGCATGATGTTTAATACCAAACGTTCTCCCAGTAGTATTGAATGGACGGATCCTTCAACAAAAAAGGCGATATCGTCCTTTTGAACGATATCGCCATCTTTTTTAAGCCATTCGATCTTTAATGATGGATCGATTTCGGCAAATATGTGTTTTGCGCTGTTTATTCCTGCCAGTACACCACTCTCTTTAACCAGTAATTTGGCTTTGCTTGTGGTTCCCTCAGGGATGCAGGCAAGCGAGGTGTGATCACCGTCACCGGCATCTTCCCGGATTGCGAAGCGAATGAGGTCTGTTAATTCCATGCGGCAAAACTAAGCATTCGCCGCGAAGAGAGGAATTTATGCAGGCTCAATCCTGAACTGGTGGATCTGATAGATGTCGCCAACCTTCTTGAGGTTAATGCTAACCCTGAAATTACCACCGGATGTTTCCAGGTCCCCAATACGGTACTCAATTCCCAATTTGGTAACACCAGAATGCTTGATGGCAAAGTTTTTAGGTTGATTCTTGTCGAAGAATTTCTTCAGAATCTGCTCTGCCTGAGCACGACTCACAATATCATCGGTATCGTCAACTGCAAGGTCGATGTTGTCGGCAAAATGCTTGGCAAGCTCCTTTACATTGGCGGTCTTAATATAACCCACCACCTGATCGGTAATGTCGGTCTGTGCAAACAAGCTGGTTGCAAAGAGCATCAGGAAGGAAGCAAATAAAGTTCTCATAGTTTTGCGTTTTGTTTCAGGATATGGTTTGCAAAATCCTTGCCAAAGCTTTAAATGCTGCTTAACAAGGCAAACAAATTTATACATTTAGGGTATTCTACGTTGGGAATGAGGATAAAGTTAATAACAATGGGCCTTACCGGAACAGGCTATCTTTCAGAGGGTTTGGAGGATTATGAAAAGCGATTGAAACGATACACTTCGTTCGAGCGGACAGATGTCCCCCTTCCCCGTTCAGGTAAGAATGATCCGCGCGAACAAGAGGGTGAATTGCTCCTTTCAAAGGTTGAATCAGGTGATGTTGTAGTGTTGCTGGATGAAAACGGAAAAGAATTCAATTCGGTCGAGTTCTCCGATTTTATCCAGAAAAGGATGAATGCAGGAACTAAACGTCTCGTATTTATTATCGGTGGCGCTTACGGATTTTCTGACTCTGTTCGGAAAAGAGCTGATCACGAATTGTCGCTTTCACGGATGACCCTCACTCATCAGATGGTTCGACTTTTCTTTACTGAGCAATTATACCGGGCATTCACCATTATCAAAGGAGAGAAATACCACCATCAGTAATGCGCGACGAAGTTGTAAATCTTGGTTATCTCGAAGGACTGGATCCTATAGAACTGATTGCATTTCCGTCTTTTCTTATTGTCATTCTTGTTTGGTCGAACTACATCAGTAGTAAAAAGAAAAAGTTATATCCCGAATACCGGTATTACACATTAGGCTTAGCTGCAAAAATGTTTGGTGCCATTGCATTTTGCTGGGTGTACACCTATTACTACAAGGGAGGAGATACTATTTCTTATTTTGAATCTGCCCGTGCATTTGTGAATTTATTACTTGATGATCCTTCAAAATTTTCCACTGTTTATTTTTCCGCACCTTCACAGGAAAACATGTATCTCTTCTCAGGTAAGACCGGCTATCCCTGGGGATACATGTATTTTGATAAAAAAACATTTTGGGTAATTCGAATTGTTACCCCATTCGTTTTCCTTGGAGCCAAAAGTTATTTATTGTCCACAATGTGGATGGCCCTCTTTGCTTATTCGGGTATTTGGAAATTATTTCAACTGTTTGTTAGGTATTATCCTCAGATGCAAAAGCTGTTTTTCTTTTCTGTTCTATTGCTTCCCTCTGCAGTTTTTTGGGGGAGTGGAATGCTAAAGGATACGATCACACTTTCCGGTACATGTTGGTTTATTTACAGCTTTCATGAGTTTTTTATTTCAAAAAAAGACAGAGTTAAGAATGGAATAGTTTTGATAGTTGCATTCATTGTGATTTTTTCAATTAAACCATATATCATTATTGCCCTGCTGCCTGGTGCCATCATCTGGAATTTTTATTCAAAAATTCTTTTGATCAAAAGTAAATTTCTGAGGTACTCAGCTATTCCGTTCTCCATGACAATGGCTGTATTGTTGGGTTACCTTTTTTTATCATCCGTAGTTGGTTTTTCATTCGAGACCTTATTGGAAGAGGCAGTAATAAAACAAACTGATTTAAAAAGGGAGGCGTATCAGGGGAATTCATTTGATATCGGAACCTATGATGCAACTTTTCTAGGTGCACTCGGCGTATCTGGACCTGCTTTGGTTGCCGGATTGTTTCGGCCATTTATCTGGGATACGAAAAATGTAGTAATGCTACTTTCAGGTTTGGAGAATTCAATAATCCTTGTTATGTTGATTATCGTCTTATGGCGAAAAAGAATTTTTGGTGTTTTCAGGTATATTTTTGACCACCCATTGGTCTTTTTCTGTATAACTTATTCTTTGATATTTTCATTGATTATTGGCCTCTCGACATCAAATTTTGGTGCTTTGGTGCGATTTAAAATTGCATTTCTGCCAATGTTTGTATCAGCAATAATGGTCATGTATTACTATTCTGGAAATAGGAAATATTTAAATAGTAAGAAAAATTAACCGTAAATCTCCCTGTAAACTTTAAGGGCAATATCGTAATTGCGGTATTTTTCAGCAATTGCTCGTATTCGGTTTTTTCGATCAGATTCGTCTTCCGATAGCAAATAGTGTTTTAAACTTCTAGCTGTTCGTCGTAATCCTGAATCTGTAAAATCATCCATCAGAATTCCTGCATTTTCTTCAACTATAATCCCGGAATCATCTGAAATTTCTTTCGTGATTACAACAGGTAAACCACAGGCCCAATACTCCCCATCTTTGATCGGACTACAAAACCTTTTGGATGGAATGGGCTTCACTGGGGTAATTGCAAAGTCGGCCAATTGCATATATCGGGAAACCTCGTTGTGGGGAACAAAAAGCGAACGAATTCTATCCGGGGGAAGTGCAAAACGGGAACACCATTCGTCTATTTTTTCTCTTTTTTCATTTGTAAGCAGTAGGAAGACAAGGTCGGTGCCAAATTCTTTAAATAATTCTCTGAAAAAGCGATATACATCTTCTTCAAGGTAGATTCCTCCAAATTTTCCGGCATATAAACCAATAGTTTTACCTTTTAAATTCAGTTCTTCCAATAATCGTTCGTCTTTTAAATTGACCGGAAAAAATTTATTCAAATCAACGCATGCAGGTTTTACATGTAGCGAACCCGACCAGTTGAATTTTCTTTCTGCATAGAGCTTCATTTCTTCAGTGCAAGCAATTAAATGCTTTGCTGAATGAGTCATTTTTTTTTCCATTCTGAGCAGAAATCTAAATCCGGCCGAATTTCGTTTCCAGCTGCCATTTTCAACCATTGCCTCTGCATGCGGTTCATAGCTGTCAATGATTAGTTCTTTGCCTGTAATTACTGAAAGGAAATACGCAATGGATCCGGCAGGGGTACACCAGGCGTGAATAATTCCAATGTCTTTTTTGCGAACAAAGCGGGCAAGTCGGAAAAGTTGAATTAACCATCCTGTTGCAGCACTAAAGCCCAATGGCCGGTAGGGAAGTTGTAAGTTAAAGATGCCTGGGCTAATTTCCGTTAATTCCTTATTGGGGTTCTTTTCAAGTGTAATTATATATATCTTTCTTTCCTTATTAATAATGTTCCTGATGATATTAACATATGGTAAAGTATATGTTTGAATCAGCGCATCATTCATTGGCCAATAGGTAAATACCAATATATTTCCTTTGCTTTTCATGTTGCTTCAGGGTATAACACATCTTTAATTCTGAGAGTGGTTTTTCTACCAATTATAATTTTTATCAAAAGTTTGAGGATCTCTTTTTTAACTCCAAGATGTTTCATCGAATATAGCAAAGAGCGAAGTGCCTTAAACCGCTTTTGGTCTAGATAATAATGGATGCCGCAAAAGTAATTGGAGTAACCTTTAAGCAACTTTTTTTCCTGTCTTGTGAGAGAAAAATGAGTTAGGATATAATCAAGCGCCTGCATTCTTCTTGTTGTGATGAGATCATGGTTTCTCATCGACCGCAACTCATGTTCCCTCATGTGAATGGTACACTTTCCAATCAAAAACAAGTCTTGTGCCCACATATTTGAAAACAAAAAGATCCAGTCTTCCATTGAAGACAGATTTCTTTCTTCGCGGAATGGGATAGTCTCCGGGGAAAAATTCCGGATTGTAATATTACATGCGAAGGGATTACCAGTAAGAAGAAGTGGATATGCATATCTTTCTTCTTTGTATCTTTTCATTGGTGATGCTTGTATTTTGCCTCCCTCAAGAAAATCGTAATAGGTTGCAAAAAGGTTGATCTCTTTATGACATTCAATTGCCGATGAGAGTGTTGATAAGTGATTGGGAAGCATTAAATCGTCGGAATCAAGGAAACAAACCCATTCACCGATTGCATTTTTCCATCCATTATTTCGTGCTGCTCCGCGTTCTGAATTAACCTGTTCAATAACACGAATTCGTTTATCATTTTCTGACAAATTTTGGAGGATTTGCAAAGTGTTATCAGTGCTTCCGTCATCAACGAGGATTAATTCAAAGTTGGTGTAATCCTGATTCAAAACTGACTCAACGGTATCTGAAATCATTTCAGAGCGATTGTAACACGGGATGATTATTGAAAATTTAACTTTCATAAATCTCCACTTGTTTTTTCACTGATTTTTGTACCGAGAAATTTTTCAATACCAATGAATAAGCATTGTTGGCCAGTTTTTCTTGTAACTCCTTGTCATGAAATAACTCTCGTAAACATTTTAAAATGGAAGAAGAGTCTTTAAATTCTGCAACCTTGCAATTTTCATTATGGATTGCAATTTCTGCCGCAATACCCGATGCAGTGAAAATTGAAGGGATTTTTAATGCCATCGATTCAATATATACTTGTCCGAATGCTTCACTGTTTTCTGATACTGGAGCATGGACAAAAATGTCAAAACAGTCCATTAGGCAGAATATTTGTTCCTCAAATGGGATTTCAATAACACAGGAAGGTGGAAGTTGACTGATTTTTTTTTGAATCATTGGTTTTAGTGGTCCGCTTGCATTTACTAGAACAAGTTGAGCTCCCGGGTTTTCCCTTTGAAATTCAGAAAAAGCATCAATAATAAATGGGACTCCTTTCCAATCGATATACCTCGATACAACTCCAATTACCGGTTTTCCGGCAATATTGTATTTTGATTGAAGTTGGATTTTGATTTCAGGTGAATTGCATGCAATCTGGTCAAAGTCGAAGCCGTGATAAACCAGTGAAATCTTATTCTCAGGTACGTTTTCAAGTTTGGTCAGAATTTCAGAAGTGTTTTTGCTGATGGATATAATATGCGTGCTTAAACGATTGATGAACTTGTCGTATTTTACCGCTTGTGGATGGTACTGATGGTGTATTGTGGCGTTGTGTCGTGTATGGATTCTTTTTTTGATTCCAAGGATTTTTGCGCTCCAAAGTCCAATTAACGAAGCTTCGAACAGGTGGCAATGAACAAGCTCAGTTTTCATTTTTTTCAAATACAATAAAGTCTGAAATACAGCACGAGGAATGCTTAATTTCCCTTTATAGGTAATAACTTTATAATTGACTTTGTAATTGCGTAGGAAGGCTTCAAAGCTTGTGTTTTTGATTGGGTTGAGTAATAAAATGGATAGATTGTTATAATGCTTTAACAGCTCAATAATTGTCCATTCAAAATTGTTGGATTTATTGATGTTCGAAATAATAAGAGTAATGGACTTATTTGATTTCATCATGGAAGTGCTATTACATCGAAATGACAATTTGTAAAATCCTGACCGGAGTAAACCGCTTTATTATTTTCAGCATTGTACAATTTAGTGTAATTTTTTTCTAGACAGGCAATCAGTTGTTTTGCAGAATCATTTTGCAGTTTAAGGTTATTATCATCTACTTCAATAAAAAGTTTGGGTTTAAATTGTTCGATGATGTCAGTACACCCGTTTAGGATTTTTTGTTCAAAACCCTCTACATCAATTTTTATCAACCCAACCGGATGTTCAATTTCATTTTCTTTAACGAAATCAGAAAGTTTTTTGATAATAACTTTATAAGTGTCTTGTGTTGGTTGTACAGCAATTCGGTTGCCTCCCATATTTTCCTTGCATGGTCGCTCCATTAAGAACTCACCATTTTCCTCGCCTAAGCCAAAATTGTAAATCTGTACATCCAGCTTTGGATTTAGCTCCACATTTTCTCTTAACTCATTAAAATTGTCAGGGTCCGGTTCAAATGAATATATTTTTTTTCCTGAATTTTTCGCAAGGATTAAACCGGTATACCCATTATTTGCACCAATATCAAAAATCACATGATTTTTCAAGCCCTTGCTAAGCCTGATTAATTCATCTCTCCCTTTATCTTTAAAATTAAAATAAATCCAATGACCGATATAATCGTGTATGTTAAGTTTAATCTGAACTCCATTTCTTGTTACTTTCCTGAAACTTGGATTTGCGTATTGGTAATTGTTTGGAGCGATTTTGTAAAGTTGAGGAATGAGACGGATAATGATTGGAATTATTCGGTCGATACAAATTACTATCAACACTTTTCTAAAAATGTTGAGGGTTTTTGTTTTAAGTGATAATTTATTTTTGGTTGTATCCTTCATAGATATAAACTCCTGTGAGTGCTTTTGTAATTATTGTATAAACACCGTCAAATACTTTTAAGTTCGGAACAATTGCAGCTGAGGTGAAAAGAAGTGGTTTTAGGATCCGCAATAATTTCCATTTCAGATGAGCCGAAAGTGAATAGTTTAATGCTATTTCGCTGTTCCCATTCAATTTTGCCTGTTTTTGGGTTGCAGCATTTCTTTTTTTTCTATTGAGCCAGGCTTTCAGTTTATGTCGATCATTTTCGTTGTGAATGACATTGAGTTCTCTAAGAATATAGAATTCAAATCCATTCTTTTTCAATCGTTTTGAAATATCGTAATCTTCAAACCCCGCATGAGGAATCCTATCGTTATACCCCCCTAATTCAAAAAAATCTTCTTTTCGTATAAGAAAAAAATAACTGGCCATTGTTGCATTGGACGAAAGATCCTTTTCAAGTGGTTGTCCAATCCATCCCTCTAGTTTATAGTAATTTATTTTAATAAGAAACCTTCCAAACTTATAGGAGTTGAGGATTGAAAGACTCTCATTGGGGTAGGCCCAATTGGGTAAGAATATTTTATACTTATCCTGGATAGTTCGGTTTAAGATTTCATCAACGGTTGCTTTATTGATAAGGATATCGTCGTCAAGGAATAAAAGGTAGTCATATTGAGCTATTTGAGCGCCTGTATTTCGTGCACTTGCAGCTCCTTTTTTCGAGTTTCTTAGGATTTTTATTTTATTGTCTTTTGCTGTTGTAATATCCTTCTCTGAATCATTAACCACAATTATTTCATGTGGAATCTCTTTTAATGCCTCAATTGCGTATTCAATAGTCTCGTTGAGAATATTGTTTCTGTTAATAGTGGGAATAATTACTGAAAGACCTTTCATTTTTGAATCATTACAGCAAACCTTCCAAATCGGTCTTTGGTTATTTTTTCTAAATTTAAGAGAGGTAATTCTGCTTTTTTAGCTGTTTTTTTAATTTCCCTCAGGAATTCCACTTTGTGCACATCGTCAATAATTAAAAAGCCGCCTTTCCTTAAAATATTAAGACAAGGAGAAATATATTTTTTCCTAACCTCTACAAAATTCAGGTCCAGAATGATCAAATCAAAATATGTTGAAGTTATTCGTTTGAAAAAATCATCCGGTGATAGAATATTTTCAGCTGACACATTTTTTTCCTCTAAATATTTTATTGTTTTATCCTGCCATGAAGAGTCGTCTTCCACTGAAAAGCATTCAATAGAGAGTTCAGGATGAAGTTTCTGATAGAATCGGATTACAAAGGACGAAAAGCCTGAACCCATGTCCACTATTTTAAGTGGTTTTTTGTTTTCTACAAATTCAAAAATGAATTGAGATAATTCCAGGGAGGCGGCCATTTCGGCGCTTGAAATTTCTTCAATGTATTTCCTGTATTCTGTTTCGATAACGGCTAAGTATGACTTATGATCAGTTGATCCTGAAGTTTTTGAAAGCTCAAATGATGGAATCGAAAAGAGTTCTTTCCTAAGTAGAATCTTCCTCTTGGCAATATTTAAGTTTTTCTTAAAGTTTCCTGAATTCAATTTCATCAACGAATAATTTATTTAATTGATCATTCAGACGCTCACTGCTTCCTTTAATCAATCCGGGACTTACGCTAAAATAAACGGCGTCCCGAATGACTTCAATATCCTTTTTGCCTGAACCGATGTGTACGTCTATAGAGAAATGCCCTTTATTTAAGGGAAATTTTTTCAAGTGCATTTGAAATTTTTCGGAATTCGTATGGGCCGAAATGAAATTTGTACCGTAATGCAGATTGTTTACTCCGATTAAGGCCTGACCATATTCATCCCGGATGATTAATCCTAGAATAATTTCCCCAACAATTTCTTTTGTATTTAATTCCAATTCTATGGAGATCGATTCTCCAGGAGTTACTGTATTCTGAATATTTCCTTCTGAAGAAAGTTGAATGCGTTTTAAGAATTTTCCGTTCAGGTTCGATTCACCGTTCGAATTTTTTATTCGTTCTTCAGAAGAGATTAGGTATTGGTTAAGACATTCATCTGTATTCCCTTTACCAACAATTTCACCCTGATTGAGAATAACGGCCGATCTGCAAAGTTGTTTTATAGCGGATATGTTATGACTCACAAACAACACCGTTCTACCACTCTTACTCACCTCATCCATTTTGCCCAGACATTTTTTCTGGAATTCGGCATCGCCAACAGCGAGCACCTCGTCAATAATCAGAATTTCATTTTCCAGAAAAGCAGCTACTGCAAATGCCAATCGCAATTGCATTCCGGAACTATAGTGTTTTAAGGGAGTGTCAATAAACTTTTCTACTCCGGCGAAATCAACAATGGCATCAAAATTTTTGTCGATTTCCTTTTTTTTCATTCCAAGAATAGAACCATTGAAATAAATATTTTCTCTCCCGCTAAGCTCCGGGTGGAATCCGGTCCCGACTTCAAGAAGGCTTGCAATTCTTCCCCTGCATTTTATTTTACCAGAGCTTGGAGGTGTAATCCTGGATATGATTTTAAGCAGTGTCGATTTTCCGGCACCATTTTTTCCGATGATACCTAAGGTGTCTCCGGGCATTACATCAAAGCTTACATCCTTTAACGCGTAGAAATCTTCCGTCACAGAGCTGTTTCTTCTGAATAAGCCACTAATCGAATCCCTGATGCTTAAATAAGGTTTCAGCTCGTGCCTTATGCGGTACAACTTGCTGATGTTTTGTATTTCGAGGGCGGGCTTCATGCCAGATCTGCAAAATAATGTTCCGTCTTACGGAAAATGTAAATTCCGCCAACTAGAAATGTTAGATTGACTCCTGCACTAATCATTACTGCTGTCTGGTCAATAGGATAATCCTGAAAGTGTTGTCTGAATAATTCAATGGGTGCATACATCGGATGAAAGGCAAATAGAATACTTGCGTTTTCTGTGCTGATCTGTAAGGGATAAAAAACAGGCGCAATAAACATCAGTGCCTGAATCATGAAAGGAAGCGCATACCGAAAATCACGGTATTTTACGTTTAGTGCAGCGATCAGACTACCCGTTCCCAATGATGCTGTAAATGTCAGGATAAGCGCAGGTACTGTCAGTGCAACACCTGTAAGGTTTATTGGTGTTTGAAGGATGATCAGAACGGTGATATAAACGAATAAGCCAATCGTAAAATCAAAAAATGCATTTCCAATGGCTGACACAGGAATGATTAGCCGGGGAAAATAAATTTTCTTGATGATGTTGGCATTGCTGACCATGCTATTGCCGGCATTGTTCAATCCGCTGGAGAAAATATTCCAAAGCAAAAAACCACTCAACATAAAAATCCTGTAATCAATGCTTCCAAGATCCTTTCCAAACCGATCTCCCAGCACGATCCAGAACACAAGCATTAACAATAATGGTTGAAGTACCACCCATGTAATTCCCAGAAATGTTTGTTTGTATCGCACTTTAATATCTCTCCAGATAAAAAAATACAGGAGCTCGCGGTAATCCCATAATTCACGGAGTCCAAGTGAAAAACCTGAACGCGATTTGATCTCGTATTCTATGGGTTCTTTTATTTCCATGCGGATAAATCCAATCCTGTTAAATCTTGCAGCCGCTGCTTGTGCGGGTGGAATAGTTTGTTCAGGTAGTTTTCCATTTCGGGACTCATCTTTGGAAAACTCTTTCCTGAGCGATTGGCTTCTCGTAATTTTTGTCCTATTTGAGAAGCTGTTCTGTTGGGGAGTATTTTTTTAAGTGCTGATTTTAGGACGGAATTATCTACCATTATGTTCCGGATCATTCTCGACATCATCCGCGATCGTACCATTGTGGTTTCGTTGTGAACTGTTCTCACTCTTGGGAAAAAATCATTTTCCACTCCCATCCAGTAAAACAGATTCCTGCAATGACTCAGGGGATGTGAAGAAAAATCTTCGAAAAGAATCACTTTTACCTGCTCTTTTTTGAAGAAGCGAAAAACGTTTTCCAAATGTTCGTCGTATTTACTGAAACCAATAAATGCCTCTTCTTGCCAGGATTCGAGTTGCCTTCCATCTTTTTTCTCCAACAATTCCGGCAATTCATCAAATTCATAGTCGACACGATCGTACATTTTTTCCATCAGGTAGCTGGAGTAGGATCTGGAAACAGGATTTCTCAATAACAATACCAACTTGCATTGAGGAAACTGTTCATAAAGCCGCTCTATTGCTTTAGCCGATGAATACAAATTCGCATGCTTGGCAACAACAAAGTTTTTATCTGAATTTTTTTTCCCGAAATAATATTCCTCAGCCTTTGCCCAACCACTTTCATATTCTTCATCCGAATAGAAATAACTGAATTCATTTGCTTTATGGCTTTCTATTTGCGGATGTTCTCCCAGATAACGCAGCAGCGAGGTAGTCCCGGATTTCTGGGCGCCAATGATCATTAAATCTATTTTCCGTGTTATGTTATCCAACATCCCCGCACAAGTAGTTCGTACAAAGATACTCACTTACTGCCTTATAGCATTTATAAAGCATTAACTTTGGGGAAAAATTTGATATGAAGATCGTTTTTGCTTCCCAGAACCAACATAAGATAGATGAGATTGCGGCTTTATTGGACGATTCCATTCAGATTTCGGGTCTGGATGAATACAATTTGAAGGAAGAAATTCCTGAAACCGGCAGTACACTTNNGGGTGAATTGTTTTGCAGATGATACCGGACTTGAGGTTTCTGCCCTGAATGGGGCTCCCGGAGTCTATTCTGCACGGTATGCCGGCGAACAGAAGAGTGCAGAAGCGAATATGAAAAAGTTACTGCTCGAACTGCAAGGAAAAGTTGACCGAAGTGCGTGTTTTAAAACAGTAATTGCATTACTTCTCGATGGAAAAGAATACTTGTTCGAGGGAGTTATGAACGGAAACATCATCACCGAACGTCGTGGCAGTGGTGGTTTTGGATACGATTCCTTGTTTGTCCCCGAAGGAAGTTCCTTAACCTTTGCCGAGATGAGCGCTCAGGAGAAGAATAAATGCAGTCATCGGGCAAAAGCAGTTGAAAAACTCATCGCTTTTCTAAATGAACTCAACGCTTAAGCGCATCCTCAAGAACTGAAGAAAATAAGGTGCTTAATTCTATGCCTGCATGTCGGGCCTGTTGAGGCAAAATACTGGCATCTGAAAGTCCGGGCACAGTATTCACTTCAATCATGAACGGAACATTTTCCTGAATGATAAAATCGACACGTGCCATACCACGAAGATTAAGCAATCGATATACCTCTGCTGTGGTGGCTCGCACCAGGTTTGTTACCTCTTCACTCAGTCTTGCCGGTGTGATTTCTTTCGATTTCCCCTGGTATTTTGCATCAAAATCGAAAAACTCATTTTCTGTTACAATTTCTGTAGGATGTAAAACAGTGACTTTACCATTTACGGAAAATACCCCACAGGTGACTTCTGTTCCATTAACAAAGGCTTCAATCAGTGCTTCTGTACCATGCTCAAGGGCGGTAGAAATTGCTTTTTCTATTTCCTCTGCTTGTTTAACCTTGGAAACCCCAAAGCTGGAACCGCCATCGCTTGGTTTGATGAACATTGGAAAGCCAATAGTCATAGCTATATTTTCACTGCTGATGGGGTCTCCCTTTCGGATAATCAGCGATTTTGAACAGCGTATTCCCATTTGGGAAAGCAGTGTGTTACAGGCGAATTTATTAAAACTCAATGCAGAGGTCAATACACCCGAAGTAGTGTACGGTAGCTTAAGCATATCGAAATACCCTTGCAGTTTTCCATCTTCTCCCGGGGTTCCGTGGATAACAATGAATGCAGCATCAAACTGATGTTTTTTGCCATTTACGATTACTGAAAAGTCGTTTTTGTCGACCGGAATTTTTTCATCACCGGATAGCGCAAACCAACCTTCCTCCGAAATATCGATTTGCATTAAATCATACCGATCCGTTGGGAGGTGCCGCATAACGGTTGAGGCACTCTTTCTTGAGATCTGAGCTTCGTGGGAGTATCCACCTGACAGGACTGCAATGCGGGTTTTCATGGAGTATTTTTTACAAAAGTAACCTGCTTCCCATCGTGGATACTCTCCAAAAGCCGATTGTTTCCCCATGCGTTTGTTAGTTATTTTGCCTCGCTTACTCATTCTCTTCCGATTGTGGCGGAATTGGGGTTATATTTGTCCATTAATCACTTATGCGCACACTCGGCAACATCGGTCGTTTCCTCATCTCCAGGCAGTTCCTGTTTCATTTTGGAGCAGGACTCTTAACCATGATCCTATTGTTCTATTGTACCGTTTGGTACCTGAAAAGCTATACCCATCATGGCAAGGAAAATTATATTACCCTACCTGATTTTATTGGGATGCCGCTGGAAGAGATAGATGGGAAATTAACTTCGCTCGGACTTCGTTACCAGATCGATTCCGTTAGCACCGATAAATATCCCAGAGGTACCGTTATTCGTCAGGATCCTGGGCCAACTGATTCTACGGGGCAATTTGTGAAAGAAGGAAGGACCGTTTACCTGACAGTTGTTTCAAAATCTCCGCTGATGGTGAGTATGCCGGATTTGGTCTACAAGTCAAAAAAGCATGCAGAAGGAATATTAAAGATTGTTGGTCTCAAGGTTAAGTACACTTATAAGCCTTATCCGGATTGTAAGGATTGTGTGATTGAACAGAAATATAAGGCACGTCCAATTTCCAAAGGGGATAAAGTGGAAAAGGGTAGTACCATCGAACTGGTTCTGGGTCAGGGCAGGGGTGGAGGTACAGAAACGGTACCTGATTTAACCGGTAAGACAATAGATGAAGCTAATTCGAGTTTAAACAGAGTAGCACTCAGTCTCTATGCTGCTTCCTGTGAAGGATGCGTAACCCGCAAAGACTCTGTCAGTGCCCGGATCTACCGTCAATCTCCGGGTGCTGGTGGAGAGGCTTCATCGGGTTCAGAGGTTACTGTTTGGTTACGTAACGATTAAGCCATTCTTTCAAATGCAGGGCCAAAAAACAAAAGCACTTATTCTGATCTGCACATTGGTGCAGTTGTGCACATATTCATACGCACAAAACGAAGCACTCAGTCCGCTATCCGAGAATTTTGATCTGACCAGTACCAAAAAAGAAGTGAGGATGTTTCCTTCGCTTTTTGTTTACGAAATCGATACTATTCTCCTTCCTTTTCTGGATGATTTCAGTCGTGATCGCTTTAAGCCCTACAATGCACAGGCCGGTGATGCAAATGTTACATCACAAACCTTTTTTCGCCTTTATGATGCTGCCGGAACCGTTCTCCTGCATGATTCCGTAAAGTATATGCGAAATCCTACATATTACATTACCTACGACAGTATTGCAGGAGTTTTGGTTACAACAATAAATCCATTGGATAGCGTGCTCATTACCGTTAATGACCTTACTTCTTACCCCATAACTGGTGTGCAGGAGTATGTTTATCCACGTTATTCCATTATCGATACGCTTTGGCAGCCCTCTTCTCCAGATACAATTTATATTCAGAATGTAGATTTGGTTCAAGATTCGGTTTATGTAAATTTTGTGTCTTCTGCAGGAGATAATTCACTTTGGGTCGATCGCTTCGCCTACCTGAATAATCGTTTTCCAATTGGTCCTCCAACCATTGGTGTTGCAACGCTCGACGGTTTGAATGATGAGGGATATCCATACGATTTTGTCAATACTACATTAACCGGGGTTTGCGATTACCTTACAAGCAAGCCTATCGATTTGGATATTAAACCCAATACTTTTCCTTACACAGCTGCCGATTCTGTTTACCTGAGTTTTTTCTATCAGCAAACAGGAAGAGGCAATCAACCGGAAGTGGGTGATTCACTCATCCTGGAGTTTTGGTCGCCAAGTGCAAACGATTGGTTTCGTCAATGGGCAAGTCCCGGTGCTCTGGCATTTAATGATTTCAGGCAGGTATTGGTTCCTGTACTGCAGAATATGTTCTTTGAAAATGGGTTCCGGTTCCGTTTTCGCAACATTGGTAATTTGTCAGGAAGTCTCGATCACTGGCACATTGACTATGTTTACATGGCGGCCAATAGAAATAGGAACGATACCATCCGTCAGGATGTGGCTTACCAATATGACGCGCTTTCTCTGTTGAAGGAATTTTCCCGTATGCCATGGGAGCATTATAAGTTGAATCCCACATTTTATATGGCAGACACGATGTCGCTTTACCAGCGTAACAATGATAATGTGGCACGTATTATTGTTGCGCAGAATATGGTTGTAAAATACCAGGGAGTAACTCAGGGAACAATCACTGCGCCAAATATTCCAAGTGTTGCAGCAGTATCAAATTTCAGTTCGCTTTTCGATATCAATGCATCAGGTTATTCGTTCGATCCTTTGGTTGCCGATTCATGTGCAGTTGAGTTTGATATCACCGCATCATTTAATCCGGGAAGCAATTTTCAGTTAAACGATACCCTGCATTTCAAACAGGTTTTTAACGACGAATACGCTTATGATGATGGTACTGCAGAGGCTGCTTATGGTCCACAGGGTGCGAATGCGTATTTAGCGTATAAGTTTGAAATTCAGCAAGCCGATACTTTGCGTTCTATCCGCATTCATTTTTCACCAAGTGTAAATGATGTTTCCAACAAACTTTTTATTCTCCATGTTTGGGATGCAAGCGGACCCGGAATAACTCCGGGAAGTGTTATATACCAGAATACTTTTTTGCAAACACCCGAGTATGTGATGGAGAACAACGGGTTTTATGAATATCCCTTGGCCCAGCCCGTTGTTGTAAATGGAACTTATTTTATCGGATGGAAACAACTTGATCCTGATAAATTGAATATCGGTTTTGATTTAAACACCAACCGACAATCAAAGATCTATTACCGAACTGCGGCTTCGTGGATCCAAACCGGTTTTCAGGGTGCTTTGATGATGCGCCCGGTGTTTGACAGGTGTATTGGCGACGTAACATCGGTAGAAGATTTTTCTCCGGAAGAAATGCAGCTCCGTTTGTTTCCAAATCCTGCCACCGATGAAGTGGTGATAGATTCAGATCTGAATAACGGTACGATTGAAATCTACGATTTGGGAGGCAGATTAATTTCTACTACCATCACTACAGGAACTGTTCGTTTGGGTGTTTCTTTATTGCAAAATGGAGTGTACCTGGTTGCCTTTATAAATGATCAGGGAGCTCGAGCAGTTCGTAAACTGATTATTCAGCGATGACGGATCAATTAGACCGCGAAGAGGAACGGTTGGAAGATGAAAATGGTGAAGAGTTATTCGAACATCACCGAATAAAAGCGGACAAAGGTCAATCACTTCTTCGCATTGATAAATTTCTTTTTGACCGCCTTCCCAATACTTCGAGAAACAGGATTCAGCTCGCAGCAAAAAACGGGAATATCCTGGTGAACAATAAAGCGGTGAAGCCGAATTATAAGGTTAAACCCTTCGATGATATCTCAATAGTACTCCCTTATCCGGTTCGGGAAATTGAATTGATTCCGCAGAATATTCCGATTCATATTTTTTATGAGGACGAAGATCTTGCAGTGATAAATAAACCTGCCGGTTTAGTAACACATCCGGGGTATGGAAATTATTCGGGCACATTGGTGAATGCCATGATGTACCATTTCAGTGAAATCAGCAGCATGCGGAAAGAAGGAAATGATGTTCGTCCAGGACTGGTGCATCGCCTGGATAAAAACACTTCCGGAATAATGGTTGTTGCGAAAACGGATGAAGCGCTGACTCATCTTGCAAAACAATTTTTCGATCGTACAACCGAGAGAACTTATTATGCGCTGGTTTGGGGTGATGTGAAGGAGGAAGAAGGAACAATTGTTGGACATATCGGCAGATCATTGCAAGACCGAAAAGTTTTTCGGGTTTACGAAGATGGTTCTATTGGAAAGCATGCGGTAACGCATTATTCAGTTGTTGAACGATTGGGATATGTTACACTGGTGAAATGCAAACTCGAAACCGGTAGAACACATCAGATTCGGGTACATATGAAGTATATTGGTCACCCTTTGTTTAATGACAACGAATACGGAGGCGATAAAATTTTAAAAGGGACAACATTTGCGAAATACACAGCATTTGTGGAAAACTGTTTTTCGCTTATTCCTGGTCAGGCGCTGCATGCACGCACACTTGGATTCATTCATCCTCGAAAAAATGAGTGGATGCAGTTTGATTCGGAATTACCGGAAGGTTTTGCGGAGCTATTAGAAAAATGGCGCACCTATACTGCTGCCAATACCTGAATTACATCAATCCATTGTCGCGGGAAATCTGAAGTGCTTCGATCATGTTTGAAGCATTGAGTTTTTTGATGATGTTTTTACGATGGCGATTTATTGTTTCCGGACTCAGATTTAGTTCACGTGCAGCTTCCTTGGAAGTAAGGCCTTTCTGAATGTGTACCAATACTTTTTTTTCAGCATCAGAGAGTTCAGGATGTTTGTGCCCCGGATTGGTTTTAAAGAGTAATTCCTCAACTAATTCCCATCCGCGATCTTCATGAAAGCGACTAAAACGCAAAAACATTTCTCCAGGCTTGTAACCGTCTTTCATATGGGTCATGGTTCCGGCTATTAGGAGAGGCTCATGATTGTTATTGACCTTTAAAATATTACTTTGCTGATGCAACATTCTGGGTTTTCCGTCGGGAAGAATAATGCGGTAGTTAAGACAGAATTTATGGTGGTGCAATTCTTCACCTTTTAAAGACTTCACCATCCTAAGTAATTCGGGGAAAAGTTTTTCGTTGATTACTACTAAATCAGAATGATCAAAACGCTTTAAGAAATTGGAAGGGCCTTCTTCTTTTACAAGTTCAGCAGAGTATCCCTGTACGGCCTTAGAGTTGGGACTGATGTAAGGATAAGTGTTGCTGCTGTAATCAATAAAAAACAAAACACTTTCCATCTGATGGAAAATGGGCAAAAACAAATCCGGTTCTTTAATCAGTGGCTCGATTAATTCACGGTGTTCCTCGCTCATGGAGCTCTTTGCAGATTCCATGTAACTCAGGTAATTTAGGCTGGCCTTGTCCATGATGTGTGTTTTAAATTGTCTAAAACAGGTATGCCAGCAGCTGAGCTGCCCTCCATTCGCCAATGGTAAACTAAATATAAGAGAATGACTTAGATAAGCAAGTAGGGGAAATACCCTATTTCGGTAAATGAATATATTTTCCCGATAAAGTGAAAAAATACCGGTATTAATGTGCTAAAAAAGAATTGATAGGGACAACAAGCAATACTGAATCGGTTTAATTTTTTTGTTTGTTGTCTATACAGGAGTTGCAAGTATTTGTTCAATTTTATTCAAGGCTTCACGAATTGAATTTACAGAGGGAAAACTTAACTGAAGCCTGCCGTTTTTCTCTTCCATTTTTACATCACGGTGTTGTTGAATGTATTTCAATACTTTCGAAAAACGCTCCGATTGATAGAATGGCGAATCTTCTTTTGCCACAAAATATCCAACAAGCTTGTTAAATTTTAGTAGTAATTTCTCGAATCCCATTTCTTTGGCCTTCCACCTTAAGCGAATGGTCTCTAATAATTCTTCAATCTGCGGAGGAATAGGACCAAATCTGTCGCTTAGCATTGTTCGGTATTTTTTAAGTTCCTCTTCGTTTTTCAGGTCATCGAGTTCCCTGTATAGGATGAGTCGCTCATTTACATTGTTCACATAACTATCCGGCAACAAAATTTCGAGATCTGTTTCTATGGTGCATTCGTGAACAAATTCCAAAGGTTCAATGCCTTCGTTTTGATAGAGCTCTTTGAATTCATTCTCTTTCAATTCCTGAATGGCTTCGTCAAGAATTTTCTGATAGGTTTCGTAACCAATATCCGAAATGAATCCGCTTTGCTCCCCACCTAATAAATTCCCGGCCCCTCGAATATCAAGATCCCTCATGGCAATACTGAATCCACTTCCGAGTTCAGAAAATTGTTCGATGGCCTGCAAACGTTTTCGCGCTTCCTGACTCAGTGTATGCATGGGTTGAGTTAACAATGTGCAAAATGCCCGCCTGTTGCTTCGTCCTACTCTACCTCTTAACTGATGCAAATCGCTCAGACCGAAATTCTGTGCGTCATTAATGATAATTGTATTGGCATTCGGAATATCAATTCCACTTTCAATAATTGCCGTTGCAATCAGTACATCGTATTCTCCTTCTATAAAATCGACCATTACCTCTTCCAACTTGTCTCCATCCATCTGTCCATGTCCAACACAAATGCGGGCATCCGGACAAATTCGCTGGATCAAGCCGGCAATATCCATTATGTTTTGTACACGATTGTGAATGAAAAAGACCTGACCTCCTCTCGAAATTTCATAGGTAATTCTGTCGCGAATCACTTCTTCATTAAAAGTGCTGATGTCGGTTTGAACCGGATGCCTGTTGGGTGGTGGTGTACTGATAATGCTGAGGTCGCGTGCCCCCATCAGGGAGAATTGCAATGTTCGTGGAATTGGCGTGGCTGTGAGTGTAAGGGTGTCTACATTCTCGCGCATTAATTTCAATTTATCTTTTACACCAACGCCAAATTTTTGCTCTTCATCAATGATCAGTAATCCGAGATCTTTAAATTTCACATCTTTCCCAACTATAGCATGAGTGCCAATCAAAATATCGACTTCGCCTTTTGCCAGTTTCTCCATCGTTTCTTTTCGCTGTTTGGCTGATTTAAAACGATTGACGTAATCAACCTTACAGGGGAAATCCTTGAAGCGATCTCTGAAATTTTTAAAATGTTGTAAGGCAAGTAAAGTTGTTGGACACAAAACGGCAACCTGTTTCGAATCGTTTACTGCTTTAAATGCAGCACGCATGGCTATTTCTGTTTTTCCAAAGCCTACATCACCGCACACAAGTCGATCCATAGGAAAGGTTTGTTCCATATCCTGTTTTACAGCTTGTGTTGCCTTTAACTGATCCGGAGTGTCTTCATAGATAAATGAAGCTTCCAATTCTGTTTGCAAATAGTTATCGGGCGAATAGGAGAATCCGGGTGCAGATTTTCTTTTTGCATAAAGCTGAATCAGGTCGTATGCAATTTCCTTTACCTTTTTCTTTGTTTTTTGTTTGAGGGTTTGCCAGGTGTTAGAACCCAATTTATTCAAAGTGGGTTCAGTGCCTTCCTTACCGGTATATTTTGATATTCGGTGCAGCGAATGGATACTCACATACAGCACATCCCCTCCTTTGTAGATGAGTCGAATGGCTTCCTGGTGTTTGCCATTGACTTCAATTTTTTCCAGTCCGGAATATTGCCCGATCCCGTGGTCGATATGGGTCACAAAATCCCCTTTTTGCAAACTCAGAAGATCTTTAAGCGTTAATGCTTCACGGGTTTTGTTGAATCCTTCCTTTAAGCGAAAACGGTGGTAGCGGTCAAATACCTGATGATCGGTATAGATGGCCAGTTTGTTGTTGTGATCAATAAAACCTTCGCTGATAGGCATCTTGATCGGAGATAACTTCACCTCTTTTTGCTTGTCCTCAAAAATGGAATACAATCGTTCAACCTGACGCGACTGCTCGGCCAGAATGATATTTCTGTAACCTTTGGCAGTATTTTCAGAGAGATTTTTTGCCAGCAGATCAAAATTCTTATTGAAGGCGGGTTGTGGTGATAATTCAAAAATTATTTCGTTCACATCTTCCGTTTCTCCCCCTCTTCCGAGTGTTATTACACTGAATTTTTGAAGATGATCAATCAGATCGCTTCCGCTTACATACAGTTCTTCGGGTGAAAGATGGTTAAGCGGACTGTTTAATTGTGCAAATGCTTTTTGTGCACGCTCAGTTGCTTTGTTCATCTGATCCACTACCAGTTCCTTTCCGCTGATCCAGATGATTGTGCCGTTCGGTATGTGATCAAGAAATGATTCACGACTTTCTCTTAAAATTTTATCCTGGATGTTTGGAATGATGTTGATCCTGTTTAAGGTTTGCTTAGAAAGCTGTGTGATTGTATCAAAACTTCTGATTGATTCTACTTCATCACCGAAAAATTCAATACGGTAGGGGTCTTCATTTGAAAACGAGAAAATATCAATAATTCCTCCCCGAATGGAAAACTGACCGGGTTGATAAACAAAATCTACTTTTTCAAAATCGAAATCAAGCAATACCTCATCAATGAAATCAATGGAATAGGTTTTGCCTGAAAGCAATTCGAGTGTGTTTTTTTCGAGGTGACTTCGCGTTACTACTTTTTCCGAAATCCCTTCGGCGGTAGTTACAATAATGGTCGATCCCGAATTTTTTCCGAGTTTGCTCAGCACTTCTGCACGCATCAACACGTTGGCATTATCGGTTTCTTCCGTTTTGTAGGGTTGCCTGCTCGAACCTGGGAAATACAAAACATTTTCCGTTGAGCCTAAAAGCGACTCCATGTCATTTAAAAAGTAAATGGCATGTTCCTTTTCTTCAAAAATAAAAAGATGGGTTCCTCCGGTATTTTCAAAAGTTCCAAATGCAAAGAATGCTTCTGAGGAACCAATAAGTCCTGATAATTTGTAATTGCATTTAGATGAAGTTAAACCGCGTGCAATTTCTTTGCAGCGTGAATCATCTTTGTAAAGTTGTCGTATTTCGTCAATATGCATAGCGCTCCTTCCGGCAGTGCTTTTTGTATAAGGAATTTGCAGCGTTCTTTACTTCAAAAAGGATTCTGCTTTTTCAACCATCTTTTTTGATCCGGCAAAAAACGGTACTCTTTGATGGAGTTTTGTGGGGACGATATCCAGAATCCGTTCTTTTCCTGTCGATGCTTTTCCTCCGGCTTGTTCTGCGATCAGAGCAAGTGGATTGCATTCGTACAACAAGCGCAATTTACCTTCGGGTGATTTCATTGTTCCCGGGTAGATGTAAATCCCGCCCTTTAGCAGGTTGCGGTGAAAATCGGCGACTAATGAGCCTATATAGCGACCGGAATATGGACGTGAAGTGGATTTGTCGTCTTCCTGACAATAGCGAATATAATTTTTTACTCCTTCTTCCATTTGTCCGAAATTCCCTTCGTTAACCGAATAGATTTTTCCATCTTCCGGAATACGAATGTTGGGATGCGATAAACAAAACGTTCCGATACCAGGATCAAGCGTAAAACCGTTTACTCCGTTTCCGGTAGTATATACCAGCATGGTTGAAGAACCGTAAATGACATATCCTGCTGCAACTTGTTTTTTTCCTTCCTGTAAAAAATCTTCAGGACCTACAGGTTTGTTTTCATCGAGTCGGCGGTAAATGGAAAAAATTGTTCCAATGGAAACATTTACATCGATGTTCGAGCTGCCGTCGAGTGGATCAAACAATACGATGTATTTGCCCTTTCGCGACAGGTCATTGTCGAAGATTACATAATCATCATTTTCTTCAGAAGCAATGGCACAAACTTCTCCGCGTGCTTTCAGGGCATAGATCATCTGGTTGTCGGCGTAAACATCCAGTTTTTGCTGGGCTTCACCCTGAATATTTTCTGTACCGGCTGAACCTAGAATATCACTGGTCAATCCTGCACGGTTCACTTCCCGATTGATGATTTTGGAGGCCAGGCGAATAGAACTGAGTAATCGGGTTAATTCACCACTGGCAAAAGGGAAATCGGACTGTTTCTCAATGATAAATTCACCTAAGGTCTTGATCTTGGTCATGCTGCTTTAAATAGAATGCGAATATCGGAGATTTTGGGCATAAAGTCAGGTCAAATAGGGCAAGCATAACGATATTTTTACGCGAGAAGGGCTACATCTTTCTATTTTTGCACCATGACAACACGAATTCGACAGGGCACACCCGCTGATCTCCCAAGGGCATTGGAGCTTGTTAAGGAATTGGCCGAATACGAGAAAGCTCCTTTGGAAGTGGAAAATACGGTTGAGGAAATGCTCAAAGATGGTTTTGGTGCTCATCCTGTATTTTATCTGCTCGTTGCGGAGCTTGACGGAACTATTGAGGGGATTGCCATTTGGTATTACAAGTATTCTACCTGGAAAGGAAAGTGTATTTTTCTGGAAGATATTGTTGTAACGGAAAAGGCAAGAGGAAAGGGAATAGGATCTTCTTTGTTTGAAGCTGTAATGCTTAAGGCAAAAGAAGAAAAAGTGAGAAGGATGGAATGGCAAGTGCTCGATTGGAATGAACCCGCTATTCGTTTTTACAAAAAATACAACGCAAACCTCGATTCCGAATGGCTGAACGGAAAATTGGTTTTCGACCAGCTGCAGCATTTTGATTTCAACAACTAATACAATAAAGATTCATGAAAGTTTTCAAGTTTGGTGGCGCAAGTGTAAGGGATGCAGCAGGAATACGGAATGTTGCAACCATTTTAAGGCGGTTCTCCAGTGAGAATTTAGCTGTTGTGGTTTCTGCTATGGGGAAAACCACTAATGCCCTTGAAGATTTGACACGTGCCTACGCTAAGGGAAAGGGAGATAAAGACGCCATACTTGCAAAGATCCATGAGGATCATATCAAGGAGATGGACGACCTCTTTGAGAACAATCGAAATCATCCCGTTTACGCTGCAGTTGCAGAGGTCTTCTCCGGAATACAAAAACGATTTGACGTAACGGCATCGGCAAACTATGATCTGGTTTATGATCAGATTGTATCTCAGGGTGAGTTTATTTCTTCTGTTATCGTCAGTCATTACATGAATGCTCAGGGAATAGAAAATACCTGGTACGATGCACGCACCATTATCCGCACCGATAGCACCTTTCGGGAAGGAAAAGTCGATTGGGATGCTAGCCAGAAACTGGCCAATCAACATCTTATTCCCTTTTATATCGGATCTGTTGGACGAAAAATTGCAATTACACAGGGATTTCTCGGTAGTACCAGTATTGGATTAACTACAACACTCGGACGTGAAGGTTCGGATTATACAGCTGCCATACTTGCATACTTACTCGATGCGAAGGATGTAACGATTTGGAAAGATGTGGCAGGGGTGATGAATGCAGATCCGAGGAAATACGATAAGGCAGTGAAATTCGACAGGATCTCTTTTCGGGAGGCTATAGAGTTGAGTTATTACGGTGCGAGTGTTATTCACCCCAAAACCATTAAACCACTTCAAAACAAAGGGATTCCACTTTATGTAAAATCGTTTCTGCAGCCCGAGGAAAAGGGAACCATCATTCAGGCTTCAGAAGAGTATGATCATCTGATACCATCTTTTATTTTCAAATCGAATCAGGTACTGATCTCAGTTTTGCCCCGCGATTTTTCTTTTATTGTTGAGGAAAATTTACGTGAGATTTTTGATGTGTTTGCATCGCTGGGAGTACGTGTGCATCTTATGCAGAACTCAGCTTTGAGTTTTTCAGTTTGTATCGATCACAATGAAGATAAATTCCCTGATCTGCTTAAACGTTTACAGGAAAACTATAAGGTAAAATACAACGAAACCGTTGAATTGATCACCATTCGTCATTATGATCAGGCAACTATCGACATGCTTACCAATGCAAAGGAAATCCTCGTTGAGCAAAAGAGCAGACACACTGCGCGCTTTATAGTGCGACCCAAACTGTAAAAGTTATAAGGAATGTTGCACATCAACACTCCATGCTTCTGCCTTGTTGGTGAACCAGGGCTTTACCGTTCCCCAAACCTGCGAAAACAACTCTGATTGCCGGTAGTTTTCAAGGTCTTCTTCCTTTTCCCAATCGCTGTAGGTGAAGAATATGCATGGATTCGTTTTATCGTGAAGCAAACGTAATCCTTTACATCCGGGCTGATTGCGGATGGCAATTTTATTTTTTTCAAAGAGTCGTTCAAAATCTTCAATCTTGTCTTCTCTAAACGATAATTTCACAATTCTCACAAACATGATAGGTGTCATTTTGTGGCAAAATAAGAAAATTGCTATCTTAACCTAAAATTTCATGCATATGGACGCTAAACAGCATCTCTACTACGGACTTGGTTTAATTGCTTATGCCGTTGCAGGTATCGACGGAAAAGTACAGCGCGAGGAGCGGGAAACCATTCAGCGATTACTTTCGGAGGGAATCAAAAAAGTGGATGTTGATTATGATGTAGCGGATATTATTTTTCAGATTGTCGAAAAGGAAAAGGCAGATTTCGAAACAGCATACAATTGGGGAATCGATGCATTTAAACTTGGATCTCATCATCTTACTCCCGGTATGAAGTGGGTTTTCCTTGATATTTTACAATCTGTATCCGATGCATTTCCCGACGGCGCGATGGCCGAGGGCGAGCTTATTGCACGCTTTGCACGTGACCTTCGTGCAATTGGTTCATAAGGGGTTTTTGAAAGCATCCCGCGAATTGCATTGTAAGGCACGAATCTATTCTTGCTATCTTTAGCACATGTTCGCTATTGTCGATATCGAAACTACCGGCGGTAGTCCGCAACAATCCCGTATTACGGAAATTGCTGTTTACTTAACAGATGGCGTTAAGCAGTTGGACGCTTACGAAACTCTTGTTAATCCTGAACAACCTATTCCGCCGTTTATTACCAAGCTCACCGGAATATCGGATGAGATGGTAGCATCTGCTCCACGTTTCCAGGATGTATCCTCTCAACTTGCACGAATTACGAAAGATGCTGTTTTTGTTGCTCACAACGTTGCATTCGATTATGGAATGATTCGTCACGAATACAGCGAATTGGGAATGGATTTTCACCGTAGCCTGTTATGTACTGTAAAATCGAGCCGACGTTTATTACCCGGATATCCATCCTATTCACTGGGGAATTTATGTAAAGAAGTAGGCATTTCCATTGAACAACGTCACCGTGCCAGCGGAGATGCATTAGCAACGATGCATTTGTTTCACATGTTGTTTGAAGGGCACCGCGATGATTTATTGCAGTTGGTTGAAGAAGGCACACTGCGTTTTACGGGTGATCCCTTGCACGATTCTATTCTCCGCGAGTTACCCGAGCAAACAGGAATCTACTATTTACACGATGCCAATAACGAAGTGATTCACGTTGGTTCAGGAACCAATATTCGCCGAAAAGTTTTGCATCATCTTATCAAAGCTTATTCGCGAAAATCATTTGAGTTGAAAAACTCCATTGCGAGTGTTACCTTCGAAGTAACAGGCAGCGATTTATTGGCTCAGATTGTTGAAATGGCCGAAATAAAGCGGATACGCCCTATTTATAATCGCCGGGCCAAACCTCTCTCGTACAAGAAGCAGTTTCTTAATAACCCGCTTCATTATATTATTGATAAAGGGCCTGATCGGTATACGCGATCTGTTATTCGCATTACGGATGAACAAGTAGGTTGGGGTAGTTTACCGGCAGCGCAGCCTATACATTCAACTGAAGAACTGGATCAGTTCATTCGTTACGCCGGAATAGGAAGTGAATTCAGAACCCTCATTGAAGCCTATCTCGCAAAGGCAAGGGTGGAGAAAATCTTTTAAAAAGATCT
The DNA here is from genome assembly GCA_002351955.1 of Flavobacteriales bacterium UBA2798. GTDB lineage: Bacteria > Bacteroidota > Bacteroidia > Flavobacteriales_D > UBA2798 > UBA2798. The sequence goes on from DEHO01000060.1 coordinate 119,320, forward strand.
TTATAGTGTAAATGAATTGAAATGGTCGTCGCCTTTACGGGCACTGTTGTGGTTTTTCGAATACATTTCTCCTTCACCCTTTGCCATGGCAAACATGCCCAACACCACCGCAAAAATCACCATCAATATCACCAGATAAATCATACTCGTCGACAATTTTAAATTGTTCATGGCAAAACTAGTGCCTTTTGTCGTACAAGTCAAGTGTTTGTCGTGAAAAAAGGATGTTCGGTCGAGATTATTTGATTATTGGTCGAATAATTTAATCGGTTTAGCTATCTTTTTGTTTTTAACTGATTGAATTTCAAGTGTTTACAAAAGTATTTACAAATGCCTAAATTCGCTGCCAGATAAAAGAAAGTGTGAAGCGCAGGCTGAAATCAATGGTGAAGGGGATTTTAAAATTCATCCCAATTCGTTTTTCGCGGAATCAGCGATACGATGCCCAAACATTGGAGATCATGCGCAGGGTGTTGAAACCGGGTTCGGTTTGTGTGGATGTGGGTGCTCATGAAGGTGAGATTTTGCGTGAGATGATTAAATACGCTCCGGGTGGAAAATACTTTTGTTTCGAACCCATTCCCAATCTTTACGAAAAAGTAAAAAGAACTTTCCCGGAAGCTAAGGTTTTTGATTGTGCACTATCCGATCATAAAGGTTCGGCGAGTTTTCAATACGTAGTTAGCAATCCTGCATATTCCGGATTGAAGCGAAGAGAATACAAGGGAAAAGAAGAAATAAAAGAGATCGAAGTAAAAACAGAATTGCTGGATGATTTGCTGCCTTTATCAGAACAGATTCATTTAATAAAAATTGATGTTGAAGGCGGAGAATTGGGGGTTTTACGTGGGGCAGAAAAGTTAATTCGCAAATGGAAACCGGTAGTGATTTTTGAACATGGTAAAGGTGCATCCGAATTTTATGGAACAGGCCCTGATCATGTTTTTAGTTTTTTTCAGGAGGCAGGAATGAAAATTTCAATACTCAACAGTTACCTGAATAACGCAGAAGCATTATCTGCCGAAGAATTTAAACGGCAGTTTGAACAGGGAATAAACTATTATTTTATCGCCCACCCTTAATTATCCGGCGAGTGATTCGCTCCCCACTGTTTTCATTGATAATTTCTAAAAAATAAATTCCTTTAGCGGATAGGTCGGGTTCAATCGTTCCGTTGCTTCCATAAAGTGTTTCTTCTGCAATCAGTTTACCTGAAATATCAAACAAACGTATTCTGTTTCGCCCTTCTCTTCCGTACCACGAAATGTTGATTGGTCCATTAAAAGGGTTGGGATAAACTTCAAGAGAATTTGTTGTTGCCACTTCATCAACCGATGAAATGTCAAATTCTGTAATTAGTAATGGTGTAACAAACATGGTGGGACCTGCTTTTACGATATACACATTGGTAAAGCCGGGGCCATTTTCAGTTTGACCGACCACTACATATCCGCTATCTGATGTTTCCTTCACTGCCCAGGCTTCGTCTCTGTCCGGTGTGCCTATCGTTTGTCCGCCTGTCCAAAAACAACCGTTGTGCGGATAGTAACAGATCATATCGCCAAATCCGCTGCCGTACGATAATGTCATTCCTGCAACAATGCCATAACCATTCCACCGTTCGCAAACATCATGTGTTGTTTCTTCGGCCGGACCACCGTACAAAAAATGGCAAATCAACATTCCCTGATCGTCGGTTCGGAAATAATACTGATCGGAATTGAGTGTGCTGTAGGATGAGTCCGTACTTCCTACACCAACAATTTCTCCGTTTGTGCGGGATAGTACAATGGATTGACCTTNNTCATCAGCGGCCGATCCAAGTCTGCGATCCCATACCACAGCTCCCATTGCATCCGTTTTTACCAGCCAGATATCTTTTGAAGTGCTGGGCGGGCTGTTTGTTGTTCCTGTGAAGATGAATGAACCGTCGGGTAACGTAATAACTTTTCTTGCGTTTTCATTTAATGGTCCTCCGTAGGTTTGCATCCAGAGGGAGTCGCCGTTCATATCTACCTTAAGCAGAAATCCATCTGCGTTGCCATTGCCAAAACTGTAAGTTTCTCCTGCAATAAGATAATTACCATCATTCGTTTTTAAAATACTGTATCCAAAATCCCAATCCGATCCGCCATATGTTCGCGACCACTGTAAAACACCGTTGCTGTTCGTTTTTGCCAACCAGATGTCGTAACCTGAATTGTTGGTGCTGTTGGTGTATCCTGCAAATACCAAACTGCCATCACTCTCTTCGAGCACACGCATAGCCCAATCTGCATTTGAACCGCCGTATGATTTGGTCCATAAGCGTGTCCCGAATTTGTCAAGCTTCATCAAAAAACCGTTCGCTGTATAATCACCAAGTCCACTGCTTGATCCGCAAACTACATATCCGGTATCTGCTGTTTGAATAACATCTCTCGAATAAAATGAACCTGAATTCCCTATGATCTTCTGAAAGAAAATAGATTGCGCCCCGGCGTTGAATCCGGTTAAACACAATAGTAGGAGAAGTAAATTATTTTTCATCAAAAACGAGTACTAATAGTTAAACTGAGATCACGACCGTAAGCATTCTTACTGATCCAGCCTGCAATATTGCCTGTGCAAAAACCATAACGAATATGTTCTCCGATTTTTCCGGATGCACTTAAGCCTGCCCGGAAACCACCGTATCCTCCAAATGCACCATATAGTGAAAGTGCGAGATCGTGAATGGGATTGAACTGCATACCAAGGTGAATCATTGGTGTGTAATTGGATAAGGCTCGTAAACGAAAACCATAAAAGGCCTGGACTTTTTTATCACTGAATGTTTCTGTAATGGCAGCCACAGAAAATGTTAAGGGCAGCATATGCGTTTGTGCTCCTGTTGTTCCTTTAATGCCCAAAGTGTCATTCAGATTATCTACGTTGAAAGGCTGGTTGATTCCATTCAACAGGTCAGTAACCTCAAATCCTTCGTAGCGGTAAGCGCTGTCTTTTTTTTGTGTTATGCTATTTGCATTCCAACGGATAAACCCAAAGTCTTCCAAAGCAACCCTGAATCCCTGATTGATTTTTAAACTTTTATTGCTTCCCGTATTGAAATACAATACAAAATCCGCTGCGCTTCCCCATCCGTTTATTTTTCCTGTTCGATGTGAGGTGTCTGAACTTCGGAATTGTTCACTGAGATCAAGATCGAGCTGCGAACCGTTTCCGGCTGTATAGAATAAGGCGCGGTCTACATTGAGTTGACTGAATTGCTGGCCTGCAACCAAGGAAAGTGCTATGCGTGATTTTGTTTCTTTGTTAAAGGCACCTGCAGACAATTTTCCATAACTGAGCACATTTGCGTTGAGTGGACCAAGTTCTACGGTTTGTCCAGCAAAACCCCGATTGCCAAAAAATGCGAGTTGAAAAAGATTTTTACTGTAAGCTGCATTGTAGTTCATGTGATAGGACGCCCCGAAGTACCACGACCAACCTGAGCTTTTAAAAAACGGAATACGGTGAGCGTAGTATTCCACGCCGGTGTGTATTTCTGCTCCTATTCGGTTATTCTTACGAAGATCTGAAAGAACATCTGACTTAAGCGTAGAATCAATAAAGCCACCTTTTGTGAACTTCGACATAAAACGGATAGGTGTTCCGCTGCTGAGGTAATATCCGTTTCCAAATAGTTTTACTTCATGCGCTGTTCCTTCCTGTGGATCGAACTCCGGCTCTACAACAGATTGAGCATGTACTGCCGGAATTAAGCAGAGGTGTACTAGCAAGGTGTAAATTATTCTGCTTTTCATGATCCGATTCTGTAATTGAAGTCTCCTCGCATACGAACATGGATGCGGTAATAATCGTAAAGTGTTACATGCTGAGTGAGCGAACTGGTAGAAAACGCGATTCTTAATAACAAACGTTCGCCATTGTATAAACGATCCATCTGCGATTCATTTACGGTAATAATAAGCTCACTGTCGCGATTAGCAGTAACTATGTTTTGTGCGTTGGTATATGCAGCAAGAATGGAATTAGGTTGTACAATTGAATCGGTAAGAGTTCCTGAACCATTCATAAAAAACAATTGAAAATCTGCAGCGAGTGGAAAACCATTGCTGATATCAATATGTAATTTTCCTGAGCGGATATGACCATTTTTTCCTCGCTCCAGATTGAGATCGATGGTGTCGGCAAGTGTAAGATTATTGGCGATAATATTAAGTGGCAACGTGAAATTCAAATCAGCTTTAACTGTTTTTGGTGCGTAGAAGAAATCATGATGCGCTGCAACGTTCCCAAGTGGATTAATATGAAAATCGAGACTGGATGAAAATGCAAGTGGTAACAGTTCTATGATCTGATCAATATTCGAATTTCCGTTATTTAAATTCACACTGTATGTACTTGGAATAACTATTCCTCCGGGATCGGTTGCGCGGTTGATGTTAATAGCGCTGCCAATGATGGAATGAGCCAATACTACTGTGTCCGCTCCTCTTGCAGCTTTTAATGATTGTAAAGTTATTCTGGCATCTGCTCCGATGTAATTGGTGAACGTAAGATTTACATTTACCTGGTCGATGTCCAATACACCTGAAATTATTTTTTCAAAAGATGAAAAATTGCTGGGTTCGTTTACAAAACTTTCGATGCGTGATCCAAAGTACCCCTTGGCATACGATGGCTCCAGTCCGCTAAACGTGGAACTGACCGCAACTACATCCTGGTTAGTGACTGTTGTTGGCTGTGCATCAGCCGACATTTTGATGGTGGTTTTGGTGGTGTACTGATTAAATTGGGTAGCACCTGCATCGGTGAGAATAAAACGGTAACCACTCAAATCCACATACACTACTACCTGACTGGGCTGAGCAATACTACCTGGTGGAATGCGTGAAGTTGTGATAAAATGCTGACCTGATTTAAAAGCGGTAAGAATTTCATAGGTGAAATCAACCGGTTGGTTAATCGTGCTGGATAAGGTCAAATAACATCCACCTGAGCGTAGATCTGCAATGGTTAATTGAACGCCCTGTCCGTTGAAATAGCGGGTTTCTGTCTGATTAAAAACAAGCTGACCCGGAGTGACATTCACAGAGGGAATGATGGTAGGCAGACTGAAGCTGTTGGTGATGGTGGTATCCGGTAACTTTAGCAGCGTATCTGCATCCAGTTCATATACTGTACCGCTGAACGAAAGTACAACAGAGCTGTCAGGGTTAACCTGCAAAAGGCTATCGGCAATCATGTTTCCTAATCCTAAAGAGGAATGGATTACCGGCCCAACAACACCAATATCCCAGGAGGGGCGCTGCAGATCGCGCTTACAGGAGCTGAGCCCCCACACCATGGAGAGGGCAGGCAACAGGAGGAGAAAGGACTTTTTCATCTATGCCTAAATGTACAAAAATCCCTTTCCCATTGATTTTGGAATGAGTTTTCGGTTGGTATAAACCGGAAAACAGCAGGACTTGGTCCCGGAAATTGACTTTTCTGCGTAAAAATGGTTGAAAATTGCTTGAACAAGGTAATTTTGCGCCATGTTTGGATTAACCCTCAGGCGGTTTCTTATTTCATGGTTATTGTCGTCCGGATTAATGATCATGCTTTCTCTGTTATGGCACGGGGTAATTTTAAATGATTTACGGAACCTGCCTTTCCACGGGAGTTTTTTTCTAGTGCTCACGGGTTTGGCTTACCTTGCTATTGGGTTTTTGCTGAACGTTTTAATTCTGAATATCGAATTCAACGAAAACCACTTCCTCAAACGTGCATTGTTGGGAGGTGCTTTGGGATTTTTCATTTACCTCATTGTCCTTACTCTCGGAATATCCTACCATACGCGGGGATTTGAACATCTGGTCATCGATTTTTCATGGCAGATGATCGAGCAGGCTGTTGGTGGTATGATAGTAAATCTGTGCCTGAATATTTACAGGAGAATGGATGCCATCGAAGGTCTCGAATAACAGGTTTTCATTCGGGAAAAGTACTAAACCCAATGTGGTTTAAATGCTGAAATTTTAATTGATTTGAAATAGGGGAAGAGTGGTTACCTGTCTTCACTGTATTGTTGATCCCTTAAGTATGGAAGTAAAGAAATTCCCCTTATGCCGATATTTACTTGTTTAAAGAATGCTTTCAGTCGGGGCTTTTCTTATTTTCGCTGACTAAGACTTTGCTATGCAATCCCCTACAAAAGATGAATTGATTGCTTCATTCGATCCGGATGGAGTTGGACAAAACAACGGTAATCTTTTTGGATTACCTTTTTCCTATGAGCATTCACGTGTTGCAATTCTCCCTGTTCCATGGGATGTAACTGTTTCTTACAACGAAGGCTCGGCTAATGGTCCGGCTGCAATTTTAGAAGCTTCTCCACAACTCGATTTTTATGATCCGGATGATTCGGAGGCCTGGAAGATTGGGTTTCATCTTTTACCAATCAGCAGAGAATGGAGGCAATTAAGTGAGCAGTTCCGGGTAAAATCTGTTGAATACATTTCTTTTTTGGAAAATGGCGGAGTGGTAGAAAATGATTCTGCTATGTTGGAGGTGCGGAATGAAGTCAATGAAGCGTGTAAGGTTTTGCATCAGCGAGTAAAAGAAAGAACGCTTGAATTAATGAAAGAAGGTAAAATGGTTGCGTTGCTTGGTGGTGATCATAGTACGCCTCTCGGATTGATTCAGGCATTAGCGGAAAAGCATTCAGATTTCGGTNNATATTGATGCACATCTCGATTTACGAAGAGCATACGAGGGATTTACCTATTCTCATGCTTCAATTATGTACAATGTGCTTCAGTTGCCGCAGGTTGAACGATTGGTTTCAGTGGGAATTCGTGATTATTGCAGGCAGGAAGCAGAGCTGGCAAATGATTCTGAAGGAAGAGTAAGGGTGTACTACGATGCAGATATGAAAAGAGATCTTTACGAAGGTGGTACATGGCAGACCATTTGCGAAGACATCGTTGCGCATTTGCCACAGGAAGTTTATGTGAGTGTGGATATCGACGGACTTGATCCAAAACTTTGTCCCAATACAGGAACCCCGGTTCCGGGCGGACTCGAATTTGAACAGGCTGTGTATCTGTTACGTACATTGGTAAGCAGTGGCCGAAAAATAATAGGATTTGATCTCAATGAGGTTTCGCCCGGTGATAACGACTGGGATGCAAACGTTGGGGCACGGATGTTGTGGAAGCTATGTGTGTTTCTTTCACAATCTAATAATCTGAAGCCATGATTTATGCTCGTCTGATCACAGTAGTATTTCTTTTTTGTTCTTCATTCGCAGTAGCGCAGCGGGTTGATCTTCGCAAGATCGATCATTATACAGAAAATGCCAGAAAGGAATGGGATTGTCCGGGTCTTGCCATTGGAATTATTCACAATGATTCTGTAGTTTTTGCAAAAGGATATGGTACCATCAGTTCGGATAGCGAGAAACCCGTTGATGCCAATACCTTGTTTGGAATTGCATCCAACACCAAGGCATTTACTGCAGCTGCAATTGCAACATTTGTTGATGACAAAAAAATTGAATGGGATGAAAAAGTTGTGCAGTTATTGCCTTATTTCAGATTGTACAACGATTATGTGACCAACGAAATAACGATTCGCGATATTTTATCACACAGAACAGGTTTGCGCACTTTTAGCGGGGATCTGATCTGGTACGGAAGTGAACATAAACCCCGGGAGATCATTGAACGTGCGCGCTACTTAAAGCCTGCATACGGATTTCGTGCCCACTATGGATACAGCAATATAATGTACCTCACTGCAGGAGAAATTGTCGCATCGCTGCATGGGAAGTCCTACGAAAATTTCATTACAGAGAAATTTTTTAAACCTCTTGGGATGGATCGCAGTAATGTTTCGATCCGGCATCAGAAAAAAGATGAGAATGTTGCACAGCCTCATGCAAAAGTGGATGGAAAGTGGATTCCTGTTCCTTATGTAAACTGGGATAATATTGCTCCGGCGGGTGCCATAAACTCTACCGTGAACGATATGCTGAAATGGATCAGACTTCAGCTCAATAGGGGGCAACTGGATAATAAAGTGTTTTGGAGCGAACGTCAATCCCGCGAAATGTGGTTACCGCAAACCATCGATAATGTTTCTTCTTTTTCAGAACGACTCCATCCTTCCAAACATTTTTCTGCTTACGGATTGGGTTGGGATCTGTTTGATTTTTATGGTTACAAGATTGTCAACCATAGCGGAGGACTAGATGGCATGATTTCACATGTATTCATGATTCCTGAATTGAATATCGGTTGTGTAATTCTCTCCAATTCCGCCACCAGTTTACCCTATGCATTGATGCATCAGTATCTGGAAATTTTGATTGGCGATCCCAATGAGAACGATTGGAGCGCAACCTACCTCGGCTTTGCAAAGGGATATGAAGAGTATGTCGAAGAAAAAAACAAAGAAAAGGAACGTAACCGCAAAAAGGGAGTAAGTCCGACTTTCGACATGAAAAATTACACCGGCGTATATAGTGGAAATGTATATGGCAATGCTAAAGTGGATATTCGTGAAGGAAAATTGTATTTACGATTGATGCACACTCCAACCATGCAAGGATATTTGAATCATTGGGAGGCAGATGTTTTTAGTATTGTTTTAACCGATCACCCTTCATTGCCAAAAGGAGAAGTCACTTTTGTATTGGATGAGGATAAGACCAAAGTAATGCGTTTAGTGATTGATATCCCAAACCCTGATTTTGATTTTACGGAACTGGATTTTAATAAAATAAAATGAACGCAATAAGAGCGACAGGTCTATTGGTTGTATTGACGGGCGTTCTTTTGATGGCCTCTTGTCGGAACGAAACGAAGTCTGTCCCTAAAAAGCGATTTGCAGCAGCAGGAGATACTTCGGATTTGTTTTTGCATAAATCCATTCCAACGCATGCGCAGGGATTTATTGTTGAATATCACCCGACTTTTAAGAAAGTAAAAGTTGTAGACCCCTCCGATTCAACTATTGTTTTCGGTACGTATATTCTTGCGGAAAGAGGCAAATCATTTTCTGCAACTACCACAGATATCGTTGTGGAAATTCCACTTACCAGTGTAGCGAGTGTGTCAACCACTCATCTGGCATTTCTGGGGCATCTGAATGTTTTGGATGCGTTAACCGGATTCAGCGGTATGAAATATGTGCAGCATAAAGATGTATTGAGCCGGTATAAAAAAGGGTTAATCAAGGAGATTGGACGGGAGACGGATCTGAATAAGGAGAAAATTTTTGAGTTGGCACCCGAAATATTGATGGTGTATCCCTACGAGGGAATGGATTATTCCTGGGCCCAAAAAGCCGGTATTCCGGTCGTGTATAATTCAGATTATCTGGAGTTGACTCCGCTTGGAAAGGCGGAATGGATCAAGTTTTTCGCTTTGTTTTTTAATGAGGAAGAAAAAGCGAATGAATGGTTTAAGAAAGTTGAGAACGAATACATCGCTCTTATCAAACAAGCGGATCATTCAGGTGATTCTCCCACTGTGTTTTCCGGAAAGGCCTATAATGGAGAATGGCATGTGCCCGGAGGGAAAAGTTTTGCAGCACGTTTATTGGTGGATGCCGGTGGAAATTATTTGTGGAGAGACGATGCTCATAACAATTCGCTTACCTGCAATATGGAAGTAGTTATGGATAAGGCCATGAACGCCGAATGGTGGGTGATTGTGGGTGCATGTAACGATGATTTTAATTTGGAACAATTGCGAAAGGAAGATCCTAGGTATGCTGAATTTGATGCTTTCAAAAACGGAAAGGTCATTTTTTGCAATACCAATAAATGCGATTATTTCGGCGCTGCTGTAGCTGAACCTCAGGTGCTGTTGAAAGACCTGCTTTCCTTCTTTCAGCCAAAAATTGTTTCCGGACATACTCCTGTGTATTTTCAACAACTCAAATGAACAGACTATCACAACAGTATACTGCACAACGACGAAAATCTTTTTTACTGATTTTCGTCTTGGCATGTGCTGTTCCGGTTTTGTTTTTACTTGACCTTTTTTTGGGATCTGTTTCTATCCCATTTTCAGAGGTAGTAACAGTTTTAACAGGTGGTACTTCTGAAAAGGAAGCCTGGAATTATATCATTCTGGATACACGACTACCGCAGTCGTTAACTGCACTTTCTGCGGGTGCAGCTCTGGCTTGCGGTGGATTGTTATTACAGACATTTTTCCGTAATCCGCTTGCAGGTCCGGATGTGTTGGGGATTTCGTCCGGTGCTATGCTTGGGGTAGCGATTGTTTTTATGGGTGGTGATCTTTTAGGGATGCATTTTTCAGGTAGTCTTTCAGGATTTCTTCAGGTATTTTCTGCCATGACTGGGGCAATACTTGTTCTTGTTCTTGTGGTTTTTTTGTCGGGCGTTTCGCGTGATGGGGTTACTGTTATAATTGGAGGATTGATGATCGCTTATCTGGCAGGTGCATTGGTGAATTTGTTGCAACATGCTGCTGCACGTGAAGGATTACAGCAATTTGTTTTTTGGGGATTTGGAAGCTTCAGTAGTATGGACCTGACATCATCTCTTCGTTTTTCGGCTTTAATAATTGTATTACTCATTCCTTCATTTTTTCTTACCCGTTCGCTCAATGCATGGGTGTTGGGACCTGTGTACGCGCAATCTGTAGGTGTTTCATTGAAGAAATTTCGATTGGGAATAATTATTTCATCCGGTATGCTTACCGCAATTGTTACGGCGTATTGTGGTCCGATTGCATTTATCGGAATTGCAGTTCCACATTTAGTCAGATGGGTTATTCGCACCGAAGATCATTCGCTGCTTTTGCCTGCTGTGGTTTTATTGGGAGCTGCGCTTTCACTTTTTTGTTCCTTGATTACGCGTTTGCCCGTTTTTGAAACGCCTCTTCCACTAAATGCTGTTACTTCTCTTGTAGGTGCACCGGTTGTTCTGATCGTTATTTTAAAACAACGTCACAAAGGAGGCTTCGCATGATTGTTCAAACAAAATCACTTTATGTGGGTTATGCGCATGCTTCGGGTGACTGTGCGCTGCTGGAAGATTTGAATTTAAGTATTGACGAATCTGAAATCATTGCTTTGCTTGGTGCAAATGGAAGTGGTAAATCAACATTGTTGCGTTCTCTTGCAGGAATGAAGTCCATTTTGGCCGGACAACTTTTTATCAATGGAAAAGATACCCGGACTTTTTCAGGAGAAGAATGGTCGAGGAACGTGGGAATGGTTTTGGCACGTACTCCGGATACAGGTTCGTTAGATGTTTATGGTTTGATTGCGTTAGGTCGTATTCCCTATACAGGATTGTTTGGCCGTTTAAAAGACGATGATCACAGAATAATAGCAGAAGTGATGGAGCAGATGGATTTGAGCGATTTTGCATGGCGGAAAGTTGCTGAGTTATCGGATGGAGAACGCCAGCGGGTGATGATTGCGCGTGCGCTGGCGCAACAAACACCTTTAGTTGTTCTTGATGAGCCAACCGCTTTTCTTGATTTGTCGATGCGTCGAAAAATGGCTGCAAAATTACGTGAGCTCGCCAAAGAGCAAAAACATTCATTTGTGCTTTCTACCCACGAAATAGATTTGGCACTGAATTCAGCCACACGTTTTTGGATTATCGGACGTGACAGAGCGTTTTATGATATTCAATCATCTGTTGAAGCGGAGGCAATCATTCAAAGCGAATTTGGAGTATGAAAGCAAATTCTGTCCGAAAAATTTCAATAATAGGCTGTGGTTGGTTAGGAAAACCTTTGGCTATCCATCTTAGAAATGCCGGATATGAGGTGATGGCTACCAACACATCGGGGAGAAGTGATAGTGAGTTGGATTCCTCCGGAGTAAAAATATGCAGCCTGAAAGCGACATCAGAGGATCTTTCTTTCTCGGATGATGCTGTTTTTTTCTGTGATGTGCTGATAATAAATTTTCCTCCCGGAAGAAATGAAGAAAAAGCTTCCCAACATCCTCTTCAGATAAAATTAATAGCTGAACAAATCAGGAAAAATAAAATTCAACGCGTGTTGTTTGTGAGCTCAACATCAGTTTATCCGGATTTGAATACATTGGTTGACGAAAACTGTGAAGCACCTCCTGTTAAAGCAAGCGGAAAAGCCTTACTGGATGCAGAACGGATTTTAAGAGACGAGAGTGGCAGCAAAGTAACATTAATTCGGTTTGCCGGATTAATCGGTTATGATCGTTTACCTGCGCGTTTTTTGGCTGGAAAAAAAGAGTTGAAGGATGGGCAATCGCCGGTCAACCTGATTCATCGCGACGATTGCATACGCATTATCGAAAAGATCATTTCAAGAGATGCTTTTGGTGAGATTTATAATGGTGTTTGCGATCAACACCCTTTGCGCGCTGATTTTTATACCCGGGCAGCAATGAATGCAGGATTACCTCTTCCCGAATTTCTTGATTTGCCTTCAGATAATTGGAAAATTGTTTCCGGTGAAAAATTGAAGAATCATTTACAATACAATTACATCCACCCCGATCCCATGCTTTTGATATGAAAAGTAAAAACAAAGATCAGTTCCGTACTGTATTTGAACCAGTTGAAGCAAACCGCAAGATCACGCATAAGGAGTCGGTTTTCTTTATAGGCTCCTGCTTTAGTACTCATGTTTCTGGTCGAATGAAAAATGCAGGGTTTCAGATTACAGCTAATCCTTTTGGGGTACTGTTCAACCCGGTTTCTGTTTCACGCGCTTTACGAATGATAGGTACGCTCAAGAAGTTTCGCAAGCAGGATTTTTTTCACCATGATGGATTGTGGCATCATTTTCATTTACATGGTGAATTATCGAAAACAGATCTTGATTCTGCCTACTCATCTGCGAATGAAATGATCGAGAATTCGAATCGCGCATTGATGAGCGCCGGTACTCTTGTTATTACTCTGGGAACAGCGTGGGTGCATGAAGAAATAGATACCGAAAGGATTGTTGCAAACTGTCACAAATTACCTGGTAAACAATTTCGCAAACGCAAACTGGGTGTGAATGAAATCATCAGTGATTTTTCCCGTTTGCTGGAACATTTGTTTAATGTAAATCCCGGCATCCGTATCATTTTTACTATTAGTCCTGTTCGCCACCTAAGTGATGGATTCGTGGAAAATCAATGGAGCAAAAGCACGCTCAATATTGCCATTCACGAACTGATCCGACGGTTTGAACAAACGGAATATTTTCCTGCTTATGAATTGATCATTGATGATTTGCGGGATTATCGATTTTACAACAGCGATATGATTCACCCCAATGATCAGGCTGCCGATTATGTTTGGAATATATTCAGAAAAACATATTTTGACGAATACACCGAAAAATTGGCCTCAGAAGCTGAAGCGTACCACTTGTCGATTCAACACCGTGCTATTCATCCGGATACCGAAGCTCACAGAAAATTTATTGCACAGCGCACCAAAGAAGGGGACAGAATTAAAAAGTTATTACCTTGGTTGGTATAATCTGAAATTATGGCAATAGGATTTCCAGCAAAGTATTCGCAAACAGTTAGTCTGAAGAAAGGTGATGTTCTTTCACTTGTTTCTGCTGTTGAACAATGCTTGAAGGAGCTTCAATGGGAAATCACATCTTCCGATTTGCGTGAAATTCGTGCGAATACAAATTTCTCTCTTAGTTCCTGGGGTGAACTTTTCACTATACAGTTTGCCGGAAACGATATGATCCTTACAAGTTCCTGCAAGGGGACTCAGTTAATTGATTGGGGAAAAAATAGAAGAAATATCAAAAAGTTTTTGGAGTTATGGAATAAACACAACCAGACAACTTTAGAAATGTTTTCCGGCTATTCAGCGAGTGAAAATTTTGAAACGGAACATCAAGTTGAAAATTCTGTATGGTCTGGATTTTTACCAAGCAAAGGGTTTTTCGTTACTCCTTCGCTTATCATCATCAATCTTTTGGTCTTTGTTGCCATGGTGGTTTCCGGTGTACATATCATGGAGCCGGCGAGTTTGGATCTGGTCAACTGGGGAGCGAATTTTCGTCCTCTGACTTCCGGTGGTGAGTGGTGGCGTTTATTTACCTGTTGTTTTATCCATATCGGAATTCTCCATGTGTTGATGAACATGTATGCATTGATGTATGTTGGGCTTTACCTCGAGCGGATTATTGGATCGGTTCCATTTTTGATATTATATCTGTTAACCGGAGTTGTGAGCAGTGTTGCCAGTTTGTGGTGGCATGATTTCACCATCAGTGCAGGTGCTTCAGGTGCTGTGTTTGGTATGTACGGTGTGTTTCTTGCTTTGCTGNNAGCCGAGTATCGGAATTTTCATTGGTTACAATCTGCTGGCAGGAGCAAAAGGCGGGATCGACAATGCTGCTCATATTGGGGGATTACTAAGCGGATTTGTTTCCGGGTTCGCCTTAATTCCCGCTTTAAGATCGAATTCATCGTCGGGACTGGTTTCAAAATCACTGATAATTATTTCAGTCGTATTTATGGCATTCTCTTATTTTGTTGCAACTAATCTTTCAAACGACATCCCGAAGTATGAAAAACTAATGGAAGAATTTTCCATTCATGAATCGGCAGCATTGAAACCTTATTCACTTCTGGAAAATGAAGGATCTCCGGAAGATATTATTGCTGCTTTTTCCGGCGATGGAATGAAGGAGTGGCTGGAATGTAAACGAATAATTACAGAAGCCATTGAATTGGATTTACCTGAACATATCCGTCATCGTAATGGATTGTTATACGATTACATCAGCGCCCGAATTGTATTTAGCGAGCTGGTTGTAAAGACGTACGGCGAAAATACAGACGCTTACAATGCGCAGATCGATTCGGTAAACAATAAAATTGAATTGCTGTTCAATGAGCTTTCTGCACACTAAGTTTTAATAATTTTGAACTCAACCCTTCGGTTCTCACTATACATAATTTCCTGTTCCTGTTTGGTCTTATTATAAATGTTCGCTCCTATATTTCTGGGTTTTGAACTTCCATATCCTTTTGCGACCAATTGTTCCTTTTTTACGCCTTTTTCGAATAGGAATTTTGCAATGGCATCGGCTCTGGCGCGAGTCAATACTATATTGTTTGCCTCCACATCTTTCTGGTCGGTGTGTACTCCAATCTCAAGTTGAATGCCGGGATGAGTCATCAGAAAAATCCCTACAAGATTCAACACCCGAAAAGCTGAGTCGCGCTGAAGCTTTTGTTCATGACTTAATTTGTCGGGTTGCTGATTAAAAAAGACATCGTAGTGTTTGTTGAATTCATATTCCAACACAGGGTCGAGCCTTTGTCCCGCAAAGAAATTCTGATCTGTAATTCCAAACCAAAACTTGTAATTCACTTCCAGAATTTTTATTTCTGTACGTCGGTTAATTTTGTGTGCTGCATTTTGTTCTTCCGGTGTTTTCATGGCCTTAATGGTCGCTTCCGGAATCAGAAAACCGTCTTCACCTTTTCCGTTTGCAACAAGACGTGAAGCTTCAATGCCTTCTGAAATGAGCCATTGACGTAAATTATCGGCGCGTGTCTGGGAAAGTCTTTTGTTAGATGCCGCGTCTCCGCGATGATCGGTATGACAAATGATTTCGACTTTGGTTTTCGGATTGTCTTTCAGCCATTGAATTAAAGGTAATGGTTCTCCGTTATTGCAAATGAGATCAGCTTCCAGGCAAATTCCTCTGTCGGGAAATGGACGGAGTCTCGAATCGTAGTAATAAATACTATCCTGTATCAGTGGTAGGAATTTCCCTTTATCGGGTAAACCGCAGGGAGGAACAAAATCGGATGATGGTCGTTGTGCACTTGCTGAAAACGACATCAGGATGATCCAAAAAAGCAAAACACTTCTTACCATTTCAATAATTGTTCGGGTGAGAAATCTTCGAGAGTTTCAAGAATAAGATCCGCCGCATGAAAACGTTGTTCGCCGCGGTGGATGTCTTCCGGTACAGCAATTACTTTCATGCGCGCAGCTTTGGCGGCAATTACTCCGTTAAAGGAATCTTCAAAAACGAGACATTCTGTTGGGTAAACGTTTAATCGTTTGGCAGTACTGAGAAAAATGGCCGGATGTGGCTTTCCGTGTTCTTCTTCTTCTGCCGAATGAATGATGCTGAAATACGATCGAATATTTAATTGATCCACCACAGTATGAATAATACTGTAATGCGATCCGGATGCAATGGCAAGTGGAATGTTTTCTTTGTGAAGCGATTGGATTGCCCGTTGTACACCTGGTAGTGCTTTTCCCTTTTCACGTATAAGTTCGGTAACCCTTTGCACCACCTGAATGGCAATCTCTTCTTTACTTCGGTTGCTCCAAGGAAATTGCCTGTGCCAGTGATCAACTACTTCTTCAATGCGTAATCCTACGGTTTCAAAACACATCTCATCGCTTAAGGAAATGCCAACGGTTGCAAAGACTTCCTTCTCAGCTTCTCTCCAAATCGGTTCGCTGTCGATGAGGAGTCCGTCCATATCAAAAATGACCGCCTTTATCATTTGTTGAATGCAATGAGTTTTCTTGAATATACCAGCATTGAATTTTGATAAATACACAAAACAGCTGTTTCGGAATCATAATTTTCAGGTAATGCAATCTTTCCAAACAACACTTCTTTCCCTTCGTTTTCTTTTTGTTTTACTTCTGTCTGCATTAACAACTGAAATTCTCCTGAACTGCCTCCGCGTATTTCAACCGAATACAAACCGGGTTGATTGCAGCGAAAACTAAATTGAATGGCGTTTTCTTTTTTTCTACCCAGCACATCCATTACTTCTTTACGATCGTATAATTTTTCACCCTTAAACCAGGGGAGAAGCGAGTAAAAATTAAGCATGCCGCCTATTCCCATTCGTTTTTCTTCTGTCGTAAAAAAGTTTCCTTCTTCATCAAAACAAATGGCTTCGCGCTGACGAAGTCCTCCCATTGAAAACTGCATTAGCTTTCCCTTAAAAAAATCGGAGCCTTCAAAATCATAGAAAATATAAATGTGCTGGTAGGTGAGGAGTACCATTCGCTTATTCTTACGATCGAATGCTGCCCCTGTTACCGAATGTTCAAGGTATCCGCCTTTACCCAATAACATACTATCCAATAATTCTGCCGTACGTTCTCCGGGCTGATCACTCAGGCGGTAGAGTTTGGTGTATCCGGAATACGGTTTACTGTTGTCTTTGGAAAAGAGATATAGATTGTTGTCCATCCAAAACATCGCTTCGCAATCGAAATTGCGGTTGTTCTCTGCCGGAGGAAAAAGTTTCTGGTCGCTAAAGGAGAATTCAATTTTTTCCGCAATGACTTTGGGTTCAAATGGATTCAGTTTGTAAACGCAGAGATTTTGACGTTTATTGATGTTATTGCCGAAATCACCAAGAAAATAATTTCCTTTTGAATCACTGCACAGTTCTTCCCAGTCGACATTTTTAGATTGCTCAACTGTTAGTGTGCGCACAAATCCTCCTTTGCGATTCATTTCAATCAGTAGGTTGGGGTGACTGCTGTCATTATGCGATAGCAAATTCATTCCAAAAAGTGAAAGTCCGGATGTTTCGGCGAGATTATCGGGGATTCTCCATGAACTGTCGGCAATCATTTCCTGCGAGCGGGCATTGAGGCATGTCGCTATAAAGGATAGGAGAAGTAAGGATCTTAGGATTATCATTCAAGAAAAAATTTTTCAGGATGTGGAATTGCTGTTTCTTTTATTATTCCTGCATTGCAAAGACCATGCAAAATTGTGGTTTGTTCGCCTTTGGAGATGCCTTGGTCCTCATTCCATTCAAGTTCATGCAGCCAAAGCTCAACCTGAGCAACATCTAAATGGTGTTTTTTCGCAATTTTTTCAGCGATTTGATGATCATTTCTAAGGCTCCTGCAAACGCTTGCAATAGTTTTCCCAATAAGCTGCAGATCCTGATAATGGCTTTCGCACATATTAATGGAAGCCGCCAGAACAAAGCCGGGCCAGGGGGTAACTACGTCGCCAACGTACTTTAAATCGTGTCCTGCCAAAAATGGAGCAGTGGTGTATTTCTCCCAAAGAAAAACTTCCGAATTTTTATTTTGAACGGACTTTAATCCACCCTCAAGATGATTGACAATTTCAAAATTAAGTTCATCTTCATTCCATCCATTTTTTCGGGCATGCACAATGGCCATAAGATGAGATCCTGATCCATTTCTGCTAATGGCGAATGTGCGTCCTCTGAGGTCGGAGGGTGATTTGATGTCACTTTCCTGATGTACATGAACTCCCCAGTGCAATGGACTTCTAACATGAATTTGAACAATTCGTGCAGAATCATTCTGAAGAATTTCCTGTACGATTCCTTCGGTAAGAAGTACGGCCAGGTCAGTATTGCCATCGCGGAGCATTCGCGTCATTTCACCGGTTCCGCCTTTGCTTTCTGTCCAGCTGAGATGAATGCCTTCCTGTTCGAACAGTTTATTTTCGATGGCATACCTCCATGGAAAATTAAAATGTTCGTTAACGCCGCAAATGGTGTATGTTCTCAATTGATTTTTTTTGACAAAGATACAGTGGATGATATCATCTGCCTTGAAAAACCCAGGCCTTTGGGAAGTCGGATCGTAATTCCATCGCTTTTTTGGCAGCATCCGATAGATTGTCGCTCTCGTAAACCGCAACATGCACCATGCCACCAAAACGACCCAAACCAGCAGCAGGCATTCCTTTTGCGCGTGCTTTGGCTACCATACCACTTGCATTGGATTCTTCATTAAAACAACCTACAACCACGTAATATTTCCCCTTTGTATAAGTAATAGTAGTGGGCTCAGGCTCAGGCTCCGGAATAATTTCCGGCTCCGGCTCCGGCTCGGGTTCAGGCGCAGGTTTTGGTTCCGGTGGTTTTACAATTTCTTTTTTCGGTCCGAACGTGTTGTTGTACCAGGCAATAATTTCTTGTTTAAACAGAATGCCTGTTGTTGTTCCGCCTCCAAGTAATAGCAAAAGAATGATTAGCCAAATCAAACGTTTTTTGCTTCCTGGTTTTTTCTCTTTATGAGCTTTTGGTGGTTTGGGTTCTTTTTTTGGTTTATCTTCCTTTTTTTCGGTTGTAATTTTCTTCTTGTCTTCTACGATTTCCTTTGCAACAACCGGCGTTTCTTTTTTTGGAGGAACGGCTTCTGTTTTTTTATCAATTACCGGAGGTACGGGAAGGGGATTGTTTTTTACTTCAGGTTTTTCAATCTTTTGTTCAGGTGTAACTGGGACCTCTGTTTTCTTTTCGGGAGTAACTGGCGGGGTTAAAGGTTGGGTATTGATATTACAAGTGAATTCTAATTTTCCTTCTTTGTTTTTTTTGAGAATTCCCATTCCGGTAATTGAAATGTCTTTCCCTGTTTCCAAAGCAGAATTCATTCCGGCAGAAAATACTTCGAGTTTTTTACCGGCCTCTTCAACAGAGATTCCTTCTTTTTTGGAAATATAGGATGCAAGCAAGCCATCATTAAACTTGAGGTATTCAATGAATATATAAGGTTGAGTAGTACTGCCGGTCGTTGAAAAAGCGCCTAATCCGGGAATGATCACATTCTTGTTGTCGCGCAGTAGTTCACTTAAATATTCTGGTCTCATCACTCATGAATTTTCCTGAATTTAATAAAAAATTGTCAAAATCCCGAATTTCATTGGATGTATTCTCAACGATTTAATGCATTATTCACACAACCGGCACCAACATATTCGTGGCGTCTGTTTGAAAAAAATGAATTTAAGATGCAATGGAAATTCGTCCTCCATTACAAATAATCAATTTTTTTGAACCTCCCTTAATTTGAAAAATTCTAAATGGTTTTAACAATAAGTATTGGATGAAATATTCGGGGGTGTTACAGAGACCTTCTATTATTTAAATTCTCAAATTAATAGAAAACAAAAAGCACCCGGGAGGTAGGTCGGGTGCTTTTTTTTACGGCTCTTCAGGATTCCAGGAGTTTGAAGAGGACGTAAGTAGTGAACGATACTAGTGCCAGCACCATTCCCACATAGAGGTTTGAGCGGTCTTTCATGGCTCTTTATTTTAGGTTCGACATTCAGTGGAGTCGAGATGCATCATCGCTTTAAGGTGTTTCTGGTAGTATAACGCAGAAAAGGATAAAAATGTTATGCGTGCCGACTAAAAAATCACTACCGTTCAATCAATAGGTACTACAGCTTGACCAAAACCCCTTATTTGATGACGGCCATAAAATGAAAAACCCGCCTTTTGGGCGGGTTTTCTGTAAAATATCGGGATCAGATTTCTTCGATTGCAACCATTTTAAACGGAACCGAAATAATGGCCTGATAGTCTTCGCCGGCCTCAAGCATGTCTTCATCATCCTCTTCATAATGCCAGTTAATGGTAACTTTTGTTTTGCCACCATTGTTCAGGTTTTCAAGTTTCTTGAAAAAATCAAGAATACACTTGGAAGAAGAAGTATTGAAGTATTCTAATACAACGTTCACCTGTGTGTCAGATTTGGGATTACCGCCATAACTCTCTACCCAATCAAAAATGGGCTTATAAAATTCAATGGAGTTTTCCGGAATCGAACGACCCTTCAGTTCAAGTACGCCCTGATCGGCATTCAGGTTGACAGTTGGGGTTTTTGGAGTCCCGTCAAGTGTGAAGTTGCTCATAACTACGGTTTTGAATCAATTTGAGCTACGAATATACAAAAGTTCCCAAAACCCTGAAAGAAGAGCTCAATCCAACCTCGGATTTACTATGTTATTGTACATCGACCCGAAGGTGTAACTGATCCCAAAACTGCACCAATACTGACTGCTGGTAGGTAATTGAACCTGTCTTAACAACATTTCTTCTTCAGTAGCCCCTTCGAGTGGAAGGTTAATGAGGTTTTTGATCATGGCGTAATATGCTGATATACTGAGGGAAAAGCCTTTGAAAAGACGAAATTGTCCATTCAGCGAAAGACTGAGCCTGCTTAAATTGAAATCGTGGAGATAGTTCGACCAGGTAACATCGCTATTGATCTGTCCCCACTTTTTAATGAATTTGGTATTAAAGGATAAATTGTGAGAAACCAGAAATTGCTCATCAAGGAAAAGGACGGTTGTACGATTGTAATCGCGAAACATGGGTTTGATGCCATAACTGAAGTAAAGCATTCGTGTTGAGGATTCATCGTATGGAAAAATGTTGTATTCCACTTCCGGACCTACGTCAATTGAGTGATCAAGATTTTCATACAGACTGGAAAAATATGTTGTACCAGCACCCAGACTCCAATGGTCCGAAAGCGACCAGACATGCCGAAAGTTACTCCAGTATTGCCGATATAGTCCAATAACTTTTTCGGTTTCGCTGATCTGAAATACATTTCTGGAATAATTCGTGTAAAATTCAAAATTGGTTTTGCCCTCTTTTTTCACACGGTTTGCAGTAACATCGCCATAGAGATTTGTATTGGAATAATATTTTTCACCGTTCAACCATCCACCTCCGGAAATTTGAAACACCCAATAATTCCATTTGTCCTTTACCGTGTCATTGTCTGGTGTGGTTTCATCGAGGTTCAATTCCAGATGAGAAGCCAGGGGAGTGCGAAGCATATAGCGAACCAATCCGAGCTGAATGTACTTATTGAGTAAATCTCTTTGTTCATCAGCAGTGCTGTTGGCTGGTAGATCGCAGTGAAATTCATCGTTCATGTTTTCAAATTGCTTTCTTCCGAAAAACTGCAAAAGAAAGGCAGTTCCCCCTGAGCCGGTTGCTTGTTCGGTAATCAGGATGTGTACATCACATAACAAACGATCGCGCACATAATTTAAATGCGCAACTTTCTGTCGCAGGTTTTCTTCATCGCAGGAAGAACAATCAAGAAAGACGTTTAAATGTCCGTTGGAGGTGCTGTCTGCCTTTTGTGCCGACACAGTTAATTGTGTGGAAAGGAGAAGGAGCAGTAAAAGTTGTCGCATTGGTTTGGTTTTGGAATAGCATAGTAACGCAAAAAAAGTGTTTGGTTACAGACTTTAAGTTTATTTAGGATAAGTCAGGGTGAATACCGGATTATGAACGGGGAATTCCTGAAGATTTGTTAAGACAGCAGGTTGGTGTGTTCACCGTTTTTATTTCGGGCTGTTTCCGGAACGGAGAGGGAAAATGATTTATTTGGAGGGAAAAAGAAACTGCCTTTGAATTGTTGATTCAGTTTATATAAGAGAACCCAGTCAATTACCATGTGTGCAATTGCTGCAGAATAAATCCCAAACTCTTCAAACATCCATCCAAGGGTAAGAATTACCATGGTCATATAAATCCCGTAAATGGAAATTCGCCAGTTCAAGGGATTCAGGTAGCCATGGAGAGCAATAAAGAGTATTGAAGTAAGAATTAGTCCCAAAAAAGGTTGTAAGGATGCTCGGAAAAGTAATTCCTCACCGAACCCTGCACAAAAGGAGATAAAAATAATGAGGAAGTGATTGAGTCGTAACTGTGCGATAGTTGGACCAAATTGATCCAGCACAGGTTTCATGAAGGGCATTGAAATAATTTCCCATGCTGCAATTGCCGTTAGAAATCCTACAAATCCACCCAATAGAATCTGAACGATCAGCGGTGTTTTTAATTGAAATACTTCCAACCAGTTTTTTTCACCAAGCAGCCAAAACAATCCCCATCCGATCAATGGAAAAATGATCAGCGTGAGCAAGGCCAAAAACAGGATTAATGATCGTGACAAACCGGGATGAAGATACTACTCTTTATGAATGTTTGTCGGGTTCGGTAGCAGAGGGTATGAATTGCCTAAGCCAGTCTTTCGCCTTCGTTACATCTGAAAAAACTTTGAATGGTTTGGCAGGACGATAAAATTTCGCGTAAAAATTGGCAAGGATTTTATACGCAAGGTTGTTTACGAGTACAGCACACGCTGTAAATGGTTGTTTGTCTTCAATTTTTTTGCTGAATTCACGCGCTTCCTTGGTAATTGTTACCCGCTCTTCGAACATGAGTAACAATGGCATTTTTTTTTCGCTTGTAACTTCTTTGAATTTGCGATGATGGTTTTTTTTCTCTTCAACCGTAATTTCGGAGTCGCGGAGATAAACCATATGAATGATATTGTCTTCAACCCAGATTTTGGCTGTATCCGTAAGTTGTTGCGGATTGTTGTAGGAGTACTTCAAGCAGGTGTAGTAATGTTGTTTAACAAACTTACTATAATGGAGCAATTAACCAAAAAAGGCTATTTTCCAGCAATTTTATCTTAATTCCTAATCACCTGTAACATAATGAAATCAGGAAATCAAGTTAAGATAAATGTTGTATAAAAAACAATTGCCTAATAGAAAATAACCTTTTTGGTTTTCAATTAATTAGGTGAGAAATATAAAATGGGATGATGGCATTTCATTTTTATTTCAGCAGTTTATCAGAAAAAGGCATGCATTTATCAATTTTCCACTTAAAGTAAATTGCGATCGATCAAATAGATCAAGGTTGCCATGGCGGCCGCACCTAATTCCAGTTCTCTTTTGTTTACCGTCTCAAAAACATCGGTTTCTGCATGGTGGTGATCAAAATACCGTTGGGAGTCGGGGATAAATCCGAATAAGACGATGTTGGAGAATTTCTTTTTTAAAGGACCAATATCGGCTCCACTTCCGCCGGGTTCAAAAAAATGGAGATCATAGGGTTTTAGCAATGGGTTAAGCGAACGAAGCCAGGCAATTTGTTGCTCATTGCCCTCAATAGTAAATCCGCGTGGAGCAAATCCTCCCCGATCACTTTCGAGTCCTGCAACATGAATTTCACCTTTGCGTTCAGCTTCATCTGCATATTTTTTTCCTCCCCGAAGTCCGTTTTCTTCATTCATAAATAAAACAGCCCGCAAGGTATGACGTGGACGTATCCCAAGTGATTTAAATAAACGTAACACTTCAATGGACTGTACGCATCCCGCTCCATCATCGTGTGCGCCTTCTCCTATGTCCCAACTGTCAAGGTGGCCTCCAATTGTAATGATGCGATCCGGAAATTCGCTGCCTTTTAGTTCTCCAATGACATTATGCGATAACACATCAGGAAATACTTTGCAATCCATTTCAAGAGTAACAGAAACCTTTCTGCCTTGCTTGAGTTCATCTGAAATTTTATCTGCCATTACAGTGGAAACAGCAGCAGCAGGAATTTTCTTTAAAGAATCTTCGTAATGAATACTACCGGTATGCGGATGATCACCATGACCATGAGCCATACTTCGCACTATAACAGCCTTTGCTCCAAACTTCGCTGCTTCTGATGCGCCTTGAACGCGTTGATTTACACAATGACCGTATGCTTTAAATGTTTGAATGAAAGTGGGATCGAAAGGTCGGTTGAAAAAGACAATTTTCCCCTTGATGTTTTCAGTTCCTAATCGTTTCAGTTCATCAAAATCATTGACTTCAATAACTTCACCCGTAATTGGGCCATTTGTTCCAACAGAACCTCCCAGTGCAGTGATCTTTAATGTAGCACTTACGGGATTGCCATCTTTCAATTTGGGATTTTTACTTAAAAGCAGAGATCCTTTTTCTTTTCCGCGAACCCATTTGGGTACCATCACGTCCTGAAGCCAAACCTGATCAAATCCTGCCTTCTCCATAGTCTGTTTTCCCCAGACAACCGCTTTTTCCGCTTGTGCTGAACCGCTCAAACGATGTCCGACTTGTTTACATAACACCCTTAGGTTTTCGTAGCATTCGCCCTGGGTTAGAGCAATATCATAAATGCGACGAACGGTAATGGAGTCGGATTGGGCTTTGGAAGTGCTGAAGGTCAGCAAACAAAGTAGGGAGAAGAGAATTCTTGTTTTCATTTCCGGTTGGTCTGGCTAAATTTACAAAGAATATGATTTGGAAGAGTTTTTGTTTTTTGGGTGTAATGGTGTGTCTGAACGCAAATGCATCCAAACACGCTCCCATAAGCGTAAACAAAAAAGTGGCTGCTGTTGTTGCCGATTCCATGCAATTTGTTTTTGGATCCAACAAAAACGTTCCCGAGAAATTCAGATTACCATTTTATTATGCCTTGCAGTTTTATCCTGAGTTGCAATCCTTGCACATTTCAGTGAAAGAGAAAAAAATAAGTACAACAATGGCGGCGCGGCCATCATCGGGTTCTGTTGTGTTTCGTTTTAGAAAAAAGCGTCATTATATTGTATTTGTGAATTCAGATACAAAAGGGAAAGCACCACATTACGATGAATTTTCTTTTAATGCTCAGATTGGTGTTTTCGGTCATGAACTTGCTCACTTTCTGAAATACATTAAACAAGGAGTTTTTTCATTAATGGGAGATGCGCTTAAATACCGGAAGGACAGTTTTAAATCACACTATGAATGTTATACCGATAGTATTACCATCGCCAGAGGTTTAGGATGGCAGTGTTATGATTTTTCAACCCAGCTTCAAAACAACCAACGAATTGACTCTTCTTACAAATCAAGAAAAGAGGAACTTTATTATACACCAAGAAAAATTTTTGCCTTAATGAGTNNGAGTGATTTGGGGTACGATATGTAGCTTTTGAAATGCAACATCCGGTTTTGATAAAAACAAAAAGGGAGCCCTAAGGCTCCCCTCTTGTGATCAGGGTATTTTCAAATTATTTTACAACTTCAATTTTCTTGGTTACCATTCCATTGTCGCCTTCGATTTGAACGAAGTAAACACCGGATGCAATAGAAGAAAGATCGATTGTTGTTTTTGTAGCATTTGGTTGTGCACTGTAAACAATTTGTCCTACCATGTTCACCATACGGATTCCGCGGATGTTCTGGTCTCCCGCATCTACATTTACAACGTAGTTTGCAGGGTTAGGATAGATGTTTGCTGCTTCCATAGCAACTGCTTCGTCAACACCAACTGTAAAGTTTACTGTAAACCCAACACTTGTCTGACAACCTGCTGCATCGGTTACCTGAATGCTGTATACACCCGGTAAAACATTTGCCAAATCTTCAACAACTGCGCCATTCGACCAGCTGTAAGAATAAGGAGGTGTACCACCAGTTATAGTTACATCAACTGAACCATTTGCATTTGTTGCGCCTGTTGCGTTAGTAATTACACCATTGATNNCGGCAACAAGGTTAAAGATGTCCTCGTTGGTTGAACCGTTGTTCCAAGCAAACGTATAAACCGGAGTTCCACCGCTTACAGAAAGGTTAACCACACCGTTGCTTCCGCCAGCACAAGAAACATTGCTCACCATTGAAGAGAGAACAATCGCTGCAGGTTCTGCAAGTGTTACAGGAATTGATGCAACACAACCGTTGTCGTCTTGAACAAAAACAGTGTAGTTACCACCATTTAGACCAGTAAAAGAACTATTAGATGTGTAGGTAACGTTGTTCAGTGAATATTCATGAGTACCTGTTCCTCCGCTGGAGTTTACAAAAATCTCACCATTTTGGGCACCGTTGCATGTTACNNGTTCAGATATCCTGCACCTACAAGAATTTGTGTAGGTTGGAATACAATGAAATTCGCAGATGAGGTACAACCTGCTGCATCTTTTGCAACAACCTGGTAAAGACCTGCAGTCAATGAATTAAACGTATTTGCAGATTGGAAGAATCCTCCGTTAAGACTGTAAACAATCTGACCAATTCCACCTGCTGCATTTACAGAAACGCTTCCGTCGTTNNGTCGTTGTAGCCAAAACAACTTACATGATCATTGATAGAAGTTCCAACAATGATTTCTGCAGGTTCAGTAATGGTAATGTCATCGCTGCTGCTGCAACCAACCTGATCTTGAACAACTATGATGTGATGACCACCAG
The DNA here is from genome assembly GCA_002351955.1 of Flavobacteriales bacterium UBA2798. GTDB lineage: Bacteria > Bacteroidota > Bacteroidia > Flavobacteriales_D > UBA2798 > UBA2798. The sequence goes on from DEHO01000060.1 coordinate 146,126, forward strand.
TTACACCGGTAAACGTGTTGCTGGTTTGGAAAGCAGAACCGTCAAGACTGTAATACAGAGTTCCTGTTCCACCTGTTACGTTTGTAACGCTGATACTGCCGTCGTTTCCACCGAAGCAAGAAACGTTTGTAGAAGAAACAGTATTGATGCTAGGACCTGTAGTAGTAGTGATTATGGTATTGAATACTACTTCGCATCCCGCATTGTCTCTAACAACAATAAAGTAATTACCTGCTGCAAGACCTGAATAGGTACCGGCAGCGCCAAAAGTAATATTGTCGATAGAATAAGTATAAGGTGCACCTGATCCACCTGATCCAATTACGCCAAGTGTTCCATCAGAACCACCGCAGGTAGACGCACCTGTAGTAATTGAAGCCTGAATAGGAGCAGGTTGTGTAACGGCAATAGATGAAGTAGCAGTACAACCGTTGGCATCTGTTACCTGTACAGTATAAGTACCTGCACCAAGTCCTTCGAATACATTGTTGGTTGTTGAAAAACTTTCACCTACTGTGTAGTAGTATGGAGAAGTTCCACCATTTGCTGAAAGAGTAATAGTACCGTTTGTTGCATTCCAGCAAGATGCTCCAACTGCACTGGCAGTAAGGTTAAGAGCAGAAGGCTGATTGATTACAGCAGAAAGTGTAGTAGAACATCCTGCTACATCTTTTACGGTGATAGTATAAGATCCTGCAGAAAGATTAGAGAAAACAGGTGATGACTGGAAATTAACACCGTTGATGCTGTATGAATAAGTTCCAATTCCTCCAACTCCAACTGCAACTTGCAATTGACCATCATTTCCTCCGTTACATGATACATGCTGATTCACGTTAAGTCCGAATTGAGCAAGTGCCCCGGGCTCTGTAATATCAATAGTGAGACCATTGATACAACCTGCCTGGTCTTTAACGATCACACCGTAACTTCCGGCAGGAAGGTTGTTGAATACACCGTTCGACTGGAAAGTTGTTCCATTGATACTATAAGTAAGAGTGCCTGTTCCGCCTGATCCGATAACTGCAATGCTTCCTGTGCTTGAACCATGGCACGCAACATTAGTTTGCGCCTGGAATGCGATACTTGGACCTGCATTGTCAATTACAGTTGCTGAAGTAGAAACAGAACAGTTGTTAGCGTCTTTTACAACGATGTTGTAAATACCGGCACCAAGACTGGAGAACGAGTTACTACTTTGGAAATTTGTTCCTCCATTAATGCTGTATTGCAGTGGAGCTGTTCCACCTGCAGCATTAATAAGAAGTGCACCATTTGTGTTACCACAAGAAGAGTTGGTTGAAGGAACTGATCCGATAACAACCTGAGTAGGTTGTCCGATAGTTACAGATGTACTGGCAACACACCCAAGTGCATCTCTTACAAAAACACTATATGTTCCGGCAGGACGAGAAAATGTAGCAGAAGATTGGTAAGCTACTCCGTCGAGACTATACATATAAGGTGTTTTTCCACCGGTTGCAGATGCTGTAAGGCTACCATTGTTGCCATAACACAAAGCATTTGTGTTTGTTGCAGATGCAGCTAACCCAACAGAAACTTGTTGCGTTACGACATGCGAGCAAGATGTTCCGCCATAACCCTGGAAGTAAGTAGTAAGACTTATAGTGTAGAAACCGGGAGTTGCATACGAATGCGATGCATTGGTAGTTGTGGCAACTGCAGATCCATCACCAAAATCCCACTCAAAATGTGGATTGGCAAGGTTAAACATTGGTGCGAGTGTTAGTGCAGAAGTATTTGTGAAACCTACTGACTGACCTACACCAAGACAAACTGCATTCTTGGTAAAAGAAGCAGAAATGTCGTGACGAACAACAGGTTCAATGTAGAAGTCACCGTCTTTGCTGAAGCTTGTCATCGCACTGCTCCAGTTAAAGCCGGTTGAAGAACCTGCAAGTGAAGCAAGATCTTCACCGTTTCCTTCACCGTCTCCTGTATAAGCTACATCGAAACGATCGGAAGGGCTACCTGGATTGTAAAGTTCTACTGAAACAGCAAAGTTTCCTGTTATAGCAGGACCAACACCGGGAAAATCGAAATCCTGGTACGATTCGAACCAATAGAAATCTTCATAATAACTAGTTGCAACAATACCGGTTGGGCGATTGGTTGCATCAACATTATATAGCTTTGCTACAAGACGGGTACGGAAAAATGATACCGGAACCGCACCATGTACACGAACCGTAGTAAGTGTACCTGATCCGCTGTAAAAATACGTTTGCGCAGCACGAGAGAGAGCTCCCGTCCCGCCAATTAAAGAATAGTTGCCTGTTGCTCCTACTTCTTTAACGTCGGCAACGTATTCGTTACGATCAGTACAAACTGCCGAGGGTGGTCCTCCGGCGAAGGCTGTAAAGCTTCCTAACGATAACAATAACGTTCCGACAAGGAGTTTAAATTGTTTCATTGTTTTCAGGGTTTAGTTAGACTTAATGTTTACAGTCCAAAATTAGTTCTGTGTTAAGCCTTGAAAGGATGAGCGTAGTCAGACATACGGATGAAAAAAGCATGACAATGGTCACGATCGTACCTGAAACTGATGCGGGTCAGGAATATTTATGACCGCAAAAGATGAAATCCTAAAATGCGAAATAGATGAATGCCTGGAAATCTGCAGAGACAGCCTGATAGATAAGTATACTTGATAGTACAATAACGACTACCTGTGCGTAAGATGGTAAGCGGATAAAGCCGTTCATTATTTTTTCTTTTCCGGCAGAAGGCATCCAATGTATTAGGTATGCAGCAATCATTAAAAGGAATACTATTGAATAGGTGGTCATCATCAGATTCCACGCACTGTTATTAAAACCTTCATCTGTAAATAATCCAAAATTGTTCCAGATCCGATTCATATATAGGTTGGCATTCTCCATATCTGAAGCTCGGAAAAATACCCTTGTAAACGTAATGAAATTGAAGGTGAAGAATATTTTCCAGAAATGAACAAGGAAGAAATTCGATTTCTCGTATGGAGAAATTCGTTTCCAGTATTTGTAGATGACTAATCCCAGTCCGTTTAATCCTCCCCAGATAATAAATTTTAAATTGTTACCATGCCACAATCCACCAAGGAGCATTGTAATAAGGAGATTGATATCTGTTGTTACGAATTTCCGTACAGAATCTATCAGCATAAGCAGTAATACCAGCACCATAAGAATAAAGGAGAGTGTCCAGAATCCAAAACTGAATTCAATCCCTGCAACAGTGAAGGCAACATCAAAATAGTATTCAATTAATCCTGCAATAAATGCAATAATAAATGGTAGGAATAGCCATGAAACCCAGCTTGCAGTTTTATTGCCGCCTAAAGGAATGTAGAGGTAGTCTTTTAAAAACGATGACAAGGAAATATGCCAGCGTTTCCAAAAGTCTGCAACGTTTATAGCTTTATAAGGCGAATTGAAATTGGTGTTCAGCTGGAAACCAAGTAGTCGGGAAACACCAATGGCAATATCGGTATAACCGCTAAAATCGCCGTAGATCTGCATCGAATAAGCCCACATGGCAACAACCAATACAAATCCCGGAAAATTATCCGGATTCTGAAAGGCATGATCCACAAAGTTTGCTCCAAGGTAATCTGCAATTACAATCTTCTTGACCAATCCTCGCAGGATTTGCCATAGCGACCAGCCAAAATCGTTTTTTGTAAGAGAAAATGGCTGATACATCTGTGGTATGAAATCCTTCGCGCGTACGATCGGACCGGCAACCAATTGAGGAAAGAAGCTGACAAAAAATCCAAAATCAATAATATTCCGTACCGGTTGAAGTTCTTTTCTGTAAATGTCGATGGTGTAACTCATCGTTTGAAAAGTGTAGAAGGAAATACCTACCGGAAGAATCAATCGGTCTACACACAATACTTCAGATCCCCAAAATGAATTTGTCCAGTAGGAAAAGTGATTAAAGAATTCGTAATTGGTATGAAAGAGTTGATTAAAGGAATCTGTAAAAAAGAATGCGTATTTAAAATAACCCAATACAAATAGATTCCCAAACATCGAAAGGAATAAAAGAAACTTTCGTTTACCCTGCCGATTGGATTTGAATATCGCATTTCCAATGTTGTAATCCAGAAGGGTGGAGAAAACAAGAAGAATTAAAAATAGTCCGCTTGTTTTAAAATAGAAAAAGCAACTTACCGCAAGCAGAAACCAGGTTCTAAGATTTTGCTTTTTATGAACGAGTGTGAAAATTCCGTAAACAAGTAAAAAGAAAATCCAGAAGTTGGCTTGAGTAAAGGTGATAGGTTCATTATTGATCTTGGAAAAGTCGTTCGCCTGCTTACCAAGTTCGGCACAGGTAAATCCGGGGTAGGTAAAAAACAGATCGTAGAACCGTTCCATTATTTTTCGTTACTCAGTTTAATCAGTCTTCGGTATTCAAATTCATTAAGGTATTTTAAAAAGGCTTCAAAAAACAAATCACCTTTTAAATTGTAGCCTTCAAGTGTAAAATGGACCCTGTCTTTGTGCATTAAACCTTCTTTGTACCAGGCGTGGGAAGAATTATATCCTCCCATAATTCCGTAAAAATCCCAAACGCCCATGTTGTATTTTTCTGCTAATGCAAAAATGATCTGCTCCATGCGGGCAACGTTCTTGTTGGCATATTTTCTATAGTAATACGCATCGTTGGGTACCGTTAGTAATATTGCTGCATCCGGATTAACGTGTAATATTTTAAGGATCATTTCTTCATATCGCTGATAAAATCCGACCGAATCAAAATCATTGTACAAAACATTTGCGTCATTCGTTCCAATAGAAATGATGAACATGTCGGGTTTACGCGCCGAAAGTTGTTTTTCCCAATCCTGACATCTTTTGTAGCTGTTAAACGATGCTCCGTTTATTCCAATGGAGTTGTAAACGATTCCCGGTTGTTCATTCATCATTTCTACCCCATAACAAACAAACGCACCGGTATCAGAGTGTAAGCGTTGAATAACAAACCACGCTGTATCTACTTCCTGGTAAAGGTTGAATTGCGTGTATCCTGCAATACTGTCTACTTCGGTGCTTTTAACCAGGCCGGGGTAAGCAAAGTGGACTTTGTACGCAGGATTTGAGTTGTGATAAACGCGAAACTGATCGTGCAGATAACGCATACTTTCTTTTTCGCGGTAATAAATTTTTATAGAAGAAATCGAATCTTTGGTGCGAATTGATATCCCAAGTAATCCTAATCGACTGGTGTCTTTTTTTTCTACATTTCTTACTGCTGTCCAATTACCGGTGCCTTCTGCTTTGTAGTTGTAAGGATTGTTTGTCTCTGCCAGGCTGAAAGGAAACACTAATCCCCTTGCGCCTAATAATCCGGGCCAATAGGAGTTGAGATAGGTTCGCATCTTGTTCGAGTAGATGTCGGCCTGAATGTGTGAACCACCAATGTGATAAATAACCACCTGACCTTTTCTCCTATTTATCACGCTGTCGAACTTGGAATAAAATCGTTCGAAAGCATAGGAATTGCCTGACGGAAAATCGTAACGGTTTTTTCCGTAATGAATGAATGGATACTGCCTGATCTTCGCGGTATCAATTATTCCCATCAAACTATCGTTCAGTAAATCATCGTCCCATTGTGCCTTCACCGCACCGGAAAAACAACTCAACAACAACAAAACGATTATCCACCCGTTTCTCATGGCTGAACTCCTTTCTGGTATTGTTGGTATTCGTATAAAAAAGCTTCCCAAAATTTCTCAGCGATGATTCGCGTACCTGAAGGAGAGAAGTGAGTATAATCTTCCCCTGCAAGTCCTTTTTCTACCCATGTCAACATTGAATTTTCTCCTCCCATAGCTGAATAAATATCCCAATATCCTGCGCCTGCATTAAAGGCGGCCTGTTTCATATCAGCAATTAAAGTGCCAAGCAAGGGATAGCTCATGTATTCGCCGTCGACTTTTGTAGACATATCCGATGGGCCGATAACAATAATGGATGCTCCCGGTCGCAAACGTTTTAATGTGTTGAGGTTGCTCTGGAAATAATTAGCGTATTGTTTTGATGCAGCTGCGTCTTTCAGGTAGGGCATTGTGTTTCCGCCAAATTGCATAATGAACATTTCAACGCCTAAATCACTGTACATTCTGCTCATCAGATTTCCGTCGCATTTTCCTAAAAATGTTCCTGATCCTCCTCTCATAGCCACATTGTCAATGGTTACTCCGTAATTTCCATCAAGGGAAAAACCGTAGAAGTCCGGACTGTCTTTTCCTTTGAATGTGTAGCGCAATTGTTCCGGTGTGTTTTCAAAAAGCAATTCAACTACATGATAATTCCCATCCGGTATGAGTGTGTCTTCATGGATGACCTGACCGTTATTGCTTACAATCATTTCAACTCGTGATCTGCAATTACCATAGAATAGCCGAACGCGATTGAATTTTTTGGAATTGCCATAGGCTTGTTTGTGCATGCCGATTTCAATCCATCCTTCCGTGCTTTCAAGTGTGGACAGCAATGAATCGGGTACATATTTTGTAAATCGGGCAAAGGTGCCCATGCTGCCGTATTTTTTATGGGTTATCTCCTTGCTTACTTCACCAAATACGGTGTGTCGTTTAAAATTAGGAGATACAGTTTGAACGAATGACATCGTATGATATTGATTGAATGCAGCGATCATGCCGGGGCCGTTACCTCCGAATTTGGCTTGTAAACGCTGTCTGAAATATCCTGTGATTCGGTCTCCTTCTATTTGCGAATCGCCGTAATGAAGAATGCGCACATTTTTCTTCGCTGCCGATGCCTCTCCTAGTTTTTGAAAAATCGAATGTAAAACTGTAGGCCCCTGAGGTCCGAATTCAATACGTTGTAAGCGCGATGCATCAACTGTTCCGGTAGAGGTATCACTGGGTGCGCCAAGCTCAGTGCCTATTTTGTTGTTGTGACGAATAAACGTGTCAGCCGGAATTTCTTCCTTCATCGTAGTATCCATCCCGGCCAGGAGATCATCAATTTTTACCCTTTCTTTTTTTCGGGAATGTATGAACTTGTCAAACGTGGGGTACTTTATAACAATTTCATTTCCAATGGGAAAGCCGCCTTCCGGGACAAACAGGGTCATGCTCAGCAATATGCTGAGAACCGCAAAAATGAAAAGGAAAACCCGAAGGGGACTATACGCTTCCAATGAGTTAGAATTCTGGCCTGTTGATCAAAAGTAGAAAGAAGCAGGCAAGAGATGGGGGAGAGATGGAAAAGTTTTTGACAAGGACTCTAACACTCAAGCCTTGGCCGGGATTAGGCGTAGCTCACAGCGTCTGTTTTGCCGGTGCTGATCCTCGTCACAGTCTGTGGGTGAGCTGCAACTGTTTACCGGCTTTCGCTTTCCGTAATAAGCTCCTGTGATTCGAGAAGCAGGAATTCCTTTATCAATTAAATAATCCTTCACACGGTTCATTCGCTTCTCGGTTAACCAATCATTAAATTCATCATCTGCTCTTGAGTCGGCATGGGCGCTGATTTCAATTTTCAGATGTGGTACTTTACGCATGATTTGTACAACCTTATCAAGTTGTTTTTTGGAAGCCTCATCAAGATAACTTGAATTTTTTTCAAAATAGATGTAAGGAATTTTATCTGGGAGTTCCAGTTGAACTTCTTCTGTTTTTATTTCTTTGATGTAACTGAATTCCTGCTTCAAGCGTTTGTAAACGAATTTTCCTGATTTGTCATTTTCAAGTACAGCAAGAGATTTTCCATTACGTGCAAACAATTCAACAATCAGTTTTTTATCGTAGTTAGGGTCGTTGGGATCAATTTGAAAGATGTATTGATCAGCAACAGCAAGATTTCTCGCTCTGAAATGTCCGTTTTCATCGGTCTTGCCTTTGTAAATTAAATTACCATCATCATCCAAAATGAAAAAACTCATGTCACTTGGTGTGCCATCCAGCGAACGAAAACGGAATTGGCCATTCAGCGATACCGAAAGTTGCGCAAATGTTGCAGAATCCGATTCGATGTCCATCAATGAAAGATCGGATGAACGATCTCCAAGTTTCCGGAAAACATAATTACCGTTTTTGTCGCGACGGTATTCAGCAATTACATTTTCATGTTTATTGTAAATAAGCATGATGGCGTCATCACCCAAGCTATCTGTTCTGATGATGTAATTATCGCCTAAATCAAGTTGACGAAAACTGAAATTACCTCTGTTATCTGTTTTCGTCGTTCCTTTTACATTCCCATTGTTATCCATCAGGTAAACATTCAAGCCGTCAGGATATTTGTTAGGGTCATTTTCAAAAATGAATTGGCCGTTTAATCTTCCTTTTGTACTAAACTGAGGTTCTTCCTCTTCCATCATAGTAAGCATTCCTCCCTGTATGGCATCGAGTTTTTTATAGAGAAATTTACCATTTTGATCCGATCGCAACACGGCAATCGCCTCACCGTTTTTGTCAAAAATTTCCAGTTTTAAATCGGCCGAAGGTTCTACCAGTTTAATGGAGTAATTATCGGATACAGGCAGGTTTCTGAATGCAAACTCACCATTTTCGTTGGTTCTTACACGCAAGACCACTCTTCCACTGTCGTCAATAAGTAGTACATCCAGATCTTTTATCCCGTTATCGAGATTACGGTAGGAGAAACGACCTTGAAGATCTTTTGATTCTACAACGGCTGTTTCTGTTATCTGAATAAAATAAATATCATCGCTGCCCTTTCCGCCTTCTCTGTTGGAGGAAATAAAACCGGTTTTCCCGTTTTTAGCTATAGTAATTCCAAAATCGTCGGCACTTGAGTTGATGGTTTCACCGAGGTTTTCTGCAGGAGTAAATTCCAAGTCCCTGAAATAGGATTTATAAATATCGAGTTCGCCATTTCCTCCGCTGCAGTTGCTGGAGAAGTAAAGCACATTTTCATGGACAAACGGAAATACTTCATCGCCGCTTGTATTGATCATCACTCCTGCATTTTCAGGCATACCCCATGCATCATTTTCCAACCGTGAATAGAAAATATCTTTCCCGCCTTTTGTTCCTTCTCTGTCGCTGGAGAAAAACAGCACATTCCCATCCATACTGAATGCAGGATGTCCGTATGAATGATCAGCGTCACAAAATGACAGTAATTGCGGGTTCGACCATTTACCGTCGACTTTTCTTGTAAGGTAAAGTTGAGGACGGTTAACCGTATGCCGCTTTTTTNNCTGCAATAGGCCCGGAATGATTTTGACCAACCAGCGTTGCGGAATAAATAACAGGACTTTGAGTTTTTGCACTATCTGCAACGAGTTGAAATCCGGCGCTGAAAACATTCATGAACTTTCTTTTCTTCCAGCGATTCTCACCCCAGTTGAGGTAATCGAAATCGCGGTCGGAAACAAATACCAGTCGTTCGCCTGCAATGAGGGGTGAAAATTCACTAAATGCAGTATTGAGACCGGGTATGGATCGAACGTTGTAAGTGGTTATGATTTTGGTATTGAATACCGCTTCATGTTGTGCCTTTCCGACAAACGGTAGGAACAACAATAGAAAAACGGTATAGCGTAATAACTTCATGGTGTGGTGTCCTACAGGTATCGTGGTGAAATGGATTGCGTTTTTTTGATGTTCAAATCGAAACCGAGCATGATTTCATGTGTTCCGGTTGTGAAACTTTTTAGTTTGTTAAATACGATGTCGTAAGAGTACCCGGCACGTAAATAATCGGTGATGTTGTATTCTGCAATAATCACTACAGATTTACTGCTTCTGTATCCGGCTCCCAGCCATAATGCTTTGCTAAACAAAAATGAGGTGTTGATGTCGATGTTTATCGGTGCTCCTTCTGTGTATTTTACAAGTGCGGTGGGTTTAAAAACAGTATTCTCACCAATTTGTATTGCCGCACCGGTAGAAAAAAGATAATGTCGTTTCATTACCATGTATGCATCTGCTGGAAGATTTGGATAATTGATCTTGTTCTCCAACAAATGATTGACGGATAGTCCTGCAAAAAATGATTTTGTATAGAGGTAAGTTCCGAAATCAAAAGTTGGAACCAATGCGCGGGTTGCTCCATTAGCACTGAAACGATCATTCGGATCAAAGTAATTTAGTTTCGAAACATCTAGTCTGGAATTAAACATTCCACCACGTAATCCAAATGAGAGTTTTGCCTTGCCAAGTTTAAGATGATAGGCGTAGGTAAGCAGCATCCCAGTGTTACGTGTTGGACCAATTCCATCATTAAAAATGTTTATTCCCAAAGCCATGTTTTCTTTGGGTAACGGACTATGCATGCTGAATGTTTGAGTTGAAGGCGCACCTTCAATTCCTCTCCATTGTTCTCTTAAGATCAATGTACCGCTCATTGTTTCCCTGCTTCCTGCGTAGGCAGGGTTTATCATAAACGGATTAAACATGTATTGGCTGTAAAGCGCATCCTGTTGTGCATTAACCAGTGTTGAACCGGAAAATGCTACCAGGAAAAACAGGGCAGAAAGGCTAAGCGAAAATAAGTGAAGCGTTCTTTTCATGTTCCTTTCTTAACGTGTAAGTTGAATCCATCCTGAATACTGTCGGTCGGCATCGTGATACCTCACAACATAAAAATAAGTTCCCGATGGAAGTTGTTGCCCGCCTTTATTGGTTCCATCCCATACAACTGAAACGTTATCGTAATTCGTGAATTCTCTGATTGCATCACCCCAGCGGTTGAAAATGGTAACTGTGTTGTTTGGGAAGAATCCTGCAGCAGGTAGTATCCACAATTCATTTACGCCATCTCCATCCGGACTGAATGCATTGTACACTTCCTGAAAAACACAATTCGGGTCGGTTGAGATCTGAACGTCGATAGTTCCGTTTAATGTACAGGAACCAATTAATGCCTGATAGGAGTAAATAGTATTTTGAAATGGAGAAGCTGTTGGTTGTACAATGGTCGAATCATTTAGCGTTCCTCCAGGTGACCAAACAATACTTGTTAATGTTCCTGTATTCACTACAAGATCTAATGTTGTAGTTTCACCTGTGCAGATTGAAACAGGTGAAGTAGCAGTGATGGCTGTGTTGTCAATAACAGAAACAGTGAACATGGTTGAAGGTCCAATGCAGTTGGTGTAGTTCACAGCTGCAAAATAGTCGTTGTAAGTTGCCGGTAGATTGGGCGGGGTAAAGGCAAAACCTACACTAATAGGAATAGTAAGTGCAGAAGTATTGTACCAGGTCATTAATCCAAGTACTCCTGTTGGATCTACGTTGAATGTTGGAATCGGGTCGCCAGAGCAAATGGTGTAATCGTATTGAAGCGATACAGGTGCTACAGGATCCGGAAGAATAAGTGCAACAATTGTATCGCGCTGGTTACAGGTTGCAGTTGTATAGAAAATATTAAAAATGCCGAAGCTTGTTGCTGAAAAATCAGCTACTCCCGTTGCAGCGTTAATGTTAATTCCTCCGGTAGCAGTAAATGTTCCTCCAGGAGTTGTAATAGTGGGTGTAAGTGTAGATCCACCAATACAGATGTACAAGGTATCACTGGTTGCAAAAGGATATACAACATTTGGATCCGGAATTGGTAATATGTTTACAACAACAGTATCGTTGCTGGTACAGGTTCCATTAGTGATTGTTAAAACATAGGTGGTTCCTGCTGGGGGAGAGGTAGTGAATACTGCTGTGCTTCCCAATAAAGTAGCATTTCCACTTGCATACCAAGAATACGTAAGGGCATTTGTGCTCCCGGATCCGTCAAGTATTGCCGGCGCGCCCAAACAGACGCTAAGGTCAGGACCGGCATTTGCCTGCAACACAGTTTGCGTTCCAACTGTTATTGGAACTATTGCGGTGAGACATCCGTTTGCGTCTTGCATCTGTGTATTGTAAACCCCGGTACAAAGACCGGAAAATGTTGTTGTGGCATTAAAAGTTGTACCGTTATCGATGCTGTAATTTAGCGCACCTGTTCCACCTGTAGCAGTAAGTGTAATTGATCCGTCGCACAAAGAAGGGCAGGTAACATCAACAGCAGCTGATGCAACAACTGTTATTACAGGAGGATTAACCAATGTAACTGAGGGAACCGGCGTGTTACAGTTGTTCTGATCTGTTACAACAAGATTTACATAAGATCCGGCGCATAATGCGTTAAATACAGATGGTGCCTGAAAAGTTGTTCCTCCGTCGTTGGAGTATTGTATTATTCCGGTTCCACCGGTTGCAGTAACTGTAATAGTACCATCGCATGATCCATTACATAATGGATTACTTCCTGATGCTGTTGCTGTAATGGGAAGTGGTTCGGTAATCGTGAAAACAGTGGTTGTATCCGGACATCCGCTTGCGTCCATTGCAACACCATAATAGCTTCCTGGTGCAAGTGATCCAATGGTGCTTAAAAACTGTCCTGCAATTTGTGTATTTGTGCTTGTGAACCAAGAATAGGTAAACGGAGCAATTCCACCAACCGGGGTGGCAGATGCGCCTCCATTTGCTGATCCTGCGCAGGTGACATTCGTGCTGGTGTGGTTTACTGCAGTAATTCCGGCAACAACAGAAGTATTTTGACTGAATTCAGAAGTTTCAAAATATCCGCCTGCGGCAACAAATTTACTTACGGTTGCGGTTACAATTGTTCCGGTAGTTAATAGTGTTGCGTGGAAATAGGAAAAGAAAGTATAACCGGTTGTTGTAACAGTTATGTTTGATGATCCCAGCCATAAATTCCCTTCTCCATGTCCGGAAGGATCCTGACCGGCACCGGGTACTTGATAAAAATCGATTCGGTAAGTGTTTCCTGCTATTCCATAAAACTCGCCGGCAATCGTTGTCCCTGTTCCACATTGCGTGGAAAGGAAATTGTCGGCGAAATTGATCAATGTATTAGCACCTGCATCGGCATCGTTCAAATCATTTGGTGTAACACCAACTGCTCCAAGATCGATTCCCAATCCGGAATTATTCAGAATGATGTTTTTACTAATTCCATTTTCTGTGCCTGAAATTACCGCAACACCCGCACCGTTATTGAAGGCAATTGTATTGTCAGCTGTTAATCCATTTCCAACCCTGTTTCTGTGTCCTGCAATCGAAATACCATGACCGCCATTGCCTTGATTGATGCTGTTAGTAAGATCAGTTCCAATTAAATTGTTGAACAGATTTACGCTGTCAGATACAATATCAATTCCTTTTCCAAGGTTAAAACAAACAAAATTGCCTCCGACCTGAGTGTTTGCTCCGTTGTTTATTTCTATCCCGTGAACGGTATTGCTTCGCATGAGCGTGCGTGAACTGTCAAGTCCAATGGTGTTATTTAGCAATGAATTGTTTCGGGAGGAGGAAATGCCAATTCCTGAGTTTCCATTTGAACTGATATAGTTTCCACCCAATGCTGTTCCAATTGCATTACCATTGGATCCTGTTTCAATAAAAATTCCGTACCCTGCATTTCCAATCGCATTATTAAGCTCACTAATTCCTATAAAATTATTTGTCAGCGTATTTCCGCCGGCACCGGAAGAGATCCTTACTCCGTTTCCGCTGTTTCCGGAAATATAGTTTCTGCCATTGCTTGCGCCGATCGTATTCCCAGTGGAAGTGCCGCTGATGAGTATACCAGTTGTATTGGCAATTGAAACCGCGGCAATAGGTGAGTACCCAATATTGTTTTTGAAAATGGAATTTGATGTACCTCCGTTAATGAAGATACCAGCTCCTCCCTGGCCACAGATGATGTTATTCCGTCCTAAAGTTGTACCGCCAATCGTATTATTGGATGCGGAAATGGTGACGCCATTTGCTGCAGCAGAACTTAATGAATTTTGTCCGTTATAAGTTAGGCCAAATTTGTTTCCTGAAACAGTATTTGCGTTTGCGGATGCATTGATAAAAACCTGATGAGCGGTATTTCCTGAAAGAATGTTTCCCTGGAAAAAATGGGACACACCTCCAATAAGGTTTCCTGTTGCTGCTACACCCGAAATTTCAATACCAACTGCCTGTGTTCCGAAAATTGTTGTTCCGATTTGATCGGTTCCAACAAGATTATTTTTAATTGTATTTGAAGGAGAGTTGTTAATGTAAATGCCACGTGCTGTATTATTGGAGATCATATTGATACTGTACAAAGACGTATCACCGATCGTATTACTACCTGCGGCTCCTTGAATTTCTATTCCATGGGTCCCATTGCTATGTACCATGTTCCCATGAATTTTACAACCGGACGCTCCGCCAATTACAATTCCGTTGTTTACAAATCCATGTATATTAAGTCCGCTGATAAAACTATTGATTGCAGTATTCCCTAAGATTATTCCGTTGGTAGTTGCTCCTGAGCCATCCAAAATAATTATTGGTGTTAAACTGGTAAGAGAGTTAAGGACATTTCCAGGACCACCGATTTGGCTTCCGGATTGAATATAACCATCAATAATTACCGGGTTGTTTATAGTGAGCGTCGCACCAAGTAAAATAGGTGTTGGAGCCGGAATGATGAAGTCGATGTAGTAGGGTGCCGGTGTAGCATTAGCATTTACCTGCGAAACCGCGTTTGCAAACGATCCTGCCCCGGTTGCATTCGAATTCACAACAGTGTATTGCGAAAACTCAACAGCTCCGGCATCCGGATTCATTGTGGCATTTCCCTGCATAATGCGTGGTGCCCTTCTGCAATCTTTTACTGGGAGTGTTCCTGCTGTTCCATTATCTGTTGCCGGTGAGGAGTTGCTGTTGATGCGGTGAAAACGCATTCCGTATCCATCTGTAACCAGCAGACCAAGATTTAACAATGCTGGTAAAACCGAAAAGGCATCATTGGTGGATGTAGNNGATTTGCAAAAGTGAAAATATTTCCACCTTGACTAACAAAATTTGCTGCTCCGGAATTGGAAAGCGAACCTAAAACACCTTGATCAAAAATGTTGTTGTGAAGTGTAACTGTTGTACCAGCAATGGCAACCGATAAGTCTTTACCAAGATTTGTTGCCGTATTTCCTTTAAAGGTGCAGTGACGGATAACCAGTGCCGGACCATTAATCGCTCTGATTGCTCCTCCATTTGCATTGGAGTTGTTTGCTGAAAATGTACAATTGGTTAAAGTGCATGTTGCGGCGGCTCCATTCACATATATCGCTCCTCCGTCTGATACGCTTGAGTTTTGTGTAAAGCAGCTGGAGTTAATGATGGTTGGTCCGTTGGTTAAAATTGCACCTCCTGTATTTGCCCGTCCTTGTTCAAACACACAATCATTCACCAATAGACTGGCTGTATTGGCGACTTGGATGGCTCCAACATTTAGATTTAGAGAAGGGTTGTGAAACAAAAAACCACGAATGCTTAGCTGTCCTCCGGTAACGTTAAATGCGCAGTTATTTATCCCTACCCCGGAGAAATTGATGGTATTGTGAACGGGGAAGGCACCAATAACTTCTACCGATGTGGTTACGGTAATTGGGGAAGTCAAAGCGACGGTTCCGCTAATACCCATGATTACCCGGTCTCCTGCTGCTGAAATTCCTATCTGGTCCCTCAGTGAACCCGGTCCTGCGTTGGCTGTAGTGGTAACGTAGCGATCGGCACTCTTAACCGATATGGAAATAAATACCGGAAATAAAATAAGAATGTGCCTTAAAGACCCAAAAAGTTTCGCCATGGTTTGTGTTTGGTGTGTGTCACAAAAACAGACGGCAAAAATAGGTTAAAGTTGCGCCTTGTAAGGGTAAAGGGGTGAGAAAAAATGGTTAAAGTTTCGACCAATCAAGGAAAATACAGGATGTACCTTATTTCTTTTTTGTGCGATTCTTTTGTTCCCGAATTGGGGCTTCATGGAAAAAATAGCGAAAATCTAACGTTAAATAGGTTCCGCGCAGACCGAAATCTGCTCTGTAAGTGCTGAAATTATCCTTCGAATATTCGATATACGACCTTGTGATATCTTTAACAGGGTTGTGAAATGAGGCTCCAAAATAGAAAAATCCGGATTTTTTGGTTCGGTATTCGAAGCCAACATTGGCAATTAGTGCGGCACTTAGAAAATTAGTAGTCAGTTTCGAAAAATGATAAAAACGTCGGTCTGTTGCGAAGGATTGTACGTCGCTGGCAAAGGCAATGAGTGAGATTCCAAAGGCTGTATTCATATACAAACGCTCACCTAACTGAATGTAAATTAGCATTTGATTAGGGATTTCGTAGGAAACCAAACTGAAATCGGAAGGAGAGGAAAAGCCGCTATCTACATCTGTACAATTGATGGCATAGCGCCTTTTTACATAGCTGATTCCGCCTTCGTAGGAAATCATTTTTGTGAATCCTCTGCGAATGATCATTCCGTAACTATGTCCCCAGGTGGGAGTAATACTGGCTTCAAGGGCATCATCTTTTGTAATGATTTCTCCCGCACCGAAAAAGCGACTTGCAAAAATGGGTTTGTATTGAATTCCTAATGTTAGCATCCGCTCTTGCGCTTTAAGAATGCCAAAAGGGGGAAAAATAAGGAGGATCAGAATGAGTCGTTTCATGAGCTTACACGTAAACGTTGACCAACTCTTAAACGGGTTCTCGAAGAAATATTGTTCATTTCACAAAGCTGAGTAACTGATAATCCATACCGTGTTGCGATTTTATGGGGATAATCTCCGCGTTCTACTGTGTGAAAGTGTACTCCAACCGGTGTGCAAACAAATGAAGTTCTCATTTTACGCATCATCAAAGTGTCGCTGAGTAACTTCCCTTCACGGAAATCAATCACGTTGGAAGGATTAAGAGGTATGTTTTTGTATCGGATCTCAAAATGAAGATGACTTCCTGTTGAATTCCCCGTGCTTCCACCAAGACCCAGTAATTGACCGGCTTTAACAGTCTGACCGCTTTTTACGCTTATCCTCGCCATGTGGGCATAAAGCGTTTCTAACCCGTTGTAGTGACGTACGATAACTACTTTGCCATAGCCGGAATAATTTTTTGCCATTCTTACTACTCCATCGAACGCACAGGGGATACTGTCCCATTGATCAAGTTCGATGTCGACTCCATTATGGTTTTTACCATCTCTCCATCCAAAGGGTGAACCAACACGGATGCCGTATTTGCGAATGGTCTGGTCGCTGACCGGTCGATGATATCCGAATGTGGTGGAATTTAAACGAAGAAGAAAAAGGGTGTCGAACAGATCCAATGGAATGCTCTGATTGAAGGGATGGACATTGTCCCAGGAATGGAAATAAACTTCTTCAGATGGAAATTTATTTTTGACCGGTTTAATTTGCAGCATTGGTATTGAAGCAGAAGCAATGAATTCCTTGCTGTGTAGAAGCAATAAATTGAGTTCGTTTACAAGTCCGTACGGAATACTGTCAAGACTGAAAAGTGAATCGAGTGCAGATTCAATTTCGGCTTTTTTCTTTTTTCTGATCGATGCATAAAAAAGCAAACCATTCACCGTGGCTGATTCCTGCGGGATTACTGAAAGGGAGTCAATCAATTTAGTAAGATCGGCATCGCTTAGATCCGATTGACCTGCAAGTAAAAATTCTTCTCCATAGGTTACTTCTGCTAATAATGTATCATTCTCTTCATCTCCGTTATGGGCAGTTGAGTAGTTATCCACTTCCCTGGTTAGTGAAGTAAATAAAACCAGACAAAGGCTTGTAATAAGGAATCCGAAAATTTTTCTTTTCATCTATTTATTGGAATACACCAATCCTATTATGGTGAAAATAAGTACAACAAAAAGGAGAATTAAAATGAAATACCGAAATCCTTTATGATTAATGAAAGGCTCTCTTGTTTTTCCTATTACAAAAAAGTTGAGATGTTCGGCTTGCTTACGGTGTTTTTTATGGACGCCAAATAAATAAATTGTTTTTTCACCATGTTGCTCTACAACCGATTCAAAAGTGATTTTATTTTCTTCGAGCAGTCCGGTTAGTTTATCGGCTTGTTCTTTTTTAAAGTAATGTATCACCAGGTACCTGTTGTCGGTAGGATGGTCGTAATAATTGGTAATACGAAATAGTTCTTCCATTGTATCTCCCTCTACTTAATGGCTGATGAATTCACCAACAATCGCTGTATTCCCCACTTTTCCTTTGTAAATGGATGTCCTCGTTTTTTCAATTAAAGCCAATCCATCCTCGGTATCACGAATAAATTTTCCTTTACCGTATACATAAAGCGTGTCGTTGGAAAAAGCAGCGGGACTAACTGCACTGAAATCTCCGATGAATTTTTTTTTCTCCAGATCATAGACATACTCAGTTCCAACAATATCTGTTGAATGCTCCATTACAAGATACCGGTTGCCAAGAATAATTTCATAATTCGTCCATAAACCATCTTCTTCTATAGGAGGGAGCTGATTCAGTTTCAGTTTTGGAATTCGGATCAGATTCCCCAGACTGTCAATAATAACAAGTTCATGTATGGGAGGAGCCTGCATGTTTTGTGATCGGATCACCAGGCATTCGGAGCCATAGAAATTTGTGAATGCAGTTGTTCCGGCCTGAAGGGGATTGAGATCCACAAAATGGATCAACTCTTTTTTTTCATCCTGCGAAAAAACAGCAAGGTAGTTGGAGAGATTATTGGTAAGGAGAAATCCTTTGAACGTTTTTTTTGCATCTGCCATTCCAATCGTTCTTACCGTAAACATTGGGCTGCCCGGAAAATCGCTGCTTTTCCCGAATAGTTCCGTGCATACAGTTTCCGGAACTTCAGATGAATTTCCTTTAAGGTATAATTGCTCAAACTGTGAATATGCTTCTGTAGAGTTAAGCTCCGGAACGGAATCAACATGAGTGGAAACAGAATCCTCTGATGAGGCGNNTTTTCGGGTTGGGGTGCGCTGGTTTGACAGGATTGCATGGCAAGAAGCACCATCAAAAAACCGGTAATTTTTTTTTTCATCATTCCATCCATTCGGTTACGTACTCAATAGGACGTCGTTGTCCCTTGGGCCATTCTCCTTTTGGATAACCAATATAGAAAAATCCGAGGCATTTATCCTGAGCGCCCAATCCAAGATACTCTTTCATCCCCTCCGAATAGGTCATTCCCCCTGATCCCCAATACGAAGCCAATCCATATGCAGTACAGGTCAAGTACATGTTCTGTACAGCACAAGCTACCGCCTCCACTTCTTCAATCTCCGGAATTTTTCCCGCCTCGTTGCGCTTCATGCAAATAGCAATCACTACTGAAGAAAGTAGCGGTCGATCTTTTAGCTTGGAATATTTTCCGGGATCAAAATCAGTTTCGTTCACCGATGCTTTGTATAATTCTGCGTGTGCCTCACCAAATTTTGCGATCGAATCACCCATAAATACTTTAAACCTCCAGGGTTGCGTCATCCCATGATTGGGAGCCCAGATGGCATTGTTTAATATTTTTTCTACGATTTCACGCGGAACTTTTCGGTCACTGAAAAACTCCGGTGCGATGGTTCGGCGGTCCTGAATTACTGCTGTTATTTCACTTAAGTTGTACTTCATCTGTTCCGGCTTTTTTACAAAATTAGGACTTGAACTGCATCAGCCGATTTTATTTCCCTTTTATTCAAAATACCTGCTTTGTGGTATTGTCTGAACATGCTGCCCATTCTACTTTCGTGTCGTAATTTATAATTAATCCAAACAAAAATAAGGATGAAGGCATGTCTTGTATCGATCTGTTTATCAGTAGCTTTAACCGTAAATGCGCAAGTTAATGAACCGGATACTACAACGGTTTTGTCGGAAGTAACCATCCTTGGTAAAAGCGCCAATACCCTACCCGGATCCGGAGCAGTAATTGAAGCCAGAAAGCTTTCCCAATTCAACCAACCGGATATAAATAAGGTACTTAGGACAGTGCCCGGAGTAAATGTAAGAGATGAAGAAGGCTTTGGCTTGCGCCCAAACATCGGGTTAAGAGGAACACAGGTTAACCGAAGTGCAAAAATTACTTTAATGGAAGATGGAGTGTTGATGGCTCCTGCTCCCTATGCGGATCCTTCTGCCTATTACTTCCCAACTTTTGCGCGTATGGAAAGCGTAGAGGTGTTGAAAGGAAGCAGTCAGATCAAATACGGTCCTTATACAATCGGAGGCGCATTAAACTTAATATCCACATCAATTCCCAACGCATTCAGAGGCTTCGCACAGTTTTCTTATGGGAGTTTTGGCACAAATCAGCAAAGAATCTGGATAGGTGACAGTCATAAGAACTTCGATTATGTTTTTGAAGTAAACCGTATTGCCAGCAACGGATTTAAGGAATTGGACAACAAGGGTAATACGGGGTTTGATCGCAGAGATGTGATGGGTAAAATGAGATGGCATACTGACGCATCCGCTAAGTTGCAGCAATCACTTACCTTGAAGTTTGTAAACATGACTGAGCAAGGAAATGAATCTTATCTCGGTTTAACATTTGATGATTTTAAAGCCAATCCAAACAGAAGGTATTCCGCTACGCAAAAAGATATTCTGGATATGAAACATCACCATGTTTCTTTAACTCATTCCATTACACCTTTAAAAGGATTTTCAATTGTAACTACAGGTTATTATGCGAGTACATTCAGAGATTGGGCACGTGTAAATACAATTGCAGGAAAAAGCGTCAATGCGATTCTTGCTGACCCTGTTGCAAATGATACTGCATACCAGGTTATGACCGGGAATACAAATGGTACAGTTGCTTATCAAAGTGCTGCACGAACCTATACCGTTAAGGGGATTCAAACCAATCTGAAGTTTGAGCTTCAGACAGGTTCGGTCAAGCATATATTTCAGGCCGGAGTTCGTTATCATGAGGATCAGGCGGACCGCTATGCAACACGTTCTACCTACAATATGCTCAACGGGACAATGATTCTGACTACACCGGGTGTTACAGGAAATAATGAAAATCAGATACGTGGCGCAAAAAGTGTAGCCAGTTATTTTCAGTACGATTTTAATTTCAAAAAACTAACAGTAAGTCCCGGAATCCGCCATGAGCAGATCACATTTGATATCATGAATTATGGTACTTCAGACAATGCCCGCATGGGAACAGCCTTGAAAACTGCATCCAATCAACTTTCAATTTTACTTCCCGGAATAGGAATTAATTATGCCATCAAAGATTATATGAGTGTTTTTGGTGGAGCTCATAAAGGATTCTCTCCTCCTGGAATGCCGTCTACAACCACAACAGTACAGGCAAAAGTTGAAACCGCGATGAATTACGAATTGGGTTATCGTTACAATAAGAATGGATTTAAAACACAGGTTGTAGGGTTTTATAACGATTATGATAACATCCTTGGTTCAGACAATGTCTCGGGTGGAGGAGCAGGAACAGGTGATATGTACAATGCCGGAAATGCAACGATTATGGGAGCAGAAGTAAGCATTGAATACAATATCCTTTCGCGGTTAAATAAAGAAAACAATATACGTATGCCATTGGGAATTGCCTACACATTTACAGATGCAAAATTTGATGAAACATTTATAAACGCAGGTGGCGACTGGGGTACAGGAACAATCAATCAAGGAGATTATATTCCATTTATTACTCCGCATTTGTTTACTGCAACATTAGGCCTTGAGACGAATAAATTCAATACAACACTTATTTCAAGGTATGTGGGCGATACCCGCACAATCCCGGGTCAGGGTGAATTAATCACGCCGGGCGAAAACGTAAAGTACAATGATGTGAACACCATTGCAGGATATTGGGTGTTCGATTTAAGCGCGAATTACAGATTTTATCAGGGTGTGTCAGCGTATTTGTCGGCCAATAATCTATTGAACACAAAATATATTGTTGCAAACCTTCCGCAAGGATACAGACCGGGAATGCCATTTGCTGTAAATGTTGGATTAAAGGCAAACTTTTAAATTCTTCTGTTCACACCTGTAATTATTCACTTCATCAGTGCGTAATTGCAGGTGAGAATGGCACTTTAAAATCCGTTTGAAGAAGGGAGCTTGATCAATACCCGTATTTTTCTTTCCATCGTGCTTTTAACCAGGCACGAATTTCTTCCTCGCGTTTGTTGTTGCCGGGATTGTAAATTTTTGTTCCGCTAATTGCCTCCGGTAAAAATTCCTGTTCCGCAAAATTACCCTTGTAGGAGTGCGCGTATTTGTATTTTTCACCGTATCCCAGTTCTTTCATCAAGCGCGTTGGTGCATTGCGTATGGAGAGTGGTACAGACAGACTTCCGGTTGT
Source organism: Flavobacteriales bacterium UBA2798 (assembly GCA_002351955.1). GTDB lineage: Bacteria > Bacteroidota > Bacteroidia > Flavobacteriales_D > UBA2798 > UBA2798. The sequence goes on from DEHO01000060.1 coordinate 168,318, forward strand.
GCGGACTAATTCCTGTGCTGCATTAATGGCTTCATAGGATGCGTTGCTTTTTGGCGAGGTAGCAAGAAACAGTGCGCACTGCGACAGAATTATTCTCGACTCCGGCCAACCTACCATACTCACTGCCTGAAATGTGGATGTTGCAATCAACAAGGCGTTGGGATTTGCATTGCCGATATCTTCTGAAGCAAGAATAAGCATTCGTCGCGCGATAAATAGCGGATCTTCTCCGCCTTCTACCATTCTAGCCAGGTAGTAGACAGCTGCATTCGGATCACTTCCTCTAATCGATTTAATGAATGCAGAAATGATATCGTAATGTTGTTCTCCGTTTTTATCGTAAAGTGCAAGATTGTTTTGGATGACGGATGTTACCGATTCGTTGGTAATACTGATCTTGCCGGGGGAAGAAGATTGGATAACCAGCTCAAGTGCGTTCAGTAATTTTCTGGCATCACCACCTGATATTTTTATTAGCGCATCTGTCTCGATCAATTCAATTTCCCGCTTGTTCAGCAGCTCATCATTTGCAATCGCCTGCCTGATGATTTTTTCGAGATCTTCTTTTTCAAGATGCCGTAAAACGTAAACCTGACACCGGGATAGCAATGCGGGAATTACCTCGAACGATGGATTTTCGGTTGTAGCACCAATCAGAGTAATGATTCCGCGTTCAACAGCACCCAATAATGAATCTTGTTGCGATTTNNCGGTGAATTTCATCAATGAACAGAACCGCACTGTTGCCACCAAATAACCCCTGGTTGCCAACTTTCTCTATGACTTCACGAATATCCTTAACACCGGAATTGATGGCGCTTAATGTATAAAAGGGGCGTTTTAATTGAGTTGAAATAAGCTGGGCAAGTGTTGTCTTTCCCACACCGGGAGGCCCCCACAAAATCATCGATGGAATATTCCCGGTAGCAAGTGTCTTTCGTAAAATCGCATTTTCACCAATAAGATGCTCCTGCCCGATATAATTTTCGAGTTTACCGGGTCGCATTCGTTCGGCTAAGGGTTCCATATTACAAAGTATTCAATGCTTCAACTACAGCATTGCGTTTACGTGTAGAAACCGGAACATTCGATCCTTCCTGCATGAGGAGGTATCCACCATCGCCTTTTACAAACTCTTTGATGTAATTTGTGTTAACCAGATGGCTTTGGTGTACGCGCAAAAACGAATGATCACTTAACATCTCTTCGAAATCCTTGAGCGTTTTTGTTACCAGTACTTTGCTTTTATCAAGGAAATAAAACATAGTATAATTCACATCTGCTTCGCAACGTACGATATCAGAAATATTTACCACATGTATTTTATCAAGTGTATTTAGTGCTAATCTTTTTAGTGGTTTATTCCCGTTTTTGGAATGTTCCATTAAAAGATCCAATGATTCCCCGGAAGTCTTTTTACTACCCTGGATCTTTGCAACTGCTTTTATCAGATCATCCGGATCAACCGGCTTGAGCAGATAATCGATCGCTGAAAAACGAAATGCTTTCACAGCATGTGCATCAGATNNATTTCCAGCAAATCAAATCCGCTGCCATCTCCCATTTGAATGTCGAGAAATACGATCTGTGGTTGAACCTGCCGCAATAATTTTGTGCCGCTAACCACTGAGTCAGCCTCAGCTATGATCTCAATCTCCGGACAAAAATTTTCAATGTCGGCACGCAAGCTGGCACGCGATTCGCTGTTATCATCAATAATTACTGCTTTCATGTGGATCGGAATTAAAACAAATATACAAAACGCAGGCCCCAATTGGATTCAGTTTTTTACGATATTGTAAGTAGTTATGAGACTTCAAACACTTGTTTTCGCAATTATTTCTTTCCTATTCACGTCAGGAACTGTACACAGCGGAGGTTCAGCATGGCCGGGAATGCCTTACCATCACGTTAAAGTGTATTTATACAATCTTGACGGTAAATTATTTGGGCGACATTCTCCTATTAAAGAGGGAATTCCTGATCCTACCTTATTTGGTGAGGGTGTGACATTGAATACCGAATCTCAAAATGCACTGAACAAATGGTTGAGGCAGGACCTTAGTTTACTGAATGAAGGTATGGCAGGATGTTATATTCCTCATCATGCAATTATTTTTTATGATGATCAAAACAAACCTATTGCATGGATGTCGGCATGTTTCATGTGCACGGGAATTCGTTTCTATTTCCCTGTCCCCAAAATGAAAAAAGTAGTTTACAATTCGAAGACCGAGCAAATGGCCAATAGGCAGATAGCGGATTTACGGAAGATCGTTGAAGGTGCAGGAATTCCGGTTTTTGATACAGCAGAGGAATACGGAAAGTATATGCAAAAAAATAAAAAGGTTTCTAATGAAAGGGTTTGTTTGGATACTGCCTTTATTCGAAATTATTACCCTGAAAAATTGACTATGGATGTATTAATGAAGTCCATATCAGCTGATTCAATCGATGCCAAATTTTCTACCACACATCACGCAAAAGTTACGGCAGGTGGCGATGCTTATTCTTTTTATGAGTGCCGTTACAAAACCTCCCGTTTTTGGTTTTCCGGACGAAAAGGCGGGCCGGCCTATCTCGATCACGCAGTAATTTTAAATGAAGAAGTTCGATTGCTCCAGCAAATAGCAGTAGGAATTCAGGAAAAACAAATTTACTCCATGATTACCTGCGAAGGACATCCTTACCCGTCTTCGCTTGTGCTGCACAATGGCGCCGGAAAAGCGATCCGATTCTCATTGTATAACGGAGAAATTTCAGGTATTGAATTGTTATCAGATTACTAACCTAAATAATTGATTTTGGAATAAAAAAAGGCTGTCGATTCCGACAGCCTTTTTTTTATTTGGTGAATAATAGTTCTCTGAATTTCGGAAGACTCCACAATTCATCATCCACAATTATTTCCAGTTTGTCGGCATGGTAACGGATCTCATCAAAATACGGCTTCACTTTTTCGCAATAAGCAATTGCACGTTTTTTCGAATCGGAGATGTTATTCGCTTTTTTACGCTCTTCAATCATCTCATCAACCTTAATAATAATTGTGTTAATGTGATTGCTGATATCGCTTACCAGCGTTTGAAGTCCTTCTGTCGTTTTTTTACCTGCAGCACCCAATACTTGCTGTTGTTTGCTGAGGTTTTCGAGAAGAATATTCTGATATTTTACACCCGCAGGAACAATTCGGGTAAGTGCAATATCGCCAACCAATCGCGATTCGATCTGAATTTTTAAAGTGTACTGGTCTAATTCTATTTCATGACGTGCTTCAATTTCACGGGCAGTCAGTACTCCTTCTTCTTCAAAAAGTTTAGCAACTTCTTTTCTCTCCCAAACATCCAAAGCACGTGGAGTGTCTTTCAAATTCGATAAGCCACGTTTTTCTGCTTCTTTCACCCATTCATCGCCGTAACCATTTCCTTCAAAACGAATTTTTTTGGATTCAACGATATACTTACGCAATGTTTGCAGAATAGCCTCGTCTTTATCCGCTCCTTTCGCAAGTTGTGCGTCAACTTCTTTTTTGAATTTTTTCAGCTGATTGGATACAATTGTGTTAAGTACCATCATTGCATTTCCGCAATTCGCTGATGAACCAACTGCTCTGAATTCAAATTTGTTTCCGGTAAATGCAAATGGCGACGTACGGTTTCTGTCGGTATTGTCGAGCATGATTTGTGGAATGCGCCCGATATTGAGTTTGAGTTCTGTTTTTTCTTCAGCACTCATTTTACCGCTTTTTACATTCTTCTCCAGCTCATCAAGCACTTTTGTAAGTGATGCACCGATAAACGTAGAAATGATTGCAGGAGGCGCTTCATTTGCACCTAATCGGTGGTCGTTGGATGCTGTTGCTATAGCAGCTCTGAGTAGATCTGCATTATCGTGAATGGCTTTAATGGTGTTAATGAAAAAAGTCAAAAACATCATGTTTGCCTTTGGTGTTTTACCCGGACTAAGCAGATTTTTTCCGGTATCCGTTCCGAGTGACCAGTTATTGTGTTTACCGCTTCCATTTATTCCTGAAAATGGTTTCTCATGGAAAAGAACACGGAAATTATGTTTACGTGCAATCTTCTCCATTAAATCCATCAGGAGTTGGTTGTGGTCATTCGCAACGTTGGCTTCTTCGAATATGGGTGCACATTCAAATTGGTTTGGCGCAACTTCATTGTGACGGGTTTTAACCGGAATGCCCAACTTCAATGATTCTGTTTCGAACTCGCGCATGTAAGCATATATGCGCTCAGGAATAGAACCGAAGTAGTGATCTTCCAACTGTTGACCTTTTGCCGGTGCATGACCGAACAAAGCGCGTCCGGTCATCATTAAGTCAGGACGTGCATTGAACAATGCGGAATCAACCAGAAAATATTCCTGTTCCCATCCAAGCGTAGCATGCACTTTCGTGATGTTTTTATCGAAGTATTGACAAACATCTGTTGCAGCTTTGTCAATGGAATGAAGTGCCTTCAGCAATGGCATTTTATAATCCAGCGATTCGCCGGTATAGGAAATGAAAATGGTTGGGATGCAAAGATTTTTTCCAATCAAAAAAGCAGGAGAGGAGGGGTCCCATGCTGTGTATCCGCGTGCTTCGAATGTGTTTCGAATACCACCATTCGGGAAACTCGATGCATCCGGCTCCTGTTGTGCGAGCATGCTGCCGCTGAATTTTTCTATCGAACGTCCTTCCCCTCCAATGATGGGTTCGAAAAAAGAATCATGTTTCTCAGCAGTTGTTCCAGTAAGTGGTTGAAACCAGTGTGTATAATGTGTGGCCCCTTTGGAAATAGCCCAGTCTTTCATCCCCGCAGCAACCAGGTCAGCAATACTTCTATCGATTTGATGTCCTTCAAGGATTGCTTCACGTACTTTTTCGTAAACCTGCTCCGGTAAGTACTGTCGCATCGCCTGATCATTGAATACATTTTCGCCAAAAAAGGACGAGATGCGTTCATTCGGGCTTACCGAGTAGTTGGGCTGGCGGTTAAATACCTCTTCAAGGGCTTTAAATCGGATGGTAGACATATTTTTCTGTTTTTTTGACAAATCTNNGAAAAAAAGATGGTTTTATTAGTTTCTATTCAAAATAAAAGGCCCTTTCGGGCCTGCAGGTAGGAATGGATTGCCGGAATTAGAGTTTCGGATCCTCGATCTCTGTGGTAATATCCAATTCTTTGGTGATATCCAGGCTTTGTTTTAGATCGATATCACCTTTTATATCAGCTTGTTGTTGTGCTCTGTCGGCCGATTCCCGTATCTCCCGTTGTAGTTCTGAGGACGCATCTTTAATAGCACGCATACCTCGGCCAAGCGTTCTGGCTATGGTAGGAATACTTTGAGGCCCGAATAATAAAAGGACCACCAAAAAGATAACCACAATTTCACCTCCGGATATATTCAGGAACAATAGCATGATGCAAAGTTAAGTGGAAATACGACATCCCTAAAAAAAGAAAGCCCCGGAACTTCCGGGGCTTTGCTATTTAACTTAAGTAATTAGTCTTTTTTAGTGGTAGTATTGTTGCCAATACTTTTTCCTGCGATATCATATACCAAAGGAGACGCAATGAACAAGGATGAATAGGTTCCTACAACCACACCAACAAGTAATGCAAACGTAAATCCTTTAATGGCTTCGCCGCCAAACAGGAAGATTGCAAGCAGTACAACTGCAGTAGTCATTGAGGTATTAATAGTACGACTTAGTGTGCTATTAAGCGCATTGTCAATTAATGAGCCCGTCTCCATGCGTTTGTTTTCGCTTAAATATTCACGTACTCGGTCAAATACAACAACAGTATCGTTGATGGAATAACCCACTACAGTAAGAATCGCTGCAATAAAGGCTTGGTCAATTTCCAAAGAGAATGGTAGGATGCCATAGAAAATGGAGAAGATTCCTAACACAATAAGTGCATCATGAAAGAGCGCAGCAACTGCGGCCAAGCCAAATTGCCATTTACGGAATCGTATTGCGATATACCCGAAAATGATAATCAGAGCGAAAATAATTGCTGAAATGGATGATTCAATTAACTCGCCTGAAATTACCGGACCAACTTTTCTGGAGCCAAGAATTTCATATTTGCCCTCCCACTCAATAAGACCTTCCTTCAATTTTTCTGTTACCGTGTTTTCTGCAGTTGAAGACGTATCGTTAATCATGAACTTCGTTGTGACTTTCGCCTTGAACTTGTTCTCGATTTTCTTTACCTCAGGTGTAAGCTTCTGACCATCCTCAACAAAAACGTTGGAGAGGTTGCTGCGGATTTTTTCGTAATTGGCTTCTTCCTGAAACTGAATCTCAAAAGCATAACCACCGGAGAATTCAACCCCGTAATCAAGTCCTTTGGTTGCGAGTGATGCGATACCACCAAGAATCAGAATAGTTGAAATTCCGTAATACAGTTTTCTTCCTTTAATGAATCCAAACTTGGTATTGGTAAGGATGTTTTCAGTCATTTTGGAGGAGAACGAAATCTCTTTTTTACGCTCAAGCAATTCATGAATGATCAAACGCGAAATAAAGATGGAAGAGAAAAGTGAAGTGAAAATACCGATGATAAGGGTAGTAGCAAATCCAAGGATCGGACCTGAACCAAAAGCAGCAAGTACAATCGCCGTTAACAAGGTCGTAAGGTTACCATCGATAATGGATGACAATGCTTTTTTGAAACCGTCGTTTACAGCAACCTTCACAGATTTTCCTCCGCGTAATTCTTCACGAATACGTNNATACCGGCAATACCGGGTAATGTTAATGATGCCTGAATGGATGCAAGTGCACCGATAAGGAAGAAAAGGTTTGCAACCAATGCGATGTTTGCAATCAAACCGGCTTTCTTGTAGTAGATGTACATGTAAACAAGTACAATCATGAGTGCAATCAGAAACGAGTTCAATCCTGAAGTGATATTGGATTGTCCAAGTGATGGACCAACTTCAACGGAGTCAACAATTTGTGCACGTGCAGGAAGTGTACCTGACTTAAGAACGTTGGCAAGGTCATTTGCTTCGTCTACAGTAAAGTTACCGGAGATGGATGAACGTCCGCCGGTAATTTTATCCTGTACAGTTGGTGCAGAATAAACGTAGTCGTCCATTACAATGGCAATCGCTTTGCCTTTGTTTTTCTCAGTTAGATTAGCCCAGGTTTCAGCACCTTTTGCATTCATTTGCATCAATACCTGAACACGACCTGAAAACTGATCGAAATCGTAACGGGCTTCTGATACTGCTGAACCGTCTAGTTCAGGAACACCTTTACGTCCTGTCTTAATACAATACAAACTGATGTATTGCGATTCTTCACCATTATAAAAGTCAGGTTTAGAACCCCAAAGCAATCGCAGGTCATCAGGAAATACACCTTTCAAACCGGGGTGAGCCAACAGACCGTTTAACCGGGCAGTGTCTGCAATGGGAGAGAATCCAATACGCGAACCTTGTTCCCATGTAAAATTATTGTCTGACTGTTTGTTGATCGCAAGATTCAGGTAAGAATAGATTGGGTACTTCTTCTTACGCTCAAGATCATTCATCAGACTGTCAGGCTTGGTTGATTCAGCCAATGATGAATCGTTATTAGCCGTTGTTGCCAAAGTGCTATCTGTAGTCTTGGTAGAATCAGTATTAACGGCAGTTGATGGTTCTGTAGTTGTTGCAGTTACCGTAGAATCAGCAGGCTTTTCGATTGCAGCACCTTCGGTATAGATTTCAGGGAACAAAGCCTTTGAAACAATGGAGTTGGCAGTTTCCAGGAATGGGGCAATCTCGTGATTGTTATAGGTCTCCCAGAACTCAAGGTTGGCTGTACTCTGCAAAAGATTACGAACACGGATCTTGTCTTTTACACCGGGAAGTTCAATCTGGATACGTCCGCTGTTGCCAAGGCGTTGAAGTGTTGCATTGCTAACACCAAACTTGTTGATGCGGTTGTTCATGATCTCCTCGATATTGGCCATTGCAATATCTCTTTCTGCGTGCAACTTGGCGATAAGCTCGTCGTTGCTCATTTTGGAGGGGAACTTATCCTTATTAGCTGCAGAAAACGGAGTTACTAATTTACCATCCGGATTGTTAGCCAGATATTCGGCAGCATACAAATCAATGAAGTCTTCCGATTGATTTTTCACCCATTTCCCATAGGCACTCTCATACGCCTTACGGAATGTAGGATTCTTGCTTTTACCGGCAAGATTTACCACCAGGTCAGGAATAGAAACTTCAAGCGTTACCGCCATCCCGCCCTTGAGGTCAAGGCCAAGACTTAATTCCTGCTTCTTACATTGCTGATAAGATTCTCCCAGCAAAGGGTAAGCCGGCTCGTGAGCCACTTTTCGCAGGTAGTCTTCTGTAAGACGGTTTTTTAAATTCTCTACATCGATCTCCTTGGCCATCTCATACTGATCAGACCCGTAAACTACTACGGTTTGTTTGGTCTGTATGATCGAATCAAGTTGATCCAGAGCTACTTGCTCNNCTCCGCTTCTTTCTCTACGCTATTGGTCACCCAGGAATAGGATATCTGGAAAAGACACGCTAAGGTAAGAAGGATCGTGAATGTCCAGATCGCACTCTTGTTCTGCATTGAAAAACAGTTTTTCGGTTAATTAAATTGGGGTGCAAATATAGAATTTAGGTCCTTATTTACACTATCAAAGTGTTAATAATGGGTAAGATATTGTATTTCAACCGTTTGTATGCTTAGCTAGTTCGTCCATTAAGGATTTATGTATTTTTGCCGCAACTGAAGGCATCTTTACGGGTGTTTCCACGTTTATGATGAATAACAATTGTATGCGAAGAATAATCACCCTCTCTTTCCTTGTTTTTATGCTGCCGTTTCAGTTGCTGACAGCACAGACAAGCTATTTGTTCAGTCAGGTGGATACGGTTGTTGTACGATTCAATCTTGATACTTTTAATCTTGCGTGGGCCGGAGGGATCAATTATGGTCAGTTTTCAAACATTGATCTGAACGGTGATGGGATCAAAGACCTTTTTGTTTTTGACCGTACCGGAAATAAGCCGCTTTGTTTTGTACATCAAGGTTCAATAAATTCAATTGAATACAGGCACGAACCTGAATATGAACTCGCTTTTCCGGCAATGCAGGCTTGGGCTTTATTGAAGGACTATAACGGAGATGGGAAAGAAGATTTGTGGACCTACACTCCAGGGGGAATAAAACTGTACACGAATACTACTCCGGTTGGAGGTCCTTTAAGTTTTCAGTTATTTATTCCGCTGATCCGTTCCAATCAGCTAGGGAATATGATCAACCTCTATGTGAGTTCTGTTGATCTACCCGGAATAGTAGATATTGATGGCGATGGTGATTTGGATGTACTCACGTTTGGCGTGATTGGTACTTCACTTGAATACCACAGGAATTATTCTGTTGAGAACGGACATGGTCTCGACAGTATGCATTTTCAATTAAAAAATCAATGTTGGGGATGCTTTGAGGAGGGGACTTTTACAAATGAAATTTTTCTTAATTCTCCTTGTCCGAATACCGGAATCCCTTCACCGCAGCTTCCATTGTTGATTGAAGAAGCTACACGTCTGGATAAGGAACATTTAAAAGATCCGGATAGGTCTGCTTCGCGACATTCAGGTTCTTGTACATGCGGATTAGATCTGAATGGTGATAAAATGATCGATCTTTTACTTGGCGATGTTTCTTTTCCCAATCTGGTTCAGATTACGAACGGTGCTACCGTTGTAAACGCCAATCAATGCATGAATGCTTTTGACACGCTGTTTCCTTCTTATGATGTTGCTGTCAAATTGGAAGTTTTTCCTTGTGGGTTTTATGTTGATGTAAACAACGATTCCCACCGCGATTTAATTGTTACTCCACAGTCGACCGGAGCTGCTGAAAATAAAAGTAGTGTTTTGTATTACAAGAATACAGGTCATGATACTCTTCCGGTTTTTGATCAGATACAAAGGGATTTTTTACAAAAGGAAATGATCGAAAAAGGCGAAGGAGCTATTCCTGTGCTTGCAGATTATGATGGCGACGGGTTATTGGATTTGTTTGTTTCCTCGTTTGGTTATTTTGATCCTGTGAGTGATTCGATTATTTGTAAGATTAGTTTGTACCGGAATGTTGGTACAGCAACAAAGCCGGAATACAATTTTCTTACAGATAATTTTGAAGGTTTGAATTCAGTCATTGGGCAGCGCAGTTTGGTTCCGACTTTTGGTGATCTCGATGGTGATGGTGATGATGATATGATTGTTGGTGACGAAACAGGTGTGTTGGCACGATTTGTAAACACTGCAGGACCCGGAAATCCCTATGATTTCATTTTGGTATCTGCAGGAATGCTTGATTATAACGGAGTATTGATTGATGCAGGACAATTTTCTGCACCTGTGTTGGTAGATATTGACCGTGATTCCGATTTGGATATTCTTGTAGGGAATCGCACAGGTAAAATTTCATTTTATGAAAATATTGGAACAACTACTTTAGCCTCTTTTAGGTTGGTAACAGTTTCGTTTGGTAATCTCAACGTAAAAGAGTGGTGGGACAATAGTGGATTCAGTATGCCCTCTGTTTACGACGATAATGGATCGTACCAGTTGTTTGTCGGGTCTAAGGCTGGTTGGGTTCATCATTATAACAATATTGATGGAAATTTATCCGGTTCCTTTACCTGGGTAGATAGTACGGTTTTCGAAATCCCTTCCGGATTGAGAACAGCTCCTGCGGTTGCAGATCTTAACAACGACGGATTTATGGATATGATTCTGGGGAATTTCAGAGGAGGCTTATCCTTTTTTGTTGGCGATCCGCAAGGCTCATCTTCCGTTCAGGAATATGCCAATATTGATTTTTCTATTTTTCCCAATCCTGTTTCCGATCAATTGTTTATCGCTATCAGCGACTACATACCGGGTTACAGAATTATTATTCATGATCTTACAGGACGGGAATTATATTCCGGCGCAATAAACGCGGACAGAACTGCAATTGATGTGTCTTCTTTTGTTCCGGGTTTGTATTTTATTTCTATTTTCAATGGGTCAAAAACCACAACCCAAAAGTTTATCCGATATGAAAGCCGTTAAATTCTCCTTATTAATTATATGCCTGCTTGTTGTTTTTTCCTCCTGCGAGCGGGTAGCGGGAAAAGGCGGTAAGGCTGCGATCCATGTTACCACAGTTAACGGTCCTTTAAATACATCCGGTGTATCTTTGAGAATGAAATATGGAGCAACCTCTTTCCCGGGTGAGAATGTGCCTTATGATGAAGACGGATTTACAGATTATGCTGGCGATTACACGTTTAATGATCTTAAGCGGGGTGATTACTACATTTATGGAAAAAAAATAACAGCTACCGATACCTTATTGGGTGGAGCACATGTACTAATCAATAACAAGCCGGGCGAAACGCATGTTGTAATTGATTTTGCCGAAGAAGATCCTTTTTAACAGGTGAAAGAAAACAGAAGAATCGTTTTTTTCGATGGCGTTTGCAACTTATGTAATTCATCCGTTCAGCGGATAATACGTAACGACCCGAAAGGGAATTTTTATTTTGCCTCGCTACAATCTGATTTTGCAAAAGATTTTTTAGCTACACGAATTCCTGCTGCAGATTCTTCCCTGGGTACTATAATTTATCATGACAGTAATGGAAATCTTCATCAGCGTTCCGGAGCTGTTTTGCGGTTGACGGCTTTGATGAAATTCCCTTATCCCTTATTGTATTTTTTTCTCATCGTGCCTCCTTTTATTAGAAATGCAATATACAATTGGGTTGCAAAAAACAGGTACAAATGGTACGGTAAACGTGATCAGTGTATGATACCGGATCAAAAGTTAAAAGCACGGTTTATTGAATAAAAAAAGGAGGTAATTAACCTCCTTTTAGTTTTTTGAAAAGGTTCACTTATACTGTAAGTGTATCCAAAACAGAATTCATATTGCGAACTGCATCTGCGCTTTTGTTGAAGAGATCTTGTTCTTCAGCGTTCAGTTTGTAGTCAATGATTTTCTCCCAACCGTTACGTCCAATTACTACCGGAACGCCAAGACAGATGTCTTTCTGACCGTATTCTCCCTCAAGAGAAACACAACATGGGAAAACTTTTTTCTGATCACGAACAATGCTCTCAACCAGCAACGCTCCTGCCGCACCCGGTGCATACCATGCAGAGGTTCCGATAAGTTTGGTTAATGTGGCACCACCAACCATAGTGTCGGCAACTATTTGTTTTTGTTTGTCAACAGACAACATATTGGCAACCGGAGCACCGTTAAGTGTAGCCAAACGCATCAGTGGAATCATTGTCGTATCACCATGACCGCCGATAACAACGCCGTGCAGGTCGTTAGGTGAACACTTCAGTTCCATGCTGAGGTAAGTCTTGAATCGTGCACTATCCAGAATCCCACCCATACCAATAATTCTGTTCTTTGGAAGTCCTGAACTCTTGAGTGCCAGGTAGGTCATGGTGTCCATCGGATTGGAAATAACAATAATGATGGCATTGGGTGAGTGCTTGAGAATATTTTCGGTTACAGTTTTAACAATCCCTGCGTTGATTCCGATCAATTCTTCACGTGTCATTCCGGGTTTACGGGGAATACCTGATGTAATCACCACAACATCTGAATTTGCAGTTTTTGAATAGTCATTTGTACTCCCTGTAACACGAGTATCAAATTCGAGAAGTGAGGCGGTCTGGAACATATCCAGTGCTTTTCCTTCTGCAAGACCTTCTTTAATATCCAGCAATACAACTTCTTCTGCAAGTTCTTTACGGATAATGTTATCGGCACAGGTAGCTCCAACAGCTCCGGCTCCAACTACTGTAATTTTCATGGTGGTGAGGATTTGGGTTTGTAATTCGTTCGGAGCGCTAAATTAGAAGAATTTGTCCTTCCTTTTATGTTGACTTCAAGATGGCTCCAAGAGTTTTCAAGATTTCAACACTTTCCCCCTTCCCCGAACTAATCGCTTATCTTTGAAGTATGTAAGTCCAAAGGTTGTGTGGAATTGCCTGATTACCTGTAACTTTTAAGGGGGTGAAATGGTTTTTCTCCAGAATAGGCAACCCTTTTGACAACCCCTCGTCATATGAGCACAAGACCCATGAAACTAACCCCTGAGCAACTGGAAGTTGCCATACGCGGATGTATGGACGGCGACCGGCGGTGTCAGGAGCAGGTCTTTAAAGAGTTCTTTGGAAAAATGATGAGTGTGTGCATGCGGTATACCCGTGACAAGGATACTGCACAGGATATGCTTCAGGATGCTTTTATAAAGACATTCGATAAGATCGGGGATTTTAATTTTTCCGGTTCGTTCGAAGGTTGGCTGAGAAGAATTGTGGTTAACACTGCAATTGACCATATCAGACGTAATAAGCAAATGCTTACAATCGATGATGACTCTCTCATCAAAGATGAGGACAAAGATTCGGTAGGAGCATTCCAGGAGGAAAACGAAGATTTGGCACCATATGCCAATGTCTCGCCTGAAATGATCATGGAAGCCATGCAGAAGTTGAGTCCGGCCTATCAGGCAGNNCTACACGCACAAAGACATTGCCGACGCTCTTCAGATTAGTGTTGGTACGTCAAAGTCAAATTTTGCCAAGGCCAAAATGAGATTGAAAATTTTGCTTCAAAAGCAATTAAGTATAAAAGAATGAACCGTTTGAACGGATTTGAAAAACAGATAAAGGATGGTCTCGAAAATTTCGAGATGCCTTTTGATGATGCAGCCTGGTCGGCCATGGAGCAAAAGCTCGATGCTTCGGCCGGTGATGCATTCGAATCCATGCTTCGTAAAAAGGTTGAAAATCATGAGTCGCCATTTGATGCAACGCAATGGACACGACTTGAGCGCTCTCTCCCCAAGAAAGGTATTTCATATCGCCCGTGGGTAATCGCTGCTTCACTGGTGGGTGTCATTGGAGGAAGTATTCTTATTTATAATTTGAATACAGAATCAGCAGACGAAAACAAAACAGAGATCGGTCGACTTGAGAAGAATATTATTTCAGAGAATTCTATTATTGATCATGCTATTGATAACAAAGAAACTTCAGATAATAGCAAGGTTGTTAATGGAATGAATGTGGAAACGACTTCCACTTCAAAAACTTCATCTTCCGTTAAAGAAAATAATGTTCTTGCAGAAGAAGTAAAGTCGAATACCGAAAAATCAGGCACTACCGAAAAGGAAAGCAATAAAGAAAACGGTCGCACTGAGACTTCAAAAACTACTGTAGAAAGTAACACAAAAGAAAATAATTCAGTTTCAAAAGAAATTGTAACCGCAACAGAAATTACTCTCCCGCAACCGTTGTTCAGTATTTCGAATGATGAAATTTGTACCGGGCAGGAAGTTTCGTTTACCGCATCTAATATTCCTGTAGCTGCTAATTGTGTTTGGGAAGTCAACCATAACGGTGCAGCTATAAAAACCGCAAAGCAATTTACCTATGTATTTGCTGATCCCGGGTCTTATACAATAAGCTTGCATTTCCAGAACGAAAAAGGACAGTCAGCCGCAACCACAAAAACAGTTGTTGTAAAACCAAGTCCGCAGCTTACTTTACAAATGGAAAAAGTAAATGAAAATGGCAGACCATTCTATCATTTTTCCACGCGTTCTTCTGATGTTTCATCTGTAAACTGGACTTTCCACGACGGAACTGTTTCAACAGAAGCTGAGCCGGTGAAATTTTATCGTCACAAAGGTGATTACAAATTAACAGTGGATGCTTCATCCGCTAACGGTTGCCAGGTGCGAATTGTGAAATCTGTGCATGTCGACGAAGATTATAATCTATTCGCTCCAAATGCATTTTCACCAAATGGTGATAATTTAAACAATGTGTTTATTCCTTCTGCTTTATTGGTTTTGAATGTTGATTTCGTAATGAATATTTATACCCGCGAAGGAAAACTTGTGTATCAAACAACTTCTGTAGATCGTCCGTGGGATGGAAGATACATGAGCGATAATCAACCGGCCCCAATGGGAGCTTATATTTGGGTTGTGCAAATTAAAGGTGAAGACACCTACAAAGGAACGGTTACTTTGATTCGGGATTAAGCCGATCACTAACCATTTTTTTCCTCTCATTTTCCCTTAAAAAATATCAAAATTGTTGATAGAAAATGTCAACATACTTGACTTGTTTTGTTAAATTTGGTAAAAATGTAATACTATGAAATTTCGTGTGGCGATATTGTTTTTTACACTTTGTTTCGTTTGCAACGGAGCAGTTGTGTTTGCACAAAACACTGTTGATCCTTCAACGCTTTCTGTTGAAGTTCAAAAAAAGATGGATCAGAACAAACAATCCGGAAAGGACATTTGGACAGGAATTTCACATTCGTTTGTATTGGATTTAGGAAAAGTCTGGGATAAAAATTCTGCAGATGCAATGTTTGCGAAAATCAATTCAAAAATTACTATTGAATCTTATTTACATATTGAAAAGGGGAGAGTAAAAGTTACGCTTCCGGGGCGAATCTCGATTAAAGAACTTAAGGCAGTTATTGCTGAAGTTGGTTCCGAGATTTATGAGTTTCGCGACGAAGTGTATTTTATTTCCAAATAATTCCAGACCATCATGAAGAGAATTTTATTCTTACTCTTTTTTCTGACAATAGGTTTTTCGGAAAGCGTTTTTTCTCAGTGTACAAATTCCTCCCAGTGGGGATCGGCTACCGCTCCAACAGTTGTTGGTACGTCGGCAACAATGAGTTTTTGTAATTACCAAACAGAATACAGTGTTGCAAACAGCATCGTAGCGGGTAATACTTATTCCATAAATTACTCTTTGGGCGGATGTGTTACTATACACAGCGGAACATTTAACGGTCCTGTAGTGGCGTTTGGTCCTCCACCGCTTTCTTTTGTTGCGCCTTCTTCCGGAACATTTTACATTCACTATAACACAAGTTGTGCGGGTTGTGGAACAGCCACAAATTGTGGTACTTCAACAATAACGCTTACAGCAACCGGTGGTGGTGGTGGTGGCGGTCCTGCCAATGATAATCCATGTGGCGCTACATCTCTTCCTGTAAATACTTCATGTACAAACTCTTCAGTATCTATTCCCGGAAATGCAACGGCAACAACAGGCCCTCCTGCACCAACATGTGGAAATTATGCAGGTATGGATGTTTGGTATTCGCTAGTAGTTCCTGCAAACGGTAGTGTTCAAATTCAAACAACTGCAGGTACCTTAACGGATGTAGCAATGGCATTGTATAATGCGACAAGTTGCTCAGGTCCGTTTACTCAAATTGCATGTTCAGATGACTTCTCCGGACTTATGCCTGGTGGAACCTATACAGGTTTGACTCCCGGAAGTACCGTTTACATTCGTCTTTGGGATTATGGAGGGAACCAGACCGGTAACTTTAACATTTGTGCAATATCAGCTTCAGGTGGTGCAGGTGGTTGTAATTCTGCAGGAGGGAACAACGCTTGTGCTTCTGCAGATCCCTTCTGTACTGGAACTGCCTATAACTATTGCAATTCAACAGGTATTCCATCTGCAGGAACCTATGATTGCCTATTTTCTACACCAAACCCTATGTGGATGTACCTGAATGTTCAAACAACAGGTAGCATTCAGATTCAGATGCAGCAGTTTACTAATGCAGGAGTGCCAATTGACGTTGACTTTGCATTATGGGGTCCCTTTACAAGTGTTGCAAATGCCTGTGCGAATATCACTGGCGCCACACCCACCGTAGATTGCTCGTATTCAATTGCTGCAACAGAAACCGCCACAATTCCATCTGCTGTTGCGGGGCAATTTTATATGCTATTAATAACCAATTACAACGGCTCTGCCGGATATATTCAGTTCTCTCAAACCGGTGGTGCCGGTGCAACCAACTGTTCTATTGTCGCGCCTTGTTCCCTTACTGCCCAAATGACACCACCCACATGTAATGGTGGTACAAATGGTACTATCACTGCTAACGTAGTTGGTGGTAGCCCTAACTTCACCTATCAATTGGTGAACAGTGTTGGAACAATCATTGCAACGCAGGGGCCTACAGCATCAACTACCGCAACATTCACAAATTTACCTGCCGGTAACTACACTGTTAACCTCACGGCTCAAGGTCCTTGTACCAATTCTTTTCCTATTACAATTACTCAGCCAGCTGCAATTGCAGGTACTGTAACTCCAGCAAATATTTTATGTAATGGAGCAACTACAGGTTCGTTAAATGTAACAGCAAGCGGTGGTACTCCAGGTTACAATGTGAGCTGGACCGGAACTTCTGCAGGTAATCCTGCCGGAACGGAAATACCTGCTGCCGGTGGTTCTTATGTAATCGGATCATTAGGATCGGGAACATATACTGTTACAATTACCGATGCAAATAACTGTACTACAACAATGCCGGTTGCAAGTGTCACTCAGCCCGCAATTCTTAATGCATCTGCAACACCGGCGGCTGTTGTATGTTCAGGAGGGAATACAGGTTCAATAAATGTAACTTCCTCAGGAGGTGTTGCCGGATATAATGTAAGCTGGACAGGTCCTTCTACAGGAAATCCTGCCGGAACAGAAATTGCAGCTTCAGGTGGCTCTTATAATATTACTGGTCTTGTGGCAGGCGTTTATACTGTAACGGTTACCGATAACAACGGATGTACGCGTACAATTTCTTCGACCGTAAATCCCGGAGTTGTAATTGATGCGAACATTACGCCAGTAGCTGCTCAGTGTTTAACAGGGAATTTATTTAATTTTTCAGGATCCACTTCTACAATTTCTTCCGGGTCGATTACATCCTATTCATGGAATTTTGGAAATGGGAATAACGGCACCGGTGTAAATGCTTCGCAGTCGTACGCAACAGCCGGAACATACACAGTAACGTTAACAGTTTCAAATGGTGTTTGTACCAATACTGAAACGTTGAACATTACAGTGAATCCAAATCCTACTGCTACATTAACGGTAACACCACCATTGTGTAACGGCAACAACGGAACGATAACCGTGAATCCCTCAGGAGGAAGTTCTTTTGTTTATGCATGGAATCCTCCTGCTGGACAATCCACTCAAACAATTTCAGTTCCTGCCGGCGGTCCTTATCAGGTAACAGTAACAAATAATTTTGGCTGTACTGCCACTGTATCGGCAAGTATGACTCAACCAACTGCAATTACGGCTAATGGGACACCTACTGCTGTAAGTTGTAATGGAGGAACAAACGGATCCATTCTTGTAACAGCATCCGGAGGAACACCGGGTTATAATGTGAGTTGGACAGGTCCTGCTGCCGGTAATCCTGCCGGTGTTGAAATTGCTGCTTCAGGTGGAAATTACAACATAACCGGATTGGCACAAGGAACCTATACAGTCACAATTACTGATGCCAACAATTGTACGCGAACAGTCAGTGCTACTGTTACTCAACCAACCGCAATTGCTGCAGTTGTTCCAACTTCCCCGGTTAGCTGTAATGGCGGTTCAAACGGTTCTATTAACGTAACGGCATCAGGTGGTACAGCTGCCTACAACGTTAGCTGGACAGGGCCATCATCAGGAAATCCTGCCGGTACTGAAATTGCTGCATCAGGAGGATCGTATCCAATTACCGGCTTGGTTGCAGGTGTCTATACAGTAACAATTACAGATG
>DEHO01000034.1 GCA_002351955.1 Flavobacteriales bacterium UBA2798
AGATATTGCCAAGCGTTTGATGGATTTTGGTTTTCATGCACCAACTGTTGCTTTTCCTGTTGTAGATACCCTCATGGTAGAACCTACAGAGAGCGAGTCACTGGCAGAGCTGGATCGTTTTTGTGATGCTATGATTGCCATTCGCAATGAAATCAGGGAAATTGCTGATGGTGCTTATGATCAGGAAAACAACGTGATTAAAAATGCTCCCCATACAGCACGGGTTTGTGTATCAGACGAATGGAAATTCAAGTATTCACGCGAAAAAGCTGCTTTCCCATTACCATGGGTACGCGAAACCAAATTCTGGCCAAGTGTAAGCCGTATCGATAATGCCTATGGCGACAGAAACCTGGTTTGCAGTTGTTTGCCAATGGAGGCATATGAAACGGCAGAGGCTTGATTAATAATTACTTAAACCTCCCAATAACTGTGAACAGCCGTTCCTACAGCGAACCACTTTCACGGCCGGAAAAAATTTATATTTTTGTTCGAATAAACAGTCAAACAAATAAATCAATAAACCTCTCACTGCTATGAAAAAGATCTACTTTGCTGCTGGTCTTGTTGCGTTGGCTCAGTTGGGTATGGCTCAGTCCCGCGTGGGAATGGAGCTTAAGAACCCACAGCTTCGCGCTCCCCAGACCCAAATTGCTGATGGTTCAGTAGCCGGTCAAACCGGAAACCGTGCCCTCACAATCCTTCACTCTGAAACGTTTAACTCAACCGCGGGTAATTTACCTGCAGGTTGGTCTGTTACCGACTCCTCCAGCCCTGCTTCAGGTGTTGTTTGGAAGTGGACCAACGTTGGCCACACCGGATCTTACCCAACTGCTGCTATCCAGTCGGCTACTGCTTCTGACGGATGGATGATTGTTGATTCTGACCTTGATGGTGATGCCTCTACCGATGAGCACACTGTGTTGATCTCTCCTGCTTACAATGTGAGCACAGAGCCAAACGTTGCAATTACATTCTCTCAAATGATGCGTGAGTTCCAGAACGACATCTGTAATGTCGCTGTTTCCGGTGACAACGGTGCTACCTGGACTTATTTCACCATCAATGAAGGAATTGGTCAGTCCGGTACTGCTAATCCTGACATGGTTTTCATTAACGTATCTTCTATTTGTGGAAATGCTTCGCAAATGCGCGTTAAGTTCTCTTGGCAGGGTGCATGGGATTACGGCTGGCAGATCGACGATCTTGCTATCGTTATTCCTCCGGATAATGAAATCGTGCTTAACGGAGTAGACTTCTACACTGAAACTCCTTCCATCATTTGGCCTGAAAACATCCGTTATACAATGTACCCAACCACACAGCGTGATCCTGCTGGTGTTACTTTCCGTGCTGTAATGTCTAACAACGGTGCTCAGTCGCAAACCGGTGTTACCTCTACTGTTCAGGTTCGTGATGCATCAACTACAGTTGTGTACACTGGCGTTACAACCGGTCTTAACCTGAATGCTAACGCACGCGATACGGCTTACTCTACAACTAGCTTCGCACTTCCCGCTACAGCTATGAACCACACTGTTGATTACGCGATCAATTATCCAAATCTTGCACAGGACGAAGATCTGACAAACAATACAGCTTCTTATGGACCAATCAATGTAACTCCGTTTACCTTCGGTATGGACCGTAACCAATACGCAGGAACCGGTCTTTATGGAGGTACTTCTGGAGGTAATGATTATGCTTACCGTATGGGGAATCACTTTATGGTTTTCAATAATCAGCAATTGCAAGGTATTCAGGTTGCATTTTCTGCAAGTACAATTGTAGGAACAACGGTTTATCCTTTCGTAATTGAAATTGACGATCAGGCTACATCTTTCCAGGATCTTTATGCAAACTTTATTTACGATGGTGGTGGAACTGCTTATGAGCGCACGCTTGTTGCTTCAAATATTTCTACTGCCAATAACATGGTGCTTTACAATTTCGACCTTCCTAACACAGTTAACCTGGTTGCAGGTAAGGAATACATCATTGGTGTTGGAACTTATGGTGGTCCTGCTACAACTGACCGTGTTGTTATCATGAACGGTGAGCGTAACCATCCTGGTGCTGCGCATACTGTTCTTTATACAACAGGTTCTTCAGGACTTCAGTGGTTTTATACTGAAAGCACTCCAGTTATTCGTGCAATGTTCGATCCTACTATCGGAGTTAACGAAGTAAACAATGCTGCTTCTGTGAACGTTTATCCTAACCCTGCAAACAACATTGCTACAGTAGAGGTTGCTCTTACTGAAAGCGCAGTTGTTATGGTAGAAGTTATGGATCTTACAGGTAAGCTGGTTGCTTCAAACAGCTTCGGTAACCTGTCTGCAGGTTCTAACCGTCTTAACCTTAATGTTAGCGATCTTTCAGAAGGTACTTACTTCTGTACTATCGTTATCAACGGTGAGCGCATCACTAAGAAAATGGTGGTTACTCATTAATAGAAAATCATTTTTAAGATCGCCCTTCCGGAAACGGAAGGGCGATTTTTTTTGCTTTGATTTTTCAGCCTGCATCAGGGGATGCATGGTTTTTGAATCTTAATAAAAATTAACTTCCCTTACGTCTTTTGTGATAAACATGTCATAATTGGCTTAACGGCACAATTGTTTTAGGTAAAGGTTTAGCTGTTGTTGGCCTTTTCTGCTATATTTGAATATCTCATAAACCAACGAATCATGAAGAAGATTTACGCTATGATTGCCCTTTCAGGTTTAGGTGTGACAGCTGCCCAGGCGCAGCTTCGTCCTGCAACCACGAAAGCTCCCCTTGCCCCCGCTTCAATTGTAGAAGCAAACAACCCTAACTCCAATAACCTGGTTGGCGGTGAACGTACCCCGGTTTGGACAGAACCTTTTAATATTGGAACTACTTCCGGTTCTACCAACGGCCCAACCTGGACTACAGGTAATGGTGTTTGGACTGCCTCGGGAGTGAATGCTGCTGTATGGAAACATTCTCATTCAGGATCAACAGGCCAGTATTCTGCTAGTACACCTGCATTTGCCGGTAACTCCAATGCAAACGGTTGGATGTTGTTTGATGCCGATGCTGCTAACGCTGCTCAGCCATTTACCAATTTCACAGGAACCATTACTTCACCAATTATTGATCTTACAGGATTAACTTCTGTAACTATTAATTTCAACCAGATGTATCGTTTTTGCTGTGCTTCTACGCACACTCTAACTCTTGGTGTATCGGGTGATGGAGGAACTTCATGGACAGATTTTTCTGTGACTAATCCTGGTGTGGCTACAAACGTAAATACTGCAAACCCCGATATGGTTGCACGTAACGTTTCTTCTGCGTTATTGAACTCTTCAGGAGTTCCGCTTCCGGGAATTGATATGAGTCAGGTTCGTATTCGTCTTACCTGGGATGGTGCCGGTGCGAGCGTTTCTCACTATTACTGGATTGTTGACGATATTGAAATCGGTCCTGCTCCCGATCATGATCTTGAGATCTACAACACCAATTTCTATGGTCAGACAACTTTCTGGGACACTGATCACATCAGCTACCGTCAGTTTCCTACCAATCCTGCTAACCAATTCTTCCCGCAAATGATCATTGGTGATGTGTTTAACGTAGGTGCACTTGCACAAACAAACACTGCCCTTCAAGGTCGTATCCTTGATGCAGGAAGCACTGCGGTTTTCACAGGAACAGACAATGCAGGTAATGGAACATTAAACCCGGGTTCTTACCAGTATGATACCATCCGTAACATTAACATTTCTGCTTATACTGCCGGAACGTACAATGTAAATTATGAAATCCTTTACGATAATTCAGCATTGGATGCCCGTCCTGCCAATAACACTGCTCCTGCAACTCCTTTCCTTGTAGGTGGAACAGAATTTGGTCGCGATAACAATCTTTATTCAGGAGCTGGTTTGTATGGTGGTGTTGATGCCGGTGGAGGATACAAAGCCTACACTATGGGTAATGTGTTCCAGATAACAAACAATGTAACATTGAAATCCGTTCGTGTAGCTTTCTCTGCCACAAGTTCAGCCACAACTGCAGGTTCAATTGTATTCCCTATCGTTTACGAACACGACAACTCTGCTACAGCTATTGATGCTGCCCTGAATCCTATTTACGACGGATCAGGTACATCTTTCGAATATGAGATTCTTCCAACTGACCTTTCTACCACTCAGCTCCGTTGGGTTGACCTCCGTATTCCTAACTTAAATTTACAAGCTGGTAAGAGCTATGTAGTTGCTGTTGGAACTTACGGTGCTCCTGATAAAGTGATGATCCAGAACGGTAATGTTAACCACCCGACTTTCGTAACTACTTTCATCTACGGTGATGTAGGATCTGCAGGTCTTGGTTGGTACTGGATGACATCTACTCCAAAAATTCGTATGAACTTCGATCCTACAATTGGTGTTGAAGAAAACGAATCAGTTGGTGGTCTTACTGTAATGCAAAACGTTCCAAACCCATTCACCGGTGAAACCATGATCAACTTCTCACTTGAGAATGCTGCTCAGGTTGGATTTGAAGTGTATGACATTTCTGGTAAAATGGTTTACACAAAAAATCTAGGTGTACTTGGTGCAGGAAGCAATTCTTTCCGTTTCGACGGAGCTCAGCTTTCTGCAGGTGTGTATTACTACACTGTAAGCACTCCAAATGGTAAAGTGACTAAGAAAATGATCATCGGTTAATACCGGACTCATTTCTACCGATACCTCAAAAGGCCGTCTTCATTGCGAAGACGGCCTTTTTTTTGGGAATATGAAAGACGTGATTCTGTTTTGATGAATTGGTGTTTTTGGAATTATTCTTTTGTTGTAATTACCACAATCAATGTTTTACTCTGACTAATTAAATGAGGTCTTAAATGAATTTCTTCCATTTAGTTGCATTGAGGTTAGATATTCAAATCATTCTCGGGAATTTTCATCCGTATAATTTACAAGTGCGTATTTTGTCTCTGCTGTTGTAAAGTTTGGGCCTGTATTAAAATCACTATTTCCATTCCCTCGGTATTTTCCACCAGTGGTTGCCCCTTGTGCCCCGCTGCCTAAACCGCCCAACTTTAGCGTAACCGTCGTCGTAAATTTGCCTAAACAACAGATTATGATGAGGCGCTGGATGAAACAACTGATGAATTGGGGAACGATGCCCATTACTAATCCTGTAAACGAAGACCTGTGGACCCAGCGTTTGAACGAACAGATCCGTGAAGGACGACCCGTTCAGATGAATGGTCACTGGTTTATGATATAGGCTCTTTTTATTCTCTACACACCGCAGCCGCATGCGGAAAAGAGTAATTGCTCAATAAGGTCCGGTAAAAGGGACTGCATATTTGGTTTTGTTTGGGGAAGGACCCCGGTACTAAGGTATCGGGGTTCTTCGTTTTTTGGAAAAAGAAAAAAGGGGGGCTTAGTCGTTCTTTGTGAACTCAGTGTCTTAGTGGTGAAGAGTGTGCTATTTCGCTAACTTATCCTTCAGCGTCTTCATGAACTTCGAAGCATAAACAAAATCAATGATCTCCGGATTATCGGTGCGGATGATGTCGTCTTTTCCTCCCTGCCACCATTTTTTTCCTTTATACAGGAAAATAATGTTCTGTCCGATTTCAATTACCGAGTTCATGTCGTGCGTAATCACAACAGTGGTAATGTTGAATTCATGCGTGATCTCTTCAATGAGATTATCGATTACGATGGACGTTTGCGGATCAAGACCGGAATTGGGTTCGTCGCAAAAAAGGTATTTGGGATTCATGGCGATGGCACGTGCAATACCAACACGTTTTTTCATTCCACCAGAAATTTCGGAGGGGAAAAGATGGTTTTTGTTTTCAATGTTAACACGCTTCAAACAAAAATTCACCCGATCGAGCATTTCTTCTCTCGACATTTTCGAAAACAAACGCAATGGAAACATCACGTTTTCTTCCACAGTAAGCGAATCGAACAAGGCGCTGTACTGAAATAGAAATCCGATGTCCTGACGAANNATCCAAACGTTGTTTGTCACTCATCGAGGCAAAGTCTTTTCCACTGTATAGAATAGAACCTGAATCTGCATTCAATAATCCAACAATACATTTGGTAAATACAGATTTACCGGAACCACTTTGACCAATAATCATATTGATCACCCCTGGCTGAAAATCCACGCTGACATCTTCCAGAATTGGAATTCCGTTGAACGCTTTGCTGAGGTTTCTGATCTCGATCATAGAAGCAGCCACTGAGTTAGCAGGTAGTTGGCAAGAAGAATGAATATGGACGAAATAACAACAGCGCGTGTGCTGGATCGTCCAACTTCTACTGAACCACCGGAAGTGTAGTAACCGTAAAAAGAGGCTATACTGGTAATGATAAAGGCAAAGGCAACTGTTTTTGTCAATGCGTACTGAATAGAGTAGGGGTCGAACCAATACTGAATTCCGTACAGGTAAACATGTGTGGTGATTTGTCCGGTCATTGTACCGAATAACCATCCGCCGAAAATACCCAGGAACATGGAGATCACGATCACAAAAGGAAACATGAACATGGCGCCGAGTACTTTTGGCAAAACAAGATATCCTGCGGAATTAACCCCCATAATATCCAATGCGTCGATTTGTTCCGTTACCCGCATCGATCCGATTTCGGATGAGATGTTGGAGCCTACAATTCCTGCAAGAATCAATGAAATAATGGTTGGCGAGAATTCCAGGATGATGGACTGCCGTGTTGTGAAACCAACAGTATAAAGCGGGATGAAAGGAGAGTCGATATTGTACGATGTCTGCAGGGTAATTACAGCCCCGATAAAGAGCGACATGATGGATACGATTCCCAGCGAATTGATTCCCAAAGCGATGCATTCGTCGAGAAAACGCCCGTAGTAAATCTTCATCTTTTCGGGACGGCGAAACACGGCCCTCATAAAGAGGTAATACCGTCCGATTTCTTCAATAAAGATTTTGATACCCATAAATCAGTGGTCGAAAATACGATTTTCCAACGTAACTAAGAGTAAGTTGACTTTGGCACGCTTATTTCGTATTTTTACGGTATGAAACGTCGAGTAATACGTCTTGCCATTCTTGCCCTTGTGGCTGTTTCTGTCTCCTCCTGCGGATTGTTCCGTAAGAAGAACAAATGTCATACTTGTCCGCACTGGAGTTACGAGCAGTCGGCAAATGATGGTCAGTTCAGGGGATAAGCAATGATGACCGAGCGGGATCTCGTCGGGAAGCTGGAAGTGTACCTTCCACCCGGCACTTCCGAAACCATTGCGCGTTGGATAGCACGCAGTGGTGTTCACTTCCGTATTACCATGCCCCGAAATTCTGTTTACGGCGATTATCTTCATCCGCATGCCGGTAAAGGACATCGCATTACGGTGAATGGCAATCTGAATGCTTATTCGTTTTTGGTTACCACTGTGCATGAATTCGCCCACCTGGAATGTTGGAACAAGCACAGAAATTACGTGAAACCACATGGCGAAGAATGGAAAAAGGAATTCAAGATATTGATGCACCCTCTTTTGGAAAGCAGGATTTTCCCCCGCGATATCGATTTAGCTTTACGTAAATACATGGCTGATCCGGGCGCATCGAGTTGCAGCGATCCAGACTTGATCAAAGCATTGCGGAACTACGATCGCAATAAGATGCTGATGCTCGATGAATTACCTGAGGGAGGACGATTTCGCTTTGGTGATCGGGATTTTAAAAAAGGTCAAAAGCGCAGAACACGAT
The DNA here is from genome assembly GCA_002351955.1 of Flavobacteriales bacterium UBA2798. Classification (GTDB taxonomy): domain Bacteria; phylum Bacteroidota; class Bacteroidia; order Flavobacteriales_D; family UBA2798; genus UBA2798. Next base: position 7,745 of record DEHO01000034.1, read on the forward strand.
ACGAATGCGTTGAAATTTCCACAAGAATGGTCTTTCTGATCAGTGGTACTGCTGAAATTGAAGTTTTGGGGGACTGAGATACCCCCTTTTTTCTACCTTCGCGGCAAGAACAAAACTGTGATGCAATCCACTGAAATGAAATCAACACAACTGCGCGTTTCCGAAATGGCAGAAAACCTGATCGGATCGGAAATCATAAAACTTGCCGGTGAGATCCGCGAGAAAATAGCCAAAGGTGAAAAGATCCACAATTTTACCATCGGCGATTTCAATCCGAAGATCTTTCCCATTCCAACTGCTCTTCGTGACGCAATCATTGAAGCGTACCAGAATGATGAGACCAATTATCCCGAAGCAAATGGAATGGCTGCGCTGCGCAAATCGGTTGCCGCGTTTACCAATGAGCGGATGGGACTTAATTATTCTGAAAACGAATTTCTCATCTCCGGTGGTGCGCGTCCTATCATTTATGCAGTATACCGTACACTTATCGATCCGAACGACAAAGTAGTTTTTCCTGTTCCCTCCTGGAACAATAATCACTATTCTCATCTTACTTCTTCTCAGTGTGTGATGATAGAAACCACACCTGAAAATTATTTCATGCCTTCGGCAGATGAACTTCGTCCGCACATCAGGGATGCAGCAATGATCGCATTGTGTTCTCCGCTCAATCCAACCGGAACTGTTTTCAGCAAAGAAGGACTTGAAAGTATCTGTGACCTGATCCTCGAAGAGAATGCGCGTCGCGGACCGGAGCAGAAGCCTTTGTATTTGATGTACGATCAGATCTACTGGGTTTTAACTTATGGTTCAACGAAACATTATGATCCGGTTTCGTTGCGTCCGGAAATGCGTAATTACACCATTTTCTTTGACGGAATTTCAAAATCGTTTGCAGCAACGGGTGTACGTGTAGGATGGGCATTTGGTCCATTGCGTGTCATCGATAAAATGAAATCCATTCTATCACACGTTGGTGCGTGGTCGCCAAAGGCTGAACAACTTGCCACTGCAAAATTCCTTAACGACAAGAAAGCGGTCGATCAGTACCTCTCTTCGTTTATGAGTGAACTCAACGATCGTTTAAATGGATTTTATGATGTGTTCAGTAAATTGAAATCAGAAGGTTTCAAAGTGAACGCCATTGCACCACAGGCTGCCATTTATCTTACCGTTCAGTTTGATTTGGTGGGAATGAAAACTCCTGCAGGAGAAGTTTTGGATTCCATGGCGAAAGTGAATCGGTATATTCTTGATGAAGCAAAAATTGCCTTGGTACCATTTTATGCATTTGGTGCTTCAGAAGACTCAACATGGTTTCGCTTGTCTGTTGGTACAGCACAACGATCCGATATTGATGCGGTGTATGTTGCGTTGAAATCTGCTTTGTCTAAACTATCATGAAGAGCGATAAGAACAATTACTGCGTAATAATGGCAGGTGGCATCGGAAGTCGTCTCTGGCCAATGAGCCGCACTTCTGATCCTAAACAATTTCACGATGTATTGGGCGCTGGCAGAACGCTAATACAACAAACGCTCGATCGCTTTCGGGATATTTGTCCGATCGAAAATGTGCTTGTCGTAACCAATGCGCAGTATCTTGATCAGGTAAAAAAACAATTGCCTGAAATTCCGGAGAACAATATCTTGCTCGAACCGGATCGAAGAAATACCGCTCCCTGTATTGCCTATGCCTGTTTCCGCATCGAAGCAGAAAATCCCAATGCACGTATTGTAGTCGCTTCTTCCGATCACCTTATTCTTAAAGCAGATGCTTTTCGCGAAACCATTTTGATGGCGCTTGAACAGGCTGCTGCAAAAGATTGCCTCATCACGCTTGGTATTAAGCCCTCGCGTCCGGATACTGGTTATGGATATATCCAATTTACCGATGAAGAAGGAACAGTTTCTGCTCAGGTAAAAAAAGTAAAAACCTTTACTGAAAAACCCAATCTTGAAATCGCAAAACAATTTATTGAAAGCGGTGATTTCTATTGGAACTCGGGTATTTTTATCTGGAGTTTACCCAGTATTCTTAAAGCGCTTGAGCGTTATATGCCGCATACCAACGGTTTGTTTGCTGAGGGAAGAGGTGTTTACGCAACTGCAGGAGAAAAAGAATTTATAGAACGTACCTACCAGCAATGCAAAAACATTTCCATCGATTACGGTGTAATGGAAAAAGCAAAGAATGTATATGTTTTACTTTCTGATTTCGGTTGGTCGGATTTAGGAACCTGGGGTTCGCTTTATACACATATTCGTCAGGATGACAACCGCAATGCTATTGTTGGGAAACAGGTAAAAACATACGATACTTCCGGATGTTTGGTCAATGTGCCAAAAGGTAAATTGGTGGTTTTGCAAGGACTCGAAGATTTTATTGTTGTAGATACCGGTGATGTTTTATTGGTATGCAAACGTGAAGAAGAACAACGCATCAAAGAGTTTGTAAGCGATATAAAAAACGGGAAAGGCGAAAAGTTTATTTAATCGAAGTGCAATGACCAACAACGATTCCGGATCTCCCTTTTCAGTGATGGAAGAACAGTGGTTGATCACTTTCCGTTCGACGATAGAAAAGGTTTCTCCGCTTAAGGAGGAGGAATGGGAGGGATTGTTGAGTGTGATTCAGTTCAGACCTTTCTCCAGACATGATCTTATTATTTCTGAAGGAGAAGTTGAACATTTTGTAAGTTTTGTTTGCGGAGGTGTGCTTCACGGTTATTTTTTAAAAGACGGGGATGAACATACTATTGCATTTACCTATAAAGGACATTACTGCGCATCTCTTGGCTCGTTTATGTCGCGTAGTCCTTCGCGGTANNGGGCTTTGAGCGATGGAATGCTGCTATCCATTCGTCATGCCGATCTGCAGCAATTGTACGATGCTTACCGTGGAATTGAACGCTGGGGAAGGATTTCGGCGGAACAAGTATTAACCGGATTCGAATGGCGTCAGGCAGAATTGATGTCGTTTTCTGCAGAGGAGCGATTCCGTTTGTTTATGAGCCGAAGTGCGTTTTTGTGTCAGCTTGTACCTCAAAAATATATTGCTTCCTATCTCAACATGACACCCGAGACTTTTTCCCGTCTGCGTAAACAGGGATGAATGCGATATTGATATAGATCAATTTTTTCCTTGTGCAAAAGGTTCAGGTTTGCAGAAACAAATTGAACGATCATGAACTACACAGATTTACTCAATCAGGCCGAAGATGTTACACGCGAACTTATTGCTATCGTAAATACTTCATTTGCGCCATTGTCGTACGATGATTTGTACAAACACCCGGCGCCCGGAAAATGGAGTGCTGCTGAGTGTTTTGAGCATTTAAATTCCTATCATGCTTATTACAATAAGGCCTTCAGACTGCAGATTGAAAAGGCAAAAAAGAATCCGCACAACAGACAGAAAACTCATAAAAGTACCTGGTTGGGAAAATGGGCTGTTCGCAGTGTTCATCCTGATGCGATTGCTAAAAAGATGAATGCGGTAAAACATCATAATCACAAGGGAAAAACGATTACAGCTGATGTGCTGAAACGCTATGTAATGAATTGTGAAGAGTTTCTGGAATTGATTGAAGCTTCGCGCGAAATTGACCTTCAGAAAACGAAAGTCAGAATTGAGATCATGAAAATGCTCCGACTGAATCTTGGCGATTTTTACTTTTTTATGCTGCGGCATGATCAGCGCCATGTTCTTCAGGCTTCCAATGCATGCGGATTGGGTATTACATTTTGTAAATAGGCTCCTGAATTCCTGTATTTGCAGAATTTACATTTGGTAACAAAAATTGACCAAATGACAATCATATCCACGTCATCTTTGGGTGATGAAGGAGAATATTGGTCTGCGGATTAAAATTGCCCGTGTTGCACGTCGCTGGACGCAGCAAGATCTTGCTGATAAAGTAAATAAAACTAGACCTCTGATTACGCGCATTGAAACAACAGGTTTGGGACATCCTCATACCATAAAACAAATCTGCAAAGTGCTCGGAATTGCTGTGGATGAAGAGGGATGGGCTACCGAGAGAGGAAAAGAATATACTTACAATACCGAATTGCTGAAGTTGAAAGAGGATAATGAATTGTTGTTGGTGCTAACCCGTTCTCAGCTTGAAACCATTACTGATTTGCGAAATGAGGTACTTGTATTGAAGAAAAAGGTAGAACAATTACAGCGTAAACTTTTGCGTAAATAGGGGACTTAATCTTCAAGGAAAAACCGATTGATATCGCGGCGGTCTTTTTTTGTTGGTCGTCCTTTTCCCGGATCGCGGAAAGCTGATTTATTCAGTCGTGCCAGCTTTAGTTTTTCGATATCGGCAGGATCTGTTTTTTCGATGACGTAAAGCTCAACATTTTTTGCAGCAACGCGCGATGGCGGAAATGCAAGGACTTCAAATTTTTTGTAGATCGATTCGTAACGGGTAGAAACGAGCTCACCGATTTTTATCAGCGCCGAGGCTTTTGCGGGTAATCCGTTAACAAGCACTTTCCCTGCCTTACAAGCTTCAGTTGCTTGTGTTCGGGTTTTGTAAACACGAATACTCCAGAGAAATTTATCGATGCGCATACTACCGGGGCTTATGCAAAGATGCGTAATTAACAGCCTTTTGCTCATGCTTTTGACAGGATTGATTTTTCAAATCCATATTGCTGGGTATTTTTGCGCTATGTCATCCCAATTACAATTTACCGTGGAGCGAGTGGAAGATCTTGATAAACTTGCTCTTACTCTGCTGGATTTTGCAGGCGATGAACACATCATTGCCTTTGAAGGGGAAATGGGGGCAGGCAAAACCACTTTTATCAAGTCCATTTGCAAAGCGCTTGGTGTGCTGGATATCACATCAAGTCCCACTTTTTCCATTGTAAATCATTATCTCGCTCCCAGAGGAAACGTGTATCACTTTGATTTTTACAGACTCAACGACCCATCGGAGGCATTGGCTATTGGGGTGGATGAATACTTCTCCGACGGTAGTTTTTGCCTGATTGAGTGGCCCGAAAAAGTCGGAAACCTTTTGCCATCCGGTCACGTAAAAGTGCGGATTGAACCATTATCTTCTACTACTCGCACCATTACCTTTTACCGCCCATGAAAATTTCGCAGGAAGCATTGAAGTCACTGGCCATGGAGGCTGTTATGATCCCACAGGAAGAAATGTTGGAGATCGGAAGGAAGCGAAAGAATCTTTATATCGGAATACCACGTGAAACATCCTTTCAGGAGAACCGTGTAGCGCTTGTGCCGGATGCTGTTGCCTTATTGGTGAGTAATGGTCATCGAGTACTCGTAGAAACCAATGCGGGAAAGGCATCTAATTTTTCGGATAACGAATACAGCGAAGCAGGAGCGCAAATTGCATACGATACAGCTGAAGTTTACAAGGCTGATATCATTATGAAAGTAGCTCCTCCCAGCTCTGAGGAGATTGCGCTGATGCAGCCGCGTCAGACCTTGATCTCTGCATTGCAGCTGAGCGTTCAGCCTAAAGACACGCTTAAGAAATTGATGAGCAAAAAGATCACTGCAATTGCATGGGAGCATATTCGTGATGAAGAAGGGATTTTTCCTGTTGTTCGATCAATGGGCGAGATTGCTGGAACTGCAAGTATTCTTATAGCTGCTGAATATTTATCCAAGACCAACAACGGCAAGGGTATGATCATGGGTGGTGTGGCCGGAATTTCTCCTACCGAAGTAGTAATTCTGGGTGCCGGTACCGTTGGTGAATATGCNNGGTCTGGGAGCAATTGTGAAAGTATTCGACAGCTCATTGTACCGTTTACGTCGCTTGCAAAACGATCTGGGTGTTCGTTTAAATACAAGTATTCTTCAACCTCGTGCATTGGAAAAATCGCTTAAAACAGCGGATGTTGTTATTGGTGCAATTCGTGCTAAAGGCGGACGAACTCCGTGTGTGGTTTCTGAAACGATGGTTGATAATATGCGCGAAGGAACCGTACTTATTGATGTCTCCATCGACCAGGGTGGTTGTTTTGAAACATCAAGNNCATTATTGTGTTCCCAATATTCCTTCACGTGTTCCTCGAACTGCATCTATTGCGTTGAGTAATATTTTTGGTCCGCTGATGATCGCAATCGGTGATAAAGGTGGTTCGGATAAACTGATACGCAGCGATCTTGGTTTTCGTGCGGGAGTTTATATTCTGAATGGAACCCTCACCAATCCGATTCTTGGCGAGGCATTCGGTTTGCCTTACAAGGATATTGATCTGCTCTCGGCAGGACTCTGATCGGACTGATTTAAACACTTATCTTCGTCCATGCGTTTTTGGCAGCGTTTACGGTATTACATGATCGGGGTTGGACTTGGTCTATTGGTAACTTTCTTTTTCTTTCGGAACAGAGGATGTGGTTGGTTGCCGCAGAATCGCGTTTTGGATCGGCTTGAATCGTCTGTTATTTTAAGGACTGATTCGATGGCTTGTGTACTGCAGCGATGCAATGCGATAAGCGATGAAGATGTTTTTCACTTATTGCGTGAAGGCGATGTTGTTTTTAGTGAAGGAAGAGTGGATGTGTATCCCAAAGAATATGTAGTGGCCTCCAACCGAAAAGCTGATGGTACTCCCTATAAGCTGCGTTTTGCACTTTACGATACCACGAGTGTGATCCTTGGCGTTGAGAATCCTGCCTCCTGTACCTGTAAGGATTTTGCGGATACGGCCTTGCATATTTTGTCAATGCCTGAAAAGATGCTCAAAGAGATGTTTTTAAATAAGGAGTTTACCATTACCACAGAAGGAAAATGCATGATGGATTGTATTGGTGTAAGTGCTGAAGATGTGGTTGATCTTATCCAAAAGGGCGGAATAAATAATGAGACAAGCACTCCTTTTTCCTTTCCGCATCCACGGTATGTGGTTATCAATAAAGAGTACACGATTTTGGTAGAAATGACCAAAGAGAAAACCCGGATTTTGAGTATTCAGCGCGAGGGTAAAGATTGTGCCTGCGAACATTGATTTTCGCTTACCGGAAACTGGCTTAACCATTCAATAGCTTTTTTTTCCTTGCTGAATAATTTCATTGGAATTGGTGGTCGGAATAACTTAAAGTAAAAATTTGCCGCAATTCGAATGGCAAGTGAATCGGTCAAAATAGCTTCGGCGATTCTGCATTCATTCAGTTCCTTGTGATTTGCTGCAAGTTGTTTGGCTTCATTACTCATATTAAGACACCCCCCCGGATATCGATCAGGGCGACCATCTTTTTTCCTCGGATGAGAGGCAATGTTTTTTCGTGCAGATCGCGATGCCTTCCTAAGAAATAGAATCGGTGGAGGGATGCATCTTTGTATAGATGATACCTCCACCGAGTAGTTATAACGTCGTATTACGCATCTTACATGAATACAATTTACAAAAATCTGGAAGACTTCAGGTTTTTATTTCCGCTGGGATAGATGTAACGCAATGCAATTTCAAGTCCACCGCGGCCATTACTGGCTTGTGTTAGGTCAGATACGTTAAGGTCGTAGGAAATACCGATACCATATCCGCCAAACTGAAGCAGTGAAGTTAAAATGACAGCATCACGGTTTCGGTAATAGAATCCCAGTGAAAGCGACGATCCGGTTACAAATCCTGTAAAGTGAGAATCTTCCATAATGCGGTAACGTACACTTGATCCGAAAACCAATTCTCTTGCCCCACCCTGAATCTTGTATTGGAAACCGGGAATGACCGATATGCGCGAATGAGCGATTCCGAAAAGTGAATTACCATGGATCACAAATTTGCGGTACAGATTTTCGCTTCCATCACCCAGGAATGAATAATCAGGTTTGTGAACGTGAAACATGGCAATACCTGCAGTAGCACTGATCTGATTATTTCCGGTCAGGTTTTTTTCGCCTTGTGTATACGTATATACCAATCCGGTTCCCAGATCGAGATAGCTGTTGGAAAAATTACCTGCTCCGATTTCTCCTGCAGGAAGAGAAGAATTATAGGCCATTCCATCGTACTGATTTCCCCATTGCATGTTGGTGGTATTTACAGAACGTTGCGCATAACCTCCCATTACACCTAATCCCAAGGTTTGACCTTGACCAATTACCAGGTGATAAGCCAGATTCAGATTTCCCTGTGCAACACCCATGCGTGCATCACCTGCACGATCAGAGTAGAAGAAAATACCTCCCCCAAAATATCCGCTTTTCGTTTTCTTAAAACGCATATCGTAAGAGCCTCCAATGGTTTTGTAAGGGGAAGCAACACTTTTCCATTGCTCCTTGTAATTAAGATGCACTCTAATATCTGCTTCCGTTCCGGCAGCACCGGGATTAAGCTGAATGGGTGCCATATAGAATTGGGAGAAGTGGATGTCTTGTGCAGAGACCACTCCTGCAACCAGCCCGAGAGTAAGTGATAGAATCTTGTTCTTCATAGGACTGCTTATTTGATTAATGTAATGTTTCCTGATTTTTCTACAACATCACCATTGTTGAGCGTTGCAGAGAGGTAGTAAAAGAATACAGCGTTATTCATCGCTTTGTCGCGAATAGTTCCATCCCATACTTCAGCCGGATTGGTGGTGATAAACACTTTTTCACCCCAACGATCGAAGATGACAAAATAGAGTTCGTTGATGCAATTGCCATAGATCCGCAGTACATCGTTTTCATTATCTCCGTTTGGTGAGAATGCGTTCGGAACAAAAATTTCTCCGCAAGGCAGTTCAACAAAAACAACAACGGTATCGGATCCGAAACAACCGTTTGCATCGGTGCCGCTAACAATATAGGTTGTGGTTGTAGTTGGTGATGCAGTTGGTGATGCACAATTGGTACAACTTAATCCTGTTGCAGGTGTCCATGTGTAAACTGTTCCTCCTGTAGCGTTTAATACTGTGCTTGCACCTAATGGAATCAACACGTCATTTCCTGCATCGATATTTGCTGTTCCTACTGTTGCAACAGTGCCCCCGGTTGTTGTTGAGCATCCGTTGGCATCAGTAACCGTTACACTGTAAGCGCCGGGTGCAAGGGCAGTAATGCTGGCTGTTGTTTGTACAGGCGTTGTATTCCAGCTATAGGATAATGTTCCTGTTCCACCGCTGGCATTCACCGTTGCGGATCCATCGCTGGCTGCACAGTTGGCGTTGGTTACAGATACACTTGCTGTAATTGCCGGCGGATTTGTAATTGTTACAACAACAGAAGCAGAGCATCCGCTTCCATCCGTTACAGTGGCAGTATAGGTTCCTGCTCCAAGATTATTCGCAGTTGCACCTGTTTGTACAGGAGTGGTGTTCCAGGAATAATTCAGTGTACCTGTTCCACCACTTGCGGATACCGTTGCAGTTCCATTGGTGCCGTTATTACAGGCAGGATTGTTCTGACTGCTGATGGTAATGGTAGGCGCTCCGGTATTGTTTACCGTTGCTGTTGCTGTTGCAGTACATCCGTTTGCATCTGTTGCAGTTACGATGTATGGTCCTGCAGCGAGACCTGTTGCTGTTGCGGTAGTTTGTACCGGACTTGTATTCCATGAGTAAGAAATAGCGCCCGTTCCACCCGTTCCATTTGCAGTTGCAGTTCCATCTGATAAACCACAGGTTGCTGCGGTTGCATTTGCAGTTACACTAACTGCAGTTGCAGGTTGCGTAATGGTAACACTTGCTGAACCTGAACATCCACCACCATCAGTTGCAGTTACTGTATAAGTTCCGGAAGTTAATCCTGTTGCAGTGGCTGCAGTTTGTGCAGGAGTTGTACTCCACACATAGGTTATCGTTCCTGTTCCGCCAGTTGCAGAGGCTGTAGCAGTAGCATTGTTTCCTCCAAAGCAGGATACATTGACTTGCGTAGTGGTTACTGTTGGCCCACCGGAGGAAGTTATCGTTGCAGTAGCAGTTGCCTGACATCCGTTTGCATCAGTAGCAGTTACAGTATAAGTTCCTGCACCTAGTCCGGTTGCTGTTGCAGTATTTTGAATTGGTGTTGTGTTCCAGGAATAAGTGATGGCACCTGTTCCGCCTGTTCCGCTTCCTGTTACTGTTCCGTTATTACTTCCACAGGTTGCGGGAGTAGATGTTGCGCTAACACTTACTGCAGTTGCAGGTTGTGTAATGGTTACATTCACTGTGCCCGGACAACTTGCTGCGTCTAGTACATTGATAGTGTATGTACCTGCCGGTAATCCGGTTACGTTTTGTGATCCTGCTACATTGGGGAATGATGCAACGGTTGTTGCGCCGTTTAGAATAGTACAGGTATAAGGACCTGCACCACCCGAAGCAGCAACAGTAAAGCTGCCTGTTGATTGTCCGAAACAAGCTACGTTTTGAACATTGCTTGTGGTTACAGTTATGGTTGGACAAGCAGCACATGCAGGAATGGAAGAAACAGGATTGTAAATTACACTGTTTCCAAATCCGTCAAGAACCTGAATTTGTGTGATGCCACCACCAATTGTAACGTTAGTTCCTGTGGTAAAGGTTGTCCATGTTAATACCGGTGTTCCGTTTGCTGAAAATGGTGTTGCATTACAAAAGCTAAATCCGGATACACATGGAGTAACCATTGCACCACTCTGCCATGTAAATGGTCCGCCTGCTCCACCTGAAACAGTGTACGTTCCGTTGCTTTCCTGACATACAGTTAATGCGCTGCAATTCGCAACAGTTATTGTTTGTGTATCATTTCCGCAAGCCAGTGTATAGGTAACAGTATAAGTTCCCGGAGCTGCAGATGCAGGAGTGAATACTCCAGTGCTTGTGTTTAAAGCCGGAGTTGCCGGAGAAATACTCCATGTTCCGCCAGGAGAACCAGCAGATAAAGTTATAGGGCTGTTCGATGTACAAAGCGAAGGAACATTACATACCGTTGGATCGCAGCATGTAGTAGATTGTTGTGCACATGCTGTTGCTGCTACAGATTGAACAGAACCTGTACGTGAGTTTGAATTGGCATCACCGGTTGATCCTGCAACAACAACTTCGCCGGTAGAAGTAATATCTACGTCGTAAACATTAAAAGTTGTTGCAAAAAATCCTGTTTGACCGAGGCTTTGATCGAACTTATACAAGCCGGTTTTAGATCCTACAAAAATGTTTCCGCAGTTATCAATTGCAATACCGCTGTTATGAGCCTGGTTTTGCCCTAGAGAGGCTGTGAATCCACCTCCGGGNNGCTCCGGTTGCAAGATCTCTTTTATCAAGTCGTGTTCCGCGGTTTACAAACACGAAATTTCCATAATAGGCAAGTGCTTCCAGTCCTGTGTTGTCGTAACGGAAGTTTTCACATTTATAGGAGAGATTGTAGCCGCCGTTTTCAATTTTGAACGGACCGTTTTGTCCGGGACAAAGGCTTAAATCGGAACTGATATAACCGATAGTATCGTGAGTGAGAAAATAATATTTATCATCTTTTGTTGCGGTGATCGAACGGACTTCCTGTGAATTCAGAATCGCACCTCCACCTGCTACCTGTAAACTGTTAATCACATTTCCGGTGTTCATATTGATGTTGTAAACCCAGGGAAGCGGTTGCGTAGGTAAAAATCCAACACTTCCGGTTCCGCCAACAACCAACATGGTCTGATCACAATTGAATGCAATGTTCCAGAATTCAGTAAGCGTTAAAATACCTCCCGGGTTCGCGTTGTTCCAAACAACTGTACCGGTTGTGTTTACTTTTACTATTGCTGCTGCAGATCCATTGGTGATATAGGAGTTTCCTGCATCATCGGTTGCAAATGTTCCAAGCCATGCAGTTGTATCGTAAGGAGTGTTGTAAACAAATTGTTGCACTCCTGTATTGTTGTACTTAATTAGCTGCAATGGCATTACACCACCAATAATGTAGGTGTTTCCTGAAGCATCTGTTTCAACTTCCCAAATACAATCCCAGTTGGTGTTGAATGTTGGAGATTGGGTCCATGGGTCGATTACCAGGGTTTTGCTCTGATCGTAATTTCCAACATTAAATCCAATTGTGCGACCATTGATTTTATAAGATGATTCCACTACTTTACGGTAATTATCGGCATAAAATGTTAGTGGTGCATGATCGATGATGTTCCCAAATAAAGTAGGGGTATGAATAGTTCCGTCAGGATGAAGCAGGAAATCTTTTGAATACTTTAATTTAACATCAGCGATATTACCGCCAGGATGCACAACGACAGAATATTTTAATCCACCTTCCGGATGAAATTCATAAACGATATCGATTTTTGGATACACGTTTTTGTAGGTCAGCTTTAAATAGGAATTGAGGTTGCTGACATTTTGCAGCTGCCTGCTTTTATCGTAGAAGCTGTAGGAATGTGTAAATGAATTTTTCCTTTCAGCAACGATTTCAGGATTCGGATTTCCGCCTTCCCATTGGCAATACAACGCGTCCGATTTATAATCGATTTTTTTTCCTTCTTTCTCGAAAGCCATAAACTCTTCTCTGCTGGCAAAGCCTTTTTTCTTGCGCTCCAGTCGTGCTGCTTTTTCAGCATCGCTTTTAATGCGCTTTTGCTGCCATTCTAGCATTATTACAACACCTGATGGGGTAAAAAAGAAATTTTCGGCATGTCCATCATGCGCGAACTTAACTTCGGTGTTGAAATTTCCTTCGGGGTGGACAATGAACTGACCTTTGTTTTCAATGAATCCTTTTGATTCAAATGAATTGGCCGACCATTTTTGATTTTGTGCAAAGGTGTGTGCGAAACACAAAGCACCTAGCAACGTTGCAGCGAGTCGAATTCTTTTCATAGTAGATAGTTTTCCTTAGGATAAATCCTATGTGTTAAAAATAGCTCAGGAACGAATTTCCTTTCAGTAGGGCTGCCCCCTCAATTGATGGAGGAAGAAGAATGAAAAACAAAAACTGAAACAATTGTGAAAAAATCCCGCCGGTATAAAATTGAAAACCTACTTGCCTTTATTTTCAGAAGAGATACCGACGGGAATTAACTCCTTATGGAAGAATTACCGGATCAATGATGATGCGTTTCATACAAACCAAATTAAATGATGGTTCAAATGTATAGGGCAACTTATATCGATTTAGTGGGGGCAGCCCCTCAATACCTTTCTTTTTGATTTTCAATGCTTTGATGGGTGATGAGCGCTGGATTTGTGAAGATTTATTACAAAGCTTATTTCGCTTTGTGAAAAAAAGAGGTTGTCGTCGGGAGGAAAACTACTGTCGTGAAAAGAACGGGACCGACATAGTGTGGAAAGGACCCGACGACAACCTGGTTCTTCAGAGGAATTTTACTTCTACTCTTCTATTGATGGCATGCTGTTCTTCCGGACAGTCATCCTTTTTCTTGCATTTATTAAGTAGTCGTGTTTCACCATAACCAACAGGAACAAGTCGCGAGGGTGAAATGCCTTTACTAACGAGATAATCAAAACAAGACTGAGCGCGCTTTTTGGAGAGACCAAGATTATAGGCATCATTTCCAACTGCATCAGTGTGTGCACTTAATTCAATGCGTGCTTCCGGATTTTCCTGGAGAAATTTTACAATGTTGTCGAGGATAGGATACGATTCCGGTTGAATACTTGCCTTGTCGAAATCAAAATAGATATTATCGATTCGTACAACATTGTCCTTTTTAACAATTGGCTTCATGTAAACAGGACTCAACTTTTTCTTTTCTTCATTGCGGTCGAGTTCGCCAACTTTATTGATGGATGAAACGGTGCGTTCTTCAGTTTCATATCCATTCAATGTGTATCGTACGCGGTAGTTTTTTTCCGGATCGATCAGGAATTCCCATTTGCCGTTTTTAGGAGTCATTAGAGAATTCACAACAGATTCGCTGCCATCTTCTGCAATCAGTAACAGTTCCACTTTAACTCCTTCAACAGGTTTGTCTGTGATCTTGTCTTTTACAAGTCCGCGAAGTGTATCGGGAACAAATTTCTTTTTGAAATAGTAAATGTGGTCATAGCCTGTTTCTCCATCCCGGTTTGAACTGAAATACCCTGCTTTTCCCGTAGTACTCATGATAAATGAGAAATCATCTTTTGGAGAGTTAAATGGTTTACCCATGTTGCGTGCATTGCCGGGCATTCCTTCCTTCAGATCTGCTTCGTAAATATCTGCACCACCAAAACCGGGGAGTCCTCTCGAAGAGAAATAAAATTTATCGCCGTAAACATAAGGGTAGAATTCATCGCGATCGGTGTTTACAGTTGTGCCGAGATTTTTCGGTGCCGACCATTTTCCGTCGTTGGTTAATGTTGACATATACAAATCAAAGCCTCCGAAACCTCCGGGCATGTCTGATGAAAAATAAAGTGTTTTTCCGTCGGCACTTAGTGAAGGAAAGGCACAATTGTATTCTTCAGAATTTACGTTAAGCTCTGTGATGTGTTTCCAGGAATCGTTTACTTTTTCTGCGCGGTAGATATGCAGAACATTCATTCCGGAAGAGCTGATTCCTGCTTTTTTCTTTTTGCCTTCAACAAATTTTTCAGTTTCCGTTGCATTGGAAGTGAAATAGAGAAATTTTCCATCTGCACTCAGAAAGGGAGTCCCTTCATAAAAGGAGCGATTAGTTTCACCCGGCAAAACAACAGAGGTTCCAAAATTTATGGAATCTGCTGCCGATGCAAAAGCAAGATCGTAATAGGTTGTTTTTACTGCGTAATCCTGATTTTGAGGTAATGCATAAATAATGCCGTTGTTGTATATCGCTACACCCATACTTCTTCCACCAGTTTCAATATTGGTGCGATAAGTGTTAAAGGATTTGCTCATGCCAGCATTATCTTTTGGCCATTTGCAAAGGGCTGCATATTTGCCTGCTAGATCCGGTTTGCCGGATTTGATGCAATACGCTTTGAAAATTTCAGCTGCCTTATCATATTGCTCAAGGTTCATCAGAATCTCTGCATACTCAAACATGTTTTCTGCCGTATTGTCGTCTTTAAACTCCATGAGTTTGCCGTACCATTCTGCTGCATTTTTATAGTCAAACAAACGTTTATAGGTTTTTGCAATCTGCTGCGTCATGTAGAATTTCTTCACTACAACATCTTCTTGCAAAGCGAGTTTGTAACTGGCAATTGCTTCCAGGTACATTCTTCTCTTATAAAAGTCATCACCTTCCTGGAGGTATTTGCGCTGTGCTGATGCAAATAGAGTGACAGTGCTCAACAGTGTGAGCAAAATAATTCGAATTGTTTTCATACTTTTTTCCTTGCAGGTGTACTTTAGAAGCGGGGTGATTCAAGAATGGCGTGCGATTTTACCTGAGACATATTAAATACAACCATGATTTCGTGACTACCGTTGCTGTAATTGCCAATTCGGTTGAAATTGAAATCATACCCGTATCCAAGTCTCCAGGACTGATTCAACTGGAAGTTTAACAATCCTACGAGTTCTTTGCTTGTTCGATAAGAAAGTCCGATCCCGAATTTTTTATTGAACAATCCCATTGCATTTAGGTCCATTTGAAGTGGTGCGCCTGAAACATTCTTAACCATGGTAGAAAAATTCATATCAAAATCACGGTTAACAGCCCACTTGTATCCTGCATTCAGGTAAAAGTGAATTGCGCTGAAATTGAAACTGGTTTTACCCTGGTATTCTGTTGCGTAAACAATTTTATTCTCCAACAGATTTGGAACAGACAGACCAACATAAAAATTAGGTTGGAAATAATATGCACCGAACTTGAAATTTGGCATTGCAAAAGTAGGAGTGCTAGCCGAAAAAATCGGATCGTTTGGTTGTGTTGTATTAACAGAACTAAAATCACTTTGCAATAATGAAACTGTGGCTGCTGCTCCGAACGAAAGATATTGGTTCATTCCCACTTTCATGCGGTAGGCATAGGTTCCGGTAATTTCAATGTTGCGGTTTACTCCAATCTTATCATGAAGTATAGTAATGCCAGCTGCATTATTGCCTCCACTAAATGGGGTATTGAAATTGATTCCCTGCAATACCGGAGCGCCATCAAAACCAGTCCAGGTGGTGCGGTAAAATGCAGCTCCACTCATGCGGTTTGTATTGGCTATTGCAGCGGGATTGATGAATCCATGATGCAGCATGTATTGCGATACCAGAAACTGATTCTGTGCTTTGGAATTATTACTCGTGCTCATCATAGTGATGGCAGCGATCAAAATATAGCGTAAGGTTTTCATGTTCTTTTCTATTAAAGTTCTACCAACAATTATTTTCTTCTCAATTCAAGTGAACCTCTTAATGGTTCGATAGCTGGATCGAGTTTGAGGATATAAAAGTAGGTTCCGTCTATAACTTCATCACCATAGATAGTGCGATTGCCATTCGATAAACCGTCCCAATCATTGTTGTAAGGAGTTGCCTGATAAACCAGTTCTCCCCAACGATTGTAGATATACAATTCGTTCTCCGGATATTTTTCCAAACCAACAATTACAAAGTTGTCGTTAATTCCATCACCGTTCGGACTAAATCCTCCAGGGACAATAATTACAACTTCTCTTGTTACCCGGATATAAACCTGTGCAGTATCGCAATAGCTGGAGCAAAATGCATCACAGATCACATACGTAATCGTGTCCATACCAATGTACCCGTCATTCGGATCGTAGGTAATTGTGCTTCCATTCACAGTGAAGATTCCATTGTCAGGACCATTTATAATTGAAATGGCACCCGGATTTCCAATGTCATTGGGAGAAGTGTTGATCGAAACGCTTGAAGTATTTTCTACATAAGCAGAATCATTGTTTGCTGTAAGCGATCCTGCATCGTATACAGTTACCGTTACACTTGCCGTTGCTGTACATCCTGATGCGTTGGTTACTTCTACATTGTAGGTAGTGGTGGTAGTTGGACTTACACTGATGCTGGACGATGTTTCTGTTGTGCTCCACTCATACGTTCCTCCACCTGTTGCAGTAAGGGTAGTTGAGGTGTTCGGACAAATCGTTACATTATTTCCGGCACTTGCAACAGGATTGTTATTTACAGTTACAGTTACCTGCTGTTGTCCGCCAAGATTTACACAATTGTTTGCGTTTGTTGCAGTAACAAAATATGTAGTTGTTGATGATGGAGAAACATTCAAAGGCGCTGTACCGAGTAAATTTCCGGAAGCATCGTAAACATTGTAAGTTACACCTGCACCGGAGCCTGATGCGTTGATGCTGGTTGATCCTCCCTGACAAATACTTCCAGCACTTGCGCTTACTGTTGGGTCAAGTGGTGATGCATTAATAATAATTGCTTGGGTAACCTGATCCTGACAAGGTGCTACACCAACATTGTACGTGATGTTCACTGTTCCTGAAAGTCCGGCAGGATTAAATGTATTTCCGGTTACACCTGATCCACTCCATGTTCCACCTGCTGTGCCTGTGATGAGAGAATTCAGATTGATAATAGGATCAGATTCGCAAATGGTGCCGGGTGATGTCCATGCTGCGGTAATTACTGCCTGCACACTTATGCTTTGAGTGAGTACCTGTACACAAGGATTGGTACCTACGGTATAGGTAATGTTTACTGTCTGTCCTGCCAAGCCNNTCCACGTTCCGCCTGCAGTTCCTGTTACAAGATTGTTCAGGTTAATTGGACCAGCCTGCACACAAGTAGCACCTGGTGAAGTCCATGCCGGGTTGGCAACAGGAATCACTGTAACTGTAACAGCAACTCTTCCTGCCGGATCAGCACAACCGTTTACATTGTTGGCTTCGACATAATAAGTAGTAGTTGTTGATGGATTCACTGTAAGTGGTGTTGCCCCCAATAATGTTCCACCTGATGGAGCATCGTAAACACTGAATGATGTTGCTCCTGTTCCTGTTGCAGTGATCTGCGTTGATTGTCCCTGACAAATTGTTGTATTCTGTGCACTTGTAGTTCCGAGAACAGGGGTGACGTTTACGTTTACGGTAACCGTTGTTGGAGTTCCGTTACACGAGTTTGCACTCGGAGTTACAACGTATGTTGCAGTTCCTGCGCTTGCCCCGCTGGTGCTGAGTGTTTGTGCAATGCTGCTTCCCGTTCCGTTGCTTGCACCGGTAACACCGCTTTGTGATGCTGTCCAGCTAAACGTAGTTCCTGCAACACCCGAAGTGATGTTGATGGAAGTTGCTTGTCCTGAACAAATGGTTTGCGGATTTGGTGTAGCTGTTGCAACCGGAATCGGATTAACGTTCACAGTAACTGTAATTGGAGAACCATTACATCCACCTGCAGTTGGTGTTACAACATAACTGGCGTTTCCTGCAGTGGTTCCGCCATTGGTAAGTGTTTGTGCTATGTTTGCACCGCTTCCGTTCGCACCGCCGCTTACTGCAGTTTGGGTTACTGTCCATGCGTAAGTGGTGTTGCTAACATTCGAAGAAAGTGCAACGCTGCTGGTTTGTCCGGAACAAATGGTTTGCGGGTTTGGTGTAGCACTTGCAACAGGCGCAGGATTTACGTTTACAGTAACAGTGATCGTGTTTCCGTTACATCCTCCAACTGAAGGTGTAACTGTGTAAGTTGCAGTTCCCGCTGTTGTTCCGCTGTTGTTGAGCGTTTGTGCAATGCTTGAACCTGATGCTGCACTACCTCCGGTAATTCCTGCAGATTGTGCTACGGTCCAGTTAAATGATGTTCCTGTAACATTCGAACTCAATGCAACACTTGGGGCATTTCCGGAGCAGATCGTTGTTGGGTTAGGTGTGGCACTTGCAGTTGGAGTGGGATTCACAGTTACAGTTACTGTTGCTGTGTTTCCTGTACAACCATTTGCAGTGGGTGTTACGGTATAGGTTACTGTTCCGGGCGATGTTCCTGTTGCAGTTAATGTTTGGTTGATTGTTGTACCAGATCCTGCACTTGCACCGCTTGCGCCGGTTTGAGATACGGTCCAGGTAAAGCTGGTTACACCAACTGTTCCTGCAATGTTGGAACTTAAGGCGATGTTTGGACCGTTACCTGAACATACCGATGTTGGAGAAGGTGTTGCCACAACATTAGGAAGTAGATTAACTGTTACAGTAACTGCAGTACGAGTACTCACACAACCGGGGTTGGCGTTGTCTTCTGCTTCAACATAATACGTTGTTGTTGTTGCAGGAGAAACTACTGTTGATGCGCCTGTGGCAAATGCTGTACCTCCGGAAGATACAGTATACCAGCGATAGGTTANNATACCACTTCCTCCGCTTGCAGTAAGCGTTACTGACTGACCTGCACAAATGGTGGCAGGATTAGGATTGGTAGAAACCGTTGGTGCTGCTGGTGCAGAACAAATAACAGTGCGGCAATCGATAGTTGTAACCGGAGTTACACTTGCCATTGTGATTGTAATGGAACCACCTGTTGCGTAATTGAGGTATTCTGTTGGGGTAATTAATGAAGTTGTTGGATTGTAGTTCGCACGCGAAGGTGAGAAGTTGGTCTCTGCGCATCCCCCGCTCGGGGCAATAACACCGGTTGGGTCTGTTTTTACGGAGTAGATGGAGTAATCCGGAAGCCCAAATGTCATTAACGACATTAAAAATCCGTTATCCTGTGTTTTGATTCCTTCAGGAATTAGAGAAATGCTGCCTAAAGCTCCCGGAGTGGTGTATCTTTTTCCAAAAGTTGTTGCCGGAGTTGCTGCTGTAGTTACCTTATGTATTGTTCCGTAGAATGAAGGGAAAGGGAACGCAAATACAGTATTCATTCCAAAAGCTGCATATTGCCCATCGAATGTTTCAACCACTTCTGTCATTTCATAGGTTAAACCGTTAGTCCATCTGTGACTCCACTCAATATTTCCGGCAAGGTCAAAACGCATCATAATGGCTCCGCCATTTGCACCACCACAGGCCAGAATTTTATCTCCTGAAGTTGTAGTAACATCACTGAAATATTCGGACTGTCCCGCTGAACCGAGTTTCCTCGTCCATATTAGGGCTCCTGTTGTTTTATTCACTTTAAAAATGATGGCATCTGATGGATAATCGCCATCACTGTTTAGCGTTCCTGTTCCTTCTGAAAGATCGCCTGCAAAAACGAATCCGTCGGAAACTTCTGTTACTCCTGAAATAAAACTTTCATCCGGATTTGCCGTTGGAACATATATCACATTGCTCCACATTACAGCACCCGTTGTGGAGTTGACCTTACTAACAAACATTAACGTGGTGTCTCTTCTTACACTTCCAACGTTATCCCAGAAGTAAGTCACACTTCCGCCAATTACATAATTTCCGTCATTGGCCTGGATGATTTTGTTTGCAGATTCTGATGAGCTCTGACCTCCTCCGTTGGGAAGGGAAATTCGTGTAGCCCAAATGTTATTTCCTGCCGCATCAACCTTTGTTACAAATGCACCGGGTGAATTATCACCTGCTACAACAATGTTGCCGCTGTTATCAATAATAACGTCATTAACGATGGTTGCTAAAGATGATCCGGTCATCGTTCTGCACCATACTACATTTCCTGATTGATCTACACGGGTCAAATTACCCTGCAGAAAAATGCCGGTGCTGTTAATAGCTCCGATGACATAATCACCACCGGGAAGCTGTGCAACACCACCGGGAAGGTCCAACAAATTAATGTCGTACTTGATCTTAAAGGTTGTTGTAGTTTGTGCATGTGTTCCAATACTAACAAGAAGGAACAGCATCATCCCCAGCAGCGCACTGGCACGAAGTGGGGCAATGGTCGGGATCGACCAAGATTGGCAAGAGATTCGGTTTTGCATAAATAAGTAGTTTTCCGATGCCAAAAGTATTCCCGGTAATTGGTATGGATTAGAGGGGCGCCCCCTCAAAAAAACCGGCTAAACCGTTTAATTTTACCGATTAACAATACTAGGCCTTCGATGAATAAAATTTAACAAGCCCTGGTTCGGGTCTAAAATTCCTTAATCGTAGCAAGGAGTTCTCTGTTTTCACTCACCCATAATAACAGGCTGTTGTTCCGAGGGTCAAGTTCCAGTTTCTTGCAGATCCTGGATCGGTAGTTCTCGACGGTCTTTACAGAAACGAAGAGCAGTTCGGCTATTTCTTTGCTCGCCCGGTTTTGGGATACCAGTTTTAGTGTCTTCAATTCGGCCTGAGTCAGCGAGTGCAGTAATTCACGAATACGGTCTTTCTTTTTATCGGCTTCTTTGAACTTTGTTAGGAATCCCTGAAGGGCGGGACCAATAAATTTCTTGCCCAGCATTACCTCTTTGATGCATTCCACAATCTCAACAACAGAATTGTCCTTTACAACATAACCCATTGCTCCGGTAAGAAATGCTTTGTTGAACATTTCTTCTTCCTTATACATGGTAAGAATAATAATGCGGGTAGGTAATCCTTCGCTATAAACAGTCTGACAAATATCGAGACCGTTAATGTGCGGCATATCAATGTCGAGTACGGCAACATCGGGTTTTTCGAGCCGAATAATTTCGAGCGTTTTATCTCCGGCTTCGCATTCGATGATCTCAACCGTCGAAAAAGACTGCTGAAGAATGTCTTTCAAACCCTTTCTGAAAATAGGATGGTCATCAGCAATCAGTAGTTTCATTCTTTTCGATTCCTTTCCATGTTAAAGGTAATGATTAATCGAAACCCTTTTCTGGAATTGTCTCCGATTTCCATTTCTCCTCCGAGCATTCTTGCTCTTTCCTTTATACTCAGAAAGCCCATTCCCTTTGTTTCATCATTGTCTTGTATACCCTTGCCATTATCACGATAGGTAAGTTCAAAGTCATCGTCCTTTACTTCAATGGAAATTTTTAGTGCTGCTGCACCACTGTGTTTGATGGTATTATTCACACATTCCTGCAGTATCCTGTAGAGATGTGTTTTTTTGTCGAGCGACAATTGTTCAATCTCTTCACAAATATCAAAACTGCATTCAATAGAGGTGCTTTTCTGAACGATCTCCATCAGTCGTGCTACACTTCGAGTAAGTCCTATTTTTTCAAGATAGGAGGGGTAAAGTGAACGGGAAATTTCACGCGTTTGTTCAATTACTTTTCCAATTTCTTTTTCCATTTCATGCGCATTCCGCTCTCCTTCACGTGCCAGTAATGTGAGCTTTGATTTTACGGCGGATAAACTCTGCCCGATATCATCATGCAAATCACGGGCAATCCGCGCTCGTTCTTTTTCGAGATCGGAAATAAGTTGTTGACTGAATTTTTGTTGCTCCTTACGGAGGTTGCGTTGATTGCGTAAATAGAATACTATGAAAACAACAACAACAATCAGAACTCCTCCTCCAACAATCAATCGTACTCGGAAAGCGCGCAATTTGTTTTCCTGTTCAAGAATGGTGGCTTTGTTTCTTTCCTGCTCGAGAAGAATGTCTTTCTTTTCAACTTCATATTGTACCCGCAACTCTTTCATGGCTCGGGTGTTTCTGGAATTTTGAAGGCTGTCTTCAAGTGTGCGAAATGTTTTATATTCCTTTAGAGCAAGCTCATGGAGCTTCATTTTTTCGTAGATGCGGTGTAAGGTTAAATGAGCGAATGCATTGTCTTCAAGATTATTGTTTGCACTGGCTACATCTCTTGCTGTTTGCGCCACGACTTTAGCCTGATCATAGCGTTCCATATCGGTTAATACCTGGGCCTTTCCAAGATAACCTTTACTCAGTTCAAACTTCATATTGTTTTTTTCCATCACATTAATGGCAGAGTCAAGATACCAGAGTGATTCCAGTGAACGTTTTATTTTATTAAGCACTGAACTGAAATTGATATAAGCAACCGCGATTTCTTTTGGGTGATTGATGGTTTTTGCATAATCAATACCAATGCGAAAATGAGCAAGTGCTTCATCGTTTTTGTTAAGACGAATATATACCAATCCGATATTGTTTTGCAAATGTCCTGCAAGTCTGGGGTTTTTTTCCTCCCGTGCAAGTTCCAATCCTCTGTTAAAATCTTCCAACGCTTCATCGATCTCACCATTGTTCAGTTTGATGAGGCCAATGTTGTTTAACATGACGGCCGTATAATAGGAGAGTTGATTTTTTTCAGCAACTCTTAATCCTTCCATATAGTTTTTAAAAGCTTCCTGGGTGTCGTTCCTCTTCTCTGCCGACATTGCAAGTGCATTGTAACATTCAATGATGTTTACTGGATCATTGTTTTGCTGCGCTTCTTTTAAAATTGACTTAAATCCGATTTCAGCTTCTTCTGATTCGTTTTCGTAATCCTGTAAAAGATAGGTCAGACGAATTCTCGAGAGACGTTCAATTGATTTTGCGCCGGCATTTAAAGCGAGCAAATTGGCTTTGGTAAAATATTCTTTCGCTTTTGGGAAATTGTGGCTGTAATAAAAGTGGTTACCGTAAAAAACCAGGATTTCTGCTTCTTTGCTTCGGTCATTTAATTTTCTTGCCAGTTTAATTGCTTCTTCACCCGAACGAAAAACAGAGGCCGAATCGTAATACGAGTCCAGTTTTACTTTTTTCCTTAATGTTTCAAACAGGATTTCGTCGGCAGATTGTGCTCTGACATAAGTTCCGTTCAGTACAAACAGAAACAATAAAGCACTAAAAGGAATTCGGATTGATGCAACCATAATTGCACCAAGATAGTGAATGCGAATCAGCGCTGCAATTTTTTACGACGCTGTCTTTCTTTGATAATCAGACTTAATTCTCTGCCTGTTTGACCTTTTACACTCGTGTTTTCCTCAGCGCGGCGAATAAGATAGGGCAGAACCTCCCGAACAGGTCCGTAAGGAACATATTTTGCAACATTGTATCCTGCATTACTCAGGTTAAAGCTGATGTGGTCGCTCATGCCAAGTAATTGTGCAAAATAAATACGGGTATCGTTTGCAGGAATTCCTTTTTCCCGCATAAGGCGGGTGAGAAGTAAAGCGCTATTTTCATTATGACTACCTGCACAGATTGCGGTTACATCAAGATTGTCAACAGCGAGACGCAAAGCCTCATCATAATCCCGGTCGGATGCTGATTTGTCGGGCTGAATAGGGGAGGGGTAATTTTTTTCTGCAGCACGATTACGTTCTTTTTCCATATATGCACCGCGAACGATTTTCATTCCGATCCTGTATCCGCCTTTTCGCGCTTTCTCAATGGAATGGCGAAAAAAGTCGAGCCGGTCGTGACGGTACATTTGCAATGTATTGAACACAATGGATTTTTGTCTGTTGTATTTAGCCATCATCGCATCGGCAATTCCATCAATGGCCGGTTGAATCCAGCTTTCTTCAGCATCAATAAAAACCGGTGTTTCTGCTGTGTATGCTTCACGGCAAATAGCATCCACACGGTTTACCACGCGCAGGTATTCTTGTTTTTCTTCTTCAGAAAGTTCCTTTGATGCACTTAATTTTTCGAGTAATCCAAAGCGTGCAACTCCGGTGACTTTAAAAACACAAAAGGGAATATGTTGATTTCCACTGGCAACCTTTGCTGTTCGAATGATTTCCCGGGAAGTCGCATCAAGGTCTTCTTCAGCACGTTTTCCTTCAACCGAGTAGTCAAGAATGGTTCCAATTCCAAATTTCCCCAATTCGATGACTCTGGATTCACATTCTTCAATGGTTTCACCGCCGCAGAAGTGACGAAAAATGGTTCGTTTAACGATACCTCTAATGGGAAGTCGCATCGCAAGTGCGAGATTGGTCATCGTTTTTCCCAACCTTACCATCCAAGGCCTCCCTATTAATCGGAAAAGCATGTATGCTCTGCGAAGATCCTTATCGCTCTTTCCGGAAAAGGCAATCTCTGTATTTTCAAATGAGATCATGGCGGTGTATTATGCTGCAAATATATCTGTAAAAGCAACCGGTAAGCCGTTTTTTTGGGTCAAAATAGAGGCAACTATTGATCTCTACCGGGAGATGATTTGAGCAAAGGTATTTTGCTGTTTTTCATGTGCGATAGTCTCATTTTGGCTATCTTGCACATAGCAATGAACAAACAAACAACACACCATCATCCGGTAGAGATTGGTTCTCTGGCCTTTTCAGGACTCGAAGAATTACTTGTTTCCTCCGGACTAAAAGAGGCCAGGAAGTTCATTCTTGTGGATGAAAATTCGCTGCAATATTGTTTTCCGGTCTTGGTCAGTCAAATAGAGGCATTGCGTCAGGCTGAATTAATTGAGATTGAAAGCGGAGAGCATAACAAAAACATCACCATCTGCACACATATTTGGGAAGCGCTTTCCGATATGCAAACCGATCGCCAGGCATTGTTTATCAATCTAGGTGGGGGAGTGATCAGCGATATGGGAGGTTTTATTGCATCAACCTACAAACGAGGCATTCGTTTTATCAATATCCCTACCACATTACTTAGTCAGGTGGATGCTTCTGTTGGAGCAAAAGTCGGGATCGATCTGAATGGATTAAAAAATCAAATTGGATTGTTTGCCGAACCTCTTGCTGTATTTATCGATCCTGTATTTTTATCTACACTTCCGACGCGTGAATTGCTTTCTGGATTTGCTGAAGTGATTAAACATGCATTGATCGCCGATAAATCGTATTGGGAGCTGATCCTTAATTCGCACCCGTTGGGAAATGCGGATTGGGAACCTATCATTCAAAAGTCTGTTGCGATAAAACAATCAATTGTTGAAGCTGACCCAACAGAAAAGGGATTTCGAAAAGTGTTGAATTTCGGACATACAATTGGTCATGCTGTTGAGAGTTTATCGCTGGAGGGTGGACGCACTCCGCTTACCCACGGCGAATCCGTTGCAATAGGCATGATCTGTGAAAGTTATTTGTCTGAACGCAAACGTAAAATGAACAAGGAAGAACTATCGTCGATCAGCACTTTGATCACTTCATTGTATGAGCATCGTGTGTTTGAGGATATGGATACTCATCGTCTGATTGAATTAATGAAAAATGATAAAAAGAACAAAGACGACAGTATCAGTTTCACCTTGCTGGATGGTATTGGAAAACCTGTTCATGACCTTTCCTGTACCGCAGATGAAATAAGTGATTCATTTCGCTATTATCATAGTTTATACCGTTAATGAATATACAGGTAACAGCTCCTTACAAACAAATTTGTTCCAGACTTGCTCTCACAGGTTCAAAAAGTGAAAGCAACCGGGTGCTGATTATTGCTGCTTTATCAAAAGAGAAATTTACAATACACGATCTTGCAAGTGCGCGGGATACTCAAACATTGATTGATATTTTAGTTCAGCTCCCCGATGTTCATGAGGGTGTTGAACAGGTTTTTGATGTTGGTCCGGCCGGAACAGCCATGCGGTTTCTCGCGGGATTGTTATCCATAAGTCCGGGTAGATTTTTATTAACCGGAAGTGAGCGAATGAAAAATCGTCCTATTGGAATACTTGTGGATGCACTTCGTTCCATCGGCGCAGAGATCAGTTATGCAGGTAAAGAAGGATTTCCTCCTTTGAGAATTCGGGGTAAAAAATTGAGCGGAGGAGTTGTGAACCTGAATCCAGGTGTGAGCAGTCAGTTTGTTTCATCGCTGATGCTCATTGGACCTGTATTGCCGGATGGATTGAATATTTCATTTACAAAAGAACCTGTTTCGCGACCCTATCTGAACATGACCATGGAGCTAATGCGGTATTTTGGTGCTGAGATTAACTGGGAGGGAAATGAAATCCGTATAGCATCATCTCCATATCAGTCGCGTGATTTTTGTGTTGAAGCTGATTGGAGTGCGGCTTCGTATTGGTTTGAAGTGGTTGCTCTCGCAAAAGAAGCCGATTTGTTTTTGGGCGGACTTCATTCCGAAAGTTTACAGGGCGATCGTGTTGTTCGTGAAATTTTTGAAATGCTTGGAGTACAATCACACTATGAAGAAGGTGGAATCCGCCTCATCAAGAATCAGGATGCAATTGTTCCTGAGTTTCTCAACTTTGATTTTTCTGATTGTCCTGATATTGCGCAAACGCTTGCATGTACCTGTGCCGGCCTTGGGATTGGCGGACATTTTACCGGATTAAAAACTTTACGAATAAAAGAGACAGATCGTCTCACTGCATTGCAAAATGAATTGGCAAAATTTGGTGTGCGTACAGAAATCCCTTCTGACGATGAAATGATTTTGTTTTCAGGAGAACTAAAAACGCCCTCAGTTCCAGTTAATACCTACGAAGATCATCGAATTGCAATGGCATTTGCTCCCTTGGCATTGGTAGCCGGTCCGGTAATAATTGAAGAGCGGAGTGTTGTAGATAAGTCCTATCCCGCGTTTTGGACCGATCTTGTTCAGGTTGGATTTGAATTGAATTAATAGTTAAGAAATAAATGTTTGTATGAATAACCGTATTCGCTTTTTCATTGTTTTTGCAGGATTCATTCTTCTTCAGCTCCTTCCAACAGACCGTATTCGTTTTACCGGAGATGCGATGGGTGGTAATGATCCTTCCGATCCTGATGGACGACTTGCATGGGAACTTGAGCGGCATGCTGATCCTTCAACCGGATTGATCCCGGCAGGTATACGGCAACGAGAACTTGCTTTTGCAGCAACTCTTCCAAAGAATTTTCAACGTTCAATAAATTTTTCTTTGATTGGACCAAAAGAATTGGGTGGACGAACACGCGCTCTTGCATTTGATGTTCGTGATCAGAATATTTTGCTGGCCGGTGGTGTTACAAGCGGAATTTGGAGAAGTACAGATGCAGGTGCACATTTTGAGCGTGTTTCTGATATCGGTGATCTCAATAGTATTTCATGTATAGTTCAGGATAAAAGAGCAGGACATGAAGATACATGGTATGCCGGTACAGGCGAATATTACGGAGTAGTCAGTGGAACTGAATTCACCTCACAAATGAGTGGAAACGGAATTTATAAATCAACCGACAATGGTTTGAGTTGGTCTTTACTTAGTTCTACAACTTCAAATACACCGCAAACCATGTACAGAAATGGCGATATGGATTTTGTTTGGAAAATTGTTGTTGATCCAACAGCAGCAGGAAATTCTACTGTACTGGCAGCTGTATTTAACGGTATCTTTAGAAGTACTGATGGTGGTACAAGCTGGCAACCTGTGCTTGGGTTTGATTCAACCACCACTGCAAATTCTGATTATACAGATATCATTGTTACGCCAGGCGGAGTTTTTTATGCAGCATTATCAAGCGATGGTCCAACTAAAGGGATTTGGCGTTCGGTAGATGGAGTGAACTGGAATTCCATTCAATCCGGTTTTCCGACAACCTACAGAAGAATTGCAATGGCTTATAATCCTTCCAATGAAAATGAAGTGATGTGTGTAATGGAATCTCCAAGTTCCGGTACAAATGGACATTCATTGTTTAAATACACGTATGTCTCCGGAAACGGATCAGGAAGCGGTGGTGTTTGGGAAAATCGTTCAGCTAATTTACCTGCCGGAAGTTGTACAGGTTTTTTTGATTTCGATTTTGGGTATTTTCAAACACAA
This sequence comes from Flavobacteriales bacterium UBA2798, assembly GCA_002351955.1. Taxonomy (GTDB): domain Bacteria; phylum Bacteroidota; class Bacteroidia; order Flavobacteriales_D; family UBA2798; genus UBA2798. The sequence goes on from DEHO01000034.1 coordinate 36,112, forward strand.
GGCGGATACGACATGCATATCAATTGGCATCCGTCTAATTCGAATATTGTTTTTCTTGGCGGGACAAACCTCTACCGATCAAATGATCAGTTTACAAGTCCGGTTTACAAATGGGTAGGTGGTTACCGGTGCAATCAATCCAATCTTGCACAGTATGTTTATCCCAATCACCACCCCGATCTTCATGGAATGGTGTTTCTGGATTCCTTGCGTGCAATGACCATGTCGGATGGTGGAGTACACCTGAGTACGAATGTGCTTGCCGATTCTGTTCACTGGATTTCATTAAATAACGGTTATGTCACTTCACAGTTTTATACTGTATCTATCGAGGAGGGAAATGCCTATAACGATATCACACTAGGTGGAGCCCAGGATAATGGTATTTGGTTTACGAAATTCAGGCATATCGATTCACTCTGGAAATGGGTGTACCGCGGAGATGGTTCGTATACCGGAATTCCAAACGGACGACCACATTGGATCTTTTCAATTCAACAGGGAAAAATGTATAAAATGATCATGACCGATGATGGTGATACCATTTTGGGAACACGCATTGATCCTGTTGGAATTGCTGCTACCAATAATTTCATAAATTGTTTTGTCCTTGACCCTTCCAATACTAATCGTCTCTATATGATTACGCGCAATGCAAAAATCTGGAGAAATGATTCACTCGGAACAATTCCGGTTATTGGTGATATATACAATCGAATTACACATGGCTGGACCGAGATCACTCAAAGTACATTGACCTTATCACAGGGAAACATAACGGTTTGTGCAATTTCTCCTGCTAATCCGGGTCGAGTATATTACGGTTCAAACAAAAGCCATGTTTTGAAATTGGATCAGGCTGCAGGGCCCACTCCTGTGAAAACAGCAATTTCTGCTTCTATCTTTCCTCCCAATTCCTATGTAAGTTCTATCGGAACCAATGAATTTGACGNNCAATTATGGAATTCGAAGTGTCTTTCATACTCCGGATGCGGGCGTAACCTGGGATGATGTTTCCGGTAATCTTGAAGAATTTCCGGATGGAAGCGGTAATGGTCCTGCTGTGTATTGGTCATTGATTTATCCTTCCGCTCCCGAAAAAATTTATCTGGTTGGAACTTCAGTTGGATTGTATTCAACGAATCAGTTAAACGGAATAAATACCATTTGGCAACAGGAGGCACCGGGTGTTATCGGTAATTCAATTGTGAATATGATCAAAGCGCGTGCTTCGGATGGGAAAATGGTAGTTGCTACTCATGGAAACGGAATATTTTCTGCACAGTTGACTCCCCTGTTTTTGTCCAGCCCCGAATTAAAATCGGCAGAACTTCATTTTGCAACCTATCCCAATCCATTTGCCGAGGCAATTACGATTGATCTTTATTTGCCCTCAGAAGGGAAATTGGATGTTCGGGTATTCGACATCAGCGGTAGGGAAATCAGGGTGATTTACTCAGGAACAAGCGGTAGCGGTGAGCAGCGCTTAATCTGGCAAAGAGAAGATGCAAACGGCAGGGAAATAGCTTCGGGGACGTATGTGTTATCTGTAGCGCATAATGGAAAGCGTCTGACGCGGAAGCTGATTGTCCGTTAATTGCTCCTTGTGTCCGATTACTCGTATATTTGCAATGTTTAATTGCAATGAGAAAGTCATACATAACCCGCAGGGAAAATTTCAATGCCGCGCACAAGCTGTGGCATGATGAGTGGTCGGAGGAGAAGAACTTCGAGGTTTTTGGAAAATGTGCCAATAAAAACTGGCACGGTCATAATTATAACCTGTTTGTTACAGTGAAGGGAGTTCCTGATCCTGTTACCGGGTTTATAGTTGATTTAAAAGCCTTGAGCGTATTAATCCGCAATGAAGTAATTGAAAAACTGGATCACCGAAATCTCAATGTGGATGTAGATTTTATGAAGGGAATTAAGCCGTCCACCGAAAATCTCGCGATCAAGATCTGGGAAATCCTTGAAGAGCCGGTACGAACACTGGGAGGAGAATTGCACAATATCCGACTTTGGGAAACAGAAAATAATTACGCAGAATATTTCGGAGAATAAGCATTGATATGGCTAATCCAACTGACATAATTTCCGAGAACTCGCTTGACGGTTACGAACGCGTTGAACAGTACAATGAAGGCACTTTGAAGGAGATTTCGGATGCTTATTCGAAGATCATTCCTGCACTTGGTGAAGATCCAAAGCGGGAAGGGTTACTCAAAACTCCGGAACGTGTTGCCAAGGCTCTTCAGTTTTTAACACATGGTTATGATCTGAATCCCAAAGAGATACTTCAATCCGCTATGTTTGCCGAAGAATACCGTCAGATGGTAATTGTGAAGGATATTGAAGTTTATTCCATGTGCGAGCACCATATGTTACCTTTTTTTGGGAAAGCACACATTGCCTATATCCCGAACGGACATATTGTCGGACTTTCCAAGATTCCACGTGTTGTTGATGCCTTTGCACGGCGTTTGCAGGTACAGGAAAGACTGACAACAGAGATCCGCGACTGTATTCAGGAGACGTTGAGTCCTCTTGGAGTTGCAGTGGTGATCGAAGCCAGTCATATGTGCATGCAGATGCGAGGTGTTCAGAAGCAAAATTCAGTAACCACAACTTCTGCTTTCACAGGTGAATTCCTGAAAGACCCAACCCGGAAGGAATTCATTACACTGATTGGATCACATTTAAAATAATAATTCACTAAATTCGTTATAACCTAAAAACCATAACCATGAGCAACAATATGTTCAATACCTCAACCAACGTTGGAAGCGGCGGATCCTCTTCTTTTTCCGGCGTAATTCCCCGCACGTTTGTAGCCAATGTTTTCTCCTACATGCTGGCAGCGCTTGCCATTACTGGTGTAGTTGCATACGCCATCGGAAGTAATCTTGAGTTGTTTGTTCGTCTCTTTATTTCCGAAACCGGTCGTCCAAACCCATTGTTCTGGATCGTATCATTTGCACCACTCGGATTGGTTCTTTTGATGAATTTTGCGTTTAACCGTTTATCGGCTCCGGTATTGTTAGGCGTTTTTATCCTTTATGCAGGTATGATGGGATTGTCGCTTAGTTCAATCTTTATCATGTACACCACCGGTTCAATTGCAGCAGTATTTTTTATCACTGCAGGTACATTTGGTGTAATGGCATTCCTGGGTTACACTACCAAAACAGACCTTACCAAATTCGGATCCATTCTGATGATGGGACTGATCGGGATAATTATCGCAAGCATCGTAAACATCTTTATGCAAAGCTCAGGTCTTGAGTGGTTAATCAGCATCATTGGAGTGTTGGTTTTCACAGGACTCACAGCATATGACATGCAGAAAATTAAGGAAATGGGTGAGCAGGTTGGTTCCGGTCACGAGCTTGCTAGCAAGATGGCGATTATGGCCGGACTTACACTCTACCTTGATTTCATCAACCTTTTCATTATGCTGCTCCGTTTACTCGGAAATCGCAATGAATAAGATCATTGAATTATAGTTTGAAAAACCCCGCTGTAAGCGGGGTTTTTTGTTTTCTACCTTTTTCTATCTTCGTCCGTAAACCACTAATCATGAAAAAGGCATATGTGTTTCCCGGACAGGGATCCCAATTCTCCGGAATGGGAAAGGACCTTTATGAGCAATCACCGCTTGCAAAGGAAATGTTTGAAAAAGCGAATTCCATTCTTGGATTTCGAATTACGGACATCATGTTTTCAGGATCTGATGAAGAATTAAAACAAACCAAGGTTACCCAACCTGCTATTTTTTTACACTCTGTAATTCTTGCTGCTACCTTGGGAGAATCTTTTAAACCCGACATGGTTGCAGGACATTCTCTGGGGGAATTTTCTGCACTGGTTGCAAACAAAACACTTTCGTTTGAGGATGCGCTGGTACTTGTTTCAAAGCGTGCATTAGCAATGCAGAAAGCATGTGAAGCAGAACCTTCCACTATGGCGGCTGTGCTTGGATTGGATGATGCCAAAGTAGAAGCGATATGCACTGCAACAGAAGGTGTAGTTGTTGCTGCGAATTACAATTGCCCGGGTCAGCTGGTGATTTCCGGTGCTGTTGATGCTGTAAATCGTGCTTGTGAAGCATTAAAAGCTGCAGGTGCAAAACGTGCGTTATTACTGCCTGTTGGAGGAGCATTTCATTCTCCCCTTATGGAGCCCGCTCGCGTTGAATTGGAAGCAGCAATCAATGCAACTCAATTCCATACACCGGTTTGTCCGGTTTACCAAAATGTGACAGCAAGTGCAGTTATTGATCCGGAAGCAATTAAAAAGAATCTTGTTGCGCAGTTGACCGCACCTGTTGCATGGACACAATCAGTGCGCCAAATGACTGCAGATGGTGCAACGCAATATGTTGAAGTAGGTCCCGGAAAAGTATTGCAGGGACTCGTGAAGAAAATTTCGCCCGAAGTAGAAGTGGCAAGTGCTTAATGCTAATACAGTAAAATAAAAAAGTTCCGTTGTTGCGGGACTTTTTTTATTTAATGAGATTGTATTAAATCTTGATCTGAAAAATAAATGGAACAGTAAGTTCAGCAGGAGCCGGTGCGGGAGCAGGCGTATTCACTTGAGGAGTTTCTTTAACTTCAGGTGAGATGTACCAGATTTTTTTTCCGTTTTCTTCCTGCATATAAACCCGACGATGGTTTACTGTTTGGTTAATCTCGCGTAAGATTGGAATGAGTTGCTCCGGTGTGGTGTTTTTCTGACAACTGCGAACTTCAACTTTGGTGACTGTCATTTGCGAAATGTTCTTTCGTTCAACAGTAACTTTATCCGGCTGAGGTTGGGGTTTATTGTCTTCAATCACTTCAATTATCACCCATTCGCCACTGTTCAGATTGAAAGGGACGGGTGTAGTTTTGGTGTCGGTAGAAGTTTCGGTTGATTTATCATTATTCCCATCCGTATTTCCCGGACCTGCAACAGCTAAGCTGGCCGAACCGAAAGTGATTGCCAGGAGTAAAGTGTGTGGATGTGAAATTCGTAGCTTCATACGTATGACTCAAATATACGTATTCAGCGACTAATAAGTTGAGTGTTAACAATTTTTTGAATCTCCATTTACAAGGAATGATTCAGCAAATTATTGATTTTCATTGCTTTGTGAAAATAGGGTAGTGTTGAACTTTGTTTCAACAACTCCAGGTGACCCATGTTATGACAATCCGTTCCAAGGAGTCCAATGATCTCTGAATCAAGTAATTGTTCTGCAGATTTTTGCACTTGTGGGGAATAGTGCCCACTCAGGGAGTTCAGGTTCAATTGAAGGATAACACCCTTATCGAACAGGGTTTGTGCTTTTTCAGGTTCGCGGTGCCAGAATAAGTAGCGTTCAACATGTGCCAAGACGGGTTTGTAGCCTGCCATCTGCATCTCGAAAATTGCCCTACTTAGATTTTTAGGCTCGCCAACAAAAGGCATTTCAAAAAGGACATAATTATTACCAAATGTGAGCAACTCTTTTTTTCGGATTTTATCTTCCAGTTCAATATCGAGATAGTACTCAGCTGCTGCTTCAATAGTAATGTCGATGTTTTCTTTGTGTGCAGCTTCTCTGAGTTTATCAAGTCCGCTTAGAATTATTTCCGGTGTATTGCGGTAAAAATCCGACATGATATGCGGAGTGGTAATGACCTTTTTATAGCCAAACTCCTGCATTGTTCGGAGCATGCTTAGGGAGTCTTCCATGGTTTTTGCACCATCGTCAATTCCCGGAATAAAATGCGAATGCACATCAGTTCCCAGCAAAGAAAGATCAGCAGGTGGTAAAATTTCTTTTTTTCTTCTCCCGAATAATCCGCCCAAAAAACCCATGATCAAATAAAATCTTAGCGATGTGTATATTGTTGTTCGTAGTAATTACGGTATTCTCCGGATGTTACTCTGTCAAGCCATGCAGTGTTTCGGAGGTACCATTCTACTGTTTTTTCCAATCCTTCTTCAAACGTAACTGAAGGTTTCCATCCCAGTTCGTTGCGCAATTTGGAAGCATCGATGGCATAACGTAGATCATGGCCGGCTCTGTCTTTTACGAAGGTGATGAGTCGTTCTGAAGTGCCAATTTCACGACCAAGTTTTACATCCATGGTTTTGCACAGGAAACGAATCAGATCAATGTTTTTCCATTCGTTCAATCCTCCCACATTGTATGTTTCGCCGGATTTTCCTTTATGGTAAATTAAATCAATGGCCGAAGCGTGATCTTCTACATACAACCAATCGCGAACATTTTCTCCTTTTCCGTAAACCGGAAGCGCATTGTTGTTGCGGATATTATTAATGGAAAGTGGAATCAGTTTTTCAGGGAAATGGTTGGGACCATAATTGTTGCTGCAATTGGAAATTACGATATCCAAACCATACGTGTCGTAATAAGCGCGGACAAAATGATCGGATGATGCCTTGGATGCAGAGTATGGTGAATGCGGATCGTATTTGGTTTGTTCTGAAAATAATCCGCTTGTGCCAAGTGAACCATAAACTTCATCGGTACTGATGTGATAGAATCTTCTTTTCTTATCTCCTTTACGTGCAGCATTTAACAGATTTACTGTGCCAACTACATTGGTCATTACAAATTCAATTGGATTAGCAATGGAACGGTCGACATGCGATTCAGCTGCGAGGTGAATAATGCCATCGAAATCGTGTTCACTGAATAATTGTTGAATGAATTCACTGTCCACGATATCACCTTTAATAAAATGATAGTTTGGTGATTTATCAATATCGCGCAAGTTCTCCAGGTTACCGGCATAGGTGAGCTTATCGAGGTTGTAAATCTGATAAGAAGGATAATTCTTTATGAATCTTCTTACAACGTGTGACCCGATAAAACCGGCACCTCCGGTGATGAGTATTTTTGTTGTGCTGCCCATTATAAACTCCAATAAGTGATTTTTTTAATCTTGTTCTTATAGATTCCCTTAACATCGGTGAGTACTCCTCCTTTGCTTAAAATTCCGGTGAAGAATTTTTCGTCGAGACCTAAATACTCTTTATGATTAACGCAGATAATTACACCATCGTATCCCTTGCCTAATTTATTTAATCCAAATCCATACTCATGTTTAAGTTCGGCAGAGTTGGCATGCGGATCTACAACATCAACTTTTACACCGAAGGATTTTAATTCTTTAACCACATCTGCAACTTTCGAATTTCGGATGTCGCTTACATTTTCCTTGAATGTGGCCCCCATAACAAGAACTTTCGATTTGCTTATGTTCTTTCCGGCTGCGATGATCTTTTTTACTGTGTTTTTCGCTACGTAAAATCCCATTGAATCATTTACATATCTTCCGCTGTTTATTACCCGCGAATGATAACCCAGGGCTTCAGCTTTATGGGTGAGATAATACGGGTCGACACCAATACAATGTCCGCCAACCAAACCCGGATAAAAGCGAAGAAAGTTCCATTTTGTTCCGGCAGCTTCGAGTACATCAAAGGTGTTTATGCCCATTTTATTGAAGATGATTGACAATTCATTCATCAATGCAATATTCACATCGCGCTGGGTGTTTTCAATGATTTTTGCAGCTTCTGCAACTTTAATGGTAGCAGCCCGATGCACGCCAGGCTCAATGATCAGCTCATATACTTTAGCAATGATGTCAAGCGATTCTGCACTGCATCCTGAAACCACTTTTTTAATTTTTGTAATTGTGTGTTCTCTGTCTCCTGGATTGATACGTTCAGGAGAGTAACCTACTTTAAAATCCTTCTTGAATTTCAAGCCCGATTCCTTTTCAAGTACTGGTATACAATCTTCTTCCGTGCAACCAGGATATACCGTTGATTCAAATACGACATAATCTCCCTTTTTAAGTGCTCTTCCAACAGTAGTGGATGCACCAAGCAGCGGACTCAGGTCAGGAAGATTATGTTCATCTATAGGAGTGGGTACTGCAACCACAAAAAATTTAGCTTTTTTCAGATCAGCGGGATTTGCAGTGAATGAAATATCGCAACCCTTAAATTCTTCTTTTGCTAATTCGTTACTTGGATCAATTCCCTTTTTCATCATTTCAACGCGCTGGGCATTGATGTCGAAGCCAATCACTTTAATTTTTCTCGCAAATGCAAGTGCAATGGGTAAGCCTACATAACCTAATCCTATAACAGCAACCGATTCTTTTTTTTCAGCAATCAGCTTGTAGAGGTCCTTGTTTTTGGCAGAAGATGGTAACTGCTTTTTCATATTCAAATAATATCCTTTGGTTATCCTTTGTTGGAATTTTTCAGTGCGTAAATCCGTTCTATAATCTCAACTACTTTTAGTCCTTCCATCGCATTGGTAGTCATGGTAGTTCTGCCTTTAAGTGTATCGATTACATTGGTGAAAATGTAATGGTGATTATTTGCCGATCCTTTGTAATGACCGTAGTCGTTGGCAGGATTGGTAGGAGCAAGTTCTGGCATCTTGTAATCCTGGATGTGACAAACTTCAACCTGATCCATGTATTGACCGCCGATTTTTACACTTCCGTTTTCACCAATGATAGTTATTGAGCTTTCCAAATTTTTATCCCATACAGAAGTGGAGTAGTTAATGCATCCCATTCCGCCTTGACTGAATTCAAAGTTTACAATTCCTGAATCTTCAAATGCAGTGAGATCTTTATGGGTATAGTCAGCAAAGCGAGCCTGAATATTTTGAATATCTCCAAACAGCCAGTACATGATATCGATGAAGTGCGAGAATTGGGTAAACAATGTGCCGCCGTCAAGGTCAAGACTTCCTTTCCAATTCCCTTTTTTGTAGTAACGATCATCTCTGTTCCAATAGCAATTCAGTTGGACCATATGAATTTTTCCAAGTTTTTCGGATTCAATCAGCGACTTGATCCATTGAGAAGGGGGAGAGTATCTGTTTTGCATGACACAAAACACATGTTTATGGGCTTGCAATGCTTTGAAGATAATTTCTTCGCAATCGCGCTTATTCAATGCCATTGGTTTTTCAACCACAATATGTTTTTTGTTCTCAAGTGCAAGCAGCGAATGTTGGGCGTGTAATCCGTTGGGGGTACAAATACTAACGACTTCAATTTCGGGGTGAGACTGAAGCATGGGCTTTACATCGGAATAATAAGGCAGATCCGCTGCAGGAGAGTTTGTGATTTCTGAAGGAAGAATATCGCAAACCGCCACCAGTTCGCATTCCGGGTTACGGCGAATCATTTCTGCGTGACGCTTGCCAATGTGGCCCTGACCTATTACACCAAATTTAATTTTACTCTCCACTATAGAAAATTAGCTGATACGTGAAACGATTCCTTTTTTTAATTCGTAGCGCTGACCCGATTCCGGACATTCTGCAATTCCTTCCGTGTTAAAGGAAAGTTTATGTCCATACTCGCTCATCCACCCGGTTTGTTTTGCGGGATTGCCAACAACAAGAGCAAATGCAGGAACTTCTTTGGTTACAACTGCACCAGCGCCGATAAATGCAAATTCTCCTATGTTGTTTCCGCAAACTATTGTTGCGTTGGCACCTATTGAAACTCCTCTTCCAACATGTGTTTTTGCATATTGATCGCGACGGTTAACTGCACTGCGGGGATTTATCACATTGGTAAAAACCATCGAAGGTCCAAGAAAAACATCATCATCACAGGTAACACCAGTATAAATGCTCACATTGTTTTGCACTTTAACGTTGTTTCCCAGAATAACTTCAGGTGAGATCACAACATTCTGGCCAATGTTGCAGTGGTTTCCGATTTTGCAATTGGGCATGATGTGACTGAAGTGCCAGATTTTGGTTCCTTCACCAATCTGAGCCCCTTCATCTATCACAGCCGTTGTATGTGCAAAAAAATTGTTCGCCATGGCGATTTTGAGAATGGCAAATATACTCAACCTGAGGCAATAAGGATTGATAATACGATGAATTGAACAAAATTCATAAACCACTGTTTAAGTGACGGAAAATCATTGTAATGACAATTAATCGCTTACATTTGAAAAAAATAAAAACATTATGATCAAGAAGAGCATTTTTATGATGGGTTTATCGCTGGCAATCACAATGTTGGCTTCCGAGAACCTTTTTGGACAGCTAAGCGTTCCCGCCCCAAGTCCTACAATTACAGTTAAGCAAGGATTTGCAACATCGAACATTGAATTAAGTTACAGCCGTCCTTCAGTTCGTGGAAGGGTTGTTTTTGGTGACCTGGTTCCTTATGACAAAGTATGGAGAACCGGTGCCAATGGCGCAACTACAATTTATTTTGGAGAGGAAGTTTCTGTTGGAGGTAAAAAACTTCCAAAAGGTAAATACGGTTTGCTTACAATTCCGGGTAAATCAGAGTGGACAGTTATCCTGAGTAAGGATACAACCGTAACATCACCTGCAGATTACAAGCAGGAAAACGACGCGGTTCGTATGAAGATCAAGCCGGTTAAACTGCCTGCAATGGTAGAAACCTTCAGTATTGAAATTGCCAATGTCCGCACCAAAGGCGACGGTTGCGATATTCGCATTGTTTGGGAGCGTACAATGATTTCTTTCACTGTTACTGCTGATATCGATACTAAAATCATGGCTCAGATTGATGAATCCATGAAAGGCGATAAAAAGCCATATTACCAGGCTGCACGTTACTATTACGAGAACAAAAAAGATTTGCGTAAGGCACTTGAGTGGGCAGATGAAGCTGTAAAGGCTCGTCCGGATGCATATTGGATCATACTTCTAAAGGCACGTATCCAATTCGATCTTGGTGATTACGATGGTTGCATTGCTACTGCTAATCAGTCAAAGGAAAAAGCTAAAGCTGATCAGAACGACGATTACGTGAAAATGAACGACAAGCTTATTGCTGACGCACAAAAATTACAATTGAAGAAAAAATAATTTTTTCCGTTTAAGGAATATTCAATAGGCAGCCGAAAGGCTGCCTATTTTGTTTGTTAAAATAATTTTCAATTCTGATTGTCCGCCGCATATTGCAATTAACTCATCTCTGGCAATCCATCCCGAACAGCATCCCTTGTCGTTCACCATGCTGTTAAAGGATGAAAATTTCCAATCACCAGCACGATACGAGAAGCCACTATTGACCGGATTATTGTGGATGTAATCCAGAACATTGAAAAAGTATTGGTCAGAGTCAATGTTTCTTCGTTTAATATTCTGAATAAACAAGCTCCCTTTTCTGCTCAATTGCTTGTTAAGTGCTTTTGCATAAGAAATCTGCAGTCTCCTGAATTGCATGGAGGTAATCTCATGCATGCAAAAATTCTCCTCATCAGATTTGATTTTATTCTCCTCTGATTTAATAAAATCAAGCACTTCTTTTTTTTCCTTGATGCGAATAAGTAAATGAAAGTGATTAGGCATCAAACATAATGCATATATAGTGCAAACAGGACTGATGTATTGTTTTATTTTCCTAAGGAAAAAATAATAATTGTTGTCATTACGAAATAGTAATTCACTTCCATTTGCCCGATTATATACATGGTAGATCTGTGACTCCTCAAAATGCAGATTTTCTATATAAGGTTGTGGCTGCCAATAATTGTTATTTATTCGGTTTTGCATGGTTGAGAATAAATTGAAAGTTGTATCCCCTGTCCATTATTCCCCGCAGACCTCCGGGATTTTAAAAATCCCGGAGGTCTACTGGAATAGACTAGTTGGGCAAAGTTCTTTTGCGCAGAAGAAAAAACCTAGCGAATAAATACCAAAATCACTGTTAAGTGAACAGTTCGATCAGGATTTTTTGGGGATGAGTGTTTGAATAAGAATGGAAAATAGTATCACAGCAATACATCCAATCATATTAAGCCACAGAAAGGCAGCGTCATCTCTTATAAATAGAATTACTACCACTACTTCTGCAAGAATTGCTGCATAAAAAACAGCGTTTCCCTTAATAAACTTAAACATAAATGCAACCAGGAAAATTCCCAGCATAGTTCCGTAAAAAAGTGATCCTAATACATTAACTGCTTCAATAAGGCTGCCCATTCTATTTGCGAACATTGCGACTCCAATTGCAATAATTCCCCATCCAACTGTTGTGAGACGTGATATCATTAACACGTTCCTTTCTGTTCTGTCTTTTTTGCCATAACGTTGAATGAAATCGACAACCGTAGTAGAGGCTAACGCATTAAGTTCTGAGGCTGTTGAACTCCAGGAAGCAGAAAAAATTACTGCTATGAGTAATCCAATTAATCCTATTGGCAGGAATGTGATTACGAAATGTAGAAAAATATAGTTCGTGTCATTCGTATCTGCTGTTGGGTCGTTTTTTTTGATTAATTGAATGGCTTCTGTACGTAATTCACTCATTTTATTTTCAGCATCCTGAATTGATTTTTTTCGTCCTTCCGTGGGAAGTTCAAACCTTTTCTCCTCAATCAGCGACATAATTTCTCCTACTTTTAGTTCGTTTAAATCATTGTATTCGCGTTCGAGATTTTTGTATTGAGTGGCATATTCAGATTGCAGAATTGTTGTTTCTGCTGCTTTATTGAAGAATATTGGACGATGATGAAACTGATAAAATGTAAATAACAAAACACCAATCAGCAGAATGAAAAATTGCATTGGAATTTTTACCATTCCATTTAACAACATTCCCGTTCTGCTTTGCGCAATACTTTTACCGGAAAGATAACGGCCTACTTGTGATTGATCTGTACCAAAGTAGGCAAGAGCAAGAAAAAAACCACCAATTAATCCGCTCCAGATATTGTATTTATCATTCGGGTTAAAATCAGTTGTAATTACATTAAGTTTGCCCATTGTGCCTGCAACATGCAATGCGTCAGTCATGCTAACATCTTCAGGTAACATTTTAACCACCATAAAACCGGCTATAAACATACCTATTATGATGACTGTCATTTGCTGTAACTGAGTATAGGAAACAGCTTTGGTTCCGCCTGCAACAGTGTAAAAGATAACCAACCCTCCCATAACAATATTCGTCAGGTAGATATTCCATCCCAGCAATGATGATAGAATAAGTGCAGGTGCATAAATTGTAATTCCGGCCCCTAAACCTCTTTGGATTAGAAATAGTGTTGCTGCTAAGGATCTGGTTTTTGAGTCAAATCGATTTTCAAGGTATTCGTATGCTGTATAAACTTTTAATCGGTGAAAAACAGGAATAAAAACAGCCGCTACAACAATCATTGCCAAGGGGAGTCCGAAATAATATTGCACAAATCGCATTCCGTCTGTGTAGGCCTGACCAGGTGCCGAGAGAAAGGTGATTGCGCTGGCCTGGGTTGCCATAACCGAAAACATTACATGATACCATGGAAGGGATTGATTTCCCAATAAATATCCTTCAATGTTTTTTTGTCCGCGACTTTTCCAGATTCCGTAAAAAATAATACCGGCAAGCGTACTGCAAAGAACTATCCAATCGACAAAACTCATGAAAACATTTTTGTGAATTCATAAAGAAGAGAAATGATCAACATGAGCCAAAGCAAGGTGAAAAAATAGAACATGTTCCAACTTGGGAAAAAAGGTGGACGTTCTTCAGTTTTGTTGCTTTGCTTTTCAGGTTCCAACACTGTTATTTCTCGTTTTTAGAAATAAGATTGACAAATAGTTTCAATGCTCCAGGAACTCCGGCGGGTAACTGACGGAAAAAAGAGATCCCTGTATATACGAATTTTCCCTTACCATATTTTGCTGTAATGATAGAAGTTGTTGAAGATGGCCCTCCTGTATCACCCATCTGAAGAATGGTTTCGTATCGCTCATCAATTTGACCGGGAAAATACAATCCTCTTTCCTGTACCCAGCCTTCAAAATCTTCTGGAGCGATATAATTTGGATAACGCATCAGGGGATGATCTTTTTGCAAAAGTTCAACCGGAGAATCTTCTTCGGTGACGCGATCACGGGAAAGTTTGAAAGGATAGGGGCCAAGCTGATCGGTTACAAGCGACGTACTTGTATTGTATTGGATAACGAGTATGCCCCCGGTTTCTGCGTAGGCAAAAAGTTTTTTATTGATGTGTTTAAGATAGGATTCAGTATTAAACGCACGAACACCGGTAACGATCGCATCGAATTGAGACAGATTTAATGAATTCAGAAGTTTCTCATTAAGCAGCGTTACTTCATAGCCGAGTTGTCGCAAAATGCCGGGGATTTTGTCGCCTGCACCTGCCAGGTATCCGATCGATTTTGTATTTGTTTTAATGTTTGTTGCCGTGATTCCTGCTACTGATTCAGTAAACCAATGCTGATTTTCGATATGGTCATATTGGATAAAGTGTTCCATCCATGAATTACGTTTGCCGTTAATATCAATAAATGCTTTCAGTTGTTGTTTTCCTGAAGTTGAAGATGTAGAGGGAGTGATTTCAAATTCGATTTCCTTTTCTTCTCCTGTGGCAGAGAAGGATAATTCAATTTCTTTTTCCGTAACCTGCCAGCCGTTTGGGTATTCGAGTGAAACAAGAGCCTTTTTAATTGGTCGAAATGCTTTGGCTCGTATCCGTATTTTTCTTGATGTGCTGCCGTTGAAAATATATTGTTCTTCTGTGAAATTCAAACTGATCTCCGGTGCGATAACAAAAGGTTGGTAGATTTCACCAAACGAAGGATCAACTTTTTTATAATGTAAATCACGTTGAACAACAATTAACTGACCGTTTATTTTAATACCAAGTGAAACCAATGATTCTTCCTTGTATTGTGGTTTAATGGGCATGGGCCAGCGAAACCTGGTTTGATTTTCGTTTGAATATCTGTATTGATAGGGATTGGATGGTAAATAAGTTTCCGGTATTACCATTTTAATTGTTGCTGTTTTTAATTGATTAGGCTCAAGAATTTGATCATGGATTTCATGGAACTGATTAATGGTTTTTCCAAAAACGGAAAACAAGGATGCAAATTGAATTTTGGTCTTCGATCTGTTGATCGCCTTTATGGTGATGTTGACTGTGTCATATATGGAATAGACCGGTTTATCAGTGGTGAATTCAATGAATAGTCCTGCGCAATTTTGAATCAGCGTATTTATTTCATTCGTTTTCCGACTAACCCAATGCTGAAGTTCAGGTTCTTTATTGGAAGAATATTTATTCAAAACCTGGTATAAACGGATTAAATCAGGAATGATCAATTCAGGGTTTTCGTGCCTGAATTTTTTTTCAATTTTTTCAATTATAGCATTTATTGAAGAAGTTGCTTTGAATCGTGTCCAATCGGTAGCAATCCCGTCCATGATATCGTTGCTCGCCGGACTTCCTTTCAATGTTTTGAAATATTCGAATTGTTCACCTCTTCTTCGTTCTGTTCCAAATGCCTGACTGCGATGCATTGACCGGGCTTCTGCAGCGATTTCACCGTTGGATTTTCCAGATAGGGGATTAAAACCTCCGGCATCAATTTTAAGTTGGTCTTCAGCTGTTGTATTGTTGGTTCCAAAATTAAAAGTATTCCAAAGCAATCGTTTGGTTTTCCAAGCGCTAACTGCTGCAAGTTGTTCAGGAAATCTGTTGGGGTCTGCTGCAGCGTCAAACGCTTCCTCTGCAAGTATTGCAGATGCTGTATGGTGCCCATGTCCGCCTTCACCTGTTGTTGGAAATCTGCAAATGATTATATCGGGTTTAAAAAGACGGATGACAAATACGATATCCGCCAAAACTTCTTCTTTGTTCCATTTCATAAATGTTTCCTGTGGTGATTTGGAATAACCAAAGTCGAATGCGCGGGTAAAGAATTGTATAGCGCCGTCAATTTTCCTTGCCTCGAGTAATTCCTGCGTTCGGATTATTCCCAGGTCTTCACCTTGTTCGTCGCCAATGAGATTTTGTCCGCCATCTCCTCTGGTAAGAGATAAATACGCAACCTCAAATTTCCTTTCTTTGGTGAGGTAGGAAATTAATCGAGTGTTNNTTCATCGTCCGGATGAGCAGCAATATACAGCACCGACCCAACAGTTTTTAATTTTTGAAGATCGCTGTAAAGGTGTGCCGATGTTTTCGGTAATGATTGTCCTGCTGCGGAAATTGAACCGATGCAAAAAAGACTGAGAAATAGAAAAATGGTTTTCACGTTCTGTTTTCAATATTGAACAGCCGTAAGTAAGAGGTGTTCAGTCGAAACGATGTTCTTTTTTGAACAATTCTTCTTTTGGCAGTGATTTGAAGTATTCGTAGGTTATTCGCAGACCTTCTGCACGCTTTACTTTGGGTTCCCAGCCTAGTATGGATTTAGCTTTTGTAATATCGGGCTGACGTTGTTTGGGGTCGTCTTTGGGTAAAGGAAGTGAAATCAACTTTTGATTAGCACCGGTAAGCTTCAGGATCTCTTCGCCAAATTCGCGAATCGTTATTTCGTCAGGATTTCCAATGTTCATGGGTTGAACGTAATCGCTAAGCAATAAACGGTAAATGCCCTCCACCAGATCATCGACGTAACAAAATGATCGGGTTTGCGATCCGTCACCAAACATGGTGAGGTCTTCTCCTCTAAGAGCTTGCCCAATAAAAGCAGGAAGAACCCGGCCATCATTCAATCGCATACGTGGTCCGTAAGTATTGAAGATGCGGATGATTCGGGTTTCAACATTGTGGTAGGTGTGGTAGGCCATTGTCATTGCTTCCATGAAGCGTTTTGCTTCATCATAAACACCTCTGGGACCAACCGGATTAACATTTCCCCAATATTCTTCGGTTTGAGGGTGAATCAGCGGATCGCCGTATACTTCGGAGGTAGAAGCAACCAGAATGCGCGCTTTTTTGGCTTTAGCAAGTCCAAGAAGATTATGCGTGCCCAAAGAGGAAACCTTTAAGGTTTGTATAGGGATTTTGAGGTAATCGATAGGTGATGCGGGAGAGGCAAAGTGCAAAATATAATCCAATTCACCCGGAACATGCACAAATCTGGAGACATCATGATGGTAAAATTCGAACTGCTCAAGCTTGAACAAATGCTCAATATTGCGAAGATCGCCGGTAATGAGATTGTCCATACCGATAACATGGTAACCTTCCTTGATAAAACGGTCGCACAAATGTGATCCAAGAAATCCGGCCGCTCCGGTAATAAGAACTCTTTTCATGTTGAAATGATGATTGTGCGCTAAAAATAAATAAGTTTGTTCAATTCCCTTGAATAAAATGAATCGAATCCTACAGTTGCTTATTGCCTCGCTTTGTCTGGTACTGGCTTTTAGCTGGTTGGTTAAGCCGGGATATAGCCTGCTCATGGGATACAACAACCGAGCGGCTTCATGGGATATTCGCAAAGGAGCATTTCTTAAAACCGATGCAATTCCTGACAGTGTGCTGGTAACCCGGAACGAAATGAATCCTGGCTTCAATGCAGATGAACCAACCTATTACATGGATTATGAGCTTTATTATTCGTTTTATACCAGGGATAGTGTTTTGGCATCGGGAAAAGATAATTTTTACAATTCTTCGAATGAACCATTGCCATTGTTGGATAAACTCTCCGACTGGCAAAATGTAAAAGTGTATTACGATACATTGAATCCGACTGAGAATTATTCAGAGGAAACATTTTTGCTTTTCACAACAAAAGAGAATCAGTCCACACAGCGATCATTCCGAATTGCCTTGCTGGTTGCAGGATTGATTATTTCTCTTTTGTGTTTAATCTGGATTATCCGATTGATCCGAATACTCTCCAAAGAACCCGGCAATTCATCATCTAATTCTTAAAAATGAACAGGTCTTTTCTTACACTGATTTCTGTGTTTTTTTTCTGGGGCTTTGTTGCTGCCTCCAATGATATACTTATTCCGGTATTCAAGGATGAATTGGATCTTGAACAATGGCAATCGCAATTGATTTCATTTGCGTTTTATATTTCCTACACGGTAGGATCTGTGCTCTATCAGTTGTATGCAGTGTTGTTTGGACGGGATCTGCTAAGCAGAATTGGGTATAAGAACGGTATTGCTCTCGGATTAGTTATTTCTGCTTCCGGAACCTTATTGTTTATTCCTGCAGCCAATACTGCAAGTTATCCTTTAATGCTGAGTGGATTGTTTATTGTAGGACTTGGTTTTTCATTGCAGCAAACAGCAGCAAATCCACTTGCAATTCGATTAGGTGACCCCGCTAAAAGTTCGCAGCGACTTAGTCTTGCAGGTGGGATAAATAATGTAGGAACCACCATTGGCCCGGTGCTTTTGGGACTCGCAATCTTTGGAAATGTTTCAACGGGAAATACTATTGCAAACATTGAAAGCATAAAAATCCCTTATCTTATATTGGGGGCTGCTTTCCTATTGGTGGCGCTTGCAATTAAATATTCGAAGATTCCGGATCAATTGGAGGATTCACTTGAAGTCGACACGAATGAACAAACCAATAATCATCGTTCTCCGCTAAGCTATCCGCAATTGTGGTTGGGAATGATAGCTATTTTTGTGTATGTTGGTGTTGAAGTGTCTACTGCAAGTAATTTACCGGAGTATCTAAAATCTGAAAGTGGAATCGATACAAACGCAACTGCGCCGTATATTTCTCTCTTCTGGGCAAGTTTGATGATAGGACGATGGACCTCGGCTGCGGGTGTTTTTAATGTTCAGGGAGGATTGAAAACGGCTCTTGGCTTTCTAATGCCCTACCTTGCCTTTGGTTTGTTTATTCTTGTTAATGTTTTGGTAAGTAATGATGTCTCATCATTTTATTATTATCCGTTTGTTATCCTTGTAATGATTGCAGGTGATTTGTTAAGTAAAGGCAATCCTTCCAAACAGTTATTTATTTTCTCAGTGCTCGGAATTCTGGCTTTGGTGGTTGGAATGATGACGAGCGGTTTGGTAAGTATTTATGCATTCATCAGTGTGGGTTTGTTTTGCTCAACGTTGTGGCCTTGTATTTTTACTCTTGCAATTACCGGCTTAGGTGGGGCAACAAATCGTGGTTCAGGCTTTCTGATCATGATGATCATGGGGGGAGGGCTTATTTCGTTGCTACAAGGATGGCTTGCAAATGAAAACCTGTTTGGGATTCGACTAAGTTACCTCACAGGTGTATTCTGCTTCATTTTCCTTGCCTGGTATGCCTATCGGTTCAGGAACCTGGTTGCTTAATCTGTTGCGAAATAGCAATCACGATAAAGAATTTAATTATCTTTAGGATAATCAATTCTAAATCGTTTTAATGAAAATTGCCGCAGGTATTGATATTGGGGGGACAAGCACCAAATTTGGTTTGGTTGATTTTCAGGGAAGAATTATTGATCGTGGTGAGATTTCTACCGCAAAGTATCCTGCGCCGGAGGAACTTGTTGCTAAGGTTTGCGATGCGATTCGTGAATTGCTCAAAAGGAATAATTTTAAAAATGAAATGCTGGGTGGCTTTGGAATAGGCTCGCCGAATGGAAATTATTTTACAGGGCGTGTTGAATTTGCTCCCAATATGAATTGGAAAGGTGTTGTTCCTCTTGCCGATCTTTTTCAAAAGCAATTTGATGTTAAGGCAATTGTTACCAATGACGCGAATGCAGCTGCCATTGGAGAAATGCTGTTTGGTGCAGCAAAAGGAATGAATGATTTTTTATTTATTACGCTGGGTACCGGACTTGGAAGCGGAATTGTTGCTAACGGAGAAATGATCTATGGGCATGATGGATTTGCCGGTGAAATAGGTCATGTTATTATGGATGTCAATGGTAGAGTCTGCGGATGCGGACGGAAAGGGTGTCTGGAGACCTATTGTTCTGCAACAGGAATCCTGAAAACGTACATTGAATTAAAATTGGCAGGCATGCGAAACGAATCGGATGCTCAATTATTCAGTAAAGAGACCATCGACGGAAAATATATTTTTCAGCGTGCAGAAGAGGGGGAGGCTGAAGCTCTCGAGGCTTTCAATAAAACAGGAAAAATACTTGGACTTGCTTTAGCAAATTGTGTGGCATTTACATCTCCTCAGGCAATTTTCCTTTTTGGGGGATTGGCACAAGCAGGTGAATTGATTTTTGAACCTACCCGAAAGAATTTTGAAGCTAATCTGTTGAATATATACAAAGGAAAAATCTCAATTCTTCCTTCCGGATTGAATGAAAGTGATGCTGCAATTTTAGGTGCAGCTTCATTGGTGTTTAAATACAATTCATGATGCTACGTGGTTTTTGTTTTTTTCTCCTGTATACTATTTTAGCGAATTGCACAAAGGCTGCTTTTGACCGGCCCGCGATTATACCTGAGCCAACACTGGCAATCGCCTATAGTTCTCAGCCTTCCGTTCGTATTATTCCATTAACACCAATCGTTGTAAAAAATAGAAAGTTTCTAACCTATGCCTACCGCCTGCAATCCTTTCTTTCAGTTTGGTTGAATTGGAAACCAGATGTTGTTGTTGAGAAAAAAAAGATAAAAGGAGTAATGATTCTTTTGGAGCCATCTTTAAAAGATTCGACAGGTAACTATCAAATTTCATCCGATCAAAAGGGGGTTGTCTTAAAATTTAACCGTAGTAGTTTTTCCTACGCATTTGCCAGTTTTACGCAACTATTAATGCAATACCGCTCAGGTAATCTGGTTGATTTTCCCACCGCTCTTGTAGTGGATCAGCCACGGTTTTCCTGGAGAGGAATGCACCTGGATGTTTCACGGCACTTTTTCCCTGTTTCTTTCATTAAGCGATACATCGATATTCTTTCTCTGTATAAAATGAATGTTTTTCACTGGCACCTCACCGACGATCAGGGCTGGAGAATTGAAATAAAAAAATATCCACGACTCACTTCCATCGGCGGATGGAGAAACGGTTCCATGCTTGGACATTACAATGAACAGCGTTTTGATACTGTTCAGTATGGTGGATTTTATTCACAGGATGAAATCCGTGAAGTGGTTGCTTATGCAGAGCAACGGGGAATTACTGTTGTTCCTGAAATTGAAATGCCCGGACATGCTATGGCTGCTCTTGCGGCATATCCCGAGTATTCCTGCAATCGCGGAAAATTTGAGGTTGGAAAAACCTGGGGTGTGTATGATGATGTGTTTTGCACCAGGGATTCTGTTTTTGGTTTCCTCGAAGAGGTGTTGTCTGAAGTGATCACACTTTTTCCTTCCCGGTATATTCATATCGGCGGTGATGAGGTTCCGAAAACAAGATGGAAAGCCTGCAGTCATTGTCAGCAACGGATGAAGGATGAAAAACTCAAAGACGAACACGAATTGCAGAGTTATTTTATCCGAAGAATTGAAAGGTTTGTAAATGCAAAAGGGCGACAGATCATCGGCTGGGATGAAATTCTTGAAGGTGGTCTTGCACCCAATGCAGCAGTGATGAGCTGGAGAGGTGAAGAAGGGGGAATTGCTGCTGCTAATGAGAATCACTATGCCGTTATGACACCCGGTTCGCATTGTTATTTCGACCACTACCAGTCCTTTCCTGCCGGTGAACCCATAGCGATTGGTGGATTAACAACTGTTCAGAAAGTGTATTCATACGAACCCATTCCCTCTCAGTTGAAAGAATCAAAACATAAATTTATTTTGGGTGCGCAGGGAAATGTCTGGACCGAATATATCAATACCCCTGCTGATGTGGAATACATGGTTCTTCCACGAATGCTGGCCTTGTCAGAAGTGCTTTGGTCGAGTCGGGAAAACCGAAATCTTGCGGCATTTTTGGTAAAGATTCAGGTTCATTTTTCCTGGTTCAAAAATTCGGGAATTAATTTTTCTGAGTCGGTTTATAAAACAACACTTCGAGTGCATCCGGCTCCAAATGGAATATTGGGTGAGGTTTTAGGTGAAACTTCATTAGGTAAATTGAGTTATTCTATGATTTCCATGTATCCTGTTTCAGGAATGAATACGGTTTCAGATACATCAATTTATTATACAAAACCATTTTCGATAACGAAAGACTCTCGTATTCAAACATGGTTGGCTTTGTTTTCAGGTGAGAAGAAGTTGATTTCTGAACAAAAGGTTTTTGTCCACAAAGCAAGTTCGATAAATGTAACCATGCAGCCTCAACCATCAAAACATTACAAAGGCTTTGGAAGTTTTACACTTGTCGACGGAATTTTCGCTCAGCTTCCAAGGATAAATGATCAATGGCTGGCATGGTCGGGTGAGGATGTTGTTCTTACCATTGACCTCGGCGGCGAAGAAACCATAGAAGAAGTTACCCTTGGTACATTGGAGGATCATACCAACTGGATTTGGTTGCCGGAAAAAATAGAACTGGAAGTTTCTGATCGAGGTGAACAGTTTAAAAAATTAGGGGAGTATCCCGGTAAGATGGAATTAAAGGGCAAACGCGAATTCCATATTCGTTTTCCGGTTGTCAATACGCGCTATATCCGATTGAACATCAAAAATCCCGGAAAGATTCCAGGAGGTTTCCCGGGAGAAGGGAAGGACTGCTGGATGTTTTTTGATGAAATCATGGTGCGGTAATTCTGAATTGATTTATTTTTCCTCATGAGCGACAGAAGAAAATTTTTGAAAAACTCAGCGATCGGATTGACCGGTCTTGCTGCAGGTTCAGTTGCCTTGGAGGAATTGATTCATTCATCAGGAAAAAAGAATCCGAAAAAATTTCCTTTGGTTCTTTCCACCTGGAATTTTGGATTGAAAGCGAATGAAGAAGCCTGGAAAATTTTGTCGGCAGGCGGACGGGCAATTGATGCGGTTGAGCAGGGTGTACGATTGGTAGAAGCTGATCCTGATGAACGCTCCGTTGGTTATGGCGGGCGACCCGACCGTGATGGCCGTGTTACATTGGATGCCTGTATTATGGATGAGAACATGAACATTGGTTCTGTCGCTTGTTTGGAACACATCAAACATCCAATTTCAGTTGCACGTGCGGTAATGGAAAAAACCCCACATGTAATGCTGGTTGGTGATGGTGCATTGCAGTTTGCATTGGAAAAAGGTTTTCAGAAAGAAAATTTACTTACCGAAGCTTCCGAAAAGGAATGGAAGGAATGGCTCAAAACCGCAAAATATCAGCCAGTAGTTAATATCGAGAATCATGATACCATTGGCATGGTTGCAATGGATACAAGCGGAAATCTTTCAGGCGCCTGCACAACTTCGGGAATGGCGTTTAAAATGCATGGCAGAGTTGGCGATTCTCCGATTATTGGTGCAGGTTTGTATGTCGACAATGAAGTAGGTGCTGTTACCGCTACAGGGCATGGGGAAGAAGTAATTCGTATTGCAGGTTGCCATTTGGTGGTTGAACTCATGCGACAGGGAATGTCGCCGGAAAAAGCTTGCAAGACTGCTGTTGAACGCGTTTGCCGGAAGCAAAAACACCGCATCAATGAAGTGCAGGTGGGTTTCATTGCCATCAGTTCAAAGGGAGAATATGGGGCCTATTGCATCCATCCCGGATTTAATTATGCTGTTCGTACAAATGAAAGAAACAGCTTGATCGAATCAAAAAGCATTCTATAATAAAGTTCAATTTTTTTGAAACATAAAATCATTTAAACAGACAATTCCTGATTTCCAGGCTTCCACATCGGGTAAGGTTATGGAGAAACTAAGGGTGTCGTTGGGAAGGATATCGATAAGATTTGGTGTTGAATTAAAGTGTTGGCCATGAAAGAATTTTCTAACCAGAGTTCTGGCGCTGACTCTTGCTGTTGTAACATCATTGCTCACTTTCTTTAGTTCAACTGAAATATTTGCCGGTTTCCAGGCGAATTTATTTTCTGCTACAAAAAAGAACAAATCGCGAAATAGCATTCTATTTCCAGAATATAATTCCATACGCAGAAAAACTTCATCCATTGAAAGTGGTGTGGAGAAAAAGTTTTTAGAATATTCTTTTAGCAGATTATTTTTCTCAGGGTTAGATGGATTAATAACAATAGTATCTGATTTTATCACGAGTCCTTCTCTATGTTGAAACGTAAGAACTGCCCGATCTGCCCTTCGTTTACCCTGATAATTGTACTTAATCCGGACACTATTTTCATATAAATCTGCACTCAGTATTTCATTCCGAAAAAATGTTTTTAAACTGTACCATGCGGGTTTTGGGATGTTATTCAGATCAATTAAACTCCAGCTTATCACTGCTGATGCATCGTTCAGTTGCCAGGGCATAGATCCTGAACACCGGCCATTCGAATTTCGGTGTGCAACGATTGCGGTTTTAAGTGCATTCGCCTGGGTAAATTGTGATAGGTAAATCCAATCTTTTAAGTTGGTTGGCTGACGAAATTCATTGGTGATATATTCCTCCAATAGTCCAATTCCTTTATAACTGATCATGAAATTGCTTAACTGTTCTTTTAAGGTGGAATTGTTTATGATCAGATCTTTCAAAACAGCTTCAGAAGGAAGAGATGGTAACCCATACTCCGTTGCGAAACGAGGAATTGATTTTTTGTAGCTTTCAATTGGAGCTTCGCCGTGCCATACCGACCATAAATGGTTGTTTCCGTTTCGTAAATCTTCAGGTTTCCCCCAATTGCTTAAAGGACTACTTTCTATGTAAAAATGTTGAGGATCCAGGACGCTGATTTTTCCGGGAAGGATCTCCCTGAAAATTTTATTGTAGGAAAAAGATAATTCATCAAGTTGTTTAGACGAGTAATTGTATTTTGTTTGCCATCCCCAGTTCTTCAGGGCAACATCTATTTCATTATTTCCACACCAAAGCGCGATGCAAGGATGGTTTCTTAATCGTTTAATCTGGTCATCTGCTTCGGCTGAGATAGATTGAAGAAATGATTTTTCTCCAGGATATAGCGTTCCGGAAAACATAAAATCCTGCCAGATCATAATACCGTTTTCATCAGCCCAATCGTAAAATGCATCGGGCAGGTAACTACCACCACCCCAAACACGGATCATATTAATGTTGGCGGATTGTATTTGATGCAGAAGTTGATTTGAAATGGGTTCCCGATAATTTTTGTTCCAGGGAATATTATAATCACCGGTTGCATCGGGTAATACCATATTGATTCCTCGAATGAAAACTTCTTTTCCATTAACAATGAATGCAAATTTTTCTCCAATAGAGTCCCTGCTTCTGTCGAGTTGAATTTTTGCCACATAAAATTTTATTACCTCTTGAAAGACCACATTTCCCAATGTATCATTTAATGACAAAGGGATAAGATTGGGTTCGTTAATGCCAAAAGGTTTCCTTTCCTGTTCACGTTCTTCAGACCCTGCAGGCCACCAAAGCTTTGGGTATCGTATTTTTCCTTTGAAGGTTAAAGTGTTTTTTCCCTTCGACAGGTGAACTCTTTGACCATTTACTGATTCAAACATTTCTGGATTAAATTCAGGAACAAGAGAGCAAGATTTAGGTGAAATGATAGAGAGGTTTAAATTAAAATGGGTTAAGTTTCCATTGGAAGTTACAGAGTCGAACCAATATTCAATGGAATGAATGTCGGCGCTAAATTCAATTATAGGAAAACTTCGTAAACCCACATAAGGCAATGCACGTGCAAAATCCCAGCCGAATTCTTGTTGGGGCTGACGAATATAGGGAGCAGACTTTATTGAATTAGTTTGATTGTCTGCAGGTAGCGTAATGCTCTTTTTAACCAACTTTTTTTCTGCATAGTTAACGGGGTCCTTAAATCGAAGTAAGAGAATGTTATTTCCGTCTTTAAGATTCTTGCGAACATCAAATTTGTAAACACGAAAAGCATTATCAGTTTTTCCTATTTTTTTTCCATTCAATAAAACTGTACAAAAGGTGTTTGCATTCGTAAGCACTAGCTCTATACGTGTGCGGGGGTAGGAGCCAAGTGGAATTTGAAATTCACATTTTAATTCGATTCCGTATTTGATGAAGGAAAGGTAAACGAGACGTGCATAATCGCTGGCCGACCAATGTTTGGGTAATTGATGACGTTCAACGGAATAATAGTGTTCAATGATTTGAGGTAAAGCACTAATTGCTGATGGCGCATTTTCTTTTGAAATAGGAAATGTGGTTTTGCTTTTTAGTGAGCGGATTGTCCAATTTTCATTTAGATCAAAGTCTATACCTGAGCTCGCCAATGCATTTGATGCAGTGATCAATGTGAATAGAACTATGAATTTAAAAATGAATTTTTTCATTGTTTAGCTAACTGCTCCAGTAGAAATGACATTTTTTTTATTTTTTCCCCATCTGCCTGAAAGTTGAAAAATTCTTTTTCTTCTTTACCCATGGCTGATTGTGGGTTCCTGTAATTCATGCGTGAAGGAAGTAAGGTGCTGGCGGATGAGTGGAATTCGCGAATCCCAATATTCCAGAATCGTTCAATGTTATGTTCATTTACTCCCGATCCGGCCATAACTGAAATTTTGGGATTGGTTGTTTGCACCATTTTTTCAAGCATTGCTATTCCCTCAATGGCTGTTGGCATTCCCCCCGAACTCAATACGCGGCGAATACCAAGTGAATGTACTATTTCAAGGTTCTTAAGCAAATCATTGCTCATGTCAATGGCTCTATGCATAGTAACATCCATGGTTCCTGCTAATTCCTTCAGAATTGCCATTCGCATTCTGTCAATAATGCCTTCTTGTGTTAATATTCCAAAAACTACCCCGGGAACATTATGATTTTTGCAGAAAAGAATATCTTTTTTCATGATTTCAAATTCTGCATCACTGTAGAGAAAATCTCCTCCTCGTGGACGAATTATGGGATAGGTTTGAATTGAACTCGTTTCCATTGCATGCAAAATGGAACCTGGTGAAGGAGTTGTTCCCCCTTCGTGCCGACCAGCGCAAAGTTCAACTCGGTGCGCGCCGTTTTCTGCAGCGATTTTTACGTCGGAAGCATTATAACAACATATTTCAAGGGTGTAGGACCTCATCCGGTACAAGATAATGATTCAATTGCGAATCCTTTTATGGCTTAATACTTGTATTTACAGATTTTACTTAAATTGCAGTCAGATCAAATATCGTTAAAAATGCCATATCTAAAACGGTTTTGCTTATTAGTCCTGATCTTTCATTTTGGAAGCATTCATGCACAGGAGAAATTAACCAAATGGGTTGATCCTTTTGTGGGAACAGGTGGACATGGTCATACATTTCCTGGAGCGGTTGTGCCATTTGGGATGATGCAATTAAGTCCTGACACTCGAATTGACGGAAGTTGGGATGGTTGTTCGGGATATCATTATAGTGATTCCAAAATTTATGGATTCTCGCATACACACTTAAGTGGAACCGGTGTTTCTGATTATGGTGATATTGCATTTTTGCCGGTCACAACAATTTCTGCCGGGCAAATGAAAAAAGGTGTAATTGATTATAAGCTTTACGCACAATCTTTTTCTCATTCCAGCGAAAAGGCCAGTCCGGGTTATTATTCTGTTGAACTCGCAAATGGAGTTAAGTCAGAATTCACTGTGAGTTCTCGTTGTGGAATGCACAACTATCTTTTTCCCAAAAAGGGAAATCCAGCTTTAATTATTCAGTTAGATCATCGTGATAGAACCATAATGTCCTCGATGTCCTTTACTGATAACAAAACAGTTTTGGGATTTCGCAGAAGTGAATCATGGGCAAAGGATCAGCATATTTATTTTGCGATTGAATTTTCTGAAGAATTTGCACTACCTAAAATCCAATACAAAAAAGTTGGCGATCGGAATAATGTGGAATGTATGGTGCTTCCATTTCCAAAAGCAAAGGGGAAGGAATTAAAAGTTCGCATTGGTATTTCTAACGTAAGCATTGAGGGAGCAAAGAATAATCTCAAAAATGAAATTTCTGATTGGGATTTTAATAAGCTACGCAATAATGCAGAATCACTTTGGGAAAACGAGCTCAATAAAATTACTGTTTCTGGAGGAACAAATGATCAGCGTAAGATTTTCTATTCTTCACTTTATCATACAATGATTCACCCAAGTCTTGCGACTGATGTAGATGGTTCATATAGAGGTATGGACGGAGCTGTGCATAAGGCTGAAGGATTTACGTATTATTCGGTTTTCTCACTTTGGGATACGTTCAGGGCTACACACCCGCTATATACGATCCTTGACAAAAAGCGTACGCTAGATTTTATAAAAACATTTCTTGTTCAATTTGAACAAGGCGGACGACTTCCGGTTTGGGAGCTTTCTTCCAATGAAACGGATTGTATGATTGGTTATCATAGCGTAAGTGTAATAACTGATGCGGTGATGAAAAATATTTCGGATTTCGATATTCGCAAAGCATTCAATGCGATGGTTGTATCTGCCAGAGCAAATAAATTCGGGCTAAAAGATTATATTGAATTTGGACACCTCTCTGTTGATATGGAGCATGAATCTGTCTCAAAAACGCTTGAATATGCATATGATGATTGGTGCATTGCCATTCTTGCTGAACAATTGAATGAGACGGAGATCGCAAAAGATTTTTTTAGCCGATCCAATTCATGGAAAAATAGTTTTGATCCGCAAACGGGATTTATGCGTCCTCGCAAAAATGGAGCATGGTTATCGCCGTTCGATCCTCGGGAAGTGAATAATCATTTTACTGAAGCAAATTCATGGCAATACAGTTTTTTTGTTCCGCATGATATCGATGGGATGATTCAGTTTTTTGGAGGAGCGAAACATTTTGAAGAAAAGTTGAACTCGCTTTTCACGGCATCTTCTGCAACGCTTGGTCGTGATCAGGCTGATATTACTGGTTTGGTTGGTCAGTATGCACATGGAAATGAGCCAAGCCATCATATGGCATATCTCTATAATTACGTAGGTCGTCCCGATAAGACCCAGAAAATTATAAATCAGATAATGAGTTCATTTTACACAGCGGCTCCTGATGGTTTGATTGGCAACGAGGATTGTGGTCAAATGAGTGCCTGGTATGTTTTATCTGCGATGGGGTGCTATCAGGTTACACCAGGTGATCCATTTTATAGTGTAGGAGTTCCTTTGTTTGATCAAGTAAAAATAAAAGTGGATGATGAAAAAATTTGCACGATCCATTCACAATCCCGTTCTGATAAGAATGCTTTTGTTACAAGAGTAAATGGTGATTTCAGAATGTCGGTCAGTCATCAGGAAATAATGCAGGGTGGTACAATAGTGTTGGAATTTGGTGAGGAAAAAACTATTCTGGAAAATCTGCCTAAATATTTAGCAACAAATTCTATTCCCAAGGCTAAACAGAATAAGTATGTTCCGATTCCCTATTTTTCAACAGGCGAAGAAACCTATCGGGATAGTTTGGTGATTCAAATAATTTCACCGGATCCTTTCTGCTCGATTTATTATACAACGGATGGAATTGCACCCAATGTGAAAGCAAAAAAATACAATTCTCCATTGGTGGTAAAAGAGTCAATCGTCCTTAAGGCAATTGCTGTTGATCCAACCGGTGTTGTTAGTAAGCTTAATTTTGGATCCTTTAACAAGATTGATCATAATTGGTCTGTTGTTATCCAATCATCCGTCAATCCTCAATATACAGCGGGAGGTCCATTTGCTTTGGTCGACGGATTATTAGGTGACCAGAATTGGCGCAAAGGCCGATGGATAGGCGTGCAGGGGCAGGACTTTGAATCCGTAATTGACTTAAAGCACTCCACTCGGATAATGAATGTCAGAGCAAATTTTCTTGAAGATACCCGCGCATGGATATGGCTTCCGGATGAAGTTTCTTTTTTCTATTCTGAAGATGGTAAAGAATGGAAAGAATGGCGTACAATTCAGAATGATTCCATCTCTAATGAAAATTCGGAACGGATAAAGGGGTTTGAGATCAAAAAATCAGGAATGATCCAAGCCAGATATTTAAAAGTAAAAGCAAAGAACCACGGCAAAATCCCGGCCTGGCATCCAGGATCAGGTAACGATGCATTCATCTTTATCGATGAAGTGCAGATCAATTGAATCTTCCACCTGAAACCATCCTAAAACAAATTAATTCCCTTAGACCTCCGGGATTTTTAAAATCCCGGAGGTCTGGGCAAAGTTATTGGGTTTGAAATTTAGAATCAAGCCGGAAAATACCAAATGTGCTTGTTCGTTTACGGTTCGGCCGTTGATGGAACGGTTAGATTTATTGCACAGTTTCGCGACCGATACTTTCGTAGTAGAATCCCATTTTGCGCATCTGGCTAAGATCGTAAAGATTTCGACCGTCAAAGATTACTTTTTCTTTGAGGGATTTTCCAATTCGATCGAAGTCAGGATTGCGGAACTCAGACCATTCTGTTGCAATGAGCAATGCATCGGCTCCTTGAATGGATTCGTATTCATCGTTCGTGAATTCTATTTTATCACCAAATATTTTCTTCACATTCTCCATCGCTTCAGGGTCAAAAGCACGCACTTTGGCTCCGGCAGCAAGAAGATCGGTGATCATGTACAATGCCGGTGCTTCGCGGATGTCATCGGTATCGGGTTTAAATGCCAGACCCCACAGCGCAAACGTTTTTCCACTTAGATCATTTTTGTAATAGGCACGAACCTTATCGATCAAACGAAGTTTCTGACGTTCGTTTACTTCCATTACAGCGTTAATAATCTTGAATTCGAAATTGGCTTCTTTACCTGACTTCGCAAGGGCAGAGACATCTTTTGGAAAGCAGCTGCCTCCATAGCCGATTCCGGGAAAAAGAAAGCGCTTACCAATTCGTGAATCTGAGCCAATTCCAATTCGTACCATATCTACATCTGCTCCAACACGCTCACAAAAATTAGCAATCTCATTCATGAAAGTGATTTTTGTAGCAAGAAATGCATTTGCAGCATACTTTGTAAGTTCAGCCGATTTTTCATCCATGAAAATGATGGGGTTTCCTGACCGCACAAAGGGTTTGTACAACTCTTCCATTAATGTTCTTGCACGTGCAGTAGAGGTACCAACAACAACACGGTCTGGTTTTAAAAAGTCATCCACTGCAAATCCTTCACGCAAAAATTCCGGATTGGAAACAATATCGAAATCAACCATCGCATTTTTAGCAACAGCTCCCTTCACTTTTTCTGCTGTGCCAACGGGTACTGTACTTTTGTCAACGATCACTTTGTAATCTTTGATCATTTTTCCAAGTTGTTCCGCAACCCCAAGCACATACGAAAGATCCGCAGAACCATCTTCTCCGGGAGGAGTAGGTAATGCAAGAAAAACAATCTGTGCAGGATGTATGGCTTCAGCTAAATCTGTTGTGAATTTTAATCGTCCTGCTTTTATATTTCTTTCGAATAAAACATCAAGGTGGGGTTCGTAAATGGGAACAATCCCATTGCGCATCTTCTCAACTTTTTCTTTATCGATGTCGACGCAAATAACATCGTTGCCTGTTTCTGCAAAACAAGTTCCGGTAACCAATCCGACATATCCTGTTCCAACAACTGCAATTTTCATAATAGGTAGATTAAAAATTCTTTTTACTGCTATTCTTATCGCACAAATTCATTTACAGCATCTGTAATGAATTTTAACTGCTCTTCATCAAGTTCCGTATGCATGGGTAATGAAATTACACGCTTGCATAAATTCTCTGTAACAGGAAAATCGCCTTCCTTATAACGGGGATCAGTGTATGCTTTCTGCATGTGAAGTGCAATAGGGTAGTAGATCATTGCCGGGATTCCTTTTGCAGCAAGAAATTCTCTTAACGCATTGCGGTCAACACCATCAGCAAGCAGCAGTGTGTACTGGTGGAAAACATGTGTCGAATTTTTTGCACGTGCGGGCGTGGTAATTTTTGAATTGGAAGAAAATGCTTTGTCGTAATAATCTGCAGCTTTGTTTCTCGCTTTGCAATAATTATCGAGTGAGCGAAGCTTAATACGAAGTATTGCAGCCTGAATGCTGTCAAGGCGAGAATTCACACCGATCGAATCGTGAACGTACTGTACGCTTTGGCCATGATTTGCAATCATGCGGAGTTTTCCTGCCAGATCATCGTCATTGGTGAAAATTGCACCACCATCTCCGAAGCACCCAAGATTTTTTGATGGGAAAAAGGAGGTACATCCTATAGTGCCAATAGTTCCTGCTTTTTTACGATTACCATCGCTGTAAATATATTCTGCACCAATTGCCTGTGCATTATCTTCTACAACAAATAAATTATGCTCTTTAGCAATTTTCATTATGGCTTCCATATCGGAACATTGCCCGAAAAGATGAACCGGAACAATAGCTTTTGTTTTCGGTGTTATTGCCTTTTTTACTTTTTCAGGATCAATCTGAAAGGTATTCGGATCAACATCCACCAATACCGGGGTGAGGCGTAACAATGCGATCACTTCTGCAGTGGCTACATAAGTAAACGAGGCGGTAATCACTTCATCTCCCGGTTGCAGACCAAGTGCCATCATCGCTATCTGGAGTGCATCGGTTCCGTTTGCACAGGGAATAACGTGCTTCACGCCAAGATAGGATTCGAGCTCCTTCTGAAATTCCTTGACCTCTGGTCCGTTGATATAGGCCGAAGAACGCAATACATTAAGTACCGCTGTATCGATTTCTCCCTGAACTTTCTCATACTGTGTGAGAAGGTCAACCATTTGTATCTTTTTCATGTTCGAAAAGTATAGGTTGCGAATATACTCAAAAACAGAACCGTTAAAAGGTAAAATCTACTGTAGAAAGGGATACTATGCATTCGGTTTTTGCGTTACTTTTGATCTATGCGATTCCTCCTTCTCTTATACACCCTGATTTTGTCTTCTTTATGCTTTTCCCAGGCCAGCATCAAGGATTCTTCTATTTTAGTTACCGAAATCAAGATGAGTGGAGCTGCACAAGTCCCTGTAGGTCAACTCGCGCAGCGCTTTAGTACCAATGCGTCCATTGGACTCGAAGTGTATGTGAAAACGCCTTCTCAACTGGGGTTTGGTCTTCAGGGGACATTTATTTTTGGGAATAATGTTAAGGAAACCTCCATTCTCGACGGATTAAGGGATTCCAATGGACAAATCATCGATCTTAATGGCGAGTACGCAAGGGTTCTGCTTCAGGAAAGGGGATTTACCATTACAGGTCAATTCGGATATCTGATTCCTGTGTTGAGTCCAAATCCTAATTCCGGAATATTGATAAAGTTCGGAGCCGGATTCATGTCGCACAAAATTCGTATTGGCACAGAAAAAAATCCCGTTCCACAGCTCACGGGTGAATACCTGAAGGGGTACGACCGATTAACCTATGGGCTTACGCTGCAGCAGTTTGTTGGCTATCAGTACCTGAATAACAGAAGGATGATCAATTTTTTCTTTGGTTTTGAAATATTTGAAGGCTTTACCAAAAACAGGAGAGCGTTTAATTTCGATCAGGTTCAGGCCGATCATTCAATGCGGACAGACATCCTCACTGGGATTCGCGCCGGATGGATATTGCCACTGTACCCTCGTCCTGCAAAGGCAATGTATTTCAACTGATCCGTTTTTTCAGTTCAGAATCAAGCTCGTTTTTTGGATTATCTTTGGTTGATGATTCTGCTTTATCGTTTATCAATTCTGCTTTATGTTGCAGCTATTCGCATTGCTTCCTTGTTTAATGCNNTAGGAAGGATTGGAAATTGAAGCTAAAAAACAGTGAAGTTTCGGGCCATCCGGTGATTTTGTTTCATTGTGCATCACTTGGAGAATTTGAAATGGCGAGGCCACTGATGGAGTGGGTGAAACGTGAACGACCTGCTTATAAAATTGTACTTAGTTTTTTTTCGCCTTCAGGTTACGAGGTGCGAAAGGATTATGCTCTTGCTGATTATGTATGTTACCTTCCGGCAGACACACCATCCAATGCACGGAATTTTGCAGAACTACTGCGTCCGGATATTGTAGTTTACGCCAAATACGAGTTCTGGCATTATTTCATCCATGCATTCAAAACAACCGGCGCGCGACAGTATGCCGTTTCATCCGTGTTTCGTGAATCACATCGGTTTTTTAAATGGTATGGTGGATTTTTTCGAAAGGATTTAATGTGTTTGGACAAAATTTTTGTTCAGGATTCACATTCGAAAGATCTGTTGAATTCGATTGGGATAGAAAGTGAAGTGGCAGGAGATACACGGTTCGACAGGGTTGCTGTATTGGCGGAGCAGGCGATTGATTTTCCTGAAATCAGAAATTTTGCAGCAGGACGCAGGATCATCATTGCAGGTAGTAGCTGGTCGCCCGAAGAAGAACGTATCACAAGAGTGATCAATGATAATAAACTTAAAAATGTTTGCTGGATTTTTGCTCCTCATGATATTTCCCCGGCACACTTATCCAGTCTTGAAGAAGAATTGCAGGTGCGCCATGTTAGGTATTCAAAATTTCAACCGGAGATTGATGCATCAGTGATGATTATCGATAACATCGGAATGTTGATGTCATTGTATCGCTTGGCAGATGTTGCCATTATTGGGGGAGGATTTACCGGGAAATTGCATAATATTCTGGAGCCTGCCGCATTTGGTGTTCCGGTGTTGTTTGGACCAAAACATCATCGCTTTCACGAAGCAAGGGAAATGATAGAGGCTGGCGGTGCAATTGAGTTCAATCACGATCTTGCAGAACGCCTTGATGTATTGTTTAAGGATCAATGGCAATTGCAGAGTATGTCGAACAGCGCAAGGGAATTTGTTCAGCAACATATAGGTGCTACGAAAAAGATTGTTGAATCAGTTTTTAATTGAAAAATGGACAGGAGTTTTTTACAAGGAGATTTTATACTAAATGATTTGTTAAAGCTTCCTGCAATTCAAAACGAAATCTTCAAATAGTAAACATTAGAATTAATTAATACTTCGAACATGATCATAGTTACAGGTGCTGCAGGTTTTATTGGAAGCGTACTCATTGGTAAACTTAACTCGGAAGGGTATACTGATGTCGTTGCCGTTGATGATTTTTCTTTTCCGGAAAAGAACAAGAATCTGGAAGGGAAAGCAATATCCCAACGGGTTGAACGTAGCGATTTTTTTTTATGGCTCGATGCGCATCACCGCACAGTGCAGTTTGTTTTTCATATAGGAGCCCGAACAGATACTACCGAATTCAATAAGGCAATTTTTGATGAACTCAATGTCAGGTATTCCCAAAATATGTGGAACAGTTGTGTGAAATATGGTATTCCAATTGTCTATGCATCTTCGGCAGCTACTTATGGTTTGGGTGAATACGGATACAAGGACGATCACGAATTATCGTTTAAACTTAAACCACTTAATCCCTATGGTCATTCAAAGAATGATTTCGATAAGTGGGCCCTCACGCAGGAAAAGAAACCATATTTCTGGGCGGGATTGAAATTTTTTAATGTTTACGGTCCAAACGAATACCATAAGGGGCGAATGGCATCCGTTATTTTTCATGCTTTTAACCAGATCAATGCAACCGGGAAGATGAAATTATTTCGATCGCATAATCCCGATTTTAAAGACGGAGAACAATTACGGGATTTTATTTATGTAAAGGATTTGGTAGAAGTTTGTTTTTTCCTGATGCATCACCGAAAAAACAGCGGGATTTACAATTTAGGATCAGGAAAGGCGCGTACATTTCTCGATCTGGTTAAGAATACCTTTTCAGCAATGGGGAAAACCGAGTCCATCGAATTTGTAGATACTCCGGCCGACATCCGCGACAAGTATCAGTATTTCACGGAGGCAGATATGAGTAAGTTACTCGCTATTGGATATGAAAAGCCATTTCACACGCTTGAAGAGGGAGTGAAGGATTATGTTTGTAATTACTTATCCTCGAACAAGCGATTATGAGACATATTGTTGTTCTACTGTTTACTGTTTCAATTTTTTATTCATGTAGTTCAACCTCCAATGAGCAAGCGGCTATTTCTTCTGAAACTCCAGATGAGGACAAACCGGATTCTGTAGAAATCGATGAGCAGTCAATTGCTTCAATGATAAATGAGTCATTTCCTCTTTTGGAGCAAGATTCCATTTTTGTTAAGGTAAGGTATCCAGGAGATTTTAAAGGTAAAGATGAACCACCTTTTCTACCAGATAAGTTAAATGCGTTTTTTGGACAGAACCACGATTGTCATTCCGACCCTTTTTATATTACCGGGAGAGTTATTCTTGATGATCGATTCGATTTGTTGATTTTCCAGAATCCATTCGAATGCTATGCTGCCGAAGTGGACGGTTTTGTGTACGATAAAACTACCTCCTCATTGATGGGTGAACCCATTAATCTTGCTATTTCCTTTGGCGATGCCGGTGAATCAATAGTATCAGAAGCTGTTATTTTATGCAGCAAAGGTGTATTTGTCGAAGCTTTCGTTTTTAGCCGAAATAGTTTTTTCGATCTTGATCTTGAAAAGTATACAGAGATTACGTTTTCGTTTGAATATGTAACAATCAAAAATGGGGTTGAAGAAAGAAAGATCGGAGATGATAGTTTTTCACTTTTTAAATTATTTCAGCAGCGAATGAAGTTGAATTAAAACTGTTCCAATCAATTTCCCTGTAATCCTCCTGAATGATAAATGAGAATGCGGGTTCCTCCGGCAATGGAACCGTTTCGAATCATTTCCATCAATCCAAACATCATTTTTCCGGTATATACTTTGTCAAGTGGAATTCCTGTGATGCTTTCGAAATCGCTGATGAATTCCATTAATTCCGGATTGCTTTTTGCAAAACCCCCAAAATGAAAATCACATTGCAAGGATATCTTTTTTACAATACTCTCTACCCATTCTTTATCAAACAGACTCCAGTGTAATAATGATTTTACCTCCTCCAAAAGGTATTCTCCGCCTTTAATTGCCGGAAAACCAATAATGCGCTGCTGTTCGTTTAATGCGATTGAAAGTCCGCTTATTGTTGTTCCCGTTCCAACGGCGCAACAAACCAGGTCGAATTCTTCCTTGACTTCCTGCAGTATTTCAATGCATCCGTTTACACCATAATAGTTTTTGCCACCTTCCGGAATAATGTAAATATTTCCAAATTGTTCACGCAATTCTTCATGGAACAAGGGCTCTTCCTTTTGGTCGTATCGTTCTCTGGTAATCGGGTGAATAATCATTCCGTTTTCACGAGCCCTTTTAAGAGTGGGGTTTTCAAGATCCGCTTCTTCTCCCCGTATGATGCCAGTGCTTTTTATGCCTGCCAACGCACATGCAGATGCGGTTGCTGCGATATGGTTGCTGAAGGCTCCGCCAAAAGTCAGAACGGTCTCTTTTTTCAGTAATTCTGCCTGTGCAAGATTGTAATGGAGTTTTCGGTATTTGTTGCCTGATATTTCCGGATGAATTAGGTCATCCCTTTTCACAAGGAGTTCTATACCTTTGTCCTCTGCCACCGGGTGAATGATTTTTTCCAAAGGAGAGGGAAGAAGTAGGTGTCCGGAAGGTATCATAGTTCAAATGTACACAATGAAGCTTCACCATCGCCTGCGCCGTTTTTTTCGATTTGTTCTGACTACTGTTTTCATTAGTGGCTGGATGTTTATGTTATTGCCTTATCTCATTCCTTTAACAGCGGGGTCGCAGACTTTTTTCGAGAAACCATTTCCTGAAAGCCGCTACCTGAGGATGTTTGGTACCTGGGTGCATTACCGCACATTTGAACCCAGGAATGATTCCAATGCAAAACCCGTTTTTTTGGTTCACGGTTTCTCCGGATCTACTTTTTCATGGCGCTATACCATTCCTGCATTGTTGAATTCCGGTTATTCTGTTACTGCAATTGATTTGCCTCCTTTTGGTTTTAGCGATAAACGTCGAAGTGCAAACGTTTGTGATTCAATCTGGCCCGACATGATTGCTGCAGTAATGGATGTGGTTTCATTCGAACGGAGAATGGGACAGGAACAGTGGATTCTCATCGGACAATCTATGGGTGGAATGGTAATCGGTGCATTTGCAACTGAATATCCGAGCTATTCACGTGCACTGGTTTATGTGGATGGTACATCACCGGATAGTGATGGGAAACGTCCTTTTTCTTTGCGCGCTGCAGGTTCTATTCTTCGCTTGGGATTCATTCAACGCTGGGCAGATGTGGCTATGGAGCAATTCATTTTTAATGAAAAANNATGCGCCCCTTCTCTTTTTATGGGAGTGCTTCCTCCATTTTTCGCTTTTCCTCAAATGCAGGTTTTGCCCGGGTTGATCATCGGTTGTTGCAGTCCAAACCGCGACTCCTGCTTTGGGGTGAAAAGGACAGTTGGATTCCTGTTGAGGGCGGCAGAAATTTTATAAAGGCAAATCCTGATGTTGAAGGTTACTTTTTTCCTGAAGCAGGGCATTGTCCTATGGAAACCCATAGTGAAGAATTCAATTCGATTCTGATTAGTTGGCTGAATGAACTGTGAATAGGAATTCTAAATCTGTTACCGCCCGGGAATCAGATATAATTATAGTCGAATCTTACTTTAAATAGTCATTCTGATGTGTGATGTAGAAGGGTATCTGAACACATTGAATACAAACAAATTTAGCAAAGGTTTGTTTATGTATATTGTTCTTTGAGTTAGAAAATAATACTTATTATACCAATAACAATATAAATGCCTCCTGCTATAAGAAAAATTATTGCCAATATCACGCCAAACACTCCAAGCCCGGATAGCAACCAGGCCAATACTAGAAACAATAGACCAATAATAATTGCAATAATGCCTTTTTTTGAACCACCTGAGTCTCCTTTATCCAATGAATAATTATTCTGTGAATAAATATTGACCGGAAACTCCTTCAATTCAGTTTTTGATGTATTTTCAATCATATTAATTGTTCTTTTCGATTCATTTGTAGCTTTTGTATTATCATTTCCTTTAAAGCAAGGATGATTTGTTTCTTTATCAGGTGATGGATCCTTTGTGATTTTAATTTCCACTGATTTTTGTTGTGAATCGGAAAGAATTGACATCGAGTCAGTTTTGGGTATAGGAATAGAATTTTCTGAGATAATATCAGTCTTGGCAGAATTAGGTTTGACTGATAAAGGAAGATGTCCTTTTTTTTGGATATAAAAACCAGGTCTGTAATGCCGTTTTTCCAATGTGCAGGAACTGAAATGAATCGCGATTATGGAAAAAATAGTGAATATTGTTTTAAATTTTGTCATACTTGATCTTTTTATTATTTGAATTATGCCAACATTTTGTAGCATGAAAACTACTTAATAAGTCATTAATATAATAAATTATCGAACTCAAATAAATATTAGAGTATTAAAAACCTTTCAAGCGAGTGTCTTAAACAACTTTTAAAACAGTTGATTTAACTGATTTTCAATGATTTAAAATTTTAGATATATGGTTTGTTGAATGTATTTATTGATTTTTATGTGTTTATGAAGTTTTAGTGGCACAATTAATCTTTTAATGAGTTTTCTAAAGATGACAAAGGTTTTTAAGAATCCAATAAATAGTATTTGAGTTTTTCCATTCGCTATAAAGTTGCTATGATCTAAAACAATTCTGTAATATTGCGCTTTCACTTTGTCATTTATGCGTCCCGTTTATTTTATTTTTCTTACACTGCTAATCGATAGCCTTGGAATTGGAATCATTTTTCCGGTTATGGCAACCATACTCTCCGAAATCACCGGTGAATCCATTAACGATGCAGCAGCAGAAGGAGGATTGCTTATGGCAATTTATGCGGGAATGCAGTTTGTTTTTGCGCCTGTTCTTGGCGGATTAAGTGATCGCTATGGACGCCGACCTGTGTTGTTGCTTTCCTTACTTGGCTTAGGACTCGATTATTTTATTCTCTGTTTCGCAGACTCCTACACATGGCTGATTGTTGGTCGTGCCATTGCCGGTTTATGTGGTGGAAGTTTTACCACTGCTTATGCCTATATCGCCGATGTTACTGCACCTGAAAAGCGTGCTCAGGCTTTTGGTTTGATGGGAGCTGCGTTTGGACTTGGGTTTATTGTTGGACCATTTGTAGGTGGTTTGTTCAGTGATCTCGGTTCAAGAGCCCCGTTTGTAGCAGCAGCAGTTTTGTCATTGCTCAATTTTCTGTACGGACTATTTGTTCTTCCTGAATCATTGGCAAAAGAAAACCGTAGGCCATTCGATATCCGTCGCGCTAATCCATTTGGTGCGTTTTTGCAGTTGAAGAAAATGAGAGGTGTGCGTTTGCTTGTTGCCTGTATGTTTCTCCTTTATCTTGCCGGACAAGTAATGCCTGCTATCTGGACATTTTATACCAAATACATGTTTGATTGGAGTGATAAGGCAGTGGGCTATTCACTCGCATTTGTTGGTGTTATGGTTTCCATTGTACAAGGAGGATTGATCGGCTGGTCGCAAAAAGCATTTGGAGCAGTAAGATCCATTTATATTGGACTCGGATTATACATCACGGGTCTGTTGTTGTTTGCTTTTGCAGATCAGGAGTGGATGATGTATGCCTGGACATTTATATATGCTTTAGGTGGAGTTGGTCCTCCATCCATGCAGGGGATCATCAGTTCGCAGGTATCCGCAAACGAACAAGGCGAATTGCAGGGAATGCTCACAAGTTTGATGAGTCTTGCAACAGTGGTTTCTCCTTTGCTAATGACCTGGTTGTTTTCC
The DNA here is from genome assembly GCA_002351955.1 of Flavobacteriales bacterium UBA2798. Lineage (GTDB taxonomy): Bacteria > Bacteroidota > Bacteroidia > Flavobacteriales_D > UBA2798 > UBA2798. Next base: position 76,583 of record DEHO01000034.1, read on the forward strand.
TATTTCACATCCCCGGCTGCTCCGGTCCACTTTCCAGGGGTTTCGTTTTTGGCATCCGGTATCCTCATTGGTTTTGCCATCCTTCTATTTGTTTTCAGGCAAACCAAATCCACAGTTCAGGAGGCCAAATAAAGTATTTTATCCTGCTTTAAGTGCCAAATCTCCTTTTGTGAAATAAGGGAACTTAAGAATTTTTCGAAATAATTGTAACCTGTTTCTCTTTTCTGCGTTCTACTTCCCAAAACCAAGTCATGGGAATACGCTACTCTTTTGATTTTTTATCTGGTACAATTTAACGGAGGGAGTTTTATGCGTATTCTTATTTTTTTCCTGTTTTTACCTCTTGCTGCTTTTTCAAAAAAGAAAGAGCTTACGTTCTCAACGTTTAAGGGAGATGCAATAATCAAAGTATTTGTTCTGGAGAATCCGCGTGCACATGCAACCTATGTGATGCGCCTGCATGAGAGTGGTACAGCGGAACTCAACAAATATACCAACGGCAAAAAACCGGCATTCCGTCAGGTTACCGGAAAATTCCGCGATAAGCGCCGGTCTATTTCATTTCAATGGAAGAATACTTCTGAAATCAATTTTTTCCCTTCGAAACTCTATAAAAGTAAAAACGGATTGCACTACAGCATGGTAGATGCTATTCGGGGTGAAGAAGCCGATATAGAAGCGAATGAGGATAGCCGTTTTCGTAAGGTGTGCTATATCGATCCGGTAACAAATACTTTAATACGCGATAAAGATTTTGCCGCTCAGCTGGAGGTGGATGAACTTGCGTTGGCCATTACCGAAGGAGCTGAATCGAAAGAAGAAAAAATAGCAGCCATTGTTCAATATATGTGCGGACAATTCAAATACGGTGAAGGTGAACAAAAGGATTTGCGTAAAATTTTGGCGCAGCAGGAACCCCGTCTCGTTTGTATGGGATATGCAGAAGTGTTTTTTCAGTTGGCAGTTGCTAATGGAATTGAAGTGAGAAAAGAAACAGGTAACGTTCCCAATCATGTCGCCCTGGCTTTGGCCACAGGAGGAGAGGGTCACATGTGGAATGTAGTACGACTGAACGGAGAGGATCGGATAGTGGATGTGTGCTGGATCGATGGACTCAATGGAGAGGATCCTCTCCGTTCGGCTTACTACCTTGCCGCCCCGCAAAATGTGGCTGTAACACATAATAGCGGGCAAGCTGCTGGTGAACAATTCAGGATGAAACCTTATGTTCAATTGCTTTCATCCAATCGCGCTATCGAAGATTTTCTTCCCAAAGAAGGTGTTGCAAAAACAGAAGGTAGTTTTCGCTTTGTTCCTGTTGGTGTTGTTAAGGAAAAGGCTCTGCTTTCTGCAACCTGGTTCGATATTTCTTTTGGTGATGTGGCACTTGAAGGAGAAAAGAATTACAATAACCTTCGCGGCGAAATCATCGGTTCATATGATTTAATGACCGGTGTTCCTGTGGATGTTGTAATGAAAAACAAAAGCAATGGTTTTCTCCGACTCGAAACAGAAGGAATTAGCGTTACCTATATGGTCGTAAATGGAAAAGTTGGTGATTTGTATTCATCCTGGTTTAAGCGTAGGGATAACAAACACCTCATCTCCTATACGCGCACCATTATTTCGGGAATTCTTCTGGGTGATGTAGCTGAGTTTAATGAAATGATCGGAAACACCACCAATGTAAAACCTTATGTAATTCGGTCCGGGGCAATGGAGGAAGTACGCACTGCGCTTAAGGACTGGACCGGAGAAATTGAAAGCCTTACCAAAATAACCGGAACTTCTGAGCTCATTCCTGAAGGCGAAACCCACGTGTATTCAGTTCTCATTCCCGGACAAATTGAATTACTTTTTTCCGGAGAGGGTAGCGGTGGTTATGGTTTGCGTAGTATTCGCGCACCTTTCATCAAGAAATAGTTGAACGGAAAGCGTTTAACTCAAAACTTTAATCCGATCCCAAATTGGATCTGAGCAGGTGAAAAATACCATTTCGTATAGGTTTTTTCGAATTCATTAATTAATGTTTCTTCAATGGGAAATGTTGATGTGGTTACATTACGGAAATTGCCTCCTAAGCTTGCGAATAAAAGACCGTAATTAATTTCTGAATAGAGGAACAATTGCTTTGAAAGAAATGTGCTAACTCTAACGTAATTATTCAAACCAATAATAGTACCGCCAGGCATGCTTATTTCAGAGGTTGAAGCCAAATCTATTGTGCCCGAAGAAGCATAGGTCTGGTACCAGAGATCTTCTTTTAGTTTTCCGATAATATATACCGGAATTTCAATCCCGGTTGAAAATCTAAATCTACCAAGACGTTTCGAAAAACCAAAGGAAGGACTGATTTCAAAGACAGATTGAAAATCATTGACCGACCAATGGGTGTTTGAAAATGCCTGTGAATAATGGTTCACTCTTTTTGAATATCCCACTCGCAAACGCAGTTCAAGACTGTCGCGCAAATGAAAACTGAAACCGAGATTGAATTTTACCCGTTTTTCATTTCCATAATGTGCGTCATCCTGAAATGCAGTCGGATGCGCAATAAAATAAAAGTCTTCAAGCGTTTTTTCTACTTGCCCCGGATTTGAAATTCCAAAGCTGATTTCTGTTTTATTTTGACCAAAAGCTAATTGGGTCTTTAATATAATGCAGATTAGAATTATTTTTTTCATGCCGTAAATTATTGAATTTCGCGTTGTGTACTATTGTAAATATACAAAGTTGAAACAGTTGAACAATTTTTTCCAATTCAGTGCCGCTGCATGATTCGAAAAAAGAATATGTAAAACTTCCGTTCTTCACCAAAGGTATCTTACTCAAATTTCCTTCACTACATCCCAAACCAAATCTCCTTCATAGCCTTTTGTCATGAGGTAATGCGCTGTTTTTTTTCGCTTAATTGCAGGATGATCGCCTTTTATGGAATTGTATTTTTTTTCTACAAGGTGTTTTAAATTCTCGTAATATTCATCCGGATCAATTTCTTCGAGTCCTTTTTTGATGCAGTACTCACTGATCTTTCTCATTTTTAGTTCGCGTACAATTCGGCTTCGACCCCATTTTTTAATGCGGTATTTTCCGCTCACAAATGCCCGTGCATATCGTTCTTCATCAAGGTATTTTTCCTCAATTAGTTTCACAATGATATTCTCTACGTCATCTGAAGTTAAGGAATAGGAGTAGAGCTTATCGCGGATTTCCTGATGACAACGTTCTCTGTAAGCACAGAAGTTTTGAATCAGCGGCCAGGCTTGTTGCGGAGTGTAGCGTTTTTTTTTACGAATCTCTTCTTCCACCTTTCAGCGTTTATAATCCTCCACAGAAAGCCTTTCAGTGCAATTGAAAAGTTCATTTTCATCGCTGTTGGATGAAACCAATACAATGCGGTTTTCTGAATGAGCAAGGAGTAATGATTGGTACCAGGAAATGGCTTTTTTGTCAAGATTAGAACAAGGCTCATCGAGAAGCAGGAGGGGTGTGTCGGATAGAATCGCAAGTGCGAGTTTCACCCTTTGTTTCATTCCTGAAGAATAATTTTTTAAGGCCTTATTGCGAATATTTTCCAATTGAAGTGTTTCAAGAAACAATGCTGCATCTATTTTATCCCGCATGGGTTTTAATGCGGAATGAAAGGCAAACAATTCTGAAGCTGTATATTCTTCATAAAGCTCAAGAAAGGGTGAAGCCATTGATACATATCGATAAATCGTTTCGTTATCGATTTGTTTTGTTTCATGATTGTAAGTGATACTGCCTTCAGAAGGAATTAAAAAACCACTGACTACCTGAAGCATGGTCGATTTTCCGGATCCGTTTCCTCCAATTATACCTATGCTTTCACCGCTGTTAAAAGTCCGCGACAAACCACGGAAGATCCACTCTTTGTTGAATCGTCTTCCGGCTGTGTTGAGGGTGATTTGCATAGGTGAAACTGCGCTCAGGAAATTCCGCGCATGATGCCTTTGGTGGAATTCTTAATGAAGGTGACAATCTGATCTTTTTCTTCACTCGCAGGTAATTCGAATTCTACAATTTTCAATGCAGTGGTTACATTGCTGTTCTGAACGTAAATTATCCGGTAAATATCTTCGATCTGTGTAATCTGAAAGTCAGAATATCCTCTGCGACGAAGCCCAACAGTGTTCACTCCAATAAAGGAGATGGGTTCACGTGCTGCCTTTACAAATGGGGGTACATTTTTACGAACCATCGTTCCTCCACCAATGAAGGAATGTGCACCAATATGAATGAACTGCTGTACCGCAGCCATTCCTTCAATGATGGCATGATCGTCGATTGTAACGTGTCCGGATAATCCTACACTGTTTGCAATGATCACATTGTTGCCAACAATACAGTCGTGCGCAACGTGTACATAGGCCATAAGCAGGCAATTGCTTCCCACTACCGTTTTCATTCTGTCTTTGGTTCCGCGATGGATCGTGACATATTCGCGGATCACGGTGTTGTCGCCAATTTCTGTTGTGGTGTATTCACCTGCGTATTTCAGATCCTGAGAGTCGGGACCAATAATCGCTCCCGGGAAAATTTTCACATTGTTTCCGATGCGTGTTGCAGGATAGATCACAACGTTTGGACCAATATGACAATTGTCGCCAATCACAACATCATTCATGATTGTTGCGAATGGTTCAACTACTGTGCCTTTGCCAATCTTGGCATCAGGATGAATATTTGCAGTTGGCTGACTCATAAATTTCTTTCTTTGACAATCTGTGCCATCATTTCAGCTTCCGAGGCAACTTGTCCGTTAACGTAGGCTGTTCCTCTCATGTGTACAATTCCTCTTCGAATCGGAGTAATGAGCTCAAGATCGAATACAATTGAATCGCCGGGAATGACTTTGCGTTTGAATTTTACGCCATCAATTTTCATGAAGTAGGTCGACCAATTTTCCGGGTCTGGGACAGAACTTAATGCGAAAATTCCTCCACACTGAGCCATCGCTTCAACCTGCAGAACTCCGGGCATAACAGGGTTGCCGGGAAAGTGTCCCATGAAGTAGGGTTCATTCATGGTAACATTTTTTACACCCACAATTCCGTTTTCTGTCATCGACATGATTTTATCGACGAGCAGGAAAGGATATCGGTGCGGCAACATTTTTTCAATCTTGTAGATATCATGCAAAGGCTCTTTCGTGAGATCAAAATGTTTCACAACGCCTGCTTTTTTCTCAGCACGCATGATGTCCTTGATGATTTTTGCAAATGAAATATTACCACTGTGACCGGGACGGGCAGCGAGAATATGTCCTTTTATTGGTTTACCCACCAACGCAAGATCACCTACGATGTCCAGCAGTTTATGTCGCGCCGGTTCGTTTTCGTACTGCATTTTTGTGTTGTTGAGAATGCCAATGCCTTTGAATTGGATTTTCAGATCTTCTTTTCCAAGTAATGAAGCAAGTTCTTTCAATTCATTTTCATTCACTTCTTCACGATCCACCAAAACAATGGCATTATCGGGTGCGCCACCTTTGATGAGTCCCTTTTTTGCAAGGTATTCGAGTTCGCGCAGAAAAACGAAAGTTCTGCAGGAGGCGATATTTTCCTTGAACTCATTGAGGTTGTACATCGTGGCGTGCTGTGTTCCCAATACAGGAGAATTGTAATCGACCATTACAGTGAGACGAAAATCCTGCGCCGGTACTGCCAGCATTTCAATTCCTTTTTCAAGATCTTCCCAAGGAAGATTTTCCTTGAATTCGAAGTATTCGCGTTCTGCTTTTTGTTGTTCGTATCCAACTGCTTCGATGGCTGCAACAAAAGGTTTAGAAGACCCATCCATAATGGGAATTTCAGGACCATCAATTTGTATAAGCGCATTATCAACCTGCATTCCGTACAATGCAGCGAGCAAATGTTCGGTTGTGTGTACCCGAACCCCATTGTGTTCAAGTGTAGTACCTCTCTCCGTAGAAATTACCAGATCGGCATCTGCTTTTATGATGGGTTGTCCTTCCACATCCATTCGCTGGAATTTGTAGCCGTGATTGTCTGATGCCGGAAGTATGGTGATGTTAACGGGAGCGCCGGTATGTAATCCGATTCCGGATAGTTTTGCTGGTGCTTTCAGTGTGCGTTGGAATTCTTTCATGAATTCGGATCTTGTTTAAGCGATTTGATTTCCTTGGCTAAAGTATTGATTTGTTCGCGAAGCTGTGGCAGGGAGCGAAACAGAACGTAGGACCGTTTGTAATCCCCAATTCCAAAGGCAGGAGACCCTTGAACAATGGCGTCTTTTTCTTCGATGTTTTGGCCAATACCGGATTGTGCGGCGATTTTAACACCATCGGCAATTCGTAAGTGACCAACAATTCCAACTTGTCCGCCCACCATCATGTTTTTACCAAGCTTGGTGCTTCCCGCTACGCCGGTTTGTGCTGCGATTACGGTATTCTCTCCAATCTCAACATTGTGTGCGATCTGAATAAGATTGTCGATCTTAACTCCTCTTCGGATAACTGTAGAACCAAGTGTTGCTCTGTCGATAGAAACATTGGAGCCGATTTCAACATGATCTTCGATCACCACATTCCCGATCTGAGGAACTTTGGCATAATTGTTTTCGCTGTTGGGTGCAAAACCAAATCCATCTGCACCGATCACTGAGGATGCGTGAATGGTAGTGTTGGCTCCAATAATGCAATCGTGATAGATTTTTACACCGGGAAAAATCGTGGTGTTTTCTCCAATGCGGACATTATCACCGATATAGCAATGCGGATAAATTTTTGCTCCTTTTCCAATGCGGGCATTCTTTCCTACATAGGCAAATGCGCCAATGTAAACATCTTCCCCAACGGACGCTTGTTCATCTATAAAGCTGGGTTGTTCTATTCCTTTTTTGTCTCCGCGAAACTGATTGTAGGCTTCAAGTAATTTTGCGAAACTGGAATAAGGCTCAGCAACGCGAATCAGAGTAAGCTGATCTGGAAGTGCTTTCTCCGCTTTGAAATCAATTCCTANNGATGCTCCTGTAGAATAGATGAACTCTGCATATTTGGGATTGGCAAGAAAAGTCAAAGTACCCGGAGTACCTTCTTCAATCTTTGCAAGATTGCTTACAGTTGCATCAGGATTCCCCTCTACCGTTCCTTCCAGGATGCCGGCTATTTGTTGTGCAGTAAATTGCATTCTAAACTCTTGATAGTTAACACCCTTGCTTTTTGAGGGCGATGGGTAAAAATAGCAAGAATCGGTGAAGTATACTGCTTGTGGAAAGAAAAATAAAGGGAAAAATTCAGTATTCGATCCGATTGAACCACCACCAGTATTCTTCCCGTCCACCGCAGGAACTGAACAGGTTGCGTACATAAGCGGTTTGGGAATAGTCCCGTTCCAATTGCTGAACCCATGGGTTGTTTTCTGTATAATCCTTCTCTTCCCGTTCATGGTAATATGCCCGGGGATCATAACTTTTCCAGATCACTTCGTTCTTGTGGCACCGGGCAAGCATACTCAGCGCATGGGCCTTTTCTTCAGGATCTTTGCTTTTTTTCAGTAGTTCGAGGTATAAGGATTTCGCTTCATAACAACCGTAATAGTTCTTGCCTGCTTCATTGTTCATCATCGGTTCGTCACCGTCCGACCACCAGGCGCGGTTCATGATCCATGAATTGCCAAAGTAGGTGGTGTTATATGCATAGGCAGCCTTCCTTTTTAAAGCGTTTAATTGTTCCTCCGGTGATCCGTAGGTGTACAGGGAATCGTACAATAATAGTTTTTTTGCAATTTCCGGTTTAGTAAAATTCACTTTTTTGATTGTTTTATGCATGTTTCCCGAATGTGCTGAAAAGGGATTGGCATCAAGATATTCGGTGTATGGATATTCCTTCCAATGCCTTTGTGGGATTCCTTTCCAGATTTTCAGGGCTAATTCCATTTTTTTATCGCGTAACACAACCGTTCCGCACCAGTCTTTCAGTTGGTAAACATTTTCTTTTTCTTTTTTTATTTCGCGGCAAAGCCATTGGATGGATTTCGTTGCCAAACGGTCATCATCAATAAAATCCGCAAGTTTTTTGGCATCATCAGCATTCATTTCCTGGTAGAGATAGGTGTGTACCATCGCTCCGTAAAGTGGAATGGAAACTGATTTTTCGAAGATGATATGATAATTTTCTTCGATCTGATGAAGGATGAGGGCAGCAAGTGCTTTGTTTCTATTCTCATGTGCATGGTTATACATCCACGCCAGCGATCGTTCAAAAATTCCGGGCGAATAGGATTCCCTTTCATCCTTCTCCATTTTGGTAATCAACGGAAACAATTGCTCCATCATCTCTTCTGAATTGACCGAATTTCGCGATGCTGCAAACCACATGCTGAGGTCTGCCTGAAGCTGAAGTTCTTTTGGGATTTTTTTTGCACTAAGTCGGGAAATCTTTTGTGGACGATTACCAACTGCGTGAAGATGAATCTGAGCAATATCGTAAAATACCGAATGATCTTTTTTGCAAAGGGAATTTATCGTTGACAGCGTCTGTTCGAATTCGCGATTGATAAACCGGGCTTCTTCTTTTTGATCTTCTTCTTTTTTTTCGCCCCAATTGTAACCGTTCCGAATATCTGAACCAAACGAAGCGTAACCGGAAATTGGGGTAGTCAGCAGAAGGTCTTCCAATTTGTTAATTTCCCGGGTGGTGAGTAATTCAGCCACAGGATGTATCGGGTCGAATTCCAGAACTTGTCGCAATAAACCGGAATTCAAATAAGGGTCTTTTGCCAGTAGCATGCATTGTAGCCCGAATTTATCTGAGGGACTGAAATTGTTCTGAAGAATTTGCCTTAGATCATCGCGGGTAATTTTTNNTCCATGGCTGCAATTCGCTTGTCTGCCGAATGAAGAAAACTTTTCGCAAGTAAAACAGCGCCTTTTTCTTTTTCTTCCATCCTCAGATAGCTTACTCCTGCATAATAAGCTGCCCAGTAATCGATGATGCTTGTTGCTGGTGAATTCTGAAAAATCTTCTCGTAAAGTGATACAACTTCTGATTTATTTCCAAGGTAGAAAAGTGTACGTAATTGAATAAAGTGAAATCTTGTGCCGATAAAAGGGTGTTGCATGAATCGATGCTCCAACAAGCTGTCGAGATGAAATAAATCACTTGATTGGTCTTCCATCTTGTCTTCTTCCCAAGGATCGATGGCTATTTCATAATAGTTTTCATTCTCTTTGGCAAAAATCAGGTAGTCGAAATAGAGCTTATTTTCTTTTTTTACAAGCCATCGGTAGAAGGGGTTTTTTCGAATTGTTGTTGTGGGTTCCGTCAGCGCATAGGCTGAATGATGGTAAATGATTTCCTGAATGAATGCTGCTTTGATCCCGCTTTCCTTTTCCCATTCTTTTAAATTGATTTCTCTGTCGTATCCAATTCCGTGAATATTACTTCTGTCACGCCATAATTCTGAGGTGAATCCGATGCCGTACATTTCCTTGTGGTAATTATCATGCGGCTGAAACAATGCAAATCTGTATTGCTCAGGCATAGGCCACCAACTGCAGCTTATTACGGGTAGGGTGTAAATGACTGCGATCAGACTAAAAACGATCCTTGAGTTCATGGAAAAAGTGTTTGGGGTAGTTTTTATAATAGGTTTGCTGCAGATCAAAAAACAATACCCGAGCACCCGGAAAATGGAGCGCAAGTTCATCAGCTGCATTTATCAAATCATTTTTGCTGACTTCTTCATACCGGATAATATGTTCTACATAAGCATCTCCGAAAAAGGAAAAACCTGAATAGTAATCGGATCGATCTACTGAATATCTATTGTCATCCAAAGGCTGCGCTTCTCCGGTTGAAATCATTTCCTGCATTTTTTCATGTTGAATCAGTCGCACAATTTCTCCATGTGCATTGTATTCAACTCCCTGTTTGTAAATCGGCAATGCTACATCCAGCATCAGAGGATAATGGTCTGCCGACTCCAGGTACTTGGAACCTTCCTTGTGATCGAAAATATAATTGTCGATTGATTCATCGCGGATATCGCTCATGTTGTAATACATAAGCACTCCTTTATCTACTGGAGGGACTCCGGCTTTTTCATGATATTTGTATTGATACAGCCGAATTGTTGAACTGATTAGAGTAGTGCCGGAGTACTTCCGGAATACCTTAAGAAAATAGAAGAAAAGTTCTTTTGTGCTTTCGTTCCAGTCGCAGTCGAATTGAATTTCCCGAAGCGGTGTTTTTGCATAGCGGTGATGCATTCTGTTAATTTTTGCCCAGGTTTTACGTGCTACATCTTCTATTTTGTTTTTGTTTACCTGCAACAGTGATTCATTATCAATGTAGATCACAGGAACAACCGAAAAATGGTTGGGAAATGGCGTTTTATTCTGGAGCCGGGCAACGGGAATCAGACTGGTATGTTCCCAGTTGTATTCCAGATCAAAAAAGCGGACATACAATTCTTTGATGTTATTTTCATTACAGAATTTAACATCTTCCTCGGAGAAATTGAAGGCTGTTTTCCAATAATAAAAAGCAGGATCCGGATTGTCTTTTTTATTTGAAAAACATCCTGAGAAAATCAGTAAAATACCGGTTAATGTGAGATGGATTAGGAGTTTCATACTCAAACCTCGTCATCTTATAGGTGTGATTGCAGGCAAATTGATTATCCGTTTGAACTTGTTGAGTAAACGTGGCTTGACAATGTCCCGCGAATTGGTTAGTATTGGAAAAAGAATTCTATGGAAAAGATCGAATTTGCCGAACGTCAGCGTTTCACCCAGATTTGGATTTGGTTGCTGTTGCTGGGTATCAATGGATTGATCATCTGGGGAATTGTTCAACAGATCGGGTACGGTTTGCCTTTTGGAAACAAGCCTGTTCCCAATACGGGATTGGTCGTCATTTTTATTTTGGTGAACCTCTTTACTTTCTTTTTTATTTTCCTGAGTATGCGAACCCGGATCGATGAGAAGGGTATGCATGTTCGTTTTTTTCCTTTTCACCGAAAAGAAAGATCCTTTCTTTGGACCGACATCAACAGAGCTTACATCCGGCAATACCGTCCCATTGCGGAATATGGGGGGTGGGGTTTGCGTGTCCTTGGCAGGTTTGGTGCGTACAATGTTTCCGGTGATACCGGTGTACAGCTGGAACTTAAAAACGGCGGGAAAATTTTGATCGGAACCCAGAAGAAAGATGAGATCATAATTCTTCTCCGAAAATACGGATTTGGAGAATGATCGATCACTTCGTTAACTAACGGATCACTGCAAGAACATGTTTTTTTACCGGTTTAGCCAGAGCTGAGATATTCAGATTGTCTGACGCTTCGGTAATGTCCATTACTTCTCCGGTTTTAAAAAGGATATTGATTTTGTCGTTTTTCGGATTGTAGGCGTTATTGGTGAGTCCGGTAGTACAAACAAAATAATCGGCTTCTTTTTCACTCACATGAAAGCGTTTCATGGCCAACTGTTTTTGTTGCTGGATAACGTCTTTGCTGATAGCCGATCTGTCGAGTTTGATCTTGTATAGTTTCCGGTTGATGAAATCCGTGCAAAGTTTTTTCAGTATCTTATCATCTCCATCCATCCACGCTTTTACAGAACTGATGATATCGTAATCGTCGAGGCGGGCGAAGGTTTCGAGCAGACTTTGATCCATATCAAAATCGATGCGATTGAACTTTCCATAAAGGAAAACTTCAAGTGAAGGTGTGCACCAAAGTTTCTTTCCTTTCATGGCCAATTCTTTGGCACGCTTGAGAATATTGATGAGCATGAGTTCTGCCGCAACTACGGTTTTGTGCAGATAAACCTGCCAATACATCAGCCTGCGTGCAATAATGAACTTTTCGATGGAGTATATTCCTTTTTCTTCAACTACAAGATGGTCTTTTACCACATCCAGCATTTTGATGATACGCTCGCTGCCAACAACGCCCTCTGAAACTCCGGTAAAAAAACTGTCGCGGTTAAGGTAATCCAACCGATCCATGTCGAGCTGTGAACTAACGAGTTGATGCAGGAATTTCTTTTTGTAGGTGTTGGTGAAAATTTTGATGGCGAGATCCAGCTTCCCCTTAAATTCCTGATTGAGTCGTTCCATGAACAATAAGGAAATCTCCTCATGATGCACTTCCTCAACAATTGTGTTTTCCAAGGCATGAGAGAATGGGCCGTGACCTATATCATGCAGCAAAATCGCAATTGTAACCGCCTCAGCTTCTTCCTCACTTATCGAATGACCTTTACTCCTTAGTGTTTCGATGGCCTGTGTCATGAGGTGCATTGCGCCCATTGCATGGTGAAAACGGGTGTGCAAGGCGCCGGGATATACCAGATGCGACATTCCCAACTGACGAATACGTCGGAGACGCTGAAACCAGGGATGATCGATGATATCAAGCGCCAGATTATTGGGTAGCGTTATGAAACCGTAAACAGGGTCGTTAAAGATCTTGTGCTTGGGAGAAGACATCTTTTTGTTAATGATGGTTAACAAAGATAGGGAATTGGATAATAAACCTTACTGCATTGCGTATATAGTTATCTTAGCTACTCAAATACTTTTTCATGGAAAATATAAATATCCTCTGGGCCGACGATGAAATTGACTTGCTTAAACCGCATGTCATGTTTCTTGAGCAAAAGGGCTATCAGGTAACTACTGTAAACAATGGTGCTGATGCCGTAGATAAAGCCCGATCGATGGAGTTTTCCATTGTATTTCTGGATGAAAACATGCCCGGGCTTAGCGGACTGGAAACGCTTGAGCGTATCAAGGCCATTAAACCCGGAGTTCCAGTTGTGATGATCACCAAGAGCGAAGAAGAGTCAATAATGGATAGCGCTATCGGAGGAAAAATTGCCGATTACCTGATTAAGCCTGTCAATCCGAATCAAATTCTGCTAACGTTAAAAAAGAATCTTGATTCGAAAAGATTGGTAACCGAAAAAACAACCATGAATTACCAGCAGGAATTCCGTCAGATAGGAATGCAGCTCGGTGATTTGCGTACGGTGGAGGAGTGGAAAGATATGTTTCGCAAGCTGGTTTATTGGGAGATTGAGCTGGAGAAAATAGCGGATCCCGGATTGCATCAGATTCTTCAAATGCAAAAGGTGGAAGCAAATAATCTTTTTTCCCGCTTTGTAGGTGATAATTACCTGGATTGGGTCAACGGAAAGGCAGACGATATTCCTTTGATGTCGCACCAGCTCTTGCGTAAAAAACTATTACCCGATCTTGAAAAGGATCCGGTATTCCTCTTGGTTGTTGATAATCTGCGTTTCGATCAATGGAAAATTATTCGTCCGTTTTTAATGGAGTTCTTCACTGAGGAAGAAGAGGATCTCTATTTTTCAATTCTACCCACTGCGACGCAATATGCACGTAACGCATTATTCGCAGGTTTGATGCCTTCGGAGATTCAGAAGAAGTATCCTTCCATGTGGATGAACGATGATGATGAAGGCAGTAAAAACAATTTTGAGAAAGAATTTCTTGAAGGACTTTTAAAAATGCAGGGAAAAAATGTGAAATTTTCCTATAATAAAATCACCAATCTGAATGCAGGTAAAAAAGTGGTGGACCAATTCAATAATTTGCTCGGCAATCAGCTCAATGTTATCGTTTACAATTTTGTGGACATGCTTTCCCACGCACGAACAGATATGGAGGTGATTCGTGAGCTTGCGGATAATGAGGTTTCGTACAGAAGTATCACCCGCAGCTGGTTCGAACACTCTCCGCTTTTTGAATTGTGCAGAAAAGTAGCAGAGAAAAAACTCCGTTTGGTGATAACCACCGACCATGGCACCGTGCACGTGCAGGAACCCAGTAAAATTGTAGGTGATCGAAATACAAATACCAATTTGCGTTACAAGCAAGGTAAAAACCTGAATTATAACAGTAAAGATGTTTTTGAGGTGAAAAATCCTGCAGATGCATTTTTGCCAAAGGTGAATGTGAGTACCACTTATGTTTTTGCCAAAGACTATAAATTCTTTGTGTACCCCAACAATTACAATCAGTTCGTTAATTTCTACCAGGGCACCTTTCAACACGGCGGCATCTCGATGGAGGAGATGATTATTCCTTATGTGAGTTTAAAGGCAAGATGAGAATTGGAAACACACACATAAGTAGCTATTTTTGAAACCATGAGGCTACTGTTTCTCTTCTTGTTTTCTTTTTGCAGCATTATATTATTCAGCCAGACCGGTCCGGGTGGGATTGGTAGTTTAACTGATAATGCCCTTTGGTTGCGTGCTAATTCGGGCACAAGCACTACAACAGCGGGTACTGCCGTACAAACCTGGAACGACATGTCGGGCAATGGGAATAACGTGTCTCAGGCAACGGTGAACCAGCGTCCGATTTTCCGAACGAATATCATGAATGGTTATCCTGCTATTCAATTTGATAATGTGAATACCGCAGGAAATAACGATTTTATGGAAGGGGCAGATTCACCTACTCTGGATAATACAAATGGACTTACCATCATTACTGTAATACGGATGACAAATCTTGGTGATGCACGTTCAATCGTGGCAAAGCGTACCAATGTCGGCGTTAATCAAGCCTATATGTTTTTCCTGTATACTTCCAATTATCTTTTTATTGATGTTGCCAGTAACGATAATCGCTTTTCAACAAACCCAACGGCATATGCAATAAATACTAATTATATGCTGTCTTTGCTATATGATGGGTCTTTATCCGCACCAAATCGATGCAAAGTTTATGATGCCCAAGCATTAAGAGTTACTTCCACAGAATCTGCAGCAACATTGCCCGATTATGCTTCGCCATTAATAATTGGCGCAACTCACGTTGGCGATAATCGTCCGTTTGGTGGATATATAGCTGAAATCATCATTTTTCGACGCGCATTGAATGATACGGAGCGTGTTATAGTTGATAATTATCTTTCTTCCAAGTATAATATCGCCCTCAGCGGAAACGATTACCATTCCATGGATACACCTGCGAATGGGGATTTCGATCATGAAGTGGCGGGAATCGGTCGGAGGATACCTGCAGAGTTTCATAACGATGCTCAGGGAACTTCCATTGTCCGTATAAATAATCCATCTGCATTAAGCAACAATGAATACTTGTTTTGGGGGCATGATAATGGAACCATGACTACCAATAACACAGTTGATGTAGATGGTACGATCATACAATCGAGGTTAAATCGTATTTGGAGATTGACGGAAACCGGTGATGTAGGTACAGTTACTGTTTCGTTCGATGTGAGTGGTTTTACGTCGGTTACCGGAAGTGATTTACGATTATTGATAGACCGTGATGGTGATGGTTTTTTTGATAATGATATTGCACCACAAAGTGGAAGTTTTGCAGGTAATATCATCACATTTACAAATGTCGATTTTACATCTGGCGATCGCTTTACACTTGGTTCAATCAATTTAAACCAAACACCTTTGCCGGTTGAGCTTCTCGATTTTCACGCAAGTAGAAATGAAGGAGTTGTACAATTGGGGTGGGAAACCGCTACGGAAAGCAACAGTTCCCATTTTGTTGTTCAACGTTCAGTGGATGGAATTCAATGGATCGGAATCGGTCAAATCATGGCCGCAGGATTTTCTGTTTTACATCGTAATTACAATTTCACCGATCATGCTCCATTATCGTGTACTTCTTATTACCGTTTGCGGATGGTTGATCTTGATGGAAGCAATGATTTTTCTTCGGTTAGGGTTGTTGATGCAGCTTCAGAAAATTCGCATTGGATTAATGTTTTTCCGAATCCCGTCAGTGATTGGATTACCCTTAAATCTATAGACGACAAACCCATTTCAGGAATTGAAATTTATGATGTGGCTGGTCGAAAAGTACGGGAAGTTGCTCATTCTGTAGGGGCATCGTTAACAATTGATGTTTCTGATCTGCCGCCCGGGACGTATTACTTCGTTTATAATCAAGGGTCTAGGCCAGGCGTGTCTCCATTCGTAAGGTACCAATAGCTCATCCGAATTTCCTATTTTCGTTAGATTTCAATAGATTTATAGAATGAAAATTAGGTCAATACTGCTGCTCGGTTTTTCCCTTTGTAATTTGTCAGCATTTGCACAAACCGGCCCGGGTGGGGTTGGTAATTCAACCAGTAACAACATGTGGTATTCCGGCGACGGTGGTGCTTTTACCAATGCAGCAGGTACTACACAGGCTACTGTAGGTCAGCAGATATACGTTTGGCGCGATCGTTCCGGTAATACACGAAATGCAACGCAGGCCACTGCAGCAAACAGACCTTTGTTTCATCGTCAGACAGCAGCAGCCAATGGTCAGCCCGGACTTCGATTTACCGGAGATCTTTTTATAGATGGTCCTTCACCAGGAATCGCAAATAATAGTAGTTATACCTATTTGATGGTCTTTCGCGATACTTCTACAGTGACTGGTGCCACTAATGATGGAGCCGGAACATTTATGTTGGATCGTACAACTGCAACAAATGAATTGGTTTCATTAAAACCTGTAACAGGAAATTTTTATTTCTATCAAAAGAGAAACGATGCAGGAGGTGGATTAGGGGGTGTTACTGGTTCAACAACCATAAACACAACAATTAAGGCTATTACCATGCGAAGAAATTATGGAACAAATTATCAGTTGTTTCATAATAATCAACAACAAGGAGGTAATGTGGCTGATGCAGACGGAGCAACCACTCCTCCTGCACCACGAATTGGTCGCCATGCAACAACTTCCGGAGGCGGTATTCGTGGTTATATTTATGAGTTTATTGTTTACAATTTTGCGCTCAATTCTGCGCAAATGATTATTGTCAATAATTATTTGGCGGCTAAATACAATTTTGCATTAGCTGTAGATGACCTTTATACAATGGATGATCCTGCAAATGGTAATTATGATTACGAAGTAGCGGGAATTGGGCGTGTGGATAATTCCAATACACATACTGATGCGAGAGGTTCCTCGATAGTTAGAATGACAAATCCAAGCGCATTAGGAAATAATCGATTCCTTTTTTGGGGACATGATAATGGTACAATGACAACGAACAATACGGTTGATGTTGATGGCATTGTAATTCAAAGCAGATTAAATCGAATTTGGCGAGCACAAAAAGTTGCTAATATTGGAACAGCAGATGTTTCATTTGATGTTACCGGATTTACAAGCGTCAACGGCGCTCACTTGCGTTTGCTAATCGATAGAGACGGTGATGGTTTCTTTGATAATGATGTCACTCCGTTAACCGGAACTTTTGCAGCTAACACCATTACTTTTACCGGCGTTAACTTTCAAAACGGCGATCGCTTTACCTTAGGCTCAATTAATGTCAGTCAAACTCCTCTTCCTGTTGAATTGCTTGATCTTAATGCATTGCTTTTGAATGATCATGAAGCTTTGATTACCTGGAAAACAGCAACTGAGACCAATAGCTCATTTTTCGAAATTCAGCGATCATCCGATGGCTCTGATTGGACAGCAATCGGGCAGGTTATAGCTGCCGGTTTCTCTTCGGTTTACAGGAATTATTTATTTAAAGATTATGCACCACTTTCAGGTACATCGTATTATCGGTTGAACATGGTAGATCAGGATGGGCTTAATGAGTTGTCTGTTATTCGGGTTTTGGAAAACCATCGTGGATCTGCTGTTATTGCTAAAGTGTATCCGAACCCGGTTTGTGATTTTCTTAAGGTTGAATTACTGGGTGATTACGAGATTAGACGTATTGAACTATTGGATTTTGACGGGAAAAGGATAAAAGAATTTAATCTGAATGAAACAAGTATTTCGTCAATTGATGTTAGAGGTCTTGTTGCAGGCACCTATTTTCTTGTTTTGCATTCTTCCGACGTGCGTTTAACATTACCCATTGTGAAAGTTTCAAAATAACAGTCTTCATTAATATATTGATGTGTTCATGTTCGGTTATGCATAAAATTTTCAAGGTTTTTGTTTTTTTCATGCTGGTGATTCTTTTTAACAAATCGATCGCACAAACTGGTCCCGGTGGTGTTGGCGCGAATGATGGATCTTCGAGTCTTAAATTATGGTTCCGGGGAGATAACGGTGTTTCTGTTTCCGGTACAATGATCAACTCGATCTCTAATTCAGCAGGTATTGCAGCTCTAGATATTTCTGAATCGGGAGCTAATCGACCTACATTGGCAGCGGGAGCTGTAAACGGGTATAATGAGATCGTTTTTTCAGGAACCACTATGCTTAGGAGTGGGTTGACCTTAACAACGACAAATTTTGTTACGAACCAAGCAAGTAGCTTTACCGTGAGCAGGGCTGCAAATACTACGCAAACCAGTTGTGTTTATACCACAGATCCATTAGTAGGAACTACTCGTTTTTCAAATCACATTCCTTGGTCAAACACAATTTATTTTGATATTGGAACATGCTGTTCGAACGACGCCAGGTTGCAAGTTGGAAGTTTAACAGGGTTAAATAATTATTCAATTTGGACGTATGATGCAGAACCAACATCCGGAAAGCAATTGTATAGGGATGGAACGCTTTTGCAGGATCGGCCAAATACACTTGCCTACAATAGTCATGCTTCTCATAGGTTTAATATTGGTGGTAACACATCAGGTACAAATGGTTTTGTCGGGGCGGTTACAGAGATAATTATATTTAATGCTAAAATTAATTCGGCGCAGCGAATTATAATCGATAATTATCTTTCTGCGAAATACAATATTTCGCTAGCAGCAAATGATGTTTATTTAATGGATGATCCTGCTAATGGTAATTATGATCATGAAGTAGCAGGAATTGGGAGGATAAATGCTACCAACACACATACTGATGCAAGAGGGACTTCCATAGTGCGCATCAGCTCACCTTCCAATCTTGGTAATAATGAATTTTTGATGTGGGGTCATGATAACGGTACAATGACCACAAATAATACGGTAGATGTTGATGGAACAACAATTCAATCGCGGTTGTCAAGGGTTTGGCGGGCAAGTGAATTTACCGGTGATGTTGGTACAGTTACAATTGCATTTGACGTTTCAGGATTTACAACTGTTACCGGGAGTGATCTTCGTTTAATCATTGATCGCGACGGAGACGGATTTTTTGACAACGATGTGGCTCCAATTTCCGGAGCTTTTGCAGCGAACACCATTACTTTTACCGGTGTTAACTTACAAAACGGTGATCGCTTTACTTTAGGCTCAATTAATGTCAGTCAAACGCCTCTTCCTGTTGAATTGCTTTTGTTTAACGCTATAAGGGAAGGTCAGGATGTTCGCGTTCGCTGGAGCACAGCAAGTGAATCGAATAGCGATCATTTTAAGGTAGAACGATCAGTGAATGGAACAACCTGGACTGAAATTGCACATGTTCATGCTCAGGGCAATTCGGTTGTACAACAGAATTATTTTTCACTTGATCTTCAACCGGTTTTCGGTATGAATTATTACCGATTGAAAATGGTAGATCAGGATGCAAGTGTTAATTACTCGATAATTGTTCCGGTTGATTTTTCAGATGCAGTTGCAACAGCAGTTTCTGTTTTCGTAAATTCTTTTAATGGAGAAGTAAGTCTGATCTCGGAAAACGTTCCACAACAAATGCAGGGAATTCACATTTACGACATCTCCGGAAAAATTGTTTTTTCACATTCGTTTGAATCTACACAACTTGCCCGAATCCCAACAGAGCAATTATCTGCGGGTACTTATGTCATTATTGTAACTAGTAAAGACAAGAGTTATTCCTCAAAATTCATCCGATACTGATCTACTTTTTTCCTTTAAGCATTTCCGGTATCGGATCCGAAAAACATCCATTCGGAAAAGGAATATCGAGATAACGGCAAAGCCCCGGAGCAATCTGCGTGATATCGATTCTGCTTGTAATTCTTTGAGGAAGTATTCCCTGACCGTGAATTAAAATAGGGACATGCGTATCATAACTATAAGCAGTACCGTGCGTGGTTCCTTTCGGTCCATAATCCATCCATGCGGGTAATAAACTGATGATGACATCACCCGAACGTAATTCGTTGAAGCCGGCCTGCAATAATTTTCCAACCCCATGCTGGTAACATGTGCGAAGCATGTCACTACGTGTAATTACATTTCCTACACCTTGAATATTGCGCATGAACTCTGCTGTTTTTTGTTCAATAGCCTCCTTGTCGAATCCTTTTCTGCGAATGAGATCGGTATTCAAATAAACCTGTTCGTTAACAATGGCGCGTACAAAACGTTCTGAGGGATCATTCAGCGAAAAAAATTCCAGCAAATAATTATTGAGTGAATCTTTGTACTTCGACAGATCAAGATAGCCTGATGGAATGCGCATGCTTTTGAGATGATTCGGATTATCGCTCGCCGCATGATCAGCACTAAGAAAGAGCAGGTATTGACCTTTACCAATATTTTTATCGAGGTAATTTAAAATCTCTGCAATCTCCAGATCCAATCGTAAATAGCAATCCTGTGTTTCTACTGAACGCGGACCATAAGCGTGACCAATGTAATCCGGACTTGAAAAACTTACACAGAGAAGGTCGGTTGTATTATCTTTTCCCAGCTGTTCACCCTCAATGGCAGCGAACATTAATTCTTTTGTAAGTGTATTTCCAAATGGAGTTGATTTAATAATACTCAATCTGTTCTCATTGGCTTTTACAATTTCAGGCAAGTTATGTGGGAAAACAGGTTCTGTTTCACTCTTGGCAACAAACTCGTAGGTGTTGTTGTCGGGTAATGATTCTGTATATGCGGCAATGGGTAATAGTGTATTCCAAACCTGAGAAAGGAAATGATTTGTTCGTTTTTTTTCGTTGAAATCAATCAGCCATTGCGGAAGATCATTTCTGTAAAATGAACTTGTTATAAAATTACCGCTTGCATCATCAAACCAATATGCACCATCCGCCGAATGTCCGGCAGGTAAAATTGCTCCTCTGTCTTTTAATGCCAATCCGATTACTTTCGACTTACCATTGGTAAATAATTTAAGTTCATCGCCAATAGTTGAAGTTTGCATGCGTTTGGGCGACATTTCTCCGGCTTTGGAGTCGCTGCCAATTGTTCTTACATTTTTATCTTCCGAACAATAAACCATTGCTCCTTCTTTTCGATCGAACCAGTCATTGGCAATGATTCCATGTACTGAAGGTGTGGTTCCGGTGTAAATGGATGCATGTCCCGGTCCGGTATAGGTTGGTACGTATCCGTAATGTGCATTTGTGCAGTGGATTCCCTGATTCATTAAACGTGCAAATCCGTTTTTGCTGTATTTGGATGCAAAGCGCACAAGATAATCGTAACGCATCTGGTCGATAACCAGTCCCACAATTAATTTGGGTTGTGCAGCCTGTGTGTTGATCAGACTAAAAAGGAAGAATAAAAGAAGTGTGATACGTTTCATGGTAAGAATCTTGTTGGGTAAAAATAGGGACTTCATATTCAGCCTGTGTGAAAAATCGGTGAAATCACTGTTTTTTCATCAGTTTGGCGGCCATTTCTCTGCGAATGAGGATCTCAGCTATGATGAGATTGGGAACCCAGCTCAGCCATGCAACAATGATGTATTTATCGAGTGGTTTTAATCCGAAATGAAAATGATGAATGAAATAAAGATATAAACGTAATGTTATAGCCGATAAAGTAAGTGCGTAGCTGCGGATCATAAATTCACCGTGAGCGATATAATCCTTTTTCCTGACATAATACCATGCAAAAATTGTAAAGGCCATCCAGATCAGGGTAAGAAATACAAAACTTACTCTTGCAGCCGGACCTCCATTAGCGTATATTCCCATTACAAACGCTCCGGGACCGCTAAAAAAAATCAATACAATTAGGTAAGTCATTCCCATTCTTCTGTGCAAGCGTGGAAATCCTTTAATGATGCGTGAACTGAATTGTGTAATTCCTGCGATGAGTAATAATACACTNNGGTAAAAACGTGTGTGTAGAAACCAATACGCCAAGAATCGATATGGTAAACATTGAGTTTCTGCTTTAGAAAATCAATATCTGCTTTCTTATCCATTGCAAAATAAGGCAACGAGATCGAAAACATCATTATGCTAAATGCAATAATAATCAATACGCCTGTCCAACCCTTTAAACTTGTGGGAAGAATTTTCATCAGAAATACATTCCGTAGGGATACAGCGTTACATCTTCACCACTCTTGAGAAGGAACATATCGCCAAAACCTTCTTCACTGGCTTTTTTCAATTCGATAAGTTGCTTTTTCAAAAGCGGATGTTTCCCGATCTCAAGGCGGATTATTTCACCGTCTTCCAGCCAAGTTCCGTTAACCCTTACATTTTCACTTTCAGAGCGTTCTTCATTATAGTTGTAACCGTCAAAAACCAATGTCCCGTCTTTTTTAAATGTCATAATTCCGTGTACCGACCACAATCCTGCCTGCCAGTCGCCAACGATGTTCGGATCGGCATCTTTTTGTTCAACGCGCTTTAAAGTGAATTCCCGCAATTGAGCTGATTTTGGATCATTGGGTATCCACTTGCCAACAAGATTGTATTGAGTTGTATCAATTTCAAATTCAAATTTGCCGTCGTATTTGTCATTTCCGGGTTCATCAAGAATGAAAAAGTAACGATCCCCCTTGTTCTCAACGGTACCTTTAATGTTACGACGATTTCCCCGCAGAATATTAAATCCGGATGCGTTTTTTCCTTTTACATAATTGATCTGCAACATCAATGTAGCCTTTCCAAATTGACCCATATACATTCCTTCAAGCTGACGCGTGTCGTATTTTTTTGCGTTTGAAGTTGTAGTGGAATTATCATTGACTTGATCACTTTTTTCGGAAGATGTTCCGCATGAGGTGATCATCAAAAGACCGAGACTGATTAGAATGATTCTGTTCATGAAAATAGAATTAGGAAACAGCAGAAAGGTAACAAAAAAAGTCCCGACTTGTGGGTCGGGACTTTTCAATTATTCGACGATGGTCATCTCTACGCGTCTGTTTTTCTGACGACCTTCTTCAGTGTCATTCGGAGCAACAGGACGATCGGGTCCGTACCATTTCACTTCAAAGCGTGTAGGGCTGATGCCTTTGGATGAAATGTATTTCTTAACGGCCTCCGCACGTTTTTTAGAAAGCTCAACATTCTTGGCGCGAACACCCACATTGTCGGTGTGACCTTCGATTTTTAGTTTCCATCCGGGATATTTCTTCATCAACTGCGCAAGTTCATCAAGTGAAGCAAGCGATTCAGGTTTGATAATATCTTTTCCAGTAGCGAATTCAAGATTATCGAATGCTTTTTTCACCACAGCCTGCTCTTCAGGTGTAAGTTCAACTGCTTCTGCTTCCTGAGGGAACTGGAAGAAAGATCCATTTTTCTTAGCGAATTTACCACGAAGATTANNCTTCACTGATAGTATCAGTTGCAGTTCCCAACAAGCGGAACTTATGCGCTTTCTTGTCAATATCCTGTTTAAAGTTGAATTTACCGTCTTCCATAGTAACTTCTTCAAGCATACTACCAGCAAGGGTAAGTTTCTGAAGTTTTTTATCAGGACAACCAAAGTTCAGGATTGGCCCGGGAATAAGCGGACATTTGTCTTCGATATCACGAACGCCATCACTATCTGTATCCGGACATCCGTTGAACTCGCTTAGACCACGGTCGTTCGGACAATCATCTTTCGGATCAGGTATGCCGTCGTTATCAGTATCCGGACATCCTTTGAATGCAATCGGTCCTGCCTGATCTGGGCATTCATCTTCTTTGTCAATGATCTTATCACCATCACGATCCGGACATCCGTTGAATTCGAGTGTACCTGCTTCATCCGGACAGTGGTCATTTTTATCGATGATTCCATCGCCGTCTTTATCAGGACAACCATTGAATTGTGGTAATCCCGGTTCATCCGGACAATCGTCTTTCGAATCCTGAATGTGGTCGCCATCTCTGTCGGCACAACCTGCAAATTCCCAAATACCACGTTCTCCCTGACACTTATCTTTTTTGTCGGATACATTATCTCCGTCCTTGTCTTTCGGTTTACCGTAAGGGATAGGAATTTTCATCACCATATGGAAATCCATTCCATACGTATCTTTTTTCCCTGAGCCATCACCTTTCATATACTGAATGATGGGGCTTAAATTGGTTGTTCCAAAAATCACAGGACCAAGACGAACTCCTGTTCCAACAGCAAAATTCCCCATCAGGTTGTAGCTTACCGGAACAAACAGACCAAACCATTTTGAATCGTATCGGGGAGTAAGTGAGAAAGTAGAAATATCGTGAACTTTATTTTCGTTGTTTTTAAATTGGAAAGCAAGATAGGTGGTGTGATTGATGTAGAAATCTTTCCAGATGTTGTAGTCAACCTGTACTGAGATTGCAGTTGGGAGGTTCATCGAGAAATAATCTTTTGCACCACTTGCAGTTCCAAATCGGTTGATCAGGGTATCGTCGAATGATTGTATTGGACGGAGCGTATCGAACTTAAGTGCACTCAAATCCCAAAGCGCTGCATTGGTATTAAAATCATTGGAACGAATTCCTTTTTTATACCGAATTGCCCCTACATCAATTACAGAAAGTCCTGCGCGTAATTTGTATTTATTCTGGTCTCTTCTGCGCAATTCTTTTTCGCCATCCATATCGTAGAGGTAATCTTTGATTTTGGGACGGTATTCGTAAACTGCGCCAAGATCGAAGCCCATGGAGAAGTTTGAAATGAATTTATACTTCACACTTTCGTTGTCAAGTTCAAAGTTGGTGGAGTGACCATAACCAACTCTGCCATTACTTGTAATCTGAATCGTATCTGAATTTAATGCCTGAAACTGCACATTGTCCATATACATGTATGCAGCACCTAAACCTTGTAATACTTTTACACGAAGAGCTGCTTTTAAAAAGTGATCGCCTTTGTCCATCAGAACGCGTCCATATGTTGCACCGTATTCAGCCCAGCTCATGGCCTGGATGGAAACATTTTGTGAGGTGTGGAAGGTATTCCATAATGAGGGGTAATCCAATCCATTATAGGCAAGGCGAGCAAGCTCTTTGCTTAAACCATCAACATTCATCATTGTGCGTACTCTCCATGTAAAAGCAAAAGCAGATTTGCGGTCGATCTGAAACATAAATGAAGGCAATTGCAATTGCGTGCTGAAATATATAGCCTTTGGTATATCATTATAACGCTCACTTAGATAATTCGCCTGAAATGCAGTATCGTTAAATGCAGGCATATCCGGTTTGAACATGCTTCCGTTGTTTACTAAAGCACCCGGCTTTAATCCAATATAATTGTTATAGGCAGAAACATTAAAGCCAAACAAGGAAACATCTGTTTTTAGTCGGTTGTCCACCACAGATGCGGGTTGCAGGTCGATTCCGCTGACACCTGCGAAATTACTGTTGACAAAGCCAAGGAAATCCTGTGCTGAAACGGAGATAACGTTAAGCACAACTAAAAGTGCAACTAGTATTTTTTTCATATCGAAAGAATTAACCAAAAATAGGTAATCCCTTCGTAATGGCATATTCGTTTCAACCGGAAATTAATTTACGGTTTTTTTGTTTTAATTAAGTGAATAACAGACAATTCGTCTTGATCCGGTACCTGAAACTACCTCAAGACTCCCGTCCCCATTGATGTCGCTTAAGGGAAAAGCTGTGGTTCCGGTAAGAGGAAACTTGCTGTGAAGTTGTCCGCTGCTGTTCAGTAAATAGATTTCTCCAACACCCGGGGCAACTGCTCCAATTCGAATGGAACCGTCTTTTAGAGCAAATACCATCAAGTGCGAACTCACTCGCTCAGGGAAATGATACACACCAATTCTTTTTCCGGACCATTCTGTGATGTCAATTTTATTGGAGTCAAGTAGCACAATATCTTTTTTTCCATCTTCATTGGCATCGATATATGCGAAGCGGTGACTTGAACTTTTTAATCCTGTTCGTGCGGTATCGGCATTGCCGTTAAGGAAAGTGCGAATGATTCTTCCGCTGGTGTCGGAGTAAATGAGAGATGTGCCCTCAATGCTTGATCCTTGTTCGAGTAACACTTTATTGGACGAACGATTTTCCAAACCAAAGCTCAGGTTGTAGCGTGGTTTTCCTTTGCGGTCGATGATGCGAATCTCCCCTTTTGTATCAATTACAAACAAATAATCTTTATTGTCGCAACGGAAGAAAACAGGAGCCTGGTTAATACTGGAGGAGAATTTTTCAGGTTCCCATCCGGTTGTGACTTTAGCTTCTTTATCGATGTTTACAATGTTCCTTCCGCAAGGAATAAGAATACGGTAATTGTTGTTCGATTCGTAATCGAATACACCAAGAGGACCACTTACTTCTTCTTTCAAACGGTAGGGGAAACCTTTAAGGTAATTTCCTTTGAGATCGATCAGGTGAATTGCTGTAGTGGTTGCAAAGAGCAATTGTAATTTACCATTACCGAAGAAGTCGATCTGGCGCACATCACCTGTCAGGCGTTCCTCAAGTTGTTTTTTCCAAAGAATTTCTCCTTTGCTGGAAATCAGATAGAAGCTGTAATTCTCATCCTGTACAACAACATCTATTGTTCCTGTAATGTGGTTTTTCACCAGAAGTGGTTGCATGTTTACGGTAGTATCTACAGCAACTTCCCAAAGAGATTTTGAATCTTGTTTACCTGTTCCGTTGTATTTCAGATATAGGTTGTTGTAGAACATTCCTTTACCGGAATTGCTGAACTGCCATGCAAGAGCATCAAATTTCCAGAGTAAGGAATTCGGATTTTCAAGTTCTTCACTGGTGGTGTTATTAAAGAACTGAGGCAACAAGGATTTGAATTTCGAGGGATTAACATACACTGAAAGATTGGCTCGATCAGAAAGGTTTTCAGATACGAAATTGTAGTAGGTGATGTTTTTTCCAAGGGTGCGATCGGAGCTGATATCCATTAAATATTGTTTCAAAGCCTCTCCCGAGTTTGCAAAGATCATATAGTCTTCAATTCTAATGTACCAGGGGTTGTCGATGCCATCAAATGCAGGTCCGAACAAAAAGGAAAAAAGATCGTTGGCAAGCAGTCTGCGCATTTGCATTCCATCCTGATCACGAATGCGTGTAGCATTGGTGTCGAGTTTATCTGCAAGCGCATTCAATTCGCTTATTGGATCTGCCATATCATTGATGCGAATGGCAAGAAAAAGGTTTTCTTTTTTAGCACTGGTATCAGCTTTTCCATTGCTAAAGAGAACGATCTCATTGCCTATCCATGAAACCAGCTGGCGCTCTATATTGCAATCTTTATCGGCATTGAAACTATTGATTTCCTTTCGGTATTGCTGTAAGGTTCCTTTTGATTGACGATAGGCATCAATAGAAGTTCTGAAACTTTCCCCATCATTAATTCCCAACCACAAAAATGCAGCTGTGTTATCCGGTAAATAGCGTGCGACTTCAAAAGGTTGTGGTTCATGTTTTGAAAAAATATTCAGCATTGATCCTAAACTATCAGGAGCAAAGGAGAAACCATTAAGAGAAACGGTACCTGAACGAAGACTCAGGTCGAATTCTGTAAAATAGGCATAAGGATAAATCCCTGTTAAAGCATCGTTTTGGTCCTCTTGGACCAGAGCATGAATCAATTTGGAAAAATTCTGATGATGGATAAAGATATTGGCCTGTGCACCGATATCGGAAGTGGCATATACTTCTTTCCAACCGGCTTCGGTGGCAATTGAGATATCCTGATCCAGTTGCATGGAAATACGTTCGGCAAGTGTTGCGCTTGAGCTTATTGTCAGAAAATTCTCTTTGATTAATATTTGCCAGGGAGCATTTCCGAGGGTTAGGTTGTAAATGGATTCTGATTTGAATTCGCGAACCGAAAAAGTTTGTTTAAGCACTCGCTCAAGCAAGGATAGGCATTTTTTCTCTCCACCGGAGGGGAGCTCAATGGCAAGCATAGTTTCAATGCCCTTATTTCCGGCAGGGTGAACAGAAAATAACACGGGTTTGCCGGAAAAAGACGATCTGAATTCAGTATCGGTAGTGATAAGTGAATCGCAAAAAGCAAGTGCATTATGTGTTTGGCGGAAGGGATGAACGGATTTCAATTCTGACCAAAGCAGGCTTGAGCTGTTTAACTGATTCCACAACAAAATCGGATCGCTGAGGCGGAAGACGAGCGCGGCATCATTGGGAACTGCATGTGAAAGATCTGCTTGCGGATTTGCGATGCGATGAAATAAACGGATGCCCAGCCAAATGGTAAACACAAGGAGCAGGGTGATGGCGAAAATATTGAGAATTTTTCTGAGCATGGTGATCTGGGATCAAAATTAGGATTCCGTCACGCTTGTAGGGGAGAGAACAGGGGAGAGTATAAACAAAGTAATGTTAGCAGGTCAAAATTCCAGCTTCATTTGAGGAGGTAGCAAGGTAAAGCTCTTTCGGTGATGAAAGGTACTCCCAAATTGCTCAATAGCTTTTCGATGCTGTGCGGTAGGGTATCCTTTGTTCTGGTTCCAGTGGTAGAGAGGATGTTCTTCGTGGAGTTTTTCCATGATCATATCCCTTTCTGTTTTTGCCAGAATAGATGCTGCAGCAATACTCAGGTATTTCGCATCTCCGCCAATGATACACTGATGATCAATACCTGCATAAGGGGTAAAGCGGTTACCATCGATAAGAAGTAATTGTGGTTTTTGTTTGAGTTGCGTTATAGCCCGGTGCATTGCTTCGAAGGAGGCCTTAAGGATGTTGATCTCATCGATCTCCTTGGGTGAACAACTTCCAATGGCCCAGGCTACTGCTGTTTCCATGATTTCCCATCGGAGTTCAAGCCTGACTTTCTCGGTTAATTTTTTG
Source organism: Flavobacteriales bacterium UBA2798 (assembly GCA_002351955.1). Lineage (GTDB taxonomy): Bacteria > Bacteroidota > Bacteroidia > Flavobacteriales_D > UBA2798 > UBA2798. Next base: position 105,448 of record DEHO01000034.1, read on the forward strand.
GAATCATTTAAGAAACGATGTTTGTATCCTTCCGGTAATATTACTGCAGCCGCAACAACCGGGCCTGCCAAACATCCTCTGCCTGCTTCGTCGCAACCTGCTTCTGTGAATTCTTTACTGAATCTACTTTTTAGCATGCAGCGTTTTTTCAATACTGTTCCATAATCCTTCTGCTGCGTGATTCCAGCTAAATCGCTTACCATTTTCTTTTCCCTTCGCTATCAATTGCTCCCGCAAACCGGAATCATTTGCCATTCGATCCAATGCTTCTGCAATAGCTTCAACAGAAAAGGGATCGCATAGAAGTGCTGCACCTCCGGCAATTTCCGGCATACAACTTACGCTTGATGTTATTACAGGTACTTCACAACGCATCGCTTCAACAATGGGTAATCCAAATCCTTCAAAAACACTAACGAAAACCAATGCACGGGCAGCGGCGAGTACATTTCCCAATTGCTCCATTGGTAAATGACCGGTGAATACCACACTTTCGCGATGTTTCATTCGTGAAAACGCGGTATTGATCTCGGAATTCCAAAGGTATTTTTCGCCGACGATCACCAGTTTATGAGAGTTTTTGTTTCTATCGCAGAAGAGATCGTAAGCATGAAATAAGCGCGCAAGATTTTTTCTCGGATGCAATGCCCCTACAAAAATAAAATAAGGTTTTCCTTCAGTGTATTGTTCGCGGACTTTTTCACATTCATCAGGCGTAAGCGGATGCAAATCTTCATTCACTCCGTTATAGGAAACATCAATTTTTTCTGGAGAAATTCCATAAGTGTCGATGATATCTTTTCGCGATGATTCACTTACCGTTACAATCCGATCGGCTTTGCGGGCAAATTTCGGGAAATAGCGCTTGTAATAATTACGCACCAGCCACCCGAGATCTTTTGGATAGTGCTCAAAATTGAGGTCGTGCATTACTGCAACAGAGGGCACGTTTGTGCCAAGACTCAGGTATCCGTCAGGAGAAACGAAAACGTCGGCCTTGTATTTTATGAGTGCTCGTTTAACAGATACTTCAAACCATATCCAAAATAAAAAGGGATGACGCGCCTGTGGACCAATCACCACCGGAGTTACATTCGATGCAAATACGAAGCGCTGGTCGAAAGGGCGGTCGAAAAGAAAGATGAATTCGTGTTCAGGGTGGGCTACCACAATTCTGCGTAGTGTTTCGTAGCTATACCAGCCAAATCCCTCCATTTTTCCGGGCAGTAGAAAGCGGGTGTTAACAGCAATGCGCATTTANNAGCCATTTTCGGGGGCAGACAATAAAACGCGCCTTTTTCCGTATTTTCGTCGCCTGATATTAAAAAACGAACCATGACAAACCCAAAACCTGCCGGTGATTTCAGTTCAACCACCTTATTGCTTTTGCTCTGGAAATGGAGAATGCGCATCATTATTGTAATGGGTGTAACCGTGGTTGTTTCGTCAGTTGTGGCGCTGATGATCAGGGAGAAATACAAATCGACTGCAATTATTTTCCCAGCAAAATCAAGCAGTATTGTACTTGGAAAAATGTTGAACCCTTCTCAGGGTATCCTTCAGTTTGGTGAAGAGGAGGAAGCAGAACAGGTCCTACAGATCCTCAATTCTTCACAGATCCGNNTCAGATCATCAGTAAGTACAACCTGATGCAGCACTATGAAATCGATACCGCCAGTAAATTCAAAAACACGGAATTGGTAAAAGAATACGAAGACAACGTAAAATGTTCAAGAACGCGTTATGGGTCAGTAACCATTGAAGTATTGGATTATCACCCTGATACTGCTGCCTTAATCGCAAATGATATTGCCCGTTTGTTGGATTCTGCCAAAAACAAAATGTTGCAGGATCGTGGTGGAGAAGCATTTCGTGTTGTTGAGCAGGAATTTCTTGCTTTAAAATCGGATGTGGATGCCTTAAACGATACGCTGACCAAGTTGGGGGAAATGGGTGTAATTGGTAGTTCGGCAGGAGTAGCAGCATTGTACGAGGCGCAGGCCAACGCAATTCAGGCACGCAATGAACTTGCTTTGCGCAAAATTGATGAGCAGATCAACCTGAACAAAAAATATGGTGCAGCTTATTCTTCTTTTCTTGAGCAAAGGGAATTAAAAAATATGCGATTGGATGAAATGGAAGGAACCTATCTGCAGGCAAGGGCGGATGCTTATTCCAATGTGTCGCATCACTTCGATGTTGAACAGGCTACTCCGGCAGAGAAAAAATCGTATCCGGTGCGTTGGCTGATCGTTTTCATCTCGGTAATCACTTCGTTTTTCTTTATGATCTTCTTCATCATTGCCCTCGAGAAGATTCGTGAACTTCGCCAGATGGCCTGATCATGATCCTGCAGCGACCGTTATTTTGGTTTTTCCTGTTGTCTTTCGGTTTTGTCGGAACACACCTCTATTTAACCTATTACGGAATTCCCTTTGCAGCCTTTCTTCCCTTTGGTTTATTGGTTGCATTCACTGCTCTTTTTCGTCTCGATTGGGTGTATTGGATGGTTGTTGCATTTACTCCGCTATCCATCAATATCAATGAATTTGGAATATTGGATCTCGGTTTGTATTTGCCAACCGAACCTTTATTGTTTGGAGTGTTGGTGTTGTTTGTCGGAAAAATGATTGTTGAAGGTGGATACGATCGTCGTTATCTTCGTCATCCTGTTTCTATTCTCATTCTCCTGCAATTGTTCTGGATGTTTGTAACAGCAATTACCAGTCAGGATGTTCTGGTTTCACTTAAATATGTACTTGCCCGGACCTGGTTTGTTGTGCCAGGATATTTTTTCGTAATGCTATTACTCCACGAAAAGAAAACGATCCGCTTAATGATCTGGCTTTCCATTTTACCTTTGTGTGCTGTGGTTTTATATACACTCGTTAACCACGCCATGCACGGCTTTGAGGAAAAACCTGCGCATTGGGTGATGTCGCCTTTTTACAAAGATCATACTTCCTATGGCGCCATTCTCGCAATGTATATTCCGGTTGCAATCGGAATGTATTTCAACAAGAGTTTAAGTCCCATTGTTCGGGCCTTGATTGTTTTCATCAGCACTGTTCTTGTGTTAGGTGTTATTTTCAGCTATACCCGCGCCGCGTGGGTGAGTCTTATTGGTGCATTCGGATTACTCATGGTTTTATTGTTGCGTATTCGACTTTCTACCATTGTACTTGGATTGGCACTGGGAGGCTTTGTTTTTTTCTCGTTCTACGATCAGATCATTATGAACCTGGAAAGAAATAAAACGGATTCTTCGGATAATCTTGCTGATCACGCAACTTCAATTTCTAATATTTCCTCGGATGCTTCGAATCTGGAACGAATCAATCGTTGGAATTGCGCAATTCGAATGTGGCAGGAACGCCCCGTTTTCGGTTGGGGTCCGGGTACCTATCAGTTTTATTACGCGTCTTTCCAACATTCATCCGAACTGACGATCATCTCCACAAATTTTGGTGATTTAGGAAATGCGCATAGTGAGTATCTGGGACCGCTTTCAGAGCAGGGAGTTCCCGGATTGTTGTTAATGCTTGCGCTGATTCTTACTGTTTTTTATACCGGGGTAAAATTATACCTTGATCTTCCTCCGGGAGAATGGCGCCTGATGGTTCTGGTTTTTCTTTTGGGATTGCTCACCTACTACATTCACGGTATTCTGAATAATTATCTCGATACCGACAAAGCATCCATTCCATTTTGGGGATTTACAGCTGTAATAGTTGTTGTGGATGTGCTTTTTCGCAGGGGAGAATTGGATACGGACTAATCAACGCATCACCTTTCTCTTGAACCGATGGAATTCAGTTGCTATTTTGTTTAACAGCTTTTGTTCTTTTCTGTCAAACTCCTTGAGCAGCGATTTTGGAATATCCTTTTTCGAATTCAAATAAGCATTCAATAAGTTTATATCGTGCCATTCGCCAATGAGTTCTTCGCAACGGTGAAGGTAGGTTCTGTCAACATCCGATGTTTTTCCGAGGTCAGTGAGGTACACCAATGTCTTGATGCGTTTTCTTACCTTGTGAAGGTCCTCTGCGCTCATTGCAGGATCAAGTTCCGAATGGATCTTTCGGATCTCTTTTTCAATTAATTTCTTGACATCTTTCCCGGAAATAGTGCTTGTTAAATCGGGTAATGCCGCCAATGAACTTCGTATTTCCTTCAGCCCTTTTAAACCCTGATTGAGCAGATTATTCTCGAGTTTTTTTTCTTCTTTACTGAGGTCAGGAATAAGTGTTTGGATTTTCGTCCGGTAGGGAGAAAGCAAATGTAAATGCATCTGAACTTCCCTGATTTGACCAGAGATCCTAAAAATATTTTTTACTGGAAGAAATGTGGTTTGAATGCTTGTATCCCCTGTGATTTTTCGGTTAAGCCAAACCAACATATTGATGTGCTTGCACGAAACCCTGAAACGATGAAGATCACTCATGCTTCTTTTTCGCAGGTATAATTCAATATGCTTGAGTAAGGATTCCCCTTCTTTGTTAAGGAAGGATTGTTGTTTTTTTTTGGTGATCATGATCCGATAATGGGTTTTTCGAAAACAAATCTCAGGAAGAAATGATTATTTGGTGAAATGTGATTCACCGTAAATTAACATTTCATTTCGGTCAGTTAATTCGAACAGACAATAGCGCAGTATCATCGGCAAACGGACTTTTTCCTCTGAACTGATTCACATCCTTATAGATATCTTCATTGAGAAGGGAAGTTTTGCTTATTCCGCTATTGCGCCGTACAACTTCCGATAGTCTTTCGAGTGAATAATCCTCACCGCTATCATTTTCAATTTCCACCAAACCATCGGTATAACAAACAACAACTGATTTTGGAGAAATGAAGATCTCTTCTTCTTCAATATTGGGTAAATGTTCCACCATGCCTAATCCTGCACAGCCTGCATTCAAATGGCGAATCGTTTTTCCGTCACTTAATACCGGAGGATTGTGACCAGCGTTTACATAGCGTAGTTTACGACTGATCTGATTGTATCGGGCGATAAAAAAAGNNTAATGAATTTTTCTCCCTTTGCGCTATGCATTACGCCGTGATTCAATTCTTCAATTAAACGCTTGAGCGGAAAATCGGTGTATTTGAGAATTGCACGAAGATTGGCCTGGAAATTCGACATCAGCAAGGCTGCTCCAACACCTTTTCCGGAGACATCAGCCATGCAGAAAACAAACTCGTCTTCATTCAGTCGGATAAAATCATAATAATCGCCACCAACTTCCTGATGAGCGAGGTATTTTGCAGCGATATCAACAAAATTATTTTGCGGAAGATCAGAAGGTAAAAGCATGGATTGCATTTCGGACGCAAGCTCAAGCTCTTTTCGCATCCGGGCCTGATGAATGGCTTCTTTTGCCAGACGTTTATTTTCAATCGCGNNCACAAATGGCATGTGCTTAATGGTTGGAGAGATCTTTAATTCATCTTCATTCAGATCACCAATTAGCAAAAAGGCCAAGGGATTTGATTTGTGAAATACAGGAATTGCAACGTCAAATGTATTCAGGGATTTTTTAGATGAAGATTCAATTACCGTGATGTCTTTGATTTTCATCAGATCTTTCTGTACATCGATGTCTTTGATTGATCCCTTCACACCGTATTTCATCAGCAGCTTCCAGTCACCATCAAAATTGAACAACATCGCTTTTTGAATACCGAGCTGTTCACGTAATACGTAATTGTAAATATCAAGTAGTTTCTCAACAGAACTATTGGAGTTGATCGCTTCTGTGATCTCAAGCAATTGGTTCAGCTTGAAATCTTTCATGCTCAACTTCTCCTGGAGCTTATGGACTTTATTTGCGCCGTCGCTCATCAGGATTTTAGTTTGCTTAAGATCTCAGGGAGCTGACGCAATGCAGCAAGCTCTCTGTATTTTGTTTTGTGTTCACCGGCAGGACTTCCAAAATAAGTTTTTCCGGGTTCAGCATCTCCCATAATGCCGGATTGCCCGAGCAATACTGCGCCGTCTCCAATTTTCAAGCCTGATGGAATACCAACTTGTCCCCACAAGGTCACGTTGTCGCCAACAACTACACATCCTGCAATTCCAACCTGTGCGGCAAACAGACATTTTTTTCCAACAACGGTATCATGACCGATATGTACATGGTTGTCGATTTTGCTTCCTTCTCCAATCACCGTATCTCCGGTAACTCCGGAATCGATGGTTGTTGATGCGCCGATCTCTACTTTATCATGAATTACTACTCTGCCACAGGTGTGCATTTTATCAAAACCACTTGGTCTTTTTTTGTAATAGAAAGCGTGAGCACCAATTACTGCGTTGGCGTGAATGATCACGTCATTTCCAATCACTGCGTTATCGTAAATAACAACCCCGGGATGAATAATGGTGTTTTCTCCAATGGTAACATTGTGACCAACCACAACATTTGGATAAAGAAATGCAGTCTCTGCAATAGAGCTGTCGTGACAAACTTCCAGATGCTGAGTGCTTGACGGAGAATAATGACGGGTAATGATATTGAAATCGCGGAAGGGGTCATCGGAAATCAATAATGCTTTTCCTTTCGGACAATCAACATCTTTATTGATGATAATTGTAGTTGCTGCAGATTGCAACGCTTTGTCGTAGTATTTAGGATGATCAACAAAAACAATATCTCCGGGTACAACCTTATGAATTTCGTTGATACCGGTAATGGAATGGTTGTCATCGCCTACGGTTTTTGCACCGATCAATGCGGCAATTTCTTTCAGAGTGGTGGAAGGGTCGATCCTCATGGAAACAAGATTAACGGTCGCGCGAAAATTCGTCAGGAACATCAAAACAAATGCCGGCACAGAAACGCGGAAGTTCCTGATAGGGGAATTGTGGACTGCGATTAAACATATCGGAAAAACGGTACTGACAAAAAAGAAGCATATGACGGAATCCCAATCGTGCAGTTACACCATAATTCCATTTGTTGAGATAGGGTAGTCCGCGGTAATAGGATTTAATAGTGTTTCCCCCTAAAGCTTCATCAAGCTTGTCGGTGACTACATGTCGGGTAATCATTGCATATTCAACATACCCGGCCAAATCGAGGTATTTTCCAAGCTGATTGCCGCGTTTGGGTTTGAAGTTGTATCTGGTATAGATCAGTAAATTCCCATTTATATTAAAGAGACGTTCTGCTTTATGTTGTGCAATACCTCCAAAAGTTTTACTGTCGTTTTGCTTAATACTGAAACTTCTGAAATTGAGACTAAGATCACGTCCAATCGCAAAGAAACTTCCCATTTGTCTCTTTTTCCGACTGCCGGATTCATAATAGAAGCTTTTGTAACCATTGATTGCAGAACCTGTAGCATCAGGTTTTCCAAAAAGAAGTCCGAGTCCTGTAAATGTAGATTTGTAATACTTTTTATTCGGACCGTAATTACTTTCTTCCTGGTCGGCAAGTACGTCTTGCTTAATAATGATGTTTTGTCCGAATGAATAAACAGGAATCAAAACTGCTAAGAATAGGATCGCTCGTATTTTCATAAATCAGAATTCGATCGTTTTCATAAAACCTTTGTACCAGATTCTCAACTTTTCTCCTTTGGTGAAATCTGAACGTAAAAATTCAAGTACTTCTGTCTGGTGAACCGATATCACAAAATATTGCTTAACATATCCGTCACGATTTTCGATATGGTAGAATACATAATCCGGTACCTGTGTATAAACGTAAGAGCTGGATGAAGATAGTTCCTGATCCGGGATGTGATGTTGTTTCCAGTCGGATTCCATTTCGTATTTTGATTCTCCGGGCATACCTCTGTGATATGTGCCTTGAATGGGTTCCGCAAGCGAATAATGTGAGGAGTCGATTTGTACTGAAAATTTCCCTTCCTTTTCTACAATGGTAAAAGTCGGGATGGTATCGGTAGAAACACTATCGGTGAAGTATCCTGCCTGAGGAACTCCGTATCCGTGTGCATAATCGTAGTATGGAAAAAGATCGGAACTGGATTCAATCTCAGAAAGAACTTTCATGTTTTTCCAGTCAGGATGCATCTGAAAAACGCAGGCAGCGAAACCCGCCACAAGTGGAGAAGCGAAAGATGTTCCCACTTGTTCTGCATAACCTTGGCCATGTCCTACAATTGCGTGTCCAAATGCGGAGACATTAGGTTTCAATCGATGATCGGTTGATGGACCATACGAACTCCAGGTAGCATGTAAACCTGTCCATGGATTTATTCCTCCAACAGTGAGAATGGAATCAGCATCACCCGGTGAAGCAACAATTTTCCATGCACCGTCGCCCTCGTTTCCTGCTGNNGCCTTTATGCGCTGCAATTGTAGCTGCTCTTGAAATTAAACCGGCTTTACCATTCATCTGCGAGCGAAAATAGCGCGATGATGTATATCCTAATGAAGAATTAATGATCTGTGCTCCGTTTTTATCCGCCCATTCAACAGCTGCAAGCCAGTTTTCTTCTTCTCGCAATTTGTCGGAGAATGCTTTCTCTGTTCTTGCCAGCAAAAATTCAGCATAGGGAGCTAATCCCAGTTGTATGGAGTCCACTTTTCCTGCAATACAACTTACCACCATTGTGCCGTGTGAGTGACCATGATAAACGCTTTTATCTCTGCGGGTAAAATCGTAGGTGTCTTTTACGTAATCGCGGTTGTAAGTGTGACGCAATGCCTCGCAGGTAGTGAAACCGGCAAATCCTGCATCGATGACACAAATGCGGATTCCTTTTCCATCAATTTTGGCTGCGGTAAACTTATCGGCTTGCATTCGGGAAACTTGTCCTTTTACCAACGCAACCTGACCGGTATTGAAATCGGAAAGATCAATTCTTCTGCGTTCTGTTACATTGCTGATGTACCAATCCATCGCCTCTACACTTTGTACAAAGGGAAGTTGGCGGATCAATTCCATTTGACCTTCATTTCCATAAACTGCAACAGCATTGAACCATCGTGAAGAGTAGCTTAAGGAATCACATAATTCACCAACTGCAGCAACATAATCGGTGTTTACCGGAAAATCGGATTCATCACACAGATCGATCCCGTGCAGAAGCCGGCGTTCAATGGCCTTTTGATCGAAAAAAGTATAGGGATCAAAATCAACTCCGTTTTTGTCGGTGAAGAATACCCAGAATTTTTCCTGTGCAACCGATATAAACGGCAGCAAAAGGAGGAGTAGTGAAGAAAGTAGTCTGGTCATGGGACGGGTGTCCCTACAAACATAGCAAAAAAATGACGCGTAACAGCTTAGTTTTTCATCCGTTGCAGTTTATCCTGGTTGAGCAGGGTAATGCGGCTACCTTTGATCTCGATCAGTGCTTCTTCCTTAAAATCAGAGAGGGTGCGAATGACTGTTTCAGAGGCAGTTCCTACGATATTAGCGAGGTCGTCGCGGGAAATTGCCATAGAAAAATCGCCTTTTTCGTTGCGGCTTTCCGAATAGCGCTGTTCAAGTANNCACACGCTTGCGAACTGAGTTGTAGGCAAGTTTGAGCAGTCGTTCTTCCCTTTCACGGATATTGTCTGAGAGCATCCGGATAAAACGGGCAGCCACTTCGCGATTGGAGTGAAGCAGGGCAAAAAAGTCCTCCTTGGGAATGATTACTACTTCAGAATCCTCCAACGCAACAGCCGAGTCGGCATAGGGTTGTTCCTCGAGTAATGCCAGATAACCGAAAAATTCACCTTGATTGTACAATCCACCGATCAATTCTTTCCCGTCGTCATTGTTGAGTGCAGTTTTTATTTTGCCACTTGCAAGAAAGAAAATGCTGTTTGGAAAAGCACCTTCGCTGTAAATGGTTTCTTTTTTGCGAAAGGATTTGATTTTTCTGTTTTCGGATAATCGTTTCAGATCGTCAAGACTCCGTGCTTCCTGGTAGAACTCATTCAATCCGCTAAGATCCTTGGAAAAAGATGCTTTTATCCGGTCTGATTTCTGAATCCGTGTTTCTACTGCAGTAAGCAATTCCATGTCGTCAAATGGCTTGGTGAGGTAGTCATCTGCACCCATCCCCATGCCCTTGCGCAAATCAGATTTTTCACTTTTTGCGGTGAGGAAAATAAAGGGGATAGAGGCTGTTTCGTTTTCTTTTCCGAGCATATGCAATACACCGTAGCCGTCCAATTCGGGCATCATAATGTCACAAATGATCAGATCAGGACTTTCGCTTTTTGCAAGTTTCACACCTTCTTTTCCATTGGGTGCAGTAACTACATTGTACTTTGCCAGTTCTAAAATTTCAGCGGTGTTCTCCCGCATTTCCGGATTGTCTTCAATAAGAAGGATTTTTTTGGTATTCATTGTTTTCAGGGTTTCAAATAGGGAAGCTCAACAAAAAATGTTGTGCCGACACCAAGCTCACTGGAAAAACCGATTTTTCCTTCCATTAGCTCGATGTATTTTCGTACAATATTTAATCCTAATCCGGTGCCCTGAATGTTGTTGGCATTCTTTGCACGGAAGAAACGACCAAACATGTGTTGCTGATCTTCAGGAGTNNCAGGAGGTATACCAATGCCTTGATCGGTAATTTCAATTCGAATGGAATTACCATTCATGGTTGATTGTACAGTGATTTCTTTTCCTTCTTCAGAATATTTAATAGCGTTGCTGATGAGGTTGATCAACGAATTACGAAGTAATTGATTGTCGAGAAAAACGGAAGTTGTGTTCCCTTTATGACGAAAAGCGATTTGTTGTCCTTTTTTCGTAATGGTTTTAAGTTCTTCAATGATGGAATGAATGAAATCTTCTAAATCAAATTGAACAGGGTTGTTTCTGACAATTCCCTCTTCCAGTTTTTCTACGGAGAGGAAATCGTTAAGGATCTCAGTGAGATTACCAACGGCCGAACGAATACGCTCCACATGTTTCATCCGCTTTTCGGTTTCTTCCGATCCTTCGTAACGAGCGATCAGCGATGCAGATGATAGAATAGTTCCAAGTGGAGTTCGAAATTCATGAGAGGCAGTTGTAACGAACCGCGATTTTAAATTATTAAGTTCTTTTTCTACTTCAAGTGCTTTTAAAACTTCCTTTTTGGAGTCGTTGAGGTCCTTATTCGCTATTTCCAGTTCCTTGGTTCTTTCCTGAACTTTGTTTTCCAAATCCGTATTTAGCTTTGCCAAAGCCTCGGATGTTTGCATGAGCCTTTCTGAAGCTGACTTAAGTTCTGCCTCCTGCCGCTTCCGTTCTGTAATGTCAATGATAAAGCTCATAACGAACTGACCATCAGAAGTTGAAAAGTGACTTAAGCTGATTTCAACAGGGAATTCCCTGCCATCTTTTGTTTGTGCGAAAAGATCGAGACCTTTTCCCATTGGACGAGCGTGTGGGTCTTTGGTATACTTCTCGCGGTTACCAATATGTTTTGAATGAAATCTGGAAGGAATTAATTTTTCAATGGTCTGACCAATAATCTCTTCTTCCGCATAACCGAACATTCGTTGTGCACAAGGGTTGATCATGATGATTTTTCCTTTATCATTCACAACAAGTATTCCCTCAGTCGCATTCAAAAAGAGGGAATCCAGCATCTCTAAATCCTTGTGCATTGATCCAGTGTATGTTCGGTTCCTCATTTCAAATTTAAAATTAACCCATAAACATTGAAGAATATTGGAGAAAAAAAAATGACAAGAGTCAGTTTTTCTGATGGTGGAAGGTCATTCCGGTGTTCTTATGTTTCGATTTACTTTGTACCCGTTGATAAGTGGTATGTATTGTTTATCAGCATCTAAATCGGTATTTAATTGAAAAAACACCTATCATGGACAAAATAAAGACAGAAAAAGCGTATGATTTACACGTCGAGCATTCGCAATGGCTCGAAAATCTCAAATTTTATGAAGATGAGATGATGATTTTTCAAAACAGGGTTTCCGAGATTGCCGGAAAATATACTGATACGGAAGTGCTGAAACAAGTTGAGCATTTTCAAAATCAATTGATTGTGCAAAAAAATGAACTTGATGAGTTGCGCCATTCAATTAAGGATCACGAAACGTATATCGAGAATAAAGTAGCTCATAATCCTGCTGCTGATCATAAATATGTAAACGATCATTCTAAGGAACGTGAGAGAATGGAAACGTTTGAACGTTTATTCAAAGAAATGAAGCTTGAGTTGAACAAATTTCTTTCTAAGCAGATGTAATTCTTTTAATCGCAAATAGTAAAATCCCGCAACGCGGGATTTTTTTTTGCTTATAAAGTTAAATCGCTGAACTGAATATCCTGCTTTCAGGTTGTTTTTCATGCAACCGGGCATCCAAAGCCATACAGATATTGCGAAGAAAGGGTTTTCCTTTATCTGGGACTTTAAGATGAAAAGGATCCACTTTCACAAGTCCATCTTTGATTACTTCATCCATCCTGTTCAAACCCTCATACAATTCTTCGCATTGAAGTTCTTCCTTTTCCCATGAGGTTGATCTGCGACACATAATGTTGAGGATATGTTGGCGGATTACAAGATCTGCTGGAGTGAGAATATGTCCTTTATTTATTGGTAGTCGACGTTCTTCGATCGCTTTTATATAATCTTCCACTACTTTGTGGTTTTGCGCAAAACCAAACCAGGAATCACTGATTGCTGAAGCGCCAAGTCCGATTAGAATTTTACTTTGAGTAGTTGTATAACCCATGAAATTTCTGTGAAGTTCGCCTCTTTTATCTGCATGTATCAATTCATCATCGGCAAGCGCAAAATGATCCATTCCAACTTCTAAGTATCCGGCGTTAAGGAGCATTTTTTTTCCTGTTTCGTAGAGTGCAAGTTTCTCTTCTTCCCTGGGCAAATCGGCTTCGGAATATTTACGCTGACCGGGTTTCATCCATGGAACGTGAGCATAGGCATAAAATGCAATACGATCCGGTTGCATTGCGATTACTTTTTCTACGGTGTTTTGTATTGAATGGCTCGTCTGAAATGGTAATCCGTAAATGAGATCAAAATTGATGGAGGTATAACCAATCTTCCGTGCTTGATCCATAACTTCCATTACCTGTTCTTCGCTTTGTTTGCGATTAATGACTTCCTGAACATGCGGATCGAAATCCTGAATGCCCAATGAAAGCCTCCTAAAGCCCAGTTCGTATAAAACTTCTAAATGCTCTTTGGTAGTGTTCGCAGGATGCGCTTCGAAACTCAGATGAGCATTATTGCTGATGATAGCTGAGCCTTGGATACCGAGAATAAGTTGGCGAAGATTTTCAGGACTGAAGAAGGTTGGTGTTCCGCCTCCCAGGTGAATTTCATCAATGACAGCAGTTTCTGGAAATGCAGATTCGTACATGGCCCACTCTTCAAGTACCGCTCGGATATACGGTTCTTCAACTTTGTGGTTAACTGTAATTCGTGTGTTGCAACCACAATAGGTACACAAGCTTTCACAATAAGGTAAATGGATGTACAAGCTAATTCCTTTGCCCTTGTTTACCATGTACCAGGAATCAGAAATAGAGCCAATCCATTGTTCCGAATCAGGAGCCTCTTTTTCCCAATAAGGAACTGTAGGATAACTGGTATATCGGGGAGCCGGTATATTGTATTTTCGAATGAGGTTGTTCTGCATGAAACAAACTTCAGCAGGATGTAATCAAAAAGGTATGACTTCCGTCAGATTGAAGTTGTTTTTGACTGAATTACGGCAGCAATTGACATCGCTCTCTGAGAAGCACGTTCTGTAACCGGGCCTTGGAATTGCTCTCGTAAGTTTGTTTCGAAATGAAGCAGCCACCGTTGGAAATGTTCCGGTTTCATTGGTGATTTCTGATGCAGGGATATGTGCGCCATCATTGGATTTCCGGAGTACACAGGTTTGTCAAACAAGATGCTTTCCCAGAAAATGAACATCACCGGAAGATGATGGTCCCAGTCGACATTTACAACGTTGGTAAAGAACGGTGCAATAAGAGGATCCGCAAGTACTTTTGCGTAAAAACTTTTGACCATCTGCTCAATGTCGGCGCGTGATTCGATATCTTTTTTTTCGACACTCATCTGAAAAGCAAAAATACGGAATCTTCGAATGCAAAAACGGAATGTGTGGTGCTGCCCGGAAATTCAATGGCTTCTTTTTCGTTGATCTGAATATCCATATCGTTGATGTGGAATTGAATCTTTCCTCTAAGCACCAGTAAATACGTGTTTACCGGTGAAGTGTGCTCGGGAATTGTGCTTCCTTTTTGCAGGATCATCCGCGTTATTTTTGCGTTTCCGTTGAAGAAAACTAATTTCCCCTGAGGTTTTTCCGGAAAGAAATCTGTGTGGTCAGTCTGTTCTGGTTTCATGGTGTGTTTGAATTATTCCCGTTGAGATAAGTAGTAAAACTTTTATTGCATCAAGGAGAATATATATAAAATGAAGTGATGATGGTCCGGGATCAGTATTATTGAGCAGTTGAATGGCTCGCTTGTCAAGTTCCGGCAACAGGTAGAAGGTTTGATATAGGAGAATGACGGCCAAAATATTTAGGAGAATAACAATTTTCTTCTTGTGTTGGTAACTGAAAAAAGTGGAAAAGAGGGCAGCAAGAAAAAACAATTCAATTTTATTCAGGGTCTGGAAAATAATCCGACCAATACCCAATCCAAGTTTAAGATCAATGCCTGGTGCTGTAAATTTTAATGGTGCTTCCATAAAAGAAATGGCCAGGATAAATCCCAGCCATAAAAACGGAATTCCAATGGAAATGATAGTTGCCGTTTTTTTCACGGATCAATCTTTACTTCGTTTTTCTTTTTGGGTTTGCTGCAACACTCAGGGACGATTAATGTAGACTCATTTTTTTCTCCATTTTCCAGAACCACTTCTATTTTTTGTTCTTTCAATTCAGGTGATAAGTACGGGATTCCTAAATTTAGTCCGCGAAGAATAAGAATCACCGCCATTAGTCCAATTACCACAGGCGATAATTTCCGTATAGAGTTGCGGAGCTTCGTACCGATAATTCCTCCCAATAAATTTACTGCCAGCATAGCGGGAATTGTTCCAAGACCAAAACCAACCATGAACATACTTCCTTTAAATGCATCGCCAAGTGCCATTGCTCCTGCAAGTCCCAAATAGACAAAACCACAGGGCAGCAGTCCGTTTAAACTGCCGATCAAAAACAAGGCTCCGGTTGATTTTTTCTGAAACAGAGGAATGAAGCGTGCCTTAATGCCATTTACAATTCTAAAGGCATATGAATTCGTTTTAGAACGCAAAGCCAATGTTCCAACAATCAGACTTACCAATAGAAATACTCCAAGGATAACTGAGAGAAAATTCTGGTATCCTGCTATGAACAGACCCTGCCCGATTAATCCGAATACAAGCCCGATAAGCGAATAAGTAAATACTCTACCAAGGTTGTAGGCCAATCCCCCGGTGGTCATGGTCAGGTAATTTTTTTTGTTTAGCGGTAATGCCAAAGCAATCGGCCCACACATTCCAACGCAATGGAAGCTGCCCAATAAACCCAGTGATAATGCTACAGGAAAAAACATGTTTACTTGTTTATTCTGAATGATGTTTCGTCATAAAACGCTTTTTCTCCGGCTCTCCACTCAATTTTCATTTCCCAATAACCGTGTTCCATTCCTTCTATCGATATTTCCTGCACAAGTTCTGTGCCTTTAATACTCATTTTTTTATCCTGACGCGCATCACTGGGGCGAAAGAAGGTGATGTCGGCATTGATTTCCTGTCCGCTGAATTCTTTTGGAAAAAGTAGACGAATGCTCTTTTCTTCCACAACCCAGCTTAAGGGTTCTTTGAGCGAACGTGCAGCCTCTCTGCGATCAATCTTACCTTGAAACTGCAACTCTTCCTGGTAGTAGTTCGGTGTGACCATGTCCAGTCGCTGACTCATGCTCATTGATACCAGCGTAATGATGATGGCTACAAAACCAACATACAGAATAACGATGCGATAACCCCAGCTCATTTTTTCTTCTTTTTAATTGGACCTAAAAAACTTGTCTTTATCATTTCAATCCTTTTTTCACCTGAGTATACACCGATTTTTATTTCGGTTTTTCGTTCCGTAACAACTGATTTCGGAAGTATTACGAAAAAAGTGGATTGTGTATTTGATTCTTTATCTACTTTAATTGCGTCTCCCACCATTTGTATTTCTCCCTCCACATTCTCAAGTTTCAGTCGGACGGGAATTTCGTTTGATGTTTTATTAATGACTTTAATGTTGTATAGGTTACTGATTCGTTCATCCGGCTGCTCCTGAAATAATTGCCCGGGAGTCCTGACAATTGTTGCTTCAATATCACTTCTGCTAACCAATAAAAACACCAATACAGTTAATAGAAGAAAGAGAACAGATGAATAAGCAATTATTCTTTTATTTATTGTAAGTTTTTCTTTATTCGCGATTCCTGCTTCAGATGCATACCGCACAAGTCCTTTTTCCAACCCTACATTTTCCATCACGTGATCGCATGCGTCAATACAGGCCGTGCAATTAGTGCATTCCAGCTGAGTTCCGTTTCTAATATCGATGTTGGTGGGACAAACACGTACACACAATCCGCAATCAATGCAATCGCCTTTTGTACGGGTTTCTCCTTTTCTGAATTTTTCACGCTGTTCTCCTCTTACATAGTCGTATGCAACTACAATTGAATTTTTGTCGAGTAAAACACCTTGCAATCGTCCGTAAGGACAAACGATCAAACAGGCTTGTTCGCGAAACCAGGCAAATACAAAATAGAAGACACCTGTAAATAATAACAATGCGATGAATCCGCCAAAGTGTTGGCCAACAGGTTCAGAAATGATCTTGAATAATTCATCTGCACCAATTATATAAGCCAAAAAAGTGTTGGAGATGATGAAACTCAATAAGAAGAACAAAAAGAATTTTAGCGATTTGCGTATAATCTTATAATTGTTCCAGGGCATTTTATTCAATGCTTTTTGCGCACTCGAATCTCCTTCAATAAGGTATTCGATTCTCCTGAAAACCAATTCCAGGAAAATTGTTTGTGGGCACGCCCAACCGCAAAATAACCTGCCGAATACTACGGTAAACAGAACCACAAAAAGAATCATTGTCAGCATCGCTATGCCGAAAATGAAGAAATCATGTGGCCAGAAAATGTAACCGAATATAATGAACTTCCGCTCCAGCACGTTTAGCATGAGGAGCGGATGCCCGTTGTATTTTATAAAGGGTAATGAGAAGAATACCAGCAGGTAAAAATAGCTGAGAATTTTTCGTGCAGAATACAACCTTCCTCGGGGTTGTGTTGGGAAGACCCAATTCCTTTTCCCGTCTTTTATCGTACCTATGGAGTCTCTGAAAGATTCATCACGATAATCCCAGTCGCTTTGATGTTCTTCGTTCATTTTATTTTAGCGTATCAGCACTTGGTGTAATCGCAGTGGTGTTTTCGGTTGTATCTGTTGCCGCACTTCCTCCTTCTTCAGTGAATAGTACTCCTTCGGGTGCTTTTGCTCCTGCTGGATTACTACCTTTCAAAGATTTAACGTAGCTGGAAAGTACGTGCATCTCGCGAGGGGTTAATTCACCTCCCCATGCTTTCATTCCTTTTTCAGTCCAACCGTATTTGATGGATTTAAATACATCCGTAATGCCACCGCCATGGATCCAGTAATCATCTGTTAAATTAGGAGCAATGGTTGTTCCTTCTCCGGCAATACCGTGACACGCTTTACAATCTTTCTTGACATAAATTCCACGCCCTTCATTGATCGAGGATTCATCGGTAAGAAATGTAACATTGTTTTCATCGATCATGTTAGCATTCTTCTTGCGGTATTCTTCCTGTTGCTTTTCTGCCAGAGCAAATTCATTGGCCAATTCTTCTTCCTGAAGTGCGCCTGTTTTTAGAATGTGGTAATGTGTCATGTAGGCAAATGCTGCAATTATAGTCACATAAAAACCATATTTCCACCATGGCGGAAGGTCATTGTCAAGTTCCTGAATTCCGTCGTAGTTGTGATCCAAAAGAATGTCTTTTTCCTTCTCAAGCGAAACTGATGCATTCAGACGATCAATTATTGATACAGTTTTCCGCTCGGCAATAGCTTTGGCTTTTGCAGGACTGTTGAGTAAACTGTAAATCTGACTTAGGAAAAAGAAAACAACAACAAGCTCAAATAAATTGAATAATACCAAGGCCCAAAAGGTGAATCCATCCATTCCGTACCAATCATTGCTGATCCGTGGAATTTCAACTCCGCTGGCTGTAGTAGCAATATCCTGTGCTTGTGTTAGTGCAGGTGCCAAAAGGAGAAGCGCAATCATTATCGCTTGTGTGCCTCCTGATTTTTTCTTTTCACGTTCACGTTGATGATGAAGTGATGACTTTAAGATGTCGGAAAGGACCATAATTAAAATCATCAGTAGTATTGCTGATGCCAAAAGTGCGATAAAAACCGGATTGGTATAAATCGTACTGTCAAAGTCCGGAACTGTCGGTCTGTTGACGTCCTGCGCAATAGAAAGTGCAGGCAAAAACAAGATTCCGCTTATTAGGATCAGTTTGTGAAACAGGTTTGGTTTCATAGCTGTAAGTTGTCTGTTCATAATCCGTTTATTGCTGGTCATTATCCTCAAAGGGTAATTGTTCCATATGACTGATAAGTTTCTTGTCTACTTTCATGATATACACCAGTAGTGCAATGAAGAAAGTGAAGAAGATAATTAGTGAAACCACGGGAAAGATGCCAACGCCGTCTATCGAAGTGAGGTAGTTGATGAATTTCATACTTATTCTTTTTCTGTAAGAATTACCGGTGTCTTATCTGTCTTCGGAGCATTGTAAATATCACGTCCCAATCGTTGCAGATAGGCGATCAGTGCTACAATCTCATTGGTGCTTTCTGCAGGTAGTCCATTTTTTTCAAGATCAGCTACAATGCTGTCTGCTTGTGCCATGAACTCGTTTGCAGCAATGAGGTCATAACCTTCTGGATAAGGAACTCCCAATGTTTGCATTGCACGGATTTTCTTTGGAAGCATCTCCAGATCCACATGTTTATCAAACAGCCATGGGTAAGGTGGCATAATGGATCCCGGAGAAGGTACGGCCGGATCAAGCATGTGGTTGTAGTGCCATGCATTCGATTTTTTATTGTTGCCAACACCTTCGCGCGCCAAATCCGGACCAGTACGTTTTGATCCCCATTGGAAGGGGTGGTCGTAAACGAATTCACCTGCTTTGGAGTACTCACCGTAACGTGCTACTTCATCGCGGAATGGGCGCACCATTTGTGAGTGACACACATAACAACCTTCCCGCACGTAAATATCACGTCCTTCAAGTTCCAGGGGAGTGTAGGGTTTTACACTGCTAATGGTAGGGATATTTGATTTAATCAGGAATGTTGGAATCATTTCTACTAATCCGCCAATAAGGATCACAAATAAGCTTACAACCAGCATCTGCACAGGCTTGCGCTCGATCCAACGATGCCAGTGTTCACCTTTGTGTTTGTGATAGGTTTTTTCCAGGGCAGGAGCTTCTGCTTCTTCGTCTGCAAGGAAATTTCCCTTACGAACTGTTTTGATTAAGTTGTAAGTCATCATGATTGCACCGGTGAGGAACATTGTTCCTCCGATTGCACGCATTGCGTACATGGGCAGAATCTGATTTACTGTTTCAAGGAAGTTCGGGTAGCGAAGCATTCCTTCGTCGGTGAATTCTTTCCACATCATCGCCTGAGCAAATCCTGCCCAATAGAGTGGAATCGCGTAGAACAAAATTCCGAGTGTTCCGATCCAGAAATGCCAATTGGCTAATTTTTTCGAATACAGTTCCGTGCGGAACATTTTTGGGATCAGCCAATAGAGAACACCAAATGTCAGGAATCCATTCCATCCAAGCGCTCCAACGTGAACGTGCGCAATGGTCCAGTCGGAGAAGTGAGAAATCCAGTTTACTGATTTAAGTGAAAGAAGTGGGCCTTCGAAGGTTGCCATACCGTATGCAGTAACAGCAACAACAAGGAATTTCAACACAACGTCTTCACGAACTTTATCCCATACCCCACGCAACGTGAGTAATCCGTTAATCATACCACCCCACGATGGAGCAATCAGCATGAAGGAGAAAACTACACCAAGTGATTGTACCCAATCAGGAGTTGCTGTATAAAGAAGGTGGTGCGGTCCTGCCCAGATGTAGAGAAAGATCAAAGCCCAGAAGTGAATAATCGAAAGACGGTAAGAATATACAGGACGATCAGCCGCTTTTGGAACGAAATAATACATTAATCCGAGGTAGGGTGTAGTAAGGAAGAACGCAACGGCATTGTGCCCATACCACCATTGTACCAATGCNNATCCTGCACACCGGCATACCATGAATAACTTTTGAAAAAGCTAACCGGTAATTCGAAAGAGTTAACAAGGTGAAGAACGGCAACAGTAACGAATGTTGCAATATAAAACCAAATGGCAACGTAAAGGTGACGCTCACGACGCTTGATGATGGTACCAAACATGTTCCAACCGAAAACAACCCAAATCAAGGTGATCAGAATATCGATCGGCCATTCAAGTTCTGCGTATTCCTTTCCTGTAGTATAACCAAGCAAGAGAGTTACCGCTGCANNCCAGCCCCAGAAATGAATTTTGCTCAGTTTATCGCTGAACATTCTTGCCTTGCAAAGTCGTTGTAAGGAATAGTACACACCCATGAATATCCCGTTTCCGACAAATGCGAAAATAACCGCATTCGTGTGTAAGGGACGAACCCTTCCGAATGAGGTATACTCATTGGCGAAATTCATCCAGGGGAATATCATTTGCAGTGCGGCTATTAATCCGACCAGCATACCTACCAATCCCCAGAGGATCGTTGCGTAGGCAAACATCTTTACGATTTTGTTGTCGTAATGAAATTTTTCAGTTTGCAGAGTTGTGTTCATTTGTCTTCGGTTGTAGTTGACTTATTATCTGAATCCGACGGAGGATTGTCGAATAGTATGCGAACGGAAGGGGAATAATCATCTTCGTACTGACCTTTTTTTACAGCCCATATAAAGGCAATTAAAAAACCCAATGCAAGTAGGAGGCTCGCTCCAATCATTATAAATAATGCGCTCATTGACGAAGTATCACGCGTCAAATTTATCTGTGCCTAAAACGATGCATACTGATGTGGGTCAGTAGTAAAACTGAGATTTATCAGTTTTAAGCTAATAAGAAGATTATTAACTGATTACCCTTTATTATTGAGGGTTCGTTTTGCCATCAACGCTGTTGCGCCGGTTGTAAATAGGATGACAGAAATCGAACTTAAAGGCATAAGAATGGCTGCAACCAAGGGCGACAAATTTCCCTGAACGGCAAACCAAAGTCCTACAATATTATATAAGAACGACAGACCAAAACTTATCAGAATGATCACCACAGCAATTTTCGCAAATTTTAAAAGTGAGGGTAGCATCGTAAATCGATCGCTGTCCAATATTGCATCACAAGCCGGAGAAAAGTTGTTGATGTCTTCTGAAACCGATATTCCTACATCACTTTGTCGCAATGCACCTGCATCATTCAGGCCATCGCCAATCATTAGTACGTTTTTTTGTTCTGCTTGTTTTTCCTTTACCAATTCCAGTTTCTGGAAAGGGGAGTAGCGAAAATGCATTTCAGCCTTATTTCCAAAAAAAGGCAATAAGCGCTCAAGATCCGAATCGTTATCTCCGGAAACCAAAACGATCTCGTTTTCCTGCTTTAAATCATTGATCACATGTTCAAGTCCCGGACGGAATTCATTCATGATAATGAATTTTCCTTTTGGAGTTCCATTAACCGAAATATAAACTTCTGTGCTGCGAATATCTTCTTTTTGAGGTTCGCCATTAAGTATCCATGATGCTGAACCGATTTTTACTTCTTTGGATTTATAGGAAGCGATTATTCCTTTTCCGGCTATTTCTTGAAAGGAGTCGAGTTTAATTTCATTATGAAATTCATCAAGGTGTTCTGAAATACTTCGGCTAAGCGGATGTGTAGAATTCCGGGTTGCTGTACTAATTAATTCCAGGGTATTTTGATCTAATGGTTCACCTTTGTACTCAAGCTGCGCTTTTCCTGCTTGAGTTAATGTTCCTGTTTTATCAAAGAGAATGGTATCAACTTTGGCTAATTTTTCAATAACGTCCGTACTTCGCAGGTAGAAATTCCATTTACCCATAATACGCATTGTATTTCCCAATGTAAATGGCGTTGACAATGCGAGTGCGCAAGGACATGTAATAATGAGTACTGATGCAAATGCATGCATTGCTCTTGAAGAGTCTTCTCTGAACCAATACAAGGCGGCTCCGGTTGCAATAAGAAGGATAACCAAGGTAAACCATTTACTGATTCGGTTACTCAGATTATTTAGTCGTTCGTGTTCCGATTTATCGGTATTGAAAACATCTTCGTTCCAAAGTCGTGTAAGGTAACTTTGTGAAACTTCCCTTACCACTTCAACTTCTATCGGGTTTCCAATTTGTTTTCCTCCCGCAAAAATGATTTCTCCAAGTGTTTTTTCCACTGGTGTGGATTCTCCGGTTACAAAACTGTAATCGATATGCGCATCCCCCTTAAATAGAATGGCGTCGGCAGGAATAAGTTCATTGTTGCGAATGAGTAGGCGAAATCCGGTTTCTACTTTGTTTACAGGTATTCCTTTTTCTTTNNCTTTTCCTTCAAACAAACGTGTAACAGATACAGGGAAGTAGGATTTATAATCCCGATCGAACGACAATCTCCCATAGGTCATGTTTTGCAATGAACGACCTACCAGCATAAGAAATACAAGGCTTGCGAGGGTATCCATATAACCGCCACCGGTACCTGAGAATATTTCCCATGAACTTCTGATGAACATGACCAATATTCCTAGTGCAATCGGGAAATCCATGTTTAGCGAACGGATGCGAACACCTTTCCATGCGCTTACAAAAAATTCGGAAGCCGAGTAGAACATTACAGGTAAGGCAAGGACAAAATTGAGGTAACCGAATAAGCTTCTGTAGGGAGATTCGGTAATCGCATCAATTCCGAAATACTCGGGAAAACTCAACAACATGATATTTCCGAAACTGAAAAATGCAATTCCCAGCTTATAGAAATACCGTTTATCGAAATAGCTGCTTTTTACTTTTTGCTCACTCAGCGAATCCATACTTAAATGAGGAGGGTAACCAACCCTGTCAAGTAATGAAGCAATCTCTGGAAGTTTAAGATTTGTTGAGAATTGTAATGAAAGTTCTTTTGTAATAAAATTAACTCTTGATCGCAGGATGCCGGGGTGAAGTTTGTTCAGGTTTTCCAGTAACCAGATACACGAACTGCAATGCATGCCTGGGATGTAGAAATTGACATGAGTCTGGTTGTCGTCTTTATAAGTGATAAACCTTGATGCAACCTCTTCGTCATCCAGAAAATCGTAGCGCTGACGATCAGGCGATTTTCGATTGTTGCCCGGTGTTTCATTGTAACGGTAGTATTCGCACATTCCGTTCTGACTGAGAATGTCGTATACGGTACGGCAACCTTCGCAACAGAATTTTTTTTCCTCGCGAATCAATGGAACGGACGGACAATCTTCGCCGCAGTGATAGCAGCTTGTTTTTTCCTGAGTCGCCGTAGAATTCATTTCAGAAAATGATCAAGAGAAAAAATATCAATCATAAATGGAACAATCATTACAAGGAGTAATAATACAACCCTGGGAAATAAATGACGCATATCCCAAAGTGGCGACATCGTACTCATTGCCATTGCAACAAGCAGAAAGTCAAAAGCAATTAGCGGAAGTACAACAACCTTGAATAATCCAAGGATCAAAAGTCCTCCCCCAATTAATTCTACCCAGGAACTATAATGTGCAGTAATGGGAAAAACCCAGGATGGAATCCATGCTTTATTCAGTTCCTGTTTGTATGTCTCAGATACTCGCTTAATTCCTAGCCCAAATACTTTATCTATCCCTTGATAGAAAAGCAGAACGCCAAGCAATATTCTAGCGAATGCAATTGCCAGTGCCGGTAAATAAAATTCGAAGTATTCCATTATTCCTGTTCGTGAATGTCCGGTAGAGCATCTTTTTCAACGTCTTTTGCCATTTCCTCTCCAAAACGGTTTACATCAGCAAGCGAAAGGTCGTCGGTCACCGTTGTTTGCAACCATACATTTCCTGATTTTCTGAAAACCTGAACCCATAATCCTGCTATCTCTTTCCAGTTGTGTTCAAAGGTCTTTACTTTGGCATGACCATTCATGCTGATAGAGCCGCTTACTCGTCCATGCAAAATATCATGAATGGTTTTATTTTCATCTTTTATAGGTGAACCCGGAGCTTCCTGATGAGAATGCAAATCAATTTTGTCTTCGTAAAACTGAAGCTTCAAGTAAGGGTAATGCTCGTGGAATTGTTTATTCAGTTCGCAGATTTTAGTGTCTTCTGTAAATACAAGATTCATTGTTCCGGTTTTTATGATTGAATGGTTGTGAGTGCTTGGTAAAATAGAACTGATTTTTCAGAACTCATCTTTGTTGATTTTCCATTCCTTTTCAGGTAGAACCAACAAGGGAATGTGTGTGTGATATGCCATTTTTTTGCTGAATGATTTACCAAACAGCCGGTCGAACATTCCATGTTTCCGATGAACAAAGGCCAACCAGTCGGAGGGGTGTTTTTCCATGAAATGATCGATCCCTTCAATTACATCACGACCTTCAGGAAAAAAGAAAAGGTGACTTAATGATTGAAAATAATGTTCAAGATCTATTCCAGCAACGCTTTTATTATAATCGGGCAGTAATTCCCCCTTTAGCACATTTACTATGTTGATTCTCGATTTAAAATGTAATCCAACAGTTTTTAAAATATCGAGCGAATGTACTTCGAGTCCCTGTAGGTCGCTTGCAAACGTAATATGCTTTGGGTCTTTAAAACTCGCATCGGCAGGTATTACAAGTACCGGACAATTACCACGTTCAATATAGCTTGCTGTCGTAGATCCAACAATGAGTTCAGCTACCTTCGACATTCCTCTCATTCCTAAAACAACGAGGTCACATTTCGATTTATCGCAATATTCATTGATTTCATCAACTGTAAATCCCATTTCTGCCTTAATCATCGATACCACTCCGTGCTTATCCTGAATTTCATTTCCAAGTTTTTCTAATCGGTCAAGACTTTCCTTTTCAACACTTTCCAGATTGGGTATTACCGGTACATCCGTTGCAACCAAGGGAACATGGTAAACATGCAGTAAATGCAATCGGGCGGCCAAATGTTTGGCAAGTTTTGCTGCATATTCCACAGCATTTAATGAAACAGTCGAGAAATCAGTTGGAACGACAATGTTCTTCATAGTGATTGAATTAGGGGTATCAGGCAGAACAAAAATAGACCTGTCATCCACCGGTGAGTATGACAGGAATCAAAGCAAAAACTGACTTCAGTCAGTTTTATTAGATTTGTTCTACAATTTAATAAAAAATGAAACAATCTCCAATCGATTTACGAAGTGATACGGTTACGCGTCCTGATGGTGGAATGCTTGAAGCGATGATGAATGCAGAGCTTGGCGATGATGTATTTATGGAAGATCCTTCTGTGATTAAACTTGAAAATGAATTGGCAGCGATGTTTGGGAAAGAGGCCGGTTTGTTTTCNNTGCCCTTCAGGAACCATGACCAATCAAATCGCTATTCGTTTGCACACAGTTCCCGGACAGGAAGTGATCACCCACAAGGAATCGCATGTTTACAAATACGAGGGAGGAGGCATTATGGTGAATTCATTGTGCAGCGTAAAACTTGTTGATGGCAATCGTGGACGATTAAATCCCGATGATGTACTGTTGAATATTAATAATCCGGATGATATTCATCTACCTGTAACCCGATTGGTATCTATTGAAGATACTGCCAATAGAGGAGGAGGAGCAATTTATGATCCGCAGGTAATTGAGGCAATTTCAAATGTTTGTAAGGAAAAGGGCTTTCCGCTTCATTTGGATGGAGCAAGGGTTTTTAATGCTTTGGTAGAAACCGGATGTGATCGCAAAAAATACGGTTCCTGGTTTGATACTATTTCTATTTGTTTGAGCAAAGGACTCGGTACGCCGGTTGGATCTGTGTTAATCGGAACTAAGCAGCATATCCATTCAGCAAGAAGGATTCGTAAGGTTTTAGGGGGAGGAATGCGTCAGGCCGGTGTGCTGGCTGCAGCAGGTTCGTATGCCCTGAAGCATAATATTGATCGCTTATTGGATGATCATAAGAGAGCAAGAATTATTGGTGAAATGCTCAGGAAAAACAGATTTGTTGAAGAAATTTTTCCAGTAGAAACAAATATAGTTGTAGCTCGATTGCATAATTCCATGCCGGTTGAGCGTTTTGTTTCATTACTCAGGGAAAAGAATGTTTTGTGTGTTCCTTTCGGTGCCGGATTGGTTCGTATGGTTACACATTTGGATTTTCATGAAGATCAATTAAATCAATTGGAGAACGCCATTCAGCAAATAGCATGAAAAATTGTTTGATCGTATTCTGCCTATTGATGTTTTCTTGTTCCAACAAGGGAGAGGTTTCAACACCCGCTAATAGCGAGGAAGTTCACAAGGAGGATTCAATCTCAAATTCTACTGATTCGTCAAAACAGGTCCTTGAGGATACTGTCATTATTGATAAAAAATTATCCTTCCCGGAAAAAGCAAATGCCTTTACACTGAAGTACAAACGCTGGTACAATGAATCCGGCCCGGCCAAATCTATTCTGCCGGATAGGTTTTCTACTGATACGGTTATTCGTTTAGCATTAACCGGAAACCGTGCTGTACTTTATGGGGAAAATGAAGTTTATCCCACCGCCCAATTGTATTTTTACAGTTACAGCGATACAATCAGTTTCAACAATGCATTGCATAATTGGATGAATTGTTTTGGGAGCGATTGCACTGTAATTCGTGAGGGAGAAGATGTAAAATCCATAAAAACCACGCCTTCGTTTACCCTTTATGGTTTTCCTGAAATTGTGCATTTGTCGTGGTTATGCGAACATGATGCGAACAACTGGGATGTCTGGATTCAGGAATTGAAAATCTTATTCGGAAAAGGCAAAAAGGAAATATCAGTGACGTGCGGTGGGCCTTTACGCTGGAAATGATCAGTTGGAAACCCAGCTCACCAATTCAGCCTTTTTCATGTTGTTCGAAAGAATCAAAAAGGTTTGAATGATCTTTCCGTTTTTTTCGGTTTCCCACGATGACATTGTAACCGATTTTGTAGTAGTACTTTTTTTAGGTGGACCATAATACTGCGTCGACAAGTCGGCCAATGCACTTACCTGGTTTGCATCGTTGGTGTTGATCTGAAACTGTACCATTATACCTTTTCGGATGATCAATGTTAGTTTCAGTTCCTTCATCTGACCGATAGTGGAACGAGTAAATGTAATTTTGCAGTTACTTACA
The DNA here is from genome assembly GCA_002351955.1 of Flavobacteriales bacterium UBA2798. Lineage (GTDB taxonomy): Bacteria > Bacteroidota > Bacteroidia > Flavobacteriales_D > UBA2798 > UBA2798. Next base: position 132,919 of record DEHO01000034.1, read on the forward strand.
GTATCGCTCCCCGGGAATTTAAGCCCAAGATCTTTGTATCCGATTCCTGCCAATTGCAATCCCGAAATGGTAATGGGCGCCTCAACAACACTTCCTTCGCCTCTGTATTTTATTTGAGCTAGTATGGAAGAGTGAATGAATACACCAATCACAAAAAAAAGTAGATGTTGTCTCATTGTGATTGTTGGTATTGCTTTTGTTTTTTAGCGTCTTCCGGATTAATATCCACTGGCGGGCAATCGTTCGACCTTTTTCTGAGCCAGGCAAAACGGATAGTCAGATAAATAGGGCGGTATCTGCTGCTGAAAACATTGTAAGTTGAACGGCCGTTATCCCATGTTGCGAAAGATAAAATGGGTGTTTCTAAAGTTGGAATAACGAAAAAACGATCTGTCCATTTAATCCCATAACCTATTTTATAGTGTAGCTGCGCAAGAAATCTTCCGGGCATCGCAGGACTTTGCAAAAGTGTATTCCCTGATTGTCCGCCACCACTAATGATGCGGTAATCGAGATTAAGCCCGATACTTTGCTGAATGAATTCAAGATCATTGATCTGCCAGATATTATTTAGATTAATATTTCCGGTAACGAAGCTGTGGCTGAAACTGCCGTTGCCTTCTGTTGTTAACAGCGTCGATGAGCTGCTCTCCTGCATAAGGGCTCCGGTAAATGATTCTTTCCCGCGAATTTGCTTAAACGCCAGTGAGTAGTCCATGTAATTGAACAAAACTCCGTAACGGAATATATGAAACCGACCGGCTTCCAGGTAAAGTCCCAGTCTGCCAGCAGGATCAAAAGTTACACTGTAGGAGGTGTCGTTATAATTATATAAGGTTTGTTCCCTGTTCGCAAATCGGGTAAGTGTATACGAAGCTCCGGGGGCTACATGCCATCCGCTTAGTTTATAGGGACCATTGCTCAGATCCACAAGCGGGAAATTTTTGCGTTTGTAGGTATGCTGCCCGAAAACAGGACTTAACATCATTAAATGAATACACGCAAGAATTAAAAGCCTTCTCATGGTTTAAAAATACTAAGAATAGAGCCTTGAGAAGTGCGGTTCTGAACGATTTTTCAGCGGATTTGTCAACAGGTAAACAGGTTTAGGTGATTTCTTTGGAAACGGATTTACTCTTTGGTACATTTACTGCAAGGATTAAAGAAACCGAAACCTTATGAAAATGTATTTCTCACGTTCGTTATTTCTGCTTGTTTTAGTTGTTACTCTTTTTTCATCCTGTAAAAAGCGTCGCGATGGTGTTGATCTTATAGTTGCTCGCGATCAGGGTACTGCCGAAGCTTGTTTCAATGATTTGAAAAATATCGCTGATGAGGCTTTTAGCGGACAACTGTTTTTATATCGCGGAGCCCAGGATACTTTGGTGCACGGTTGTGCAACTGTGATTCGGGATACGAGTGCCAATCCAAAAACCATTGTTGTTGATTTCGGTTCAGCAAATTGTCAGTGCAATGATGGTAAGAATCGACGTGGTAAAATCAATATCACTTACACCGGATTATACCGTGATCCCGGTACGATTATTACACTCACTCCGGATCAATATTTCGTAAATGATCATCAATTGATCGGTACCAAAACAGTAACAAATGAAGGTCGTAATACCAATAATAATCTGTGGTACTCCATTGTTGTAAATGGTCAGGTTGTAAAACCAAACAACGGAGGAACCATTACCATCAATTCTACACGACAGCGCGAATGGACCGAAGGTGAGTCGACCGTACTTAATTGGCTGGACGATGTCTACCTGATTACAGGGTACGGTAATGGTGTTGCTTCCAATGGAGAAGCCTACACTGTTGCAATTGTGATTCCTTTGCGCAAGGAAATGAGTTGTTACCACTTTGTAAGCGGATCGATCCGTGTATTACCCGGTTCACGTCCCGAACGATTGATTGATTTCGGGGCAGGAACTTGCGATAATTCAGCTACTATAACAGTAAACGGAACCACTTATCCTGTTTCACTTTACTAGAAAATACTTTAAGTATCTATATTGCAGGGTGTTGTGAATTTCGCGACACCCTTTTTTCGTTGATAAACAGGTTTGGCTATTTGGTGCATTCCCCTATTTTTGCACTCCAATTCATTCCCTATGGCATCTACAGCAGATTTTAAGAATGGTCTTTGTTTCCGTTACAATACGGATCTTGTTACCATTATGGAGTTTCTTCATGTGAAACCGGGTAAAGGTCCTGCCTTTGTCCGTACTAAACTCAGAAGTTTAAATACAGGTAAAATTTATGATGTTACGTTTAACTCCGGTGTGAAAATAGACACCGTGCGTGTTGAGCGTCGCAACGTACAGTTTTTGTATAAGGATGAGTCGGGCTATCATTTTATGAATACTGACGATTTCGAGCAGATTGCAGTTGAAGAGTTTCAGATTAATTCTCCGCAATTCCTTAAAGAATCGAACGAAGCAGAAATGATGTATGATACCGATGAGGATCGTGTATTAAGTGTGGAGTTAAAACCATTCGTGGAGTTGGAAATTACCTATACTGAACCAGGAATTAAGGGAGATACTGCAACCAACACACTCAAACCTGCGAAGGTTGAAACCGGAGCTGAAGTTCGTGTTCCGCTTTTCATCAATATTGGTGATAAGGTTCGTATAGACACTCGTACGGGTGACTATATGGAGCGCGTTAAGTGACAATTTTTATTCCTGCATGACTCTGTCGTAAGGCAGGGTCATGTTTTTTTTTAATCATACACCAAACAACTAGCATTATGATCACATCCGAGCAGTACACGAAGCTGGTCGAGCGCCTGGAAGCGCTGAGGGGGTATCTTTGACATCGATAGAAAACTGATCGACATCCAGGAAGAAGAAATCAAAACGCAGGACCCGAATTTCTGGAACGATAACGAAAAGGCTGAGGCTGTTATGAAAAAGATCCGGGAGATGAAATTCTGGACAGACGGTTTTTCCAAAGCGAAAACGGCCATTGATGACCTTACGGTTTTGCTTGAGTTTCATAAAGAAGGAGGAGCAACAGAACAGGAAGTTGAACAGCAATATGCGATGTCACTTGAGTATGTAGAGGAAATGGAATTCCGCAACATGCTTAGCTCTCCAGAAGATAAATCGAGTGCCATTTTGCAGATAACTGCCGGTGCTGGAGGAACAGAGAGTTGCGATTGGGCTTCGATGCTGATGCGTATGTACCTGATGTATGCGCAACGTATGGGTTATAAAACTACAGAACTTGATTTGCAGGAGGGAGATGTTGCGGGAGTAAAACAAGTAACCATTCAAATTGACGGAGATTTTGCATTTGGTAATTTGAAGGGTGAGAACGGTGTACATCGTTTGGTTCGCATTTCTCCATTTGATTCCAATGCAAAACGACATACATCTTTTGTGTCTGTTTATGTTTATCCGCTTGTTGATGATAATATCGATATCGTTGTTAATCCTTCTGACCTGGAATGGGATACTTTCCGTTCGGGTGGTGCCGGTGGGCAGAATGTAAACAAAGTTGAAACAGCTGTTCGTCTTCACCATAAACCTTCCGGTATTATCATCAAAAACCAGGAGTCGCGTTCGCAACACGATAACCGTGCAAAAGCATTACAGTTGTTGAAATCGCAGCTTTTCGAAATTGAAATGCGTAAACGCAGAGAAGCATCCGACAAAATCGAAGCGGGAAAGAAAAAGATCGAATGGGGATCTCAGATTCGTTCGTATGTTTTGCACCCTTATAAATTAGTGAAGGATTTACGGACTGATTTTGAAACTTCGGATACCGTTGGAGTACTGGATGGAAAAATCGATGGTTTCGTAAAATCTTATCTGATGGAATTCGGAGGAAATTAATTTTTGCATCTCATTTCGGATACAGAAAAGTAACTGCGCTTTTGAAAAAATCAATTACAATATACCATAATCCCCGCTGCGGTAAAAGCCGCTGTGCACTGGAATTGCTCAGAGAAAACGGAATTGAACCAAAAGTGGTGGAGTATCTTAAGGAAGTTCCCGATCGGGAAGCCATGAAACTTTTGCTATTCCGATTACACCTTCGTCCACATGATATTATTCGTACGGGTGAAGAGATGTACAAAAAAAAGTTGAAAGGATTGAATCTTAATGACGATGAATGGATTACCATTATGTTGGAAAATCCAATACTCATTGAGCGTCCGATTGTAATCGCAGGGAACAGAGGGGTTGTGGCGCGTCCACCGGAAAAAGTGCTTGAATTGATTTAAACTGTTTTGTTTTTCACTTAGATTTACTGAATAAAATATCATGTATTATGGACTACAGAATTGAAAAAGACACAATGGGCGAGGTTAAAGTTCCTGCCGATAAATATTGGGGAGCTCAAACAGAACGTTCGAGAAACAATTTTAAGATCGGACCGGAGGCTTCAATGCCTAAAGAGGTTATTTACGCATTCGCATATTTGAAAAAAGCTGCAGCACACGCGAATCATGATTTGGGAGTGCTCACTGCTGAAAAACGTGATTTGATTTCTAAAGCATGTGATGAAATTCTGGAGAAGAAATTGGACGATCAGTTTCCGCTCGTAATCTGGCAAACCGGTTCGGGAACACAATCGAATATGAATGTGAATGAAGTCATCGCATACCGTGCACATGTCAATTCAGGAGGGAAATTAGCCGATGAAAAAAAAGTGCTCCACCCAAATGATGATGTGAATAAATCACAATCGTCAAATGATACTTACCCAACTGCAATGCATATTGCAGCATATAAATCTGCAGTTGAGGTGACAATTCCCGGAATAAGGAAGTTGCGCGACACGCTTGCGAAAAAGGCCCAAGAATACAATTCTATAGTCAAAACAGGACGTACTCATTTTATGGATGCAACTCCTCTTACACTTGGTCAGGAGTTTTCCGGTTACGTTCAGCAACTTGATAATGGAATTCGTTCCATTAACAATGCGTTGGAAATGGTAAAAGAACTTGCGCTTGGTGGTACAGCTGTTGGAACAGGATTGAATACTCCAAAGGGATATGATGTTCTGGTGGCAAAAAAAATTGCCGAGTTTACAGGGCACCCATTTGTTACCGCTCCTAATAAATTCGAAGCATTAGCTGCACACGACGCAATGGTAGAGTTGTCGGGCGCATTTAAACGTGTGGCTGTTTCACTTATGAAAATTGCCAACGACATACGGATGTTAAGTTCAGGTCCACGTTGTGGCATTGGGGAAATCATTATTCCCGACAATGAACCCGGATCTTCCATCATGCCCGGAAAAGTAAATCCTACACAGCCTGAGGCAATGACCATGGTTGCGGCACAGGTAATCGGAAATGATGTTGCTGTTTCCATTGGAGGATCGAACGGTCATTTTGAATTGAATGTGTTTAAGCCACTCATCGCTGCCAATGTTTTGCAGAGCGCGCGTCTCATTGGAGATGTGTGTGTAAGTTTCAATGATAAATGTGCAGAGGGAATTGAACCGAATTATGCAATGCTAAAACAACATCTTGAAAATTCATTGATGTTGGTAACCGCACTTAATACCCATATCGGGTATGAAAATGCTGCAAAAATTGCCAAGAAAGCCCACAAGGAAAACAAAACTTTGCGTGAGGCTGCAATTGAACTTAATCTGCTTACCGATGCCCAATTTACAGAATGGGTGAAGCCGGAAGATATGGTAGGAAGTATGAAGTAACAACGATAAACCGATTTAGAAAAGGTGGTCTGCGGATCACCTTTTTTAGTTTTAGCAGAGCAGAGGGACGAGCATGATTTTACTTATTTTCAAAGTCCCATGATCAGAGCTGCCGGAATTTTTCTTCTTCTTTTTCAATTGTCGTTTGTGCTTTCGGCGCAGCGAACAGATTATCGTTTTGATCATCTTGATTTGCGAAAGGGAGCCGGCGTAAATCGATTAAATATTCTTGGATTCGATTCCATCGGGCGGGCATGGTTTATTACTGAAAGAGGAATTGCCAGTTACGATGGTTTTTTAATTCGCAATACCGGTGAACCAAAAGGCGGTGAAAATGCCTTGTTGGACAGAACGATCTCAGGTGCATTTCTTGGTGAAGACGGAAAAATTTATGTAGGCTATTTTGAAGCAGGATTGTCGATTTATGATCCGATCGCAGATAAATGGAAACATGAAGTGCCGGATACCTTGCATCCCAATGGTTTTCCCAATGGAATGGTATCTCGTATTAAGGTAGAAAAAGACGGGACTGTTTTCCTTTTAACCTGGGGAGCAGGTTTTTCCATTAAGCGGCCGGGACAGGATTGGAAGAATTATTTCCCTGTTGTGGATGATCCGACATCATTAAGCAGCACCCGATTGAAAGAGGTGGTTCGTGATATTGACGGAACTTACTTAATTGGTAGTTGGGAAGGTGATGGTTACGAAAATCGCTTGCAACAGCTAAATATTGAAACCGGTAAATTTTCTGATTTTCCTATTGGAGATTATTTGAATGGCATTCCAGAAAAGGAACAGCTTTATATCCGCTCATCGCTCCGTATCATTCATAGTATTTACATTGATAGAACTGGGAATTTATGGGTTGCAACCTATAGTGGACTGATTTTTATCGATCGAAAAAATAAAAGTGCAAAACGGATTACTGCAAGATTGTACGATAATCAGGGTAACCTCGAAAACACCCGGACAATTGAAGAAGGTCCGAATGGTAAATTATGGGTGGGAACCCAGTCGACCGGAATATTAGTGGTTGATCCTCGCTTAGGAACGTGTGTTAACCTACATCACGATGTAAATGTTCACCAAGGAATTTCAGATGATCGTATTCGTAACATCAAACGCGATAAAAACGGAAACCTATGGATAAGTACAGGCTCCGGACTGATTGATGTTCTCGTTCCGGTGAAACAGGAGTTTGAAATGATTTCAAACCAAATTCTCAAAGCTGATTTTAATGATCGCTCAGCGGAGATTATGCCCTTAACGCGTGTTTTTTCAGATTCTCGAGGCATGATTTACGCTATGAGCGCGAGTGGAATTAGCTTGTACAACCGAAAAGAATCGCGATTGGATCGTATGATCAATTTGTCGGAAATTCAGTACAAGGGAAAAAGTGTTCATCCGGATTTGATCAAGCATACAAAAGTCGCCAATTGTATGGCTGAATTACCAAACGGCGACATTTTAATTGGTTCGAGGTCGGCTTTGTTTCGATTTGATCCGATTACGAATACAATAAAAAAGAATTGGGGACTTGCTCGGTTTTCTGTTGATTGTTTTGCCTGGTCTCCTGATAGTACATACATCTGGTTTTTTGGATACCACAGCAGAGAGTTGATGAAGTATCATATTCGCGAAGATGAAATTGAAATTGTCGATGTCTTCGATCCCAACCGTTGGATCAATTACAGGCAGTTTTTTGATCTTGGCAATGGTCGTCTGCTTTTTGAGGCAGGTGAACGCGATGGATTCTATTTGTATTCCGTAGCAGAAAAGTCATTTGAGCGCTGGAGTAAAAACGAAAAAACACATTTTTTTCCCGACTCAACCATACTTTTTTTGAATCAGGATGCCAAACGCAATGTGTGGATTGGGACTGAAACAGGACTATATTTGTTCGATAGAAAATTGAATAAAGTTGAGCCGTATCATGAACTTCTTGGAATTACGAATAAGCCTGTTCATGTAATTGTCAGCGATCGAAGTGGGGTGATGTGGATAGGGATAGAGGGAGATTTACTGCGTTATGATCCTATTAGCGGGGAGAAGTTTTTATTTACCAGAGGTTTTGGTTGTGAGGCCGGATTGTTTGGATCGTTAACCCCGTTTGTTGATAATAACGGAAGTATCTTTTTCACCACGCTGAAAGGGATCATGATAATCGATCCTGATAACATTTATCCGGATGGTACAATTCCGGTTTTATCTTTTTCTCGGATAATTATTGGGAATGATACTCTTGCCAACGGCAGATTGCAGGAATGGTTAAGCGGTGATAAAAAGCTAAGTCATAACAGAAATTATCTCCAGTTTGAATGGAGCTCCGATCAGCTCTATATGCCGGAAGCATCCGAATTTTATTACAAACTGATTGGAATGGATTCAGTTTGGAAATCAACAGAGGGCATAAACAAGATTAAGTTTACAAATCTTCCATCAGGTAAGTATGAACTGCAGGTTAAAGTGGTGAATGCATTTGGAGTTGAAGGAGAAATAATTTCTATCTCATTTTTCATTGACAAGGCAATCTGGTGGAAATGGTGGTTTATTGCAATTGAAATTCTGCTTGTCGGAGGATTGATTATAACCTATATGAAAATACGGGAGCGTCATTTAAAAAGAGAGAAGGAGAAGCTGGAAAATATTGTAATGGCACGCACCCGTGAGGTTGTGGACAAGGTTCGGGAAATATCTCAGCAAAATGAAATTATTGAACTTAAGAACAAAGAACTGACAGATAGTATTCTCTATGCAAAGAATATACAGAATGCTGTAATGAGTTCTGAAGCCTTGTTTAGAGAAATTTTCCCTGCCAGTTATATTCTTTTTCTTCCCAAGGACATCGTTTCGGGAGATTTTTTCTGGTTCGCTGAAAAGAAAGACAGAGTGATATGGGCAGTTGTAGATTGCACAGGGCATGGTGTTCCCGGTGGATTTATGACGATGCTAGGCTCTTCTATTTTAAATCAGGTTGTAAATGAAGAAGGAGAATATCGTCCCGACGAAATCCTTAATGCACTTCGGATTCGGGTTATTGATGCACTCAACAGTTCAGCAGATAGTGGGCGCAGGGATGGAATGGATGCTTCCCTTGTCTGTTACTTTCCTGAAAGCAGAAAACTTCAGTTTGCAGGCGCTCATCAGTCGCTTTATATAGTCAGAAAGGGTCAATTAATGGAAACCCGTGGCGATAAATTTCCAATAGGTGCACATGTAGGTGAGCCTGTTCCTTTCCATTTGAACGAGATTGTTTTAGAACCTGGTGATCTTATCGTTCTTTCAAGTGATGGATATGGAGATCAGTTTGGAGGAGAAAAAGGAAAGAAGTTCAAGTCGTCGAACTTTGAGAAGTTGATTACGGAATTTGCAAATGAACATCCAAATGAACAGGGGAATCGTTTGCGACGTGTTTTTGAAGAATGGCGAGGAGATTACGAGCAAATTGATGATGTACTCGTGATTGGAGTGCGGGTTTGACTGAATCAATAAAATTTGGAAGCGCTGGCTTTTTTTCGTTATACCGGATTAAATTTTAATTAGTCAATTATTGCTCCGGATCAGAAGATCTCAAGGAGTAAATGTACCAGATTAAAAACCGATAATCCCGGACCATCAGTTGAAGAACTGTTGTCGCCTGTAGAGTTTATTTTTCCTTCAGCCGGGAGATTTTCTTCAGTGTTGGATTCAACTTTATAAATACCGTCGTTTACGCTTTCTATGGTTGCAATCAATTCGTCGGGACTAACCACTTTATTATCGAATTTCACGAATGCGTGATTTACATCCTTCTCAGCATCAAACTCCATTTCAAACGAAGCCACACCTTCCATTTTTAGTAGGGCTTTTTTTATGCTGCTAACACAATTCACCTCGCAACTCATTCCGGAAATTCCAAGATCTGCAATCATGGTAGCATGTACAGGTGCTTTTTCTTTGCTTACTTCTTCAGTCGTTGTATTTTCTACAGCCGCATTATCCGATGAACAAGCGCTGAAAAAGGTGATTCCAAATAATAGGGCGATAGTGATTTTAATGTTTTTCATGCTTTGGTAGCTTTATAAATTCCGGTTTCATTAATTGCAGTTACTATTTTATCTGCCTCGGTTGAGTCAGCGTTAAAAGTTGCTTTTCCATTTGGCAGATCAACCTGAACCTGCTCAATCCCACACTCAGCAGCAATTCGCTCTACTGCCATTTTGCAATGGTTACAGGACATTCCTTCAATCTTGAGTGTGATTGGTTCAATCATGCTGCAAAATTAAAGGTGATCTTTATAGGTACAACATTGAGGCTGTTATTTTTTGTTATTAAAGCAAACCACTCACTTTGTCTTTAAATTCTACCTTCGCGGACATGCAGCAAAAGCCTTTTCAATCTGTTCTATTACTGGCAATTCTGGCTTTCACCTGGGGTAGTTCTTTCATTTTGATGAAGTTGGGACTTGAGGCGCCCGATGGGAGTCCGGTTTTCAGTCCTTATCAGGTAGCTGCCATGCGAATGAGTTTTGCATTTTGGGTCATGTTACCTTTTGCCGTGTACTACCTTCCCCGTATCCCAAAGGAAAATTTTTTGCCTCTGATTTTGGTGGGAATGTGCGGTAATGCGATTCCGGCTTTTATGTTCACCACTGCTGAAATGCATCTTGCGCCTTCACTGGCAGGCATGCTTAATTCAACGACCCCTCTTTTTACTGTAATCATTGCAGCACTCGTCTTTAAAAACAAATTCAGCAGAGCTAATTATCTGGGGCTTGCTCTTGGGATAGCGGGTTCTGCAGGTTTAATGCTATCGAGAGGAACGGATGAATTTTATGGTGAAGCTGCTTATGCAGGTCTAATTCTTATCGCAACATTTTGTTATGCAATTAGTGTCAATACCATCAGAAATTATCTTACCGGCATTCATCCCCTTGGTGTAACAAGTGTTTCCTTTTTCTTCTTTGGGGTTCCGTTAAGTATTTATCTGTTTACTACCGATTTCGTTTCAATTGCTCAAACACATCCTCATGGTTATTCATCTTTGGGATACATTGTATTGCTTGCCGTCTTTGGTACTGCCATTGCGGTTATACTTTTTAATTACCTGGTACGGATCACCAGCGCTGTATATGCATCAACTGTAACCTACCTTATTCCCATTACTGCCATTTTTTGGGGTTTCATGAGGAGCGAAGTCATAAATATCTGGCACTTTTTGTTCATGTCCGTGATCCTGACAGGTGTGTACCTGATTAACAGGAAGGGATGAAGGGACGCTCCGGCTTCGACTCCGCTCAGCCATCGTTTGGAGAATCCCGTTGACTGAGCGGCCTGCTCCGATCGGAAGTGTTAGGGAGTCGAAGGCAATGGTCCGAATAAACACGCCAACTACCTGATAAAAAAGTAGATACCGATCTGATCTTCCAAATTCAAAATGATTATCTTAGATCTCGACTTTAATTTGTAATTATTTGAAAATCAAAATTTTGCATTTATCAAAGATTATTTGGAATAAAATTCCACATTGGTATTAGCTTTGAAATAGAAAGTGATTTGGAATAATTCCTATCTTTGCCGTCCCTGTAAAAATACAGGACTGATTCAATAACCTATTAAACACTAACCCATGTACGCAATCGTAGAGATAGCAGGGCAGCAATTTAAGGTTGCAAAAGATCAGCGCGTTTATGTACACCGCCTCCCAGGTGAGGAAGGTTCAAAAGTGGAGTTCGATAAAGTTCTCCTCGTTGACAATGGTGGAAAAATCAGCGTTGGCGCCCCGGCTGTAGAAGGTGCAAAAGTAACAGGCAAGATCCTGAAGCACCTGCAAGATGACAAGGTTGTCATCTTCAAAAAGAAAAGAAGAAAAGGATACAAGGTAAAGCGCGGACACCGTCAGCAATTTACTCAGATCCAGATTTCGGACATCAAAGCTTAACCGTAAGTAGAACCTTAAAAAAACCGTAGAGCCATGGCACACAAAAAAGGCGTAGGTAGTTCCAAGAACGGTCGTGAATCGGAATCCAAACGACTCGGCATTAAAGTTTTTGGTGGTCAAAAGGCCATCGCAGGAAATATCATCGTTCGTCAGCGCGGTACCAAACACCATCCCGGTGAAAATGTTGGTATCGGAAAAGACCACACTCTTTTTGCATTGGTAGACGGAACAGTTGTTTTTCAGAAGAAGAAGAACGACCGTTCATACGTTTCTATCGAGCCTGCGAACTAATCGCATATCAACCGAATTCGAAACCCTGTCCGATCCGGATGGGGTTTTGTTTTTTTGCTCAATGGGGTTGCCTCAGGAATGCAACTGTCATTTGTAAGGTTTACCGTTAATTCAACTATTTTTACAAAAAAAACACACCATGCTCGAGATCTCTTATCTCCGCGAAAACAAGAAAGAGGCCATTGCCCGTCTGAAAAAGCGCAATTACGATTTTACTTCTGTTGTTGAGCAGATTCTGCAAATCGATGCGGATCGTCGTAGAACGCAAAATGAACTCGACTCGCAACTTGCTGAAATGAATCGAATTTCAAAAGAAGTTGGGGCCTTGATGCAGCAGGGGAAAAAGGATGAAGCAAATGTTGCTAAAGAGAAAACAGCTGAATTAAAAAACAGCACCAAACAGTTGCAGGAAAAGCTCACTGAGTTTGAAGCACAACAACAACAATTGCTTTATACAGTACCTAATACTCCGAGTGCAATTGTTCCGGAAGGAAAAACACCGGAGGAAAATCTTGAAGTTTTCCGTCACGGAACAATTCCTGTACTTAAAGATGCAGTTCCTCATTGGGAGCTTGCTGCAAAACATGATCTGATCGATTTCGAGTTGGGCGTGAAAATTACAGGTGCAGGCTTTCCGGTTTACCGGGGCAAGGGTGCCAGACTGCAGCGTGCATTAATCAATTTTTTTCTTGATAAAGCAGTGGCAGCAGGCTATCTGGAAATACAGCCACCCATATTGGTCAATCAGGATTCAGGATTCGGAACCGGACAACTGCCCGACAAAGAAGGACAGATGTATTTTGTTACGGAAGANNGTTATGCTGAAACCCAGGTTCCGCACCTTGTAAACGAAGCTTCAGGATACGGTACCGGGCAATTACCCGATAAAGAGGGACAGATGTACCACGCAGGAATTGATAATTTATACCTCATTCCAACTGCTGAAGTTCCGCTTACAAATATTTACCGCGATGTAATCCTTAAAGAAGAAGAAATGCCGGTAAAACTAACCGGATACACACCATGTTTTCGTCGTGAAGCCGGAAGCTACGGCAAAGATGTACGAGGATTGAATCGTTTGCACCAATTTGATAAAGTTGAGATAGTTCAGCTTGCACATCCTGATGATTCTTACCGGATTTTAGAGGAGATGGTAGAACATGTCAAAGGGATATTAATGAAGTTGGGTTTACATTTTCGTATCATTCGGTTATGCGGAGGAGATATGGGTTTCACCTCGGCATTGACTTACGATTTTGAAGTATACTCAGCAGCACAGGAAAAATGGCTTGAGGTTTCTTCTACCTCAAACTTCGAGACTTTCCAGGCTAATCGTTTAAAGCTTCGATTTAAAGATAAAAGTGGAANNGGAAAGACACGTCTTGCACATACCCTCAATGGATCTGCATTAGCATTGCCACGTATTGTTGCTGCTCTCCTTGAAAATAATCAAAGCGCGGAAGGAATTCGTATTCCGGAAGTACTTGTTCCATACACAGGTTTTGATAAGATTTGATTTTAACGGTCAAAATGAAAAGCATATGAAATACAGAATAGTTCCTTTCCTTATCTTCATTTTATTCACTGCTTTTTTTAGTTCCTGTGGAGGCCCTGATTTTTCCACGGAGATTCGCAGTATTGATAGTTTACGAGTTGAAATAGATCGGATCGAAAAAGAGCTTGGAACCTTGGATTCCGCGATACTGGATACCATCAGTATGCATGCCAGTAACAATGTGAATATTCTTAAGAAAGTGTACGATACAGATACCATTGATATGGTTCGTGCCCGGAAAATTACTACCTATAAATCATTGCGTAGAGTTAACCTCCGTGCAAATAAACAGCGTGCCGAGCTTTGGGCAGAAATTCATCTGTCCGTGAAACAGCTTGAGAATTTAAAAAAGTCGCTGGAACATGGTGATTTTGAATTGGAAGAGGGAAGGAAATACTTCCAGGAAGAAAAACTGGCAACCCGGGCCCTTTTCTCTGCGTATGATGCCTATAAGGGTAGCTACGAAAGTACCCGACAATTATACGATTCTCTTAATCCCTACGTTTTAGAAGTAATTCGAGGACAATAAACTCATAAATGCGACTGATTGTATTTCTTTTCCTGCTACTACCTTTTTTTGCTTCTTCGCAGGGAAGTGATCAGCAATTGGCTGTGCAGTATTTTCAAGCGGGCGAATTTGATAAGGCAGCGCTTTATTACGAAAAGCTGTATAACAAAAACCAGAGCGATTATTTTTACAATTATTATCTGAAGTGCCTGCTTGAATTAAAAGAATTCAAAGAAGCAGAGAAACTGGTTAAAAAGCAGCAGAAAAAGAATCAGGGAAATTTGAAGTATTTCGTTGATCTGGGTGATGTTTACAAACAACAGGGAGATGTCGCAAAAGCAAAAAAGGAATATGATAATGCGATAAAAGATCTAACAGGCGATGTTCAGCAAGTACGTAATCTGGCACTTTCATTCAGAGATAAAGGTGAATTGGATTATGCTTTGAAGGTATATGAGAAAGGAGAGAAGTTAAATGGAGGCGCCGTAAAATTCAGAGCCGACAAGGCAGAAATTTACAATCTGAAAGGTGAGACTCAGCTCATGATTGAAGAATATCTTGCTATGCTGGAAGATAATCCGCGTGACCTTGATCGTGTTGAGAATATTCTCACGTTTGCGGTTAACATGGATGACCCCAATAACGCAAGGGTAGAGTTGTTGCGCACTGAAATACTTAAACGTGTTCAGAAGAATCCTGATAATGTTGCTTATAATGAATTGCTCATTTGGTTTTTTCAGCAAAAAGGAGATTTAAATGCAGCTTTCAACCAGGTAAAAGCATTAGATAAACGTCGTAAAGAAGACGGACTGCGCGTTTTGAGTTTCGGAGCGGTTTGTGCCAATAACCAACAATATGATCTTGCAGCTCGTGCATTTGAATATGTAATCACCGAAAAAGGAAAAAACGGAAATTATTATATCGATGCGCGTATACAAATGGTGGAAGTGTTGTCATATAAAATTCTCAATCAAGGTATTTATGAGCAGAATGATCTTACCACATTGGAGCGTTTGTACAACGAATCGATAACAGAACTTGGGAGAAATTCTGGAACTGTTGGATTGATGCGAGGATATGCTAAGTTGAAGGCGTTTTATATGCAAGATCCAAAGGGCGGTACGGAAATTCTTTTTGAAGCACTTCAAATGCCAGGGATACGTCCCAATATTGAGGCTGAAATGAAACTCGAACTTGCCGATATTGCACTTATGCGCGGATTGATTTGGGACGCTTCGTTACTCTATTCACAGGTAGAAAAAGCATTTAAACACGAACCAATAGGTCACGAAGCAAAGTTGCGAAACGCACGAATTTCATTTTACACCGGAGATTTTGGTTGGGCACAGGGGCAGCTTGATGTTCTCAAGGCATCTACATCTAAACTCATCAGCAACGACGCAATGCAATTGTCTTTATTGATCACCGATAATCTGGGGGTTGATTCAATTCCTGAAGCATTGTTACTCTATGCGGAGGCTGATTTATTGGTTTTCCAGAACCGTCTTGCAGAAGCTGAACTGAAACTTGATACGCTGAATAAACAATACACCTGGCACGGACTTTCAGATGAATCTGTTTACCTGCGTTATAAAATTGCAATGAAACGCAGAGATTATACAACTGCAGTATCCCATTTGCAAAACATAATTGAAAATTACGGAAGTGATATTTTAGGGGATGACGCAACGTTTAAACTTGCGGAATTGTATCAGTTTCAATTTAATGATTCGGAAAAGGCGTCTGAACTTTACAAAAAGCTGATGTTTGAATACCCCGGTAGCTTATATGTGGTGGAAGCACGTAAACGGTTCCGGATTTTAAGGGGTGAAAAGATCAATTGATCCTTATTCATTTTTCTGTCGCTTTACCAATCCTGGCAAATATCCGTTTTCTCTTCCGGTAATGGCATTGTAATTAGTGTTTTGAGCTTGCGGAACACCATTAAGGATTTGCTCGAATGCATGTATTGCTTTTTCAAGATCAATTTTTTGCATACAAATGTTATTGCCTTTGCAGGGCGGAACTAAAAATTCATGTACACAGGGACTGCAATAAACCGACTCGTACAAAGCGATGGAATTAGGGAATGTACCGTATTGAAGTGGAGAGCATGGACCAAACAATGCGAGTGTTGGGGTTGAAGTAGAATAGGCAATATGCATGGGACCCGTATCATTGGTAATCATCATTTGAGAATGCTTTATTAGCGCAATTAATTCATCAATGTTTGTTTTACCGGCAAGATTAATGATTCGGAAGTTTTCCGGAATTCGTTTCATAAGTTCAGCAACGTGTGCTTTTTCATTGCTGGCTCCTATCAGGTAAATGGTGAATGTATGATTGTTGAGAATATAATTGATCAATCCTGCAAAACGATCCAATGGCCATTTGCGTTCTTCACGCAGATCGGAAGCGTTGCAATTGATTACAATATGATTTTTTGAATGAATCGATGACGTAATAATTTCAGGTCTCAGTCTGGATGTTTCTTCACAAAGATTATGTAATTCCGAATTCTCATTTTTTAGTGGAAGAATCCGAGCCATTTGCAGATAGGTCTCTCGAATGGGCATGTTAACATTATAAAACATCATATGGGTATATAGCCCCAATCGGTATTGATCAGACCGAAGATAAAAACCAACACGATTTCTGGCACACGACATCGCTGTTATTGCGCTGCTGAAATTGGAATAGATTTCCAGATCGAAATATAAACCGATCCTTTTGCGAATCAGTTTTGCAATTAGTGAAGGAGCCCCAAAAAGAAGTGCGAAAAAAGAACTGTCGTTGAGGGTTATGATTTCATCAACTTGTGGAATCAGTTCAAGTAATCGTTTGTTTCCGGACGTTGTTATAAAAATAATTTTTGCATTCGGATAATTTTTCCGAAGTGTTAGGATCAGCGGTGTGCTCTGGATAATAGAACCCATCCCCTTGAATTTGCAGATAGCAATGGCTTTAAAATTACGATCGAGTTTGTGGGATGGCCGTAGAAAAAATCCGGTTAACCGAACAAGTATGTTCAAGAGCCGATTAAAGATTCCTACAACGAATTTATCGATCCATATGGCCGTATTTAATTTCATGGGCAATCGTCGCAAATTTTTTCTTTAAGAACTCCAATCCTCAATTCTATTTCAGGAAGTTTCTGCACAATTATTGTGTCAAATCCATTTAATCTGCATTGGAACTGGGCATATATTGGTAGGGAATAATAATTCTCACCTGGTGGCACCGTCATATTAAATGTTCCTGTCAGCGTTCCCTTTTTAGTGCATCTAAACGAAATGCGCTCATTTTTTGAAAGTTTGTTGTTTATTATTCCTGTCAGGTAATAGATCTCATTCCTTTTAAAGTAATTATAGTTCCCAAAGGAAACAGTATCTATGAAATTCCCACTTAAATAGATTTTAGCATTTTCAATTAGATTAAGGGTTTTTAAATGTTCCTTATAGCGGTAAACAGGACTTAGGCCCAAATCCCATTCTTCTGGGGGAATTGCATTGATATTGGCAGCATGAAGCGGTCCTCTGCCAATAATATCTTTTCTGATCCAAATAAAATAACCTCCAATAACTTCATAAGGAAGGTAGTGGTCAAAAACATATTCTCTTATTATTGCATATCGCAGTTGATTTGGAATGTGGTCAATATCGTCAAACCATTTTCTTGGGTAGGAGGAATAAACAACAAAGGGAATGTCATAATTTTTCAATTCATTGATATAATGTCTTTGCATTTTGAAAGTCATTACATTCTGCAAACCCTGATTGAAATAAGAAGGTACAGGTCGCTGCAAAAAGTAATAGAGCATTGGTTGATTGGAGAGGTCAATAAAGGTTGTTGAGGCAGGAAAATGATGGTCGATAAATGCTTTTAGTGTATTTATTTCAGTAATACAAGGGGCATTTTGAAAACCGACCCTCGAAATTTTCTTCATTCCATTGGGGTAATTTTCTTTTTCAATTGCTGCATCCCATTTGGAAAGAAGATTTTTTTCGCCGTTACGCATAGGGAAAGAAAATCCAATGGACAACAATGTTATCCCGGAAAGCGCAAATGAAGTTTTCCAATTATACTCCCTGAGCAGTGCAATAAAAAGGATAAGAAATCCAAAAGAAGTAATGAAAGTATCGTTTCCTTCAAGAAGTGAATGCCTTACAATACCTCTCTGAATATTAAAAAAATAGGCTATGCAAAGAAATAACAAAACGAAATCTATATGGATTTCTTTATGCCTTAGAATTTTGGTAATGGATCGAAGTGCAACAATCAAAATAATAAACGGCAGAAGGAAATAATGGAAAAAGAAAATGTGATTATAATTCAGGGCGAGATCCGGAAGTGCATGTGCCTGGTTCGCTGATATGTATTGCAATGCCTGTCCAAGGTTTACTTTGGTAGTTGATGACAAAAGTAAAAATGTGATTATAGAAATTACTATTAAAAAGCCTCCTGTAATCAGGATTATTTTCATGTTTTGCAGCACTCCTTTTCTTATCCAGATCAGGATAGTTGTTGCAAACATGGCAACAGCGTTTGCAATTCCCAAATCAAGTCGCCAAACGATTAGGAATAAACTCCATGTAAGTGTGCACAATAGTAACCGGATGTTGAATTCTTGCCTTAATCTCAAAACAATCAATACGGAAAATAAAAGCAGAGAATAAGAAATCGGGAAAATTGTATCGGTAAGTGGAAATAACAGTGTTATGAACAGTGAGTGAATTCTATTTCCGGTTATTGTAAAGAGTACAATGTAGAATAAAAAACAGTAAACCATTTCACCAAACATGTTGTAGGTCATAAAACCCAAGCCATGCTCATAGCCATGAAGGGAATAATAAATCCAGCCTGGAATTTGTTCAGACAACAAATGAGAACTGAAAAACTGACTGAATGAAGATTCTCCAAATTCATAGCCGCGCATCATTGCATTTGCGGGATTGGCCAATTCGAAGGGGTCACAATAATACGCGTAACTGTCCAAATACAGGGCAGGTAACACAACGCTTGCCAATAAAAAATAGGGAATAAGATTTCTGATGTGACTTGTACTTTTTAAAAAGGATCGTTTAAAAAGATAAAAGGGCAGGGTGCTCAACATCCAAATCCAGGGAAAGAGTAGGATTGGGTTCTTAATAAATAAACCTCTTGCGTTTGTGATATGCCAGATTTCGCGACTGAAAGTCCAGACAGGAGCTATCAGAATTATCGGAAAAAAAAGTCTGAACATTTCCGGGAGTCCGTATGACTTTAGAACAGTGAACCGATTAACGCCAAAGAATATCAGAAGAACAATCAGAAAAGTGCCTTCAGTATTAATGAGCTTTAGTTGCTGACTGTCATCAATTGCATTTAATCCATATGCAAGGCTAAACCCTGCTGCAAGTAACACTAACAACTCATCTTCTCTTCTTATTGTTTTATGCGGAAAGAATGCGAGTAGCACACACAAAACCCAAATGCTTTCCGTAAAAGGTAAAATGCTTGATTGAGGATTCCCAAAGAATGCGAAAAGCTGCAAAACAAAAATCCAGGAACCGATCAATATTGCCAGCCGGAATGCGTTTTTCCCTTTTAGAGCAAATAGATGATTGAATAAGAGAGAAGTCCCGGTAACAATAATCAACGATGAAAGCGTGCATAAAAACAAAAGGTCGAATCTCGAAGCAATTCTACTATTTTGCCAGGTGGCGATGTCCTCATTCCATTCAGGCGCTATAGCAAATTGAAAATTTGTTTGGCCTACAATCCATTCCAATACATGAACGATCAGGAAAAGCGAAATTCCTAAAGAAGAAATGTTGGGTTGGATCAGCCTGAGAATCTGCTTCATCAGCGACTAAGATACTATTTTCCTTCTCTCCACATGGCTTACACCAGACCTCCGGGGTTTTTAAAACCCCGGAGGTCTTATGGATTTGAGACAAAGCAAAGTTCGGAGGTGTTGGGGATAAAATCAATGGAAAAAAGACCAAAAATGCAGTTAAGTGAACGGTTCGGCAGCGGATTCGGGTGTTTTCTTGTTATTATTGCTGAAAATCGAGAGTGATGATTCTTTACAACGTTACAGTAAACATTGATGAGCAAGTCCATGAAGAATGGCTTCAATGGATGAAAGATGTTCATATTCCTGATGTAATGCGCACAGGGATGTTTATAGAGAATAAAATCTGTAAGATTCTGGCTGAGTCGGAGGGGGGCGTATCGTATTCTGTTCAGTATTTGTGCAAGGATATGCCTACATTTAAAAAATATGAATCAGATTTTGCACCTGCATTGCGGAAAGACCATTCAGACAAGTACGGCGGTAGATTCGCTGCTTTCAGGACCTTACTCGAAGTTGTTCACAAGGTGAATTAATTACTGCTTGCCAATTATGGTTTTTTCTCTTCCGGTTTTTGCTGATTGAAATTTCGGAATGTGTAGGTCAGTTGCAATTGAAAATAGCGATTCATAACGTTCGAACGGGTGTCCTCAATGTAAGTTTCAGTCACCTGGCGATTAATGCTGTTGTTCTGGTTGAGTAAATCGTATGCAATTAGTCGTACATCAAGTTTGCGATCTTTCAGAAATTTGTATCCCAATCCTGCATTCCAAAGGATAAAATCGCGGTTGAATTCCTGCTGGAGTCCTCTGTACATGCTATGTGTAACATCGGTTGCAAAAACAAATCCTTTTCCAAAAATCCAATTGAGTTTTCCAGTGCTGTTTTGAATCAGATAATTATTATCGGAATTGGTTTGTAAAGAATTCCGCACAATTGAATAGGTGGAGTTTGTTGTAACTGTAAAATCAATTTTATCACTGAAGTTTGATGCAAGTGTAAATCCTCCGGTTATGCTATAATTGTTGGAGATGTTCTTTAATCCGTTTACCAATCCAGGTGTTTGATTCAATCCAAGACTTGCGTACACATTTGCATTGCTTTTTAACGGTGCCATAGGGAAACCATAGTTTGCATAGGTTCGCATAGATTTGTTTCCGCTCATGTTGGCATAGGAAGTATACTGTGATCCACGCTGCAGTAAAATATTATCGCGCAACACAGTGTCTCTTGTTGCAATAAAAGTGGAATTTCCAATGTAGTTTTCAGTAAAACTTGCATGCATCATCCAAAACAGGGATGTGCCTTCAATGATTTTTGATTTCATCCAACGGCCAAACAAACTGTGGGTAAACGATTGCGCAAGATCGGGATTTCCGCCACGCAGAAGAATGGGATTGGTATTGTCAATCACATCCTGCAACTGATTTGAATTGGGTTGATTCGTCGACGTACGGTAATTCAAACGGATATTACTCTCTTTATTGAATGCATAATATGCAGAGGCAGTTGGGAGAATATTGAAAAAAGCTTTGTCGATAGCAAATGCCATCGGAAAACTCTGATCTGATGTTAATGTAGCATACTGTGCATTGGCTCCAACCTGAAAGTTGAAATTATTATCCTTGGTGAATCGATAAAGCAATCCGCCTTTCTGAACAAAATAATTGGTTATGAATTTACTGGTTAACGAAGTATCCATTACAATGTGGTCGCTTGCAAGGGAATCATAGTTCAGTGTTGTTTTGTTTGATGTGTTCCAGTTAAAACTGGGGTTATAAGTAATCTGAAGCTGACCTTTTTCTTTTATCGGTTCTGTATATGTTATGTTAACACTTTGGGTGTGATTCAAACTGTTCTGATCATTGATTTGATCTAAAATCTCTAATGAGTCGGTGGAGTAGAAATATACATTACGAGAATTCAAATACCCGTCGCCATATCTCGAATTGTAATTACTTGTCCATTCCGCCGAAATCGTCCGGCCTTTTTTCTTTAATCGTTTGCGATAGGTCATGGTTTGCCCAAGCACATATGCAGTCATGTCCGAACCATTTAGATTACTCATTAAGGTAGTAATCAGATTCTCTGCTCCGGTATTACTTCCATTAAGAACGGCGTCTGATACACTAGATTGAAAACTGCCTTTTGGCTGCCATGTAAGCACTGATGTGGAATCAATGTTTACATCAAGACGCAAATTCACCCGATGATTCCAGGTGAGGTTATCGCTCTGACTGGTCTCTGTGTAATTGTTGGAAGAATCACTCGACTGAATAAAATTCCGGTTTGTCCATTTTTCCTGAAAACGATCGGAGTAGTTTCCAAAATAACTTCCTGATAAAAATGCTTTTTTTCCAAGACGATCACTGTAATTTACACCCAGGGAATGTGTTGTTGCAATACCGGATTGCGCTGCATTGGTGAAATCACCGGATTGGTTTCCTCTCCAGTTCATCCCAGCCATTTGTGGCGGACCACCTCTGCCTCCGCTTCCTCCTCCACCTTGTGATGAGTTAGCCGCATTTACCCCCAACAGATCTTCCTGTGAAAAATTCTGCTGGTTGATATTGTTACTCATACCAACAAAAGAAAGTTTCCGGGCGCCTTTGAAATAATTTAAACTGAATCCTGCATTGTAATAGTCGTCGGTACCGTAAGCCGCATACCATTTACCGAAATTTCCGTCTCCGATTTTCTGGTTGGTAAGAATGTTTATTGTGCGTGTACCTGTTCCATCGTTGAAACCCGTAAATGCAGCCTGATCACTTTGCTGATCAAAAACCTGGATTTTATCGACCATATTCGCAGGTAAATTACGAAGAGCAGCATTTGGATCTTCTCCAAAAAACGGACGCCCGTTAACCAAAACTCTTCCTAGGTTTTCGCCATTCACTTTCATCTGGCCATTTTCAGAAGTGATTCCGGGCATCTTTTTTACCAGATCTTCAGCAGTAGCATCAGGATTGACTTTGAACGCCTTTGCATTGTATTCTGCGGTATCCCCCTTGATTTCGACACGTACCATGCGTTCTTCGACGGTGATATCATCAAGCTCCGTGGAGCTGGGTTCCAAATACAGATCTCCCAGGTTAACATCATCAAATACCATTACAGTATCTTTTCTCAACGTTGAATAACCAATAAAACTGGCCTGAAACCGATAGCCTCCTCTGCGCAATCCTGTGATAACGAATCGACCATTGGCATCCGTTGTACTCCCTTTGATCAGTGAAGAATCTCTACGGTGAATCAGTACAACATTTGCTCCCGGAAGGGGACTTCCATTGGATTTGTCCTTAAGCGTTCCTTTTACTGAGAAGTCCTGAGCAAGAATGATTTCAGGCACCATTAAAAGGGTGAATAGCAATAGGTTTCGAAAATACCGGAGGGTGATGTGATGTGTCATGGCAAGTATAGACGCTTGGTTTTGGAAATGGTTTAATCCGCGCCTGGAATTTTTACAAATCTACTCTTAATTGATCTAATCGTGTGCGTTTTGGGATGAGCGGTAAGGAATTGCAATTGCCAACAATTTCCATTTGAGGATGAAATGAATGTTTTATGCTATTTTCACGCATGGTTCGACCTAAAAAACATCTAGGACAGCATTTCCTTATCGATTTATCCATTGCTCACCGTGTTTCTGATTCACTAACAGGATTTGGCAATTACCGGCAAGTGATTGAAGTGGGTCCAGGGACAGGGGCTCTTACCCGGTTTTTGTTGGAGCGTAAGGAGTTTCTGACATCAGTGGTTGAGGTTGATTCGGAGTCTGTTGAGTATTTGAAAGAATATTTTCCACAGCTAAATGGAAGAATTTATTCTGAGGATTTTTTGCGAATGAAAATAGGACAACTATTTGATGGTCCTTTAGCTGTTGTTGGAAATTTTCCTTATAATATTTCATCGCAAATTGTTTTCAAGGTGATTGAAAATCGTGATCAGGTACCGGAAATGGTTGGTATGTTTCAGAAGGAAATGGCAGAGCGAATAGNNACAGAACCTCCGGGAAGTAAGGCTTATGGAATTATCAGTGTACTCACACAAGCTTTTTATGATGTTGAATACTTGTTTACAGTACATGAAAATGTATTCAATCCTCCCCCAAAAGTTAAAAGTGCTGTTATTCGTCTGAAGCGAAATAATCGCAATGAAATGGGATGTGATCCAAAGTTTTTTATCCAGGTGGTTAAAACCGCTTTTAATCAGCGCAGAAAAACCATTCGCAATTCCATAAAATCCTTAAACCCTGAACGAAGTGAGCATCCCTATTTTGATCTTCGCCCGGAGCGATTGAGTGTTGAACAGTTTGTTGAGCTGACAAATTTTCTGATGCCATTACCCATTTCATAATCAATTTCGGAGTGAAATTTAATTCGATTTCTGATATTTTAAGTCTCGACAAAGGAATTGGATCCCTTCCCATTTTTGCTTGCGACTGTGATCTTTAAGTCACTTATTTTGTTCAGAAGGTCGTCCCATGCGGCGACCTTTTTGTTTGCAGTTGCCTGACTTTTAGTGGGTTGGTTTTACTGATTCAAAACCTATCTTTGCACCATGCAATTTCCGATTACAAGAGAGATCATTGACCAGCTAAGCGAGGCTATCGCTAACGGTAACGATGGTTTTCTGATGGATTTCCTGAAGGATCTCCACGGTGCGGATATTGCTGAAATCATCAACGAGCTTGATGGAGATGACGGAAAGTATTTATTCCGTTTATTGGAAAACGAGCAAGCTGCAGATACCTTAACAGAGCTTGATGAAGATGTTCGCGAAGAACTTCTGGAATCCTTAACTACACGTGAGATTGCAGCACACATCGAGGAGATGGATTCGGATGATGCTGCCGATGTTGTAGGCGAATTACCGGAAGAAAAACAGCGCGAAGTAATCTCTCAGATCGAAGATAAAGCTCAGGTAAGTGATATTGAGGCCTTATTGAATTATGAAGAAGGGACTGCAGGCGCAATAATGGCGAGGGAATTTGTAAAAGCCAATCTGAACTGGCCTGTAGATCGTTGTATTGTTCAATTGCGCAAACAAGCTCAGGAAGTAGAACATGTTTATACCGTTTATGTTGTAAACGACGAAGATCAATTGGAGGGTTTACTTTCATTGAAATCTCTCCTGGTTGCCAATCCCAAGCAAACAATTGGTGAAGTCTATCAGAGTAAAAACATAAAATTTATTCAGGCTAATCAGTCCATCGAAGAAGCTGCACGCTTAATGGAACGTTACGATCTGGTTGTATTACCGGTGGTGGATGATCAAATGCGATTGATTGGAAGAATTACCATTGATGATGTGGTTGATGTAATCCGCGAAGAAGCAGAGAAGGATTACCAAATGGCATCAGGTCTTTCTGAAAAAGTTGAATCTTCAGATACCGTTTGGGTGATTTCACGTGCGCGTTTGCCCTGGCTGCTGATTGCCATGATCGGAGGAATTTTCGGTTCAATGGTTATTGGTCAATACGAAGATGTGATTGGCATTCATCCCGAAATGGCCATGTTCATTCCACTGATCGCTGCAATGGGAGGGAATGTCGGAATACAATCTTCCGCCATTGTTGTGCAGGGACTGGCTGCTGATGAAATTCAAATGCAGGGAATGGCCGCTCGTTTATTCAAAGAACTTATCATTGGTATGGTAAATGGATTGGTTTGTGCTTCTGTGATTTTAGGTTACAGTATGCTTACTGCAGATTCACTCAATCTTGGTTTTACTGTAAGCATTGCTCTGTTAACAGTGATTTGTTTTGCAGCGGTATTCGGGACATTTGTTCCGCTTTTGCTTAATAAATACAAAGTTGATCCTGCTTTGGCAACAGGTCCGTTTATTACCACAACCAATGATATCCTGGGTGTAACGATCTATTTTTTGGTTGGACATTTTCTTTATTTCTGATCAGAATAAAGCGTATCTAAATTTTTCTTACCTTTTTAAACGATCTGTTATGAATTTAATTAATTGGAAATTGGTAATTAGATAATTGGTATTCGAAAATGAAAGTCTGTTTTATTGATACAGTTCATCCGATCCTCAAAGAGCGATTGGAATCGCGGGGAGTACGTTGCGTTATGCATACTTCAACTCCGCAGATAGAATTGGAACAGCTAATCGGTAGCTACGATGGAATAGTGATCCGCAGCCGGATTAAAATGGATAAGCGTTTTTTGAGTAAAGCTGCCAATCTCAAATTCATTGCACGTAGTGGAGCAGGAATGGAAAACATAGATCTCGAATTTTGTGAGCAAAAAGGAATCATTTGTTTTAATTCTCCGGAAGGCAATCGTGATGCAGTAGGTGAACAGGCTATCGGAATGTTGTTGTTATTGTTCAGAAATATTTTGCGCGCAGATGCACAGGTTCGGTCGGGTATTTGGGACCGTGAAGGGAATCGTGGTCACGAACTGTCAGGAAAAACGGTTGGAATAGTAGGTTTTGGAAATATGGGAAGTGCCCTCGCATCCAAGCTTACCGGATTTGGTTGCAGGATAGTTGCATATGATAAATACAAAAGCGGATTTGCGACATCCACAATTGAAGAGGTTGATTTGGAAACGCTGCAAAGCGAAAGTGATGTGATCAGTTTGCACCTTCCTCAAACCGAAGAAACAAACTATTATTTCAATTCAACTTTTATAGATTCCTGCAGCAAGAATTTTTTTCTGATCAATACCGCTCGTGGAAAAAATGTAAACACAGAAGACCTGGTTGCCGCAATGAAAAAGGGGAAAGTCTTGGGAGCTTGCCTGGATGTTATCGAATACGAGCATTCCTCATTCGAAAAAATTGACACTAACCAATTACCGGAGCCTTTTCAGTACCTGATTGCGTCCGACAGAGTGGTCTTATCACCCCATATTGCCGGGTGGACGTATGAATCCTATGTTAAATTATCATCCTTTCTTGCAGACAAGATCATTGATTGCTTTGGCTTGTGATTTTTGAGCTGGTTTTTTATTTGTGAATCACAGGTTAAGGATGTTCAGGTTTTTGAAATAATATTTTTCATAATCATTTAGGTTTCTCTTTTTGGCGATAACACTTTAGTTCATTGCCATACTTTTTTAATTCACATACTACAATATAGTATAAACATACCTTAATGGACAGGTAAGGCAGTTGTTGGAATGTAGTGCGATGTTTGCGGCACTAAAAAACCAACAATGAAAAATCGAATTTTAAAAGCTGTTAACAGTTTTGTATGTGCCTTGCTTTATTCGGCCNNTCGGCACCGGCAATTGCACAAGGTCCGGGCTTACTGATTTCAGAATTTATGGCAAATCCTCCCGGGAACGATGCTGCTTTTGAATGGGTGGAGCTTGTGGCTACACGGACAATTAATTTTAATCAATCTCCATACACTGTTGTATTCAATAATAATGGAACAGCTAACGCAAATGGATGGGCTGCAGGTGGTGGCTTATCGTATGCATTTCAGATAAGCTCCGGCACAGTAAATGCCGGGGATGTTGTATATGTTGGTGGTTCAACAATGGCCATTGCAGGTACAAAATTGCGCATCATTGATTGTACAACACAAGGTGGGGATGGATTTGGAAATGCCGGCGGAACAGGAGGTGTATTAGGTAATGGTGGTGCAAATGCAGATGGTATTGCTGTATTTAATGTGCCCTCTGCTCAAATAACCTCTACTACCATACCTGTTGATGCCATTTTCTTTGGTACTGGTTTGGGAACAGCTGTTGTTGCAGGGGGAACTGCAGGATATCAGCTTCCGCTTAGTGATATTTATCCCGGTGGAAAATTACAAAGCACAAGCTTTATTGCGGCAGATCCCGGAAGTGGAGTTACAATCGTTGCAACCGGAGTTTTCAATCGTACAACAGGTACTTTTAGTACAGGTCGAGGTTGGGCAACCGGTACTACAACTGATGGAACAACATCAATTACCCTTCAACAATCTTTAACTCCTGCAACTGTAGTTTTTGCTTCAAACAACCAGACCATAAATGAAAATGCAGGTACGGTCAATATTAATCTGACGGTTTCAAATTCCAACGCTGAACCCATTTTTGTAGAGTTGTACGTAAAACCAATTTCAAATGCGTCAACATCCGATTATTCAGTGAGCAGTTATTGGTTGTCGATTCCGGCTGCTACAAATGGTACGCATTCTTTTCCAATAACCATAACAAATGACAACGATTTGGAATCGGATGAATATTTACTGTTTACATTTTCCGGTTTGGTAAACGCAACTGCAGGTGCAAATAATCACCACACATTTTACATAAAGGATAATGATAATCCTGCACCGGTTGCAAATAATGAACTGTTGCTTTCTTTGTTGAATTCATTTAGCAACGGAGGCACAGGAAATTCGGCTGAAATTGTAGTTCATGATCCGGGAACTCAGCGCCTTTTTATTGCAAATTCAATCGGACGAAAGTTGGATATTGTCAATTTTGCAAATCCTTCTGCACCGGTATTGCTTACCTCTATTGATTTAACTCCTTACGGAAATATAAATTCTGTTGATGTTTATAATGGAATAGTTGCCTGTTCAATTGAAGATGGTGCCAATCCTCAAGACCCCGGTAAAGTTGTGTTTTTTGATGCTTCCGGAAATTTTCTGAANNCGTTGGAGCAATGCCCGATATGGTGAAGTTTACGCATAACGGTACAAAGGTTCTCACTGCAAACGAAGGTGAACCGACAAGTGTGGATTTACACCCTTCTGCATTACCATCGTATACTCAAGATCCAAATGGATCAATAAGCATCATTGATGTAAGCGGTGGAATAGCGTCTCTATCACAAGCAAATGTTACAACGATTGACTTCACTGCTTATAATGGACAGGAAGCAATGCTTCGTTCACAGGGAATTCGTTTGTTTGGTGTGTTTGGAGGAGCCTCTTCAGCATCACAGGACCTCGAGCCTGAATATATTTCAATATCGGAGGATGATCAGGTTGCATGGATTACAATGCAGGAAAATAATGCAATTGCAAAAATCAATCTCTCTAACAACACGCTTGTCTCTCTTGAGCCGTTAGGGTTTAAGGATCATTCCTTAACCGGAAACGCAATGGATGTAAGCGACCAGACTGCAGGAATTAATCTTTCCAATTTTCCTGTTAAAGGAATGTATATGCCTGATGCAATCGCTAATTTTACGGTAGGCGGCATTACATATATTGTTACTGCAAACGAAGGGGATGCACGTGAATATACCGGTGCAATTATTGAATCAGTTCGCTTATCTACTTTAAATCTTGATGCGACTGCATTTCCAAACGGAGCAGATTTAAAACGCGCACAACTTGCAGGTCGTCTAAATGTAACTAATCAGTTGGGCGATATTGATAACGATGGAGATTTCGATGAAATTTATGCATTCGGTGCACGATCGTTTACAATTTGGAATGGAACAACTGGTGCTTTGATTTATGACAGTGGTGATCAACTTGAACGCACAATTGCTCAACATCCGGTTTATTCAACCATGTTTAATGTATCGAACGCAAACAACACATTAAAGAACCGTTCAGATGATAAAGGACCGGAACCGGAAGGCGTTGCAACTGCAACCATCAATGGAATTCCTTATTTGTTTGTTTCGCTAGAACGTGTAGGTGGAGTAATGGCCTATAATGTAACCAATCCCGCATCTCCACAATATGTTGGTTATTGGAACAACAGGAATCTTGCTGGACTTGGTCCTGACCTCGGAGCTGAAGGAATTATTTATATCAATGCAGCGCAATCTCCTAACGGAAATTCCATTCTTATTCTTGCCAACGAAGTATCTTCAACGCTTTCGATCTTCCAGGTGCAAACCTGCCAACAAACCCTTCCGCTTACCGTTAATTCGTCCGGCAATACCATTTGTGCCAATGATGATGTAACACTTAGCGTTTCTAATCCAACCGGAGCAAATTTCCAGTGGATTAAAGACGGAAATCCAATTTCAGGCGAAACAAGTTCAAGCATCACCGTAAATGCAGCAGGTGCCTACCAGGTTCAGGCTACATCTGTTGCCTTTGGATGTTCTGCAAGTTCTACTGCTCAAACTGTAGTGGTGAATGCACTTCCAACTGTTGGCATCAACGCATCATCGCTTTCAGTTTGTGCTGGGTCTGCATTAACATTAAGTGGAACGGGTGCTCAATCTTATTCCTGGGATAACAGTGTGGCAGATGGTGTTGCTTTTTCTCCTTCGTCTACTTTGACGTATACCGTTGTTGGTACTGATATTAATAACTGTCAGAATTCATCTGTTATTACTGTTCCTGTAAATTCACTTCCCAATGTTGGAGGATCGGTTGCTCCAAATCCTGTTTGTATTGGATCTCAAGCTACCTTCACTGGTAACGGTGCTTCAAGTTATGTTTGGGATAATGGTGTTAGCAATGGTGTTCCATTCGTTGTTAACGCCGATCAGTCGTTTACAGTAACAGGAACAGATGCCAACGGTTGTACGAACTCAACAACTGTAACAGTAAGTACTCTTCCTCTGCCGGTAGTAAATGGAAATGTTACTGATAATTCGATTTGCGCGGGAGAATCAGTTACTTTCTCTGGAAGTGGTGCAGTTTCTTATGCGTGGTCGAATGGAGTAACTAACGGACTACCGTTTTCTCCATCATCAACACAAACGTACACAGTTTCCGGTACCGGATCGAATGGTTGCGTTGGAACAGCACAAGTAACTGTAACAGTTAATCCGATTCCGGCTATTCCGGTGATCACCGTAAATATGGATACCTTATTCTCTGCAACTGCTGATAATTACCAATGGTATTTCAACGGTAGTTCACTCGCCGGTCAGACCAATCAATACCTTGTGGTGTCTACCAATGGAAATTACTACGTTGTGGTTACCTCTGATGAAGGATGCAGTAATCAGTCAACTGTTTACAATTACAACGCAGTTGGTGTTCAGGAAGCAAATGGAATGAATAAAATGGAGATCTTCCCAAATCCATTCAATCATCAAACAACGCTTCGTATACACTCGGGTGTGCACGGGCATGTGGGTATTCGCATTACAGATGCAATCGGTCGTACAATTTCCAATCGTCAGTTTGAAATCCATGCCGGAATGAATGATATCCTTCTTTCGGGTGAACAATTTGAGTCGGGTAGTGGGGTTTATTTTATTTCAATTGAAACGGGCACTCAAACAAAAACGTTACGATTGGTAAAAGTCATTTGAGAATTATCTTTAATAGTTAAAGAAAAGCGGTCATGAGAGTGACCGCTTTTTTTGTGAAAATCATGTGAAGATGAAAGATTAATTGAAAGGCTTGTTTTTTGATTTTAATAGTGCTGAATTATTGTGCAATGCCCCAAATTTGAAATTTAAATGAGTCATAGCTTTCCTTAAGGTTTCATTGTTAAAGCTAAATGAAGGAACGGTTGTTGTTTTTTTTGAATGTTATTTAGTTGTAAAACACGCGATGGTAATATAAAAGTGTAAATTCTGAAACACATGAGAGCGAATTTTGGGACACTAAAACCCAAATAAAATGAAAAGATTTTTTTATTCAGTTTCATTCTTGCTAGCCTCACTGGCAAGTATGGCTCAGGTGACAGGGCCTTCAAGTTCGCAGCCGCCTTATTGTGCTCCGACATTTCCGGGTGCAAGTTATACCTCTTTGTTCACTGTTGGTGACCAGGTAGGTACATATCGTATGGTTGGAATTCCTGATGGAATGGGAGCCTATGATAATGGAGATGGAACTTTCACCATCTTACTTAATCATGAATTAGGGAATACAAATGGTATTGCCCGTGCTCATGGTAATGCGGGAGCTTTTGTATCCAAATGGATTGTAAACAAAGCAACCTTAACTGTTATTTCTGGAGCAGATCTTATTCAAGAGGTTTACTTATGGAATGGATCTACCTATACGAATCACAATTCAGGCAATCCAATGTCCACCGGATTTAATCGTTTCTGCTCTGCAGATTTGCCTGAGCAAAGTGCATTCTTCAATTCGCAAAGTGGAAAAGGTACGAGCGAGAAAATCTTTATGAACGGTGAAGAAGGAGGAACAGAAGCGAGAGGGTTTGCTCACATCGTTTCTGGACCCAATGCAGGAAAATCATATGAGCTTCCACACCTTGGAAAATATTCATACGAAAATGCACTTGCATCTCCTTACATGCAGGATAAAACAATTGTAATTGGATTGGATGATGCCACTCCCGGAGAGGTTTATGTTTACATTGGTAATAAATCAAATACAGGAAATGAAATAGAAAAAGCCGGTTTGGTTGGAGGAACATTGTATGGTGTTGCAGTATCAGGACTCTCAACTGAAGTAAGTGGAAGTTTTATTGCTCCAAATACTGCATTCTCACTCGCAAACCTCGGTCTTGTGCATAACATGACAGGCGCAACGTTGCAAACCAATAGTTCTGCACTAAGCGTTACTAAATTCCTAAGACCGGAAGATGGTGCCTGGGATCTTCGTAATCCGAATGATTTCTATTTTGTAACAACGAACGCATTCAACAGTCCTTCGCGCATGTACCGTCTGCGATTTGCAGATATTACACAACCTGAATTGGGAGGTACAATTACTGCAGTTCTTGATGGAACCGAAGGCACTCAGATGATGGATAATATCGGAATGGATTATTACGGTAATATTGTAATACAAGANNGGAAGATCCGGGAGGACAAGCCTACCTTGCAAAAACCTGGAATTACTATGTAGATTCGGATGTTCTTACTGAACTTGCATCACATGACGCAACACGTTTTGTAACAGGTGGAGCAAACTTCCTTACTCAGGATGAAGAATCATCCGGTATAATTGATGTGCAGGGAATACTTGGTGCTGGTTATTATGTAGGTTGCACTCAGGCGCATTATAATATCGCAGGCGAGCTTGTTCAAGGCGGACAGATGTATGTGCTTTACAATCCTTTTACATACAACGCCAATCCTGAAATTTCAGTAACCGGAAATACAATTAATATTGTAGATGGTGATAATACACCTTCTGCAACTGATTATACTGTTCTAGGAAATGTTTCTCTTGGTGCAAACAAAACCCGTTCATTTGTGATCAACAATGCAGGACCTGGACCGTTAAAAGTTACCGGAATGAATATTTCAGGGGCTCAGGCTTCTGATTTTTCAATTACAAGTGCGCACACTTATCCATTCACCATTGCTTCCGGTAGTTCAGTTACTGTTGATGTACGTTTTTTGCCTACTGCCACCGGTAACCGCAATGCAACATTTACCATTTCCAATAATGATTATGATGAGCGAACTTTTGATTTCGCTATCGCAGGTTTTGGAAATTCACAGACCACTAGTGTCAGCAGTTCTGAATCTCCATATGTTATTCCAACTGCTCCGGGAGTTACAACTTCTGCGGTACTTACTGTAGGTGATCAAATTGGTGCTTATCGCATGGTGGGAATTCCTGACGGACTTGGTGCTTACGACAATGGAGATGCAACTTTTACNNCAACTTTTACTCTTTTGATGAACCATGAACTTGGCACAACACAAGGTATTGCACGTGCTCATGGTAATACAGGTGCGTTTGTTTCTAAGTGGATCATTAACAAAAACACCATGCAGGTTTTGAGCGGATCAGATCTTATTCAGACAGTGTACCTCTGGAATGGTTCAACCTATTTACTTTATAATGCGTCAACTCCGATGCCTTCAGGTTTTGGACGTTTTTGCTCCGGAGATCTTGCTGATGTAAATGCGTTTTATAATCCGAACAATGGAAAAGGTACTCAGAATAGAATCTACCTTACCGGAGAAGAAAATGGTGCAGACGGAAGAGCGTTTGGGATGCTTGCAACCGGACCTGATGCTGGAAAAGCATGGGAACTTCCTTACATGGGTAAATTCTCCTGGGAAAATGCTGTTGCAAGTCCAAAGGTGCAGGATAAGACCATCGTTGTCGGACTTGATGATGCTACAGGTGGTCAGGTTTATGTTTACATAGGAAACAAATCTACTTCAGGGAACGATATTCAGAAGGCTGGTCTTAATGGCGGAGCGTTGTATGGTATAGTTGTTTCAGGATTGCCTACTGAAGTTAGCGGAAGCTTCATTGCACCTAACACTCCATTCACCATGGTAAACATGGGAACAGTTCACAACATTACAGGAGCAACATTGGAAACTAACTCCACAGCACAGAACGTAACAAAGTGGCTGCGTCCTGAAGATGGTGCATGGGATCCGATGAATCCGAATGATTTCTACTTTGTAACTACCAATGCTTTCAATAGTCCATCTCGTATGTATCGTTTACGTTTTACGGATATCAATAATCCTGAATTGGGTGNNTAACTGCTGTTTTGGATGGAACTGAAGGTCCACAAATGATGGATAATCTTGACATGGATCATTTTGGAAATATTTTAATACAGGAAGATCCGGGTAACCAGACTTACCTTGCGAAAATCTGGCAGTACAATGTGGAGACAGATGTTATCACAGAAATTGCTGCACATGATGCCGATCGTTTTACTACAACTGGTCTAAACTTCTTAACCACAGATGAAGAATGCTCTGGAATCATCGATATGCAAGGTATCCTTGGAGCAGGTTACTTTGTTATGGTGGTTCAGGATCATTACAATATCAGTGGTGAATTGGTTCAGGGCGGGCAGTTAATGACGCTCTTCAATCCGGGTACCTTTCATGCGAATCCTGAAATTTCGGTTGCAGGAAATGCTGTTGGTATTTCTGATGGAGATAACACACCTGCGATTGCTGATCATACTGATTTTGGTTCTGTAACAGTTCAGACATCTTTCTCCAGAACTTATACCATCCATAATAATGGTCCTGGTGCATTAAAATTGACCGGAGCTTCAGTTTCAGGTGCCAATGCTGCTGATTTCACCTTTGCAGGTCTGCCTGTATTTCCGGCTACCATTGCAGCAGGTTCTTCTGTTTCGTTTCAGGTGAATTTTACGCCTTCTGCAATTGGTCTGCGTACTGCCACGGTTACTTTGTTAAACAACGATTATACCGAATCTGAATTTACCTACGCTATTCAGGGAACGGGTATTTGCTCTGTACCAAATGCAACCATCACTCCTCAGGGTTCAACAACATTCTGTCCTGGTTCATCAGTTATACTTGATGCTCCTGCGGCAAGTTCTTACCTATGGTCGAATGGTGCAACTTCTCAAAGCATTTCTGTTTCTGCTCAAACCAACTATTTTGTTGTGGTAACAGATGCAAACGGTTGCACTGCAACATCTGCTCCGGTAGCTGTTTCAGTTTTCTCTCAGCCGCAGGTTAATATTTCAACCACCACAGGAACGCTCAATGTTTGTTCAGGTTCTTCTTTGACCCTTTCAGCGAACAATGCTGCTTCTTTTGTTTGGTCAACAGGTGCAACCACCCAATCGGTGAATGTAACCACAGCCGGAACTTTTTCAGTTCAGATCACTGATAACAATGGGTGTACAAATTCAATGAGTGTTACTACCACTCTGGTGCCATCGCCAAATGTTACGGCATCAGTAAGCGCAACAACTATTTGTCAGGGCGAATCTGTAACCTTTACAGGTAACGGTGCGCAATCGTATTCCTGGAACAATGGGGTGACCAACGGTCTTCCGTTTACGCCTTCGGCAACACAGACATACATTGTTACCGGATCTGCTGCAAATGGATGTACGGATACCGATCAGGTTACTGTTACTGTAAATCCTATTCCTGCAATTCCGGTTGTAACTGCCAATGGAACTACTCTAACTTCATCTGCAGCTACTGCATACCAGTGGTACCTTAACGGTTCAACCATAGGTGGGCAGACAGGTCAATCGATAGTAGTAACAAATAATGGAACCTATATGGTTGTTGTTACGAATGCCTCCGGTTGCAGTAACCAATCTGCTCCGTTTGCATTTAACTCTGTTGGTGTTGAAGAGCAATCGTTTATTAACCGTATTGAATTCTTCCCGAACCCTTTCTCAGGCAATGCAACCATCCGCCTTTATGCAATGGAATCATCACAAGCCGTAATTACCCTTACGGATGTTACCGGAAAACTGGTAATGAATAAAACGGTAACTCTTGTTGCCGGTGTGAATGAAATTCCGATGAGTGAAAAGGAGTTTGCTGCTGAAAATGGCAACTATTTCCTGACCGTTGAAATCGGTGGAAAAACACAAACCATTAAGGCTATCAAAATTGATTAATGTTAGGTTTTAAGATGAAGATCCCCCTTCGGTTTTCCGGAGGGGGATTTTTTATCGCTGGCCTGAAATTCTTAAAACTAATCATCATCAATCATTTTTTCCATTTCAATTAATGAAATGCTATTTTGTGATCCAGAAAGAAATTTTGAAGAAATATATGTAAGATCAAGGATTAAAGGAGTTCTTCCTGTTGAAGTTGAGTCAAATGAAATAATATAAATTTTATTAGAGTTCGGATGTCGAAAAAAATGGCTTATTGTATAGTTACCAAAAGGAGACATATTTTGTGTGATTTGGATACTGTGAGGATTAATGTCGTAATATAATGTTGAGTGTCCATGATTATTTGTTGATAAAGTAACCTTCCATTTTCCAGAAATGTGTTTAGTTATGTCAGTGGATTGATAGAATTTTTCAATTGAATTTTTAAGATTATAAATTGAATTGGCATCATCTATTTTTTCACTTTCCAAATTTGATACTTTGAGATTCAGACTCTCAATTTTACTTAAGGATTCAATGGATTCTTTTTTAAGTTCAAGAAATGCTTTCTGTTCCTCAATAATTTTCTTTAGAGCATTTATATGTGTTTCCCCTGAAACAGCGTAGCTTTTCTGTATTTCAAGTTTTTTTTCAATTTTTTTCTGACGTTCTTTTTCTAAATAAGAGAATGTAAAATAGTCGATCTTTGTGCCAATAAAGATGTAAAAAATAGTAAGTGCTAATGGGTATATGTACCTACCCCATAATTCC